>JBCBZB010000065.1:0-26882 GCA_039815565.1 Planctomycetota bacterium
AGAGCCGCGAGATGAACCTCGGCACGGGGTCCCTCAGCAATGTGACTAACCTGACATTGAAACCACCGCAGTATTTCATGCCCAACGGACCGAAATAACGGTAATATCCAACGGCCCAATGCCCGTCGTAATTTCCGCAACGGAACGACAAATTCACTTCTTTCGCTAGGGTTTGAGCCACGGTCGTACCCCCCGTTTTGTGGAATTTCAAGAATACTGGGGTAGGGGCCTTTCTACCGCGTGTCGCCGTCCACGCTTGCAGCCCTTGGTGCACGGCAAGCACCGCGAGAATGCTTCCCAGAGCATACACTGCTCTGTTACGACGCATCCTTACCCTACTTAGGGTTTTGTTTTAAGTCTTTAAATAAGGGTTTGTATCGACGATGCCACACTCTTGGTTTTGTGGTGATCGGGACCCAGCGATGGCAGGAGAATTGCGTGAGCGCGCTCGAACAGCGTCATGGCCTCGTCGTTTTCGCCCTTATACGTAGTCAGGCATGAATTTGGAGTCGCGTGCACCAGGTTGGCCAGCAAAGCAGGCTCTTCCCGGGGTCGCGTCCCGAACTCTCCTCAGGGGGTCTGGACTCGGGCAGCTATCGGGCCGCGCCGAGAGCGACCCCCGCCGCGAACGATCAGCTGACTTCGTGCAAGGTCTCGCGGAGGACTTCCTCGACGCTTGTGACGCCTTCGAAGATCGCACGAAGGCCTGCCTGTCGTAGCGTTCTCATGCCACCCTCGCGGGCGATCCGCTCGATCTCGCCGCTACTCGCCTGCTCGAGGATGGCTTGGCGGATTCGTTCGTCGAGCGTCAGGATCTCACACAGAGCGAGTCGACCGCGGTAGCCGGTGAACGAACATTCGTCGCAGCCTTTGCCGCGCGCGAATCGGCGGTCTCCGACTTCTTCTCGCGAGACCATGAGTTCGCGCAGCACGTCGTCGCTGGGCTCGTAGTCGACCTTGCAGTCCGTGCAGACCCGGCGAACCAGGCGCTGAGCGACGATTGTCTGCAGCGTGGCGGCGAGTAGGAACGGTTCGACACCGATGTCGACAAGGCGAGCGACCGCACTCGGCGCGTCATTCGTGTGGAGAGTCGAGAACACCAGGTGCCCGGTCAGGGAGGCCTCAACAGCCGTCTGCCCGGTCTCCTTGTCCCGAATCTCTCCAACCAGGATCACGTCGGGGTCCTGTCGAAGGATCGTGCGGAGGACGCGCGAATAGGTCACTCCGATGTCGTCGTTGACCGGAACCTGCACGATGCCTTCGAGGTCGTACTCGACCGGGTCTTCGACCGTGATGATCTTCACCCTCTCGTCGTTGCGCTCGTTGAGCAGCGCGTAGAGGGTCGTGGTCTTGCCCGAACCGGTCGGCCCGGTGACCAGGACGATTCCGTGCGGCAGCGTCAGGAGCTCGCGCAGCGCCTCTCGATCCTGCTCAAAGAGTCCGAGGTTGTCGACGTCGAGTGCGACGACCGACCGATCGAGGACACGCATCACGCACGACTCTCCAAACATCGTCGGCAGGGTCGAGATACGAAGGTCGACCGGTCGGCCCCCGACCGTCAGCTCGACGCGTCCGTCCTGCGGCAGGCGAGTCTCGGCGATGTCGAGATCGGCCATGACCTTGACGCGCGAGATGAGCGCCACGGCCAGGTGCGGCGGCGGGGCTTCGAGTTCGAACAGCGCTCCGTCAACGCGGTAGCGGATCTTGAAGTCGCTCTCGAACGGCTCCAAGTGGATGTCCGAAGCCTTGTCACGGATCGCCTGGTAGAGGACGTAGTTCAGGAGTTTGACGACCGGCGCGGCCGAAGCCATCGCGGCCTTGTCCTCGAGGTCGAACTTGCCGCCCTCCTGAGCCAGCTCGGCGACGAGTTCCTTCATCGCCTCCTGCCCGGTGGCAGCCGCCTTGCCGTAGGCGGCTTCGATCGCTTCGTCGACCGCGTTGGCGTCTCCGATGGCTCCCTGGACCTCCATGCCCGAGACGAAGCCGAGATCGTCCAGGACCGAGCTACTCTGGGGGTCTGCCAGCACGACCCGCAGGACCGAGCCTTCGATCGCCCAGGGCAACACGCGGAACGCACGGGCGGTCCCGCTGTCGATCTTTTGCACCGCGTCTTCCTGCGGTCGACCGGAGCTCACGTCGACGAACTCGAATCCGGCCTGGCTGGCGAGACCCATCGAGAGGTCCGCGGCAGACAAGTGGCCGAGCTCCATCAGGATCTCACCGATACGACCGCCCTTCTCGCGCTGAGTCATCAGCGCCTCCTGGATCTGTCCCTCGTGAACGAGAGCAAGGTCCTTCAGGACTTGTCCGAGCAGCCTCCGAGCAGCCAAATCAGGCGCCTCCCATCTTCAGCTGCAGCGCCTGATCGTCGAAGGCGCGCTCGAGCGCGGCCTCCTTCGAAATCCGACCCGAGCGGTAGAGCTCCAACAGCGACTCGTCGAGCAGCTGCATGCCTTGCCGACGACTGTTCTGGAGGACGGACGGGATCTTGAACGTCTCCGTCTTGCGGATGTGGTTCTCAATCGCCGGCGTCGTGATCATCACCTCGAAGGCGGCTGCGCGACCCTTGCCGTCCGCGGTCGGCACGAGGATCTGGCTGATCACTGCAACGAGCGAGACCGCCAGCTGGGCTCGGATCTGTTCCTGCTGGTCGGTCGGATATTGGTCGATGATGCGATCGACGGTCCTCGCGGCGCCGGTCGTGTGCAAGGTGCCAAACACGAGGTGGCCAGTCTCGGCGGCGGCGATCGCGGCCGAGGTCGTCTCCAGATCCCGCATCTCGCCGAGCAGAATCACATCGGGGTCCTGACGCAGAGCCCGTCGCATCGCCTCCCCGAAGGTCGGGACATCGGTTCCGACTTCTCGCTGCGTGATCTGGCTTTGCTCGTGCGAGTGGTAGTACTCGATCGGATCCTCGATCGTGATGATGTGGACGTCGCGGTTGCGATTGATCCAGTCGACCATCGTCGCGAGGGTGGTGGTCTTACCCGAACCGGTCGGACCAGTGACCAGGATCAGGCCGCGATGGAGGTGCAGGAGTTTCTGCACGGACTCGGGCAGTCCGATCTGCTCGAACGAGAGCAGGTTTTGCGGGATCTGGCGCAGGACCATGCCCCGGCTCCCCTTCTGCGTCAGGACCGAGACGCGGAATCGACACTTGTCTCCGTGGGCGATGCCGAAGTCCGTGGAACCGAGTTCCTCGAGCTCCTTCAGATTCCGCTCGGGCGCGATCGCGCGGACCATCGCGTCAATCGACTCGTTGGTCAGAGACTCGCCGTCGAGCTCGACGAGGCGGCCTCCCTGACGAACGACTGGTGGGCGACCGACCGAGAGGTGGAGGTCGGATGCGCCGCGTTCGTGAGCGGTATCGAGAAGGCTTTGGATCTCTGTCATCGCTTGGAGGGTCGCCCGCGAGGGATCAGTGGGCGGAAGTCACGCGGAGGAGTTCGTCGACCGACGTCGTGCCTTCGAGCACCTTGCGGACTCCGTCTTCGGTCAGGGTCTGCATCGCACCGCTCTGCCTCGCCTGACGCTTGAGGGCCATGGCGGGCTCGCCCTGGAAGATCATCTCTCGCAACGAACCGTCGAGTTCGAGGAGCTCGAACAGACCGAGTCTGCCTCGGTAGCCACGACCGTCGCAGGCGTCGCAGCCGACCGCACGGTAGATCTTCGGGGGAGTTCCCTGCGCTTCGAGGCCGAGGGTGCGCAGCTCGCTCTCACTGGCGTCGTATGGCTCCTTGCACTTCGGACACAGAACGCGCACCAGTCGCTGTGCGAGCACGGCCTGTACGGCAGCCGAGACGAGGAACGGCTTCACCCCCATGTCGACCAGACGGGTCACAGCCGACGCCGCGTCGTTCGTGTGAAGGGTCGAGAACACGAGGTGCCCGGTCAGAGCCGCTTGAACAGCGATCTCAGCCGTCTCCCGGTCCCGAATCTCTCCGACGAGGATGACGTTGGGCGCCTGGCGGAGCATCGCTCGCAGGACGCGAGCGAAGTCGAGCCCGATGCCGGACTTCACCTGGCATTGGTTGATGCCGGCGATGTTAAACTCGACCGGGTCCTCGGCCGTGATGATCTTCACGTCCGGGCGGTTGAGCTGCTTGAGCGCCGCGTAGAGCGTCGTCGTCTTACCGGAGCCAGTCGGACCGGTGACCAAGACGATTCCATTCGGCCTTTGGATGATCCGCTCGAATCGATCTCGATCTTCACCTTCGAAGCCCAGCTTCTCGAGCGACATCAAGCCCCGCTCTTTGTCGAGCAGACGCATGACCACGGTTTCGCCATGGTTGCTGGGCAGGACCGAAGTTCGGACGTCGATCGCACGGCCTTCGATGTGGAACTCGATACGGCCGTCCTGCGGCTTGCGCCGTTCGGCGATATCCATCGACGCCAGAATCTTGATCCGCGAGGTCAACGAGCCGTGCAGGCCAATGTCGAGCTGACTCGACTCGCGAAGGACTCCGTCGACACGGGTCCGGACCCGGAGTTGGGTCTCGAACGGTTCGATGTGGATGTCGCTCGCTCGGGACGTGACAGCCTCCCCCACGAGCTGCTCGACGAGGCGCGCGATTGGGGCATCATCGTCGTCCCGGTTGCCGGCTTTCGAACGCGCTCCGCCACCGGCCTTCGGTTCGGCTGCGGTCTTCGGCGCAGCGCCTCCACCACCGCGAACGACTCGCTGGATCGCGTCCTTCAGCGAACCAGCCGGAGCAATCGCGCAGCGCACCTCGCCACCGGTGAAGAACCCGAACTCGTCAGCGACGTAGCTCTTCATCGGATCGTCGATCGCTACATAGAGCACTCCATCGCGATCGGCGACAGGCAGAGCGTGGTTCTGCTCGATCTGCTCGACGGGAACGCGACCGACGATGTCGGCGCCCAGCGGAGCCTTCGCCGGATCGACGAAAGGCAGTCCGGCGGACTTGGACAGGGCGCGATACGCCAAGTCCTCAGCCAGGAGGTTCAGCGAGACGACCGCGGCTTGCAGTGCGACGCCCTTCGACGAGGCGAAACTGCGCGCCTGGGCGAGACCGTCCTCATCCAACCCGGCCGCTTGCAGAGCCGCTTCGAGCGTTGGACGTGAACTCAACGCACGAAGCCGTTGAACGAGATCGTCTGCTCCCGCTTCGCCGGGTGGTTCAGCTGCAGACGGATCACACCGCGCACCAACGACCGAGGCGCATCCGGCTTGATGGTCACGGTCAGCTCGATGGCACCATCAACCTTCTCGTGGGTGACCTCGAGGTACTGCTCGTCGAGCTGGCTGCCCTCGATCGTGAGGTCTTCGATCTGAAGATCGAAGTCAGCCGCCGGGACGATGCGAACCGTCTTGGTCTTGCCTTCCGCACGCTTGATTTTGCCGAACTGGATGAAGCTGCTCGGCTCGACCGTCAGGGGCCCTTGAACATACGCGATGACGCGAACGTCGACGCGCCGGTTCTGCACGTTGGTGCGCAACCGGATCACACCGCCGCCGGCCGAAGGGTCGATGTCCGGACCGTAGGTGCCGTTGACGACCCAGATCGCCGAGCCGTCGGGACCTTCGGTCTTCCGGTAGGTCGCCGTCATGCCCTTCGGCAACGGATCCATTCCGGTGATTTCGAACTGCGGTTGCACCGGTGACGTGACGCGCGCCGTGAACTCACGAGCTTCGTCGAAACTCATCTCCTCGAGACGGATCTCGGACGGCTCGAGGCGGAAGAACTGCGCCGCAAACGCCGTGGCCTGGATCGCGACTGCCGGGTTCTCGGAGTCGGTCAGACCAAAGGTGATCGCCGCCGACTTCCGGCCGCGAACGTTGCGGAGATCGATATCGACTTCCACGCGGCCCTCGGCGCCTTCAGGAACGGGGATCGACTCGACCAGCTGCTTGTTGTTGCGACCCGTCGACTCGTCCAGGGTCCAGTGGTAGATGGAGTTGGGAGCCGGGTTCTTCTCAACGGTGAAGCGCTCGTCGCCGACGAAGATCACCAGGCTGGTGCACGAGCAGCTCGCCTTGATCGAAACGATCGACTGGTCCGCCCCGGTCGGGTTGCGGAATTGGAACTCACCTTCGGCGACTTCACCTTCGACGAAACGACCGAGGTCGAGCTGCTCCTGCTCGAACCAGGGGGCCGCGCCCTCCTGAGCCGCGATCGAAGCGGTGGACAGGGCGGTGACGAGGAGACCGGCAAGGAATCGCTGGATCATCTTGGAGAGGGTTCGGGACCCGGAGGGAGTGATTCGTACCACGCGAACGCGTGTGGGTGCAAGTAACGCAGCAGGCGGACCGTCCCTCCGCGTGTCCCCCAGAAAATACCCCAGATCCACCCCGTACGGCGAGGCAATCGGACGTTCGCACGGACCGTTTGCCGCCTTGTCACCGCTCCGCTAGGTTCCCGGACGTGTTCGGTCCCCATTCCGTCGCGCGAGCTCGCGGGCTCCGGACCCCCTCGCGGTCGTTCCGGGCGGCCCTACGCCCCGCCGTGCTCACGCTGCTGGCGCTTCCTCTGAGCGGATGCTGCGCAATTGCCAGCTGGTCCTGCGGGCCCGATCGCAGCGCCTGGATCTCTGTCGATCGGAGCTCGCCCGAACTGGCGCTCGACACCTTTCGGGAGGCTTTGAGGCGAGAGAGCCAGCGCGAGACCTTCTTCTCGTTGTCCGAGAACCTGAAGACGCGGGTCGGTGTCGTCGGACTCGTCGAATGGCAGATCGCTTGGGATCGAATCCAGGAGGAGTTCCCGTCGCTGTTCGTTCTCGGTGATGCCGAGGTGATCGACAGCGAGCGCGAACCGGATGGTCGTCATCGGTTCGATCTGACGCTCGCGGGAGAACGACTTCGAGTCCGCTTCCGCCCGCAGTTGGTCAGCCTGGTGGAACTACGGAACGACGATGGCACGACCCGTCAAGCCGGTAAGTTCCTCTCCCCGCGTGATCTCCGCAATCACCTGATGATCCCAAGAGGCGACGAGCCCCGACTGGCGATCTCCCTGGCGAGAGTGCGCGCCGCGGAAATCGACTCAAATCCCCAGCTGGTTGACGGCGAGCTCCAGGCGCGCGTCGATCCAGCAGACCTGGTGCGCGCCGGCCTTTACCAGGAATGGAAACTCGACGACTTTGGGCCGGTGGACGATGCCGCGTCCGTCGACGGCTGATCCCCGCCCCAAACCCGTCGAGTGAGAGGCGCCGGCGCGACTGCGTTCCAAGTTCGCGTCGGCGCCCCGAAGTTTCAGAGGTGCCCCGCGGGCCCCTCAAGGAACGGTCGATCACCTGGTGATCAACGACCGTGCAGCACGACGCCGCCCGACTGTTCCCCGTCGAAGTAGGCGCGAACCTCACCTTCGATGTCGCGGTGCTCAGTGTCGATCGTCGGCAGATCCAGGTCCTCTTCGAGCAGGCGTCGGTTGACCTCCAAGCGGTTCTTGATGCGCTCGCAGGTCTCACGGGCACGAGACAGCGCGGACGGATCGATTTCGATACGCTGCGCGCTTGCCGCCAGCGCGTCGTTCTGACGCTTTTGGATTCGCAGCTCGGTGATCAGCTGCTCGAGTTCCGCCTTCTGCTCACGAACCGCTTCGACCTGCATCTGCGCCGCTTCGACCGCGGCCTGCTGGCGAGCGATCAACACTGCTTGCTGCTCGAGTTCGCGCTTGTTGGCGCGGTAGCGATCGAAGGTCCGTGCGAGACGGGTGGACTGGAGTGTCGTTCCCCGCTCGCTGTAGGACGCGGCGTCCGCATCCGCCGTTTCAGCGACGCGACGCAAGGACCGTTCCTGGTGCTCGACTTCGAACTCCAGACCGACCTGCCGCTCGCGAGCGTGCTCGAGGTCGACGTGGGCTTGCGCGAGCTGGCGGCGAGCCTGGTTGAGCTCGGGTTCGATCTCTCGAACCAACTGCTCGGCGTGGTCGAGTTGAACCTCGACGGGAATGGTGTCCTGGACCTCCTCGCGCAGCGAGTGGACCGCAGTCGACAGGTAGCTGCCGGCGTCACGGCCGAGGGTCACGGTTCCGACGATGGCGACGACGAGAACCGTGCCGACGCCCCATTTGATCAATTTGAACATCTCGGTTGCTCCGGTGTGTTTTCTCGGGTCGCCGGGCGACCCAGGGAGCGATGCGACGGACGTCGCGAAGATTCCGAGATGTATCGAAAAACCCCGAGGTTTCTCGGGGCTGGGGACTCAACCGCCCCCGCGCTGGCTCTTCAGAGCTGCGACGGTCGATCGAAGAAGCTTCTTGCGCAGGTCTTCGAGCTTCGGAGTCGTCGCTTCCGCGGCCTCGGCCCGGATCTCCTCGGCGGTCGCGTTGCAGTAGGGACACTGCGATTCCTGAAGATGGAAGGCGACGAAACCGGCGGCGTCCTCGTCGAGCCCCGCAGCGAGGAACGCGCGCAGAACATCGGGATGCGGACAGGAAACGCGTTCCTCCCGCCATACGACGGCCACTTCGAGGGTCAGTTCCTCGTCTTCGGGGCCCATCGCAGCATGTTCTGGATTGGAACTGCTCATGGCATCGATCAGCGGCTGCCAGGCGACCAGAGCCCGAGGAACAGGGAATGGTTCGGGTCGCGCTGCCGTGCCCAACCTCGGAGGCGATCGATCGCGCGGAATTTGATTCCGGCGATCGCCTTCTCGTCTTCGTAGCCGAATCGATCTGCGACGTCCTTGTTCCGGTTTCCGAGGACGAACAGCGACTCGAGGACCATCAGCTTCTGAAAGTCCCCGCTCTCCCACAGCTCCGCGACGAGCCGGCGCAGGATTTCACCCAGAACCACTCTCTGGCGCCGCGCCTTCTCATCGTCGACAGCTTTCTCCGCGGGGGCCGACACCGCATCGTTGGCGAAGTTCTCGAGCCACAGGAGGCTGGCGTCGCTGTCATCGTCACGCTTCGACGGCACCGAGATGGGCCGGTGCTTCCGAAAGTGATCCACGACCCGGTTCCGAGCGATACCGAACAGGAACTGCTCAATCGTGTAGCTCGTGTCAAACCGCTCGATGCTCTTGACCGCCCCGAGGAAGACCTCCTGAGTCAGATCTTCGGCGGTCTGGTGGCTGCCGACCTGGCGTTTCACGAAGAAGTAGATCCGCCGGAAAAAGTCGCTCTGCAGATCCGACCAGGCCACTTCGTCCATCGACTGAAGCGCCCGAAGCTGCTCATCGTCCAGTCGTTGTCCGTCAGCGACACCCATCTGGTCGTTCAGCGTCCCTGTTCAGGGGCGTCTGCGCCAGAGCGGACTTCGAGCTCGCCCGATGCGGGCACCGTGATCACATGACGCCGCGGCCCGGAGTCTTCGAGCCGTCCTGCACCCAAGAGCGAGAAGGCACCGAGCAGGAGGACGACCAGAATCACAGCGATCGCCAGGTAGCCCGCCAGGTTGAACACCATCCCCAGGACCTGGAACGGCAATCGCACGAGGAACACTGTCGTTCGACCGACCAACTCGGCGGCACCGCGAATCGGAACCAAAACGCAGAGGACCGCGAACTCGAACAGGCTGAACACGCCCTGGATCAGGCGTCCGATCAGGGTCCGGTTCGGTTCGGGGCGTGGAGTTGCTCGGCTGGAGGCTCGACGCGACGCGGACCTTGGAGGGGCGGGCTCATCCCAGTCGCTGTCCCAGTTTTCGTCGTCCTCGGGTTCGACGACCGGCACCGAACCAAGATCAGTCGGAGGCGGGGTCGGGATCGGCGGCGGGGTGATGTCCTTCGACGGAGCCGAATCTGGCTGCGAAGGGGTGACGACGGCTGCCGCACCCGCGACCCCGCTCCGCGGGAACACCAGGCTCTCCCCCAGTGAGGCCGGAGCGGACAGCATCTGCAACACCTCGCGCACGGTGGGGCGGGCGTCAGGATCTTTCGCTAGACAGCGCTCGATCACCTGTCGAACCGGGCGACCGATTTGCGAAGGCACCTCGACCGGGGCCTCCTCGTGCTTCTTGAGGACCTCCCATTCCGAGTCCCCTTGGAACGGAACCTCGCCGACGAGCGACTCGAACAGCAACACGCCGAGCGAGTAGACATCGCTTCGCGAGTCCCCGCGGCGGTGGAGCATCTCGGGCGCCATGTAGTACGGCGTCCCGCGCCCGAAGCTCAGCGAGTTGCGAGACTCCGAGACGAGCTTCGAGAGTCCGTAGTCCCCCACGCGGGCGACGTCGCCACGCAGGAAGACGTTGGCCGGCTTCAGGTCAAAGTGGACCAGGCTGCGCTCGTGGAGCGCCTGCACACCGCGAGCGGCCTGCACGAAGATCTTGAGAGCGTCATCGTGCGAGAGGTCGCCACGGTCGAGGCGCTTGCGCAGCGTCTCCTCCCCGGCGTAGCTCATCACGATGAACGGAATGCCATCGACCGATCCCTTGTCCTCGATCGACACGAGGTTGGGGTGATCGATCTGAGCGAAGAGGTCGACGCTCCTGAGCTCCCGCAGAACGGCGTCCCGCACGACCTCGTCATCGACCTTGAGGAACTTGATCGCGTAGTCCTTGCCGATCGATTCCTTCCGGGCCTTGAAGACCAGGCCGAACATCCCGCCGCCGAGCTTGTTGATGATCTCGAAGCCCGACACGTAACCGGGCTTGCGGTAGTTCTGGTAGAACGCCTCCCAATGGATGCCCGGGGCCGCCTTGTCGGCGGCGTCGTTCGGTTCGGGCGTTTGGGAGAGCTCCATGGCTTGCGTCGTCGGGTGCACCGCTCGGTCGCCGATCGGGACGGTCAGATAAGGAACCAGGCCATGGCCGGCAACGCGGCCCCTATTCCACCGAGGACGAGCCCAGTGCGCCAGGGCATGTAGCCACGAGTGAGACGATCGAACCAGACGAAAGCCAATCCGAGCAGTCCCCAGAGTCCGATGGCGCCGAGGCCGAAGGCCGTCGCGCGCCGGCGCGTCCGAGCAATCTCACGTTCGAACCCGTCCATCGCTTCGCCGACGAGATCGGTGTCCACGCGCGCAGCCAGCCGGACCTGGAAGCTCGCGAAGCCGGCGTGATCGTGTTCGATGAGGTCGTGACGCACGACGTCCACGAGATCCTCCGGCTCGAGATCCGATCGCCAGCGTTCGAGCGCCCGACGCTCCAAGGCGGTCGGAAGCCAGCTCGCATCCCCCGCGAGCCGCCCGCGGCGGACTTCACGCTCCAGGTCCGAGAGGACGGTCTCGACGAGTTCCCGCTCGGCTTCGGCCTCGGCTTCCCACGGAGTCAGCCCGACTCGGCCTTCGACTTCGATCAGGGCGTTGCGCCTCCGCTCCTCGTCGGGATCCATGGCTTCCACGAAGTGGGCCCGGACCGTCGCCGGTACCGCAGCCCGCTCCACGTCACCGTGAGGATCCACGGACGTCGGGGTCGTCGTCGAGAGCAGGGCGAGAGCGAGTGAAGCGAGCAATGCGGGTCCTCCTGGCAGCGGTTGCCCGACCGCTTCGCAGCCCCGTTGCGAAGATTCGCGATTCCTCGAAAAAGTCGATCAGGCAGAAAATCTGCCCATTCGGCTCTCAGGCGCGAGACCAGGGCAGAACCACAAACTCGATCCCGTCCGCGCGCACAACACCCGAAGGCGGGACTGGGTGACGCCCGCGGACCTCGCGACCGTCGATCGTCAGGCCCTCGTCACAGTGCACGAAGAGTCGTCCGTCGCGCTCGGCGTAGAGCTCGACCTCTGCTTTCGCAGCCGGCACGCGGACGTGGGCATCCCGAGCCGATCCGATCAGGACCCGGCCGTCTCGGCCCCGATCCTTCATCCAAACCAGGCGGTCGCAGGACCCGACCCGGAAACCGCCACCGACCTGCAGGTTGGCGGACAGACTGCGTTCCGAGGGGCGTTGGTAGTCGAACCGGACCGAATCTCCGAGCCGGAACCCAACCGGCCCGCCGAGGTCGATCCGCTCCACCGGGACCCCGTCCGAATCGAAGAGTTCTCCGGCCTCGGTCTGGATCCGATCCGACAAGCCGCCGTGAAAACTCATCGATCGACGAAGTCGAGCGTGCACCCCCTTCAGACGGGCGAGCATCGGAAGGTCGGCGACGCCCTCGCGTAGGTTGCCGATCGTCACCGACTCCCCACGGAACACGAGGATCTCCCCGGCGTCGTCGACTCGGAGCAGGAACGCGTCGCCGAACCCCTGGGCCTCTGCGAGACTGCGCTTGAAGTCGAAGACCCGGCTTCGAAGCGCCTTCGGCGTGGCTCCCATCGACCGCAGTGTCCGGTTCGCCGCGTCGAGATCACCTCGTTCGCGCTCCGCCTCGGCCCGCTCGAGGAGCTCTGCTTCGGCACCCCCTTCGCGGAGGAAGGACTCGAATCGGCGCACGGAATCGATGTCCGAGGCCTGGTCGCGAGCCGCGTCGAGCAACGAGCGCGCGCGGTCGTGTTGCCCGTCCCGCCATGCGTCACGAGCTTGTTCGATCAAGCGGTCGGCTGCCGCGCGACGACCGCGCGCGGTGCGTTCGAGCGCCGCGGCCGAAGACCGTCCGGCCTCAACTGGGATCGAGTCGGCGGCTCCGAGCCAACGCAGGCAGGCAGCCACTTCTCCGCGATCGAGCGACTGACGTGCGCGGTTGCGAGCGGACTCTGCCAAGGACTGTTCTTGGCCTCGGAGTCGGCAACTGTCCATCAGGCGGTCGCGAACGCTGCGATAGTCGGTCAAACCGCTGTCCAGCCCGTCGACCGAATCCGAGTCGATGGCCCGCCGCATCGATTCGAGATGCTTGCAGCCCGATTGCTCGGCCTCAACGGCCTCGCGGAGTCGTTGCAGATCCGAGGAATCGGATTGAACCGCCTCGAGCTCTCGAAGCCTTCCCATCGCGCGTTCGAGCTCTTCTCGAGCACGCGCAGACGGAACCCGAAGCCGTCGCTCGACCTCGGCGACCCCGGCCGTGACGACGTC
Source organism: Planctomycetota bacterium (assembly GCA_039815565.1). Classification (GTDB taxonomy): domain Bacteria; phylum Planctomycetota; class UBA1135; order UBA1135; family UBA2386; genus JBCBZB01. The sequence continues at coordinate 12,849 of JBCBZB010000065.1, forward strand.
GCGTCGCGACTCCAATTCTTCGATCACGGCCAGGACCGGAGCCTCGAGATCCCCCGAGGCACCAAGAGCCCGAGCTGACCGCAGCGCCTCGGAGATCCGCCCCTCACGCTGCATCGCTCGAATCTCGGCGAGCCGCTCTCCCCATCCGTCCTCGATGGACTCGACGCGCTTCAGCCTCGAGTTGAACTCCTCGTTCTCCGGCCATTCCTTCAGACGCAGCAGCAGAAGGCGCTTGGCCTTGTCGCATTGCTCCTCGTCGATCAGTCGATCCAGGTGTTCGGACCAGCCAGCGACGACCTCTCGGGAGCTCTCGATCGCCTTTCGAAGCTTCTTCCAGACCCCTTCGTCGGAAACCCCGGAGAGCTCGGTCGCGGCGGCCTCAAGACGGCCACGATGCCCCGCGCGCCAGAACGCACGGACTTCATCGACGAAGTCGGCGTCGTGCGGAAGCGCGGCGAGACCGGTTTCCAGGCCACTCCAATCGAAGCGGATCGATTCGTCCTCGATGCGCGCCTTGCGGACGAACACCTCGAGCAGACGGAGTAGCTCCTGACTCGACGCCGTGCCGGCACCGAGCCTCGTCCACTCCACCTTGGAGCCGAGTGCGGGATCCGACGCGAGACGACGCCGCACTTCGTCAGAAAGAACGCCCTTCTCAGCGCTCCGACGGCACAACTTCTCGACCGACGCGCGGCGTGCCCCTTGGCTCGTGGCGGATGAGTCCAGTGTGCTCCATTGGAGGTACGCGTTCGCAGCAAGCTCAGCATCACCGTCCTTCAGGGCCGCATCGAGCTCGGCAATGGCCGCGTCGGCTCTCTTCCGGCGATCCTCGAGCAAGCGTTCCAGTTCGTTCCGCTGAGCTTCCCAGGCCTTGGTATCACTCCGGCGGAGCTGCTCCGACGGCTCGCCCCCCCCGAACATCCGTCGAGCGGCGTCGAGTCCTCCCTCATCGAGTGCTAGACGCACGGCTTGCTCCCAGGCCTCGAGCGACTCCAGCAGGACGGTTCGCCGGGTCTTGGCTTCCTCGATCTCCTTGCGAAGCTCCGTCACCGAGACCAAATCGCGTTCGGCGTCCCGGATCTGCGCGAGAATCGCCGCCAGATCCGATTCGGCGGCGTCGACGCTTCCTGCACCGGCACGCTCGATTCCGCGAGCGCACCAGGATTCGATGGCCCGCTCACGGAGTCGGTCCGTGCGCCGGTGCTCGCGCAGATCCGGATCGTCCAGTAGTCGCAGGCAATGCGCGAACTCACCCTTGTTGAGGGCGTTCCGTGCTTGGCTGGTGCGGACGAATCGATCGAACATCTCGAGCGCGGGTCGACCCCGACGGAGCCGCAGCGAGGAAGCGTCCGGGATATTTGCGAGTGGGAAAGAATCCCCGACCTCGCGAAGCGATCAGGGCGTGTCGACAGTGACTCGATCGCTACCGGAGCCACTCCGTGCGGTCGCCAGACAGTTCTCGGCGAGAGCCAAGAGCTTCCGGCGGTCCTTGATCCCTGGCTGAGGCACCGTGACGACGCCGAAAGCCGGATCGATCGAAACCGAGCCATCGAAGCGGCGCTCGGACAGTTCGGCGGCCAACCGGTTCGCGACCGCCTCGGCTCCTGCCGACCCCGTGCCTGGGAGGAGGAACAGAAAGACCGATTCGCTGAATCGGGCCAAGACGTCGATGTCCCGGCAGCCCTCCAAGAAAACCGCTGCGAGCTCACCCATCAGCAGCATTCGCGAGGACGAATCTTCGGGCCAGGCCTCGAGACCAACATCCAAGAGAACGACGGAGAGCGGCTGGTGGAAGCGATTGGCTCGCTTGATCTCCTCGTCGAGCTTGAAGCCCGCGAACGGGCCGTTGAACAGCCCGGTCTCCGGATCCGTCAGGTGCTCGAGAATGCCGGAGTCTTCCGAACGCTCGACGATGCGGCGCGCGATGTCGGCTCGCCCGCTGTCATCGGAGGCGAGGTCGGCCTCGAGCTTCTCCAAGAGCGCATCGACGCGAGATGGAGCGCGGCTGGCCGGTCCTGCACTCTTCTGCAGTCGGTCGAGCCCCTCGAACCCTTCCCCGCTGCGGGTGAGCACGCCATCGGCCAAGCAGTAGCGCGCGATCTCGTTCGCATCGGTCTCGTCGGGGCCCGCGACCAAGAACACCGATCCATGCCCTCGACGCTTCAGTGCGACGCAGGCCGAGAACGGCTGCACGAAGGCCGCGCCATCCGCCCGGCCGAGTTCACTGCCGAGAAGCACGCAGTCTTCGCTGGTCAGCTGCTCAGGAAGTCCGCGGCGAAACTCGGCACCGAGCGCAGATTCGAGAAGGCCGATCGATTCGTCGGAGAGCCCTGCGGCCCAGAGCACACGCGTTGATTCACCCACTCCCAGAGTGTCCGCCGGGAACGCAGACGATGGAAGACCGAAGGCGGATCGCGACCGCAGGACGGGTCCTGAGACAGCCGAGTCTGTCGGTCTCGACCGGCGCCCGACTCAAGCTGAGCGAAGCGGGAGACCTTGCCCACAGGAGGCGGCACAGCAGGGCGCGCCACCTGAGGGGGCGCGGCGGAAACCAGCCACCGCGGGAATCACCGCGGGATCCACCACAGGGCCGGAAGGCCCCGGGTGCAAGCGCGAATCAGCGCTTGGAGAACTGCGTCGAACGGCGTGCCTTGCGGAAGCCGTACTTCTTGCGTTCGACCATCCGCGGGTCGCGGGTTAGCAGACCATGCTCACGCAGCGCCGATTCCGTGTTCGGGTTGTCCGAGGTGAGCGCGCGCGCCAGCCCCAGGCAGACCGCACCGGACTGACCCGTGATGCCGCCACCGTCGACGCGCACGAAGACGTCGTAGTTCTCCGAGGTTTCGGTCGCCTGGAGAGGCTGCTTCGCGCGGCGAAGCGTGTCTGGGGTCGTGAAGAACTTCTCGACGTCCTTGCCGTTGACGACAAAGCGGCCGCTGCCGGCCTTGATACGGACGCGAGCCACCGACGTCTTGCGTCGGCCAGTGCCCCAGACGTAGGGATCAGTCGCTAGAACCACGGAGTCCTCGAATTTGGTTGCCGGATCAGCGAGATCCGGATCGGTAGGAGTTTGGTTGATCGATCTCCCCGTCCTCACGAACGCGGGAACCGATCGGAACTGTCATCAGGACGGAATCTCGAGCTTGGTCGGGGTCTGTGCCTGGTGCGGGTGGTCGGCCCCCGCGTAGACCTTGAGACGCTTCAGCATCGAACGGCCGATCCGGTTCTTCGGCAACATTCGACGAACGGCGTCCTTGATCAGCTTCTCGGAATCGTTGTCGAGGCGCTCGCCCAGCGAGGTGCGGCTCTTGCCACCGACGAAGCCGGTCCACTTGAAGTAGGTGCGCGTCTCACGCTTCTGGCCGGTCACCCCCGTACGCGACGCGTTGATCACGATGACGCCCTCGCCGACCGAGATGTGCGGCGTGTAGTCCGGGCGGTGCTTGCCCATCAGGACTTCCGCGATACGGGAAGCCATACGACCCATGACGTGCTCGGACGCATCGACGACGTGCCACTTGGACACGGCCTGCTCATGGTCTTCTCGGGTCGCGAATGTCGTGCGAGTCATGATTCGATCGGGTGGTCGGCGGTGGCGATCAGGCGACGGTCGACGGCGTGTCGACAGCGCGCCGAACCATGGCGCCACAGGGGTTTTGGACCATCTCCGGCCCGGCCGGGGTTCGAAGAAGGGCGCCATACGCTAGCGACGGGCAACTCTCCGTCAAGGGCCAGATTCGGCCGTTTCAGCCTTCGCCGCCCGGCTCCTCGACGTCACCGACGGTCCGGAGCTTCATGATGTTGGCGATTCCAGGCCGTCGGCTGGTTCCGACTACGACAGCGTAGGTATCGCCATTCCGCACCAGGCCCGCTTCGAGCAGCTGCTTCTCGGCGTCGACCATCATCTGGCGGACCGAATTCGCGTGCTCCAGGCGCCGCGGAGTGACCCCCCAGTAGAGCGAGAGTCGCTGAACGGAACGCTCGGATGGGGTGAAGCCGTAGACCGGAGTCGAAGTTCGTTCCCCCGCCAGAAGTCGTGCCGTGGATCCGGACTCCGTGAACACCGCGATCAGCTTCGCCTGGGTCAGGGAAGCCGCGTAGGACGCCGCCCGGACCGTCGCCATCGTCACCGTGCTCGACTCCGGGGAGGTCTCGGTCCGCCGTCGCGCCATCGGCTCGGCGTTGGCCATGTCGCTCTCCGTGCGACGGATGATCCGCGACATGATCCGGACCGTCCGAACCGGAAACTGCCCCGAGGCGGTCTCGGCCGACAGCATGACCGCGGAGGTGCCGTCATAGATTGCGTTCGCGACGTCCGAAGCCTCGGCACGGGTCGGTCGCGGGTTCGTGATCATCGACTCGAGCATCTGGGTCGCCGTGATCACGGGCTTCCGCGCCTGGATCGCCATCCGGATCATGCGCTTTTGCACCCCCGGAACGACTTCCGGCCCGAGCTCCACCCCCATGTCGCCGCGCGCGATCATCAGACCGTCGGTGACGTCGAGGATGGCTTTCAGGTTTGCGACCGCCTCCGGGCGCTCGATCTTCGCGATGACTTGGGCATCGGATCCAGCTGCGACGATCCGCTCCTTGAGCTGCGAAACGTCTTCCGGCTGTCGGACGAACGAGATCGCGATGAAGTCGACGCCCAGGTCGGTGACCACCGCCAAGTCGGCGATGTCCTTCTCGGTCAGGCTCGGCATCGACACGCTCGAGCCGGGCATGTTGATCCCCTTGTGCTGCTTGAGGAGTCCACCGTGCAACACCTTGGTGCGGATCTCGGTCCCGTCCACGGACAGGACCGACAACTCGATCATCCCGTCGTCGAGCAGGATTCGCTCGCCTGGGTTCACGTCGCTGGCGAGCCCGTGGTAGGCCGATCCGATGCGAGTGACCTCGCCTTCGGGAGCGGCCTCTCCGACCACCCCGGGAGCACAGGAAACGATGAGTTCACGGTTCCGATGGAGGAAGATCGGCTCCGCATCCTTGAACGGCCCGACTCGGATCTTCGGGCCCTGCAGGTCCACGAGGATGCCCACGGCCTGACCCAACTCGGCCGCGACCGACCGAATGGTCGCGGTGTCCTCGCGGAGCACTTCGTGACTCGCGTGGGCGGCGTTCAGCCGAAAGACATCGACGCCCGAACGGACGAGTTCAGCTACGGATTCACGCTCACGTGAGGCCGGGCCGAGAGTAGCGACGATCTTGGTCCGCTTGGGTCGGATCATTGACTGGCCTGAGGCCCTATCGAACGCGACCGGCTCGCGGAAACAAGGAGTCGAACGGCGATTGTTGCCTCGTCGGTCCGACCACGTGCGTCAGAACGACTCGCGCGCGTCCGCCCACCACTTCTGCCAGCGCTGCTGCATCGCGGCGCGCTGTTCGCTCGACGCATCGGGATCGAACGGGTAGGCCTCACCCGTCAGGTCCTGCAGGCCCCGGATCGCTCGATCTCGAACCAGGGACTCAGGATCTCCGAGCGCGACGATCAACGCATCGACACTCTCCTTCGACCGGATCGTCGCAGCTCCATCGAGAACGACGAGTCGGACGAAGAGATCTGGATCTTTTGCCAACGGAAGGACGAGAGCGAAGGCCCGTTCGTCACCGGAGCGGAGAAGCTGGTCGGCCGCTTCGTAGCGGGTCGCCGAATCGGGGTCGTCGAGTCGCGAGACGAGATGGGCGAGTTCGGGCGGTAGTCCCGTCGCCGCAACCGGGTCCGCGGGAGTCCCTCCGATCCCCGCCCCGATCGGGCCGGCAGCCGGGTCTTCGAGCGGTTGTGCACGCAGCTCGTTGATCGTTCCGAGCACTCCCCGCACATCCTCACGCAAGACCGAGATGGTCGCCGAGAGCTGACTCAAGAATTGCTCCTGACTCCGACGCTGTTGACGGGCCTGCTCCGCGCTCGTCTCGAGCGTGTCGAATCGACCCGGAAGCGACCGCCTCAGGCTCCCGAGGTCCTTCGAGAGTCCTTCGAGCCGAGCGATGAGGTCCTCGCTCTGATCCCCGAGGCGGATCGCGCTGACCGCGTGTTCGAGCCGTTCCTGACCGGACTCGTTGGCCTCGACGGTCTTCACCAAGGCCCCGAGGGATGCAGTCGAAGCCTGGTCGATCTCGGTCAATCGACCGTCCAGGTGCAGGAACCCGGCGATCATTCCGCCGAGCAGGACCACGACGGCACCGAGCAACAAGGCTGGGGAACGCCCAGAGCCTTCCGGCTCCTGAGCAGTCGCCGGGAAGGCGCAGATCTTGTGACAACCTCCGTCCGAGGTGCGGAAGGCCTGGCCTTCGAGGAACGCCTGTTCAGGGATCGATTGATCGCAGACGTTGCAGAAGACGACTTCGGTCTGCATCGCCGAGGCTTCCGGCGTGGTCGTGTCGCTTACGGTCATGGCGAGCTCGCTCTGTGGGGCATGGGGTCCCAGGTGGAGGTTCGCCGACCCGGGGCACCGCGGGACGAGGGTTCCCGCAGGATAGCGGATCGCCGCAATCGACGTGCCCGAACTGGCCGGGCACGGGTCACCAGCCCAGGAATCTCCCGGGCCGGGCCTCCACTGGGCCGATCAGCCGAGCGCGTCGAGCTGAGTGAGCTGCTCCCAGGGGAACTGCTCGCGGCCGAAGTGACCGTAGGCCGCGGTTTCGCGGTAGATCGGGCGCTTGAGCTGGAACGTCTCCGCGATCGCTGCCGGGCGAAGGAACGAGCCGAAGTGATCGCGGACACGGGCGGTCAGGGCGACCTCGTCCGCGAACAGATCGCGGTTGAGTGTCCCGAACGTGTCACACCGGATGCTCACCGGCTCGGCGATACCGATCGCGTAGGCGACCTGGACTTCGCAACGCTCGGCCCACCCTTTGGCGACGACGTGCTTGGCGACCCAGCGGCCGGCGTAGGCGGCGGAGCGGTCGACCTTGGACGGATCCTTGCCGGAGAAGGCGCCGCCACCGTGTCGGCCCATGCCGCCGTAGGTGTCGACGATGATCTTGCGGCCGGTCAGGCCGCAGTCGGCTTTCGGTCCACCATCGACGAATCGACCGGTCGGGTTCAGGAACCAGCGGGTGTCGGAATCGAGCATGCTGCTCGGCACCGTCTCCTCGACGACTGTGCGGAGTGCGCCGTGCAGGTCGGACGTGGAGACCGACTCGGTGTGCTGGTGCGAGATCACGACCGTGTTCACGCGAGTCGGGTTGCCCGCCTCGTCGTATTCGGCGGTCAGCTGAGCCTTGGAGTCGGGACGGAGGAAGTCAAAGCGACCCGACTTCCGCGCTGCCGCGAGGTTCTCCAAGATCCGGTGCGAGTAGTGGACCGGGAACGGCATCAGCGCATCGGTCTCCCGGCACGCGTAGCCGAACATCATGCCCTGGTCGCCTGCGCCCTGCTCCTTGCTCTTGGAGGTCGACTCGTCGACGCCGAGGGCGATGTCCTTCGACTGCTCCTGTAGAGCGACCATCACCGCGCAAGACGTCGCGTCGAAGCCGATATCCGGATCGTTGTAGCCGATGTCGGCGATCATGTTCCGGACGACAGACTGGAAGTCGACGGTAGCCGAGGTGGTGATCTCACCGGCGATCACGACCAGACCGCGTGAGGTCATGGTCTCGCACGCGACACGCGCTTCTGGGTCCTTCTCGAAGATCGCGTCGAGGACAGCGTCCGAGATCTGATCACTCACCTTGTCGGGGTGACCTTCGCTGACGGACTCGCTGGTGAAAAGGCGGGGCTCACTCATGATGGGTCGGATGGGGAGGGGTCCACGGGAAGTGGAGCGGGGAAGCTAGCCGATCCGGAAGGGCGCAAGCAACTGCGCAGGATCCCGGGGATCAGACCTGAGACGGAAGGTAGGGCCCGAGGATCTCGACCGTGCGCTCGACGGCCCCTTGGTTCTGCTCGACCAGCTGGGCGGCCCGGTCTCCCAGTTCCTGGCGCCTGGCCTCGTCTCCAAACAGGGTTCGGAAGGCCTCGCGGGCCCCCTCCTCGTCCTCGACGCGCAGCGCGGCCTCGGCCGCGAGGAGCAGCTCGACCTCGGAGCGGAAGTTCTCGGTATGAGGGCCGAAGACCACGGCCCGCCCGAGAGCGGCTGGCTCGATCATGTTCTGCCCCCCGTGCGGGACCAGGGAGCCCCCCACGAACGCGACGTCGCAGGCGCCGTAGAACGCCTCGAGCTGCCCGATCGTGTCGACGACGAGCACTTCGTCGCCCAGGGCCGGACGGGCCTGCTCGCAGTCACTCCACCGCAAGGGCTGATGCCCCCGCTGCTGAAGCACGTCGAAGACCGCCGGAACGCGGTCGGGATGTCGCGGAGCGATCACGATCCGAACCCGGCAGTCGTTGGCTTTGGCTGCGGCCAGACCGGCGTCGGCGAGCATCTCGTCCTCGTTGCGGTGGGTCGAACCGCAGACCAGAACCGGTCGGCCGTCGGCAGCCAACCAGGCGCGCAACTCATCGGCCTGAGCGGTGTGCTGAGGGGTCGCTGCGTTGTCGTACTTCAGATTGCCGGTCACCGTCAGCCGACTCTCCGCCACTCCAAGCTCGATCAGACGCTTTCGATAGACCTCGTTCTGCACGCAGTACTGCGAAATCCAATCGAACTGAGGCAAGGCGAAACGCGCGCGCCGATAGCCACGGAAGCTCCGCTCTGAGATCCGTGCGCTGACGACGATCACCGGAATCCCCCGCTTGACCGCGGCGTGGACGAATCGCGGCCAGATCTCGAGTTCCATCAGAACGATGCAACGCGGACGAATCCTCCGGATCGCGAAACCCGGGCAGGGTCCGAAGTCCAAGGGATAGTGGATCACGCGATGGTCGCGGTAGCGCTCGCGGGCGAGCCGCTGCCCTGTGCTCGTCGTCGTCGAGACCACGATCGAGAGATCAGGTCGCAGAGCTGACACCCGGTCGACAAGGCTCGAGAGCCCCTTGACCTCTCCAACCGACACCCCGTGGATCCACACCACGGATTCGCCGGGCTTCGAGCGAGGTGGGAACCCGAGCCGACCGGCGATCGCGCGCCGCCAATCGCGATCGCAGACCGCTCGGTAGGCGAAGATCGGCAGGTAGAGGACACCGAGGACGATGAACGCGAAGTCGCAGAAGAGCTGGACGAGCACAGCCCGGCCGCGTCGGCTCGCGTTCACGGTCGTTCGGGCCTCAGGAGCCATCGGAATTCGCACTCCCGCGACCGATCGCGGGAACGCGGTCAGCGGGCCGCCTCAGCCGGCGCCGTGGCACTTTTTGTACTTCTTGCCCGAGCCGCAAGGGCAGGGGTCGTTTCGCCCGACATTGGCCGTCGCGACCTGCTGCTGGATCGCAGCCTCCTCCGCGGCCTTCTTCCGAGCCTCCTCGGCCTGCTTGCGCTGCTCTTCGATGCGCTTCTGCTGAGCTTCGCGAGCACTCTGGAGCTGAATGTCCTTGCCCTCGCGAACGGCCTTCTCGATCTCAGCGGGAGCTTGCCCCGAGTCGACGAGCGCCTTGAGGAAGGCCTGGCGCGCTTCCGGATCGGCCGGCAGACGAGAGAGGATCTGCTGCAGCGTGACCTGCGGACGGACCGGCTGGGCTTGACGCTGCACCTGCTCGCGACGGATCTCTACCCGCAGCACCAGGTTGGTGATGTGGTCTGCGATCGCTTCCTTGAGCAGCTGGAACTTCTCGAAGCCCTCCTTCTTGAACTCGTTCTTCGGATCGAGCTGCGCGTAGCCGCGCAGGCTGATACCAGCCTTGAGGACTTCGATCGCCCGCAGGTGGTCCTTCCACTTGTCGTCGATCGTGTCGAGCAGCAGGAACTTCAGGATTCGCTGCCAATCGTCGGCGCCGTATTCCTCCTGACGCTTGCCGAGAGCGGCGAGGAAGCGGTTCAGCACGTCTTCGAAGAGCCCTTCTCGCTCGACTTGATGCAGGCCGTTCAGATCGAGGAGGTCGCCGCACTTGTGCTTGAGCCACTCCTCGAGTGCGTCCCACTCGATCGGCTCGTCCGTGTCTCCACGGACCTGCTCGACGATCGGTTCGAGGATCTCCTCGAACATGCCGACGACCTTGCCCTGTAGGTCCACGCCCTCGAGCACCTCTTGGCGCTGCGAGTAGATGAACTTGCGCTGCTTGTCGGTGACCTCGTCGTATTCGATGAGGTTCTTGCGGATGTCGAAGTTGCGTTGCTCGACCTTCCGCTGCGCGCGCTCGATGCTGCGCGTGACGAGACCGGATTCGATGCGCTCCCCGGCCTTCAGGCCGAGCTTCTCCATCAAGCCGCGAACGGTGTCGTTCGCGAAGATGCGCATGAGGTCGTCGTCGAAGCTGAGGAAGAAGCGGGTCTGCCCCGGATCTCCTTGACGACCACAACGTCCTCGCAGCTGGTTGTCGATCCGTCGGGCCTCGTGACGCTCGGTGCCGACGACGAGCAACCCGCCCAGCTCGAGGATGTCCTTCTGCTCGGCTCCGCACTCGGTACGCAGTTGCTCGAGGCGAGACTGAGCCGACTCCGGATCGACGCCGTTCTGGACGCACTCGATCTCGAACATTCGATCCGGGTTCCCTCCAAGGACGATGTCCGTTCCTCGGCCGGCCATGTTGGTCGCAACCGTCACCCGGCCGCGGCGACCGGCCTGCGCGACGATCTCCGCTTCACGCTCGTGCTGCTTCGCATTCAGCACGTCGTGCTCGATGCCGGCCTTGGACAACTCCTGGCTGAGTCGCTCGGACTTCTCGATCGACGTCGTGCCGACCAGGATCGGGCGACCCTTTTCGTTCTGGGAGCCGATCTCCGTGACGATGGCGTCGTATTTGTCGTTCTCGCCGAGGTAGACCACGTCCTTCTCGTCGTTGCGGACGAGTGGCTTGTTCGTCGGGATAGCGACGACGTCCAGCTCGTAGATGCGGGCGAACTCCGAGGCCTCGGTCATCGCCGTTCCGGTCATGCCGGAGAGCTTGTCGAACAGTCGGAAGTAGTTTTGGAGCGTGATCGTCGCGAGGGTCATCGACTCCTCCTGCGGACGCAGACGCTCCTTCGCCTCGACAGCTTGGTGCAGGCCATCGCTCCACCGACGCCCGTTCATCAGGCGGCCGGTGAACTCGTCGACGATGACGATCTCGTTCTGGCCCGAGCGCGGGCTCTTGGCGACGACGTAGTGTGTGTCACGCTGGTAGACCTGGTGCGCCCGCAACGACTGCTCGATGCGGTGCGGCCAATCCATGTTGGCTGGATCACCGTAGAAGCTGCCGACTCCGGCCAGCTCCTCGGCCCGCTCGATGCCCTCCTCCGTCAGGAGGCACTGCTGTTCCTTCAGCTTGATCTCGAAGTGCTGCCCCTCCTTGAGCTGACGGACGATCCGGTCAGCCAAAAGGTACTTCTCGATCTGCCCGTGCTCTGGTTGACCAGAGATGATCAACGGAGTCCGCGCTTCGTCGATCAGGATCGAATCGACTTCGTCGACGATCGCGAAGTTCAGCCGCTTCTGCACCTGCAGCTCCGGCCGATCCTTCATGTTGTCGCGCAGGTAGTCGAAACCGAACTCGTTGTTCGTTCCGTAGAGGATGTCGCACTCGTACTCGGGAATGCGCATCTGGGGCGTCATGTCGGCCTGGATCGTGCCGCAGCTGATCCCCATGAACTCGTAGACCGGAGCCATCCAGTCGCGGTCTCGCTTGGCGAGGTAGTCGTTCACGGTGACGACGTAGACGCCCTTTCCGGACAAGGCGTTCAGGGCCGCCGGCAGCGTGGCGACGAGGGTCTTACCCTCACCGGTCATCATCTCGGCGATCTTGCCCTCGTGAAGGACCATGCCACCGATCAGCTGCACGTCGTAGTGACGGAGTCCGATCGTCCGCTGAGCCGCGACTCGAGTCAGCGCGAAGATGTCGACCAAGGCGTCGTCGAGGGTGGCCTTCCCATCGACGATCTTCTGTCGCCATTCCTGAACGCTGCTGCGAAGGGCGTCATCGCTCAGCCCCTCGGCCCAGCTGGCCCGCGCGTTGATCTCTTCGACGCGCTTCTGGTAGCTCTTCAGCATCCGCTCGTTGGCCGATCCAACGAACTTCTGCAGGGACTTTCCGACCTTGCCGGGCAAGGCTCCGAAATCGAGTTTCATCGTATTGAGTGCGCAGCGGGCGACCGTCGGTCAGCAGGCTGCGAAGGAATCTGGTTGGTGTCGGGTTCCGCCGATCTTTCGACCGGCCAACGGCGACCATCGGGTGCGCCGTCCCTCGTCCCGGCGCTGTGGATCCCGGGTCAGGATCACGTCGTCGGCGAGGCACGCTCAGCCGCCGGCAGACGCGAGATCGAGCAGGACGCTCGATCGGTCAGCATTCGCCGAGGCCTCGGTCAGTTCGCAATCGAACGACCGGCGATCAGGAGCAACCGGGAGCACGCGGCCTCGGCAGCGCGTGTGGCCGCCGGGCAGGAACGAAGAGGGCCAGCGGACCGGTTTCACGAATCTCGGACCCACGAATCGGTTCGGCCCCGACGGAAGCACCGCGGCGGTAGACCACCCCGCTCTGCGCCTCGATCCGAGTCGCCCGTCCCTCACCTTCGTCCGACCGCTGAAGAAGAACTCCAGACGGGACGGCGAGCACGAACAGGCACACGATCGCCCAAGTGACGGATCGGTGTTCGCGTTGCCGTGTGTCTGCGGGAGTCATGCGTCAGCGGGCGGAGGAGTGCCGGATTCTCCACCCCGGACCTCCGAAGGGGAACCCTCGGCAGATCCGTCGTCGAGAAGGCGCTCCACCATGTCGTAGAGCAGGCTCTCCTGAAAGGGTTTCGCCAGAAACCCATCGGCCCGCCGGACGTCGCTGTAGCCGATCTTGCTGGCCGTGCAGAGCAGAACCGGGATTGACTCGGTCCGCGGATCCGCCCGGAGTGCCGTCAGCACCTCGAGACCATCCATCTCCGGCATTTCGTAGTCCAGGACCACCAGGTCGGGCTGCCACGCCGTCGCGCGCTCCACCGCCTGGCGACCGTCTTCCGCAAGCTGCACCTCGTAGCCTCGACTCTTGAGGAGACACTCGACGGCGACCGCGAGGTCCTCCTCGTCGTCGACGACGAGGATCGAACCGACCGCGGTTCCGGCCGAGTCACCCTCCGCCGACGAGGCTCGCCGCTCACAGATGTCCCGGATCGTGGCCGAGGTCGGAAGCCCGATCGCCGCGAAACCGGTTTCGATCTCGTGCTTCAGCCCGCGGTTGAACTCCCGAACGGTCATCCAAGCGTCGTAATCCGGATAGTCCGGATCGATCGTCATGTCGTCGTGGGTATCGACACCGAAGAAGAACTCCCCATGAACGATGTGCTCCTGCAGCACCAGTTTCATGAACGGGTAATTCCGGTTCCCGAGCCGCATCGCGTAGCTCGCGCAGGCGTTCCCATCGACCTCGACGACGGACTTCTGAAACAGCTCGAGCACCTGCTCGGGCGACGCGTCTTCGGGCAAGGTCCCATCCGGCCGCTCGCGCGCTGGAGATGCCGTGCCGTAAGCCTTCTCGAGGTAGACATCGAGAGCTTGGGAGAGGATCGCCAGGCGGAGCTCGGACAGATTCACGCGCAGGCCCCTCCCCACCGAAGTCGGGTCGACCTTCGGTCTCGGAAGGTCAAGGTCATGGTCCGGGCCGGCCGGTCCCGAAGCATCTGTTTGGCGAACAGCGATGCTTTCCCTGTCGGCGCGATTCGCAGGCCCGCTTGAGGCGCGGTGGCTGCGCAGGCAGAACCGTCGGTTGCCCGACGACCGGAGTGCGTTGTCCGGTCGTTGAGCATCGCGAATCGCTGCATCGCCGTAACCGTATCGCTGGTCGGTTGGCTCGCAATGCCCCTCAGCGTTATCCCTTCCCTCTTGGACTGCGCCCCTCGCGTGTTGGGACGAGGAGCCACCTCCCCGGATTGCGGGGTTTCCAAGTCACCGGGCCGGGTTTCCGTGCACAGGGAGTGCGAGAGGCCCTCGGAGTCGCCGAGGGCCTTCGTGCATCCCGATGTTCCGACCCAGCCACTGCCCCTACCGCGAGTGCTCGATGCATCGCGAGCCTTCGGAAGACTTCTTCATCCGCCACGGCTCCTA
>JBCBZB010000143.1:0-2460 GCA_039815565.1 Planctomycetota bacterium
AAGGCCCTGCCGGTGCTCGTCTCCCGGCACGAGTGGCCGACCGAGGCGGCGTTGCCCGAGCCCCTTCGCCCGCTGCTCTCAGCGAGCAGCAAGTTCCAGATCCACGCTGCGCATTGGGACCGCGACTTTTCCTGGTTCGCTGCTGAGTTGGATGAGCTGCTCGGCAGCCGTGAAGAGCCCGCGGCCGCCCAGCGCTCGATGCGGGCCGTGGAGCGTTTCCCGTCGGGCTCCTCGGCCAGCGAGTGGCGTAGCTTCGTCCTCGACGCACTCGGCCGTGCACGGTTGGCGCACCAACCGGTCTCGCTGGTCGAGGTCTACGTGGAATCCGGACTGCAGGCCCATGCCGACGTCGATGGAACAACGCACGTCGAGCCGGTCCGCACCCTACTCGAGTTGTTGGAGCGGACTCGTCGAGACGCGGGGTTCCCGCGCTGCTGGGTGCTGTTCGGCGACCCCGGCAGTGGCAAGTCGACGGTGCTTCGGCACGCCGCGATCCAGCTCGCCGAGTTCGAGGAAGCGGTGCCGGTCTACGTGTCGCTGGCGGTCTGGAGCCGGGAGCTGCTTCGAGACGATGGAGGCGAGTCGCCATGCACCGTCTGGCAGTTCGCTGCGGACCGGTTGCGAGGCGGGGGAGACAACGCGTTGGCTGCCTACCTGGAGCAGGCTCGCGACGAGCGCCGCGTGGTGCTGCTCCTCGATGGCTTCGACGAGGTCGCTCCGCATCTCCAGCCGCGGATGCGTGACTGGATCGAAGCGCTGTGCAAGGTCGACGGCCTGCCGGTGATCGTCACCAGCCGTCCGATCGGCCAGGGCGAGCTCGCCAGTCTCGACATGCTGCGCCTCGCCGAGGTGCAACCGCTGTCCGAGGAGCAGCAGGAAGAACTCGTGGGCAAGTGGCTGGTCGATTCCGACGAGCAGAGGCAGTTCCTCGAACGGCTGAGTGCCGAACCTGCGTTGCGACGGCTTGCACCCAACCCACTGCTGCTGTCGCTGATGGCCTGGCTGGCCAGCCGTCGCGGCGTCGACAAGCTGCCGCACACGCTGTCGCTGCTCTACGCCGACATCCTGCGTCAGATCGTCGAGGCCGGCTACAAGACGGTCGAGACCGGGACGGGCCGCATCGGATTCGAGCACAGCGCCACGGCGGTCGAGCTTCTCGAGGAGATCACGCTCGAGTTGTTGCAGGATCCCGACTACGACACCGTCTGGCCTCGGGATCGGATCCTGCGGGCGGTCCAGGCTCTGCCGGAGCGCGAGCGGGCAAGCCTGCATCGCCTCGCGCCCAACGGACCCGAGTCCTTCGTGTTGGAGATCGCACGGACCGGCCTCTGGTCGGAATCCGACGGAGCGGGCATCGGCTACCGCTTCCTGCACCGGAGCCTCGGAGAGGCGTTGGCCGCTGGCGCTCTGGCGCGGCGCGAGGGATCCGGCGACGTCGAGCGGCTCGCGGAGGAGGTCCGGGGCAAGGAAGGCCGCTGGGCCGAGGTCTTCGCGCTGTTCGTCGCGCGTGTCGCTGGCTCGAAGGAGGCTTCGGTCGACGCGTGGCTCGACCGACTCGCCGAATACAACGTCGAACTCGCCCGTCGCGCGCTGTGCTGGGTCGACCACGCGAGTCTCGCGATGGTGGAGATGCTTCTCGAGCTACCGGGCGACGATCAGGATCGTCGTTGTGAGCTGTTCGGTCGTGTTCGGGAACTCGTCGGAGATCCTCACGGGGCCGCGCGGCTGCTCGGGCGCATCGCTCAGCGCACCTCGGATTGTCAAGAACTCTGGCACCTGGCTCAGGCCCTGGAGGCCATCGAGGCCGACGAGTCTGTCGGAACTGAGGCGCAGTGGGCGGCCGCATGTGCGCTGCGGGAGAGCGTGTGTCATCCGGACGCAGGGTTCGGGGCGGATCGACCAGCGCTAAAGTGGTGTGAGATCCCCGAGGAGTTTCGGAGCTTCGAGATGGGGAGTCCGCCCGACGAGAGCGGGCGAGACGACGACGAGGGACCGGTCCACCCAGTGAACATCCAGAAGCCATATTGGATGGCTGCGACTCCGATCACGAACAAGCAATGGACGACGTTCCGACCGGAGCATTCGGAGCTCGACGAGCGCCCAGTCGTCGATGTCACCTGGTTCGAAGCGTCCATGTTCTGCCGATGGCTCGGGGCGCGCCTGCCTTCGGAGGCGGAGTGGGAGTGCGCAGCCCGCAGCGGTCGGCAGACCCGGTTCTGCAGCGGCAACGACGACAGCGATCTCAACGGTGTCGGTTGGTACGGGAACAATTCAGACGCGCGACTGAACCCGGTCGCGAAGAAGAATCCGAACCGTTCCGGTCTCTACGACATGCACGGCAACGTGTGCGAGTGGTGTGAGGACACTTGGCACCAGTCGTACCGAGGTGCCCCTGACGACGGGAGTGCATGGGTTGATGAGGTCTCCCCCTACCGTGTCGTGCGTGGCGGGTCGTTCCAG
>JBCBZB010000058.1:0-31703 GCA_039815565.1 Planctomycetota bacterium
GCACTCCGGTCGACATCGTGCTCAACCCGCTCGGTGTTCCGAGCCGCATGAACGTCGGTCAGATCCTGGAGACGCACCTCGGCTGGGCGGCTCGCAACCTCGGGTTCCGCGCGAAGACTCCGGTGTTCAACGGGGCGACCGAGAAGGAGATCGAGGAAGCGCTGCAGCAGGCCGGTTTCTCACCGGACGGTAAGAGCACGCTCTTCGATGGCCGGACCGGGGAGCCGTTCACGCAACGGGTCACGGTCGGCTGCCTCTACATGCTGAAGCTGCACCACCTCGTCGACGACAAGGTGCACGCTCGTGCGACCGGCCCGTACTCGCTCATCACCCAGCAACCGCTTGGTGGCAAGGCGCGCTTCGGTGGTCAGCGGTTCGGGGAAATGGAGGTCTGGGCGCTCGAAGCCTATGGCGCAGCGCACATCCTGCAGGAGCTCCTGACCGTCAAGTCGGACGACGTCGACGGCCGGACCAAGATCTACGAAGCGATGGTGAAGAACGAGAACATCCTGGAGCCAGGCACTCCGGTCTCGTTCGGCGTCCTCTGCAACGAGATCAAGGGCCTCGGCCTGAACATCGAACTGCACAAGCGCGGTTCGGCGGAGGAGGTGTTGGGTGCTTCTTGAGAAGCGCCCAAACGCCCAACGGCACGGAGCGGAAGCCGCTCCGCGCGTGCACTTCCTGAAGAAGCTCCCAAGCACACTTCAGTGCTGAGTGCGCCAGCACTCGGCGCGTGAGCCTTCACGGCACACCGCACACCCACGAATTACTCAGTAGTCAGCAGCCCCAACACGGAGCACCCGATGGTCGAAACCATCTACGACAAGATCAACGACTACGCGTCGGTCACGATTCGTCTCGCATCGCCCGAGGACATCCGTTCTTGGTCCTTCGGTGAGGTGAAGAAGCCCGAGACGATCAACTACCGGACTTACCGTTCGGAGCGTGATGGCCTCTTCTGCGAGCGCATCTTCGGTCCCGAGAAGGACTGGGAGTGCGCCTGCGGCAAGTACAAGGGCATCAAGCACAAGGGCATCATCTGCGACAAGTGCGGCGTCATGATCACGACGTCGCGCGTGCGGCGGAAGCGCATGGGGCACATCAACCTCGCTGCGCCGGTGGCCCACATCTGGTTCTTCAAGGCGATGCCATCGCGCCTGGGCACCTTGCTCGGGATGAAGACCTCGGCGCTCGAGCGGGTCATCTACTTCCAGGACTACGTCGTCATCGATCCGGGTGACACGCCGCTGAAGGCCAACGAGCTGCTGACCGAAGACGAGTTCCGTCAGGCGCGTCAGAAGTTCGGCGCTGGCTTCGTCGCCGGCATGGGCGCCGAAGCCGCCCGCGAGATGCTGCGCCGTCTCGACCTCGACGAGTTGTCGGAGGATCTCCGCGAAGAGCTCAAGCGCACCGAGGCGAAGCAGAAGATCAAGGACATCATCAAGCGGCTCCGCACCGTCGAGATGCTGCGCGACTCGGGCAACAAGCCGGAGTGGATGATCCTCGATGTCGTTCCGGTCATCCCGCCGGATCTGCGTCCGCTCGTTCTGCTCGACTCCGGCAACTTCGCCACATCCGACCTCAACGACCTCTACCGTCGTCTGATCAACCGGAACAACCGTCTGAAGAAGCTGCTCGACCTCAACGCACCTGAGGTCATCATCCGCAACGAGAAGCGGATGCTGCAGCAGTCCGTCGACGCACTGTTCGACAACGGCCGTGTCCGCCGTCCGGTGCTCGGTTCGAGCAACCGCCCGCTCAAGTCCCTGACGGACATGATCAAGGGCAAGCAGGGTCGCTTCCGCGAGAACCTGCTCGGTAAGCGTGTCGATTACTCGGCCCGTTCGGTCATCGTTGTCGGCCCGGACCTCCGGCTGCATCAGTGTGGTCTTCCGAAGAAGATCGCGCTGGAGCTCTACCAGCCGTTCATCATCCGCCGCCTCAAGGAGCTCGGACACGTCGACACGATCAAGTCGGCGAAGAAGATGCTCGAGCGCAAGGACGAGGAGGTCTGGGACATCCTCGAGGAGGTGATTCAGGGTCACCCGGTGCTGCTCAACCGCGCGCCGACCCTGCACCGCATGGGTATCCAGGCTTTCGAGCCGGTGCTCGTCGAGGGCAACGCGATCCGGGTCCACCCGCTCGTGTGCTCGGGCTTCAACGCGGACTTCGATGGCGACCAGATGGCGGTTCACCTGCCACTGTCGTTCGAAGCGCAGATCGAGGCCTGCACGCTGATGTTGTCGATCAACAACATCTTCTCGCCGGCCCACGGCGGTCCGATCATCGCGCCGAACCAGGACATCGTTCTCGGTTGCTACTTCCTGACGCTGCTGCGTCCGGGGGAGTTGGGCGAGGACAAGATGTTCTCCGGTCCGGAGGAGCTGTGGCTTGCCTACAGCAACCACCACGTGCACGTGCACGCGAAGATCAAGATCGCGATGCCGGCGGGCCGCGAGATCCGCGACCGCGACCGCACTTGGACGACGGACGGCCAGACGCTGGTCGAGACTTCGACCGGGCGCGTCGTGTTCCACGACATCCTTCCTGAGGGGATGCCGTTCTACAACTTCGAGCTCGGCAAGAAGGCGCTCGCTGACATCATCGCCGACTGCCACATCTACTGTGGTCGCCAGGCTACGCTGAAGCTGCTCGACGATCTGAAGGCGATCGGCTTCCTGTCGGCGACCAAGGCTGGCTTGTCGTTCGGCAAGAGCGACATGCTCGTTCCGCCGACGAAGAAGGAGATCATCGACTCGACCCAACTCGACGTCGAGAAGATCGTGCAGGCCCACGAGCGCGGCATCATCACCGAGGGTGAGCGCTACCTGAAGGTCATCGACGCCTGGACTCACGCCCGCGAGCGGATCGGTGAGGACATGTTGCAAGAGCTCCGGAACGACACCCGGGACGGCAAGCTCTACGTCAACCCGATCTTCTGCATGGTGAGCTCGAAGGCTCGTGGTTCGGTCGAGCAGATTCGTCAGCTCGCCGGCATGCGTGGCCTGATGGCGAAGCCGTCCGGCAAAATCATCGAGGCTCCGATCAAAGCCAACTTCAAGGAAGGCTTGCGGGTGCTCGAGTACTTCTCGTCGACCCACGGTGCTCGTAAGGGGCTGGCCGACACGGCGCTCAAGACTGCGGACTCGGGTTACCTGACCCGCAAACTCGCGGACGTCGCCCAGAACGTCGTCATCACGATGCCGGATTGTGGCACGCCGAACGGCATCGAGAAGGGCACGGTCTACCAGGGCGAAAAGATCGCGGTGAGCTTCGTCGAGGCGGTGCGTGGACGTGTTTCGCGCAACACCATCGTCGACCACATCACCGACGAGGTTGTCGTCGAGGAGAACGAGCTCATCACGATCGAGAAGGCTCGCCGTATCGAGCAGGTCGTTTCGTCGGAGTCGATTATGATCCGATCGCCGCTGACCTGTGAGGCGGCCTTCGGTGTCTGCGCGGCCTGCTACGGCATGGACCTCTCGCGCAACCAGATCGCCGAACCGGGACTCGCGGTCGGCATCATCGCCGCGCAGTCGATCGGTGAGCCGGGCACGCAGCTGACAATGCGGACGTTCCACATCGGTGGCACGGCGTCGAAGAAGGTCGAGGAGTCGGAGATCAAGTCGAAGCGGGCCGGCAAGGTGCGTTTCGCGAACCTCGTCTTCATCGAGCGCAGCGATGGCAAGCGCGTGGTCCTCAAGCGTCGCGGCGAGATCATCCTCGTCGACCAGAAAGACCGCGAGATCGACCGCTATCCGATTCAACTCGGCGCCGAGCTGGTCGTCGACGAGGATCAGGACATCGAAGCCGGCCAGGTGCTCTGTGCCTGGGACCCGCACCACAACCCGATCCTCGCCGAGGTCACCGGAACCGTCCGCTACGAGGACATCCTCGAAGGCAAGACGATGCGCCTGGACAAAGACGCCGACACCGGCGTCGCTCGCAAGGTCATCATCGAGCACAAGGGTGACCTGCACCCGCAGATCATCATCGAGGACGAATCGGGCGAGCGGGCGGCGATTCACCCGCTGCCGGAGAAGGCCTACATCGACATCGAGGAAGGCACGGAGGTCGAGGCGGGCGTTCTACTCGCCAAGACGCCGCGTGAGATCCAGGGAACCCAGGACATCACCGGTGGTCTTCCTCGTGTCACGGAACTCTTCGAGGCTCGTCGTCCGAAGGACCCGGCGGTCCTGGCAGAGGTCGAGGGCATCGTCGAGATCGGTGAGAAGAAGCGCGGCAAGCGCACGATCATCGTCAAGGCCGAAGGTGGCATCGAGCGCGAGCACATGGTGCCGCAGGGCAAGAACCTGCGGGTCCACCGTGGGGACCATGTCGTCGAAGGTGAGCCGTTGGTCGATGGTCCGCGCGTTCCGCACGACATCCTGATGATTCAGGGTGAGAAGGCGGTGCAGGACTACCTGCAGCGTGAGATCCAGACGGTTTACCGCGCGCAGGGCGTCGGTATCGACGACAAGCACATCGAGATCATTCTCGCGCAGATGATGCGCAAGCTGCAGGTCAATGATCCGGGTGACTCCGAGTTCCTGCCGGGTGCTGTCGTCGACAAGTTCCGCTTCCGCGAAGCCAACCAGGAGCTGCTGAAGAACGGCATGAAGCCGGCGACCAGTTCGCCGCTGTTGCTCGGCATCACCAAGGCATCGCTGCAGTCGGAGTCGTTCATCTCGGCGGCGTCCTTCCAGGAGACCACCAAGGTCCTCACCGAGGCTGCGTTGGCGGGCAAGCGCGACGAACTGGTCGGTCTCAAGGAGAACGTCATCCTCGGCCACCTGGTGCCGACCGGAACGGGCTTCCGCGAGCATCAGAAGACCCGTGTCCACAAGAACGTCGACTTCGCCGCTGCGGCGGCGGAGATCGTGGCGGCCGACGAAGCTGCGGCGGCTGCGGCAGTCGAGGGCGCCGCGGCGATCTCGCTCCCTGGCGACGACGCCGAGGACGCGAAGGGGGCCTGATTCAGGCCTCCTGCCGACGCACCCGAGCCGGGGCCCAGGGCCTCGGAGCGGGGGGTGGGTAAAAATTCCCGACTCCGGGCCAGAACCGCCCGTGAGTCCCCTTGTCTTCTGCTTCGAGCCCGCTAATCTGCTCGGCCCCTCAGTTTGAGGCCTACGTCAATTTCCGCATGCCCACGATCAACCAACTCGTCAAGAAGGGACGCCGGCAGGCGCGCTCGAAGAGCAAGTCTCCAGTCCTGGAACGCTGCCCGCACAAGCGGGGAGTCTGTCTCCAAGTGAAGACGATGACCCCGAAGAAGCCGAACTCGGCGCTTCGGAAGATCGCGCGTGTCCGTTTGTCGAACGGCAAGGAAGTGACGGTCTACATCCCGGGTGAGGGCCACAACCTGCAGGAGCACTCGATCGTCCTGATCCGCGGTGGTCGCGTGCGCGACCTGCCGGGTGTTCGCTACCAGGTCCTTCGCGGCGTGCTCGATGCCTCGGGTGTCGACGGTCGTCGCCAGTCGCGATCGAAGTACGGCAGCAAGCGGCCGAAGAGCTGATCCCGCGTCAAGACGCGACTGAACACCGACTTACTGTCCTCGGATAACTGACTCGATGCCTCGTTCCTACAAGTCCACTGCGGTCCACCTGAAGCCGGACCCGCGCTACGGCTCGAAGCTCTGCAGCAAGCTCATCAACAAGCTGATGCAGGACGGCAAGAAGAGCACCGCCCAGAAGCTGCTCTACGACGCCATGGACATCGTGGCGGAGAAGGTTCAGGCCGACCCGCTCGAGATCATCACGGCTGCGGTCGAAAACTCGAGCCCGCGCCTCGAAGTTCGCTCCCGTAGAGTCGGTGGTGCGACCTACCAGGTCCCGCGTGAGGTCCGCGCCAAGCGCTCGCAGTCGCTCGGCATCCGCTGGCTCGTCGACTCGGCGCGCTCGAAGCGCGGTAAGCCGATGGCCCGCCGCCTCGCGGAGGAGATCTTCGACGCCTTCAACAACCAAGGCGTCGCGGTCACCAAGAAGGACAACGTCCACAAGATGGCCGAGGCCAACAGCGCCTACAGCCACTTCTCTTGGTGAACGTAGTTCACCAAGAGAAGCGGTAAGCGCTGCCTTGGTGAACGTAGTGGGCCAAGAGAAGCAGTAAGCGCTGCCTTGGTGAGCTGAACGTCGAGTGGCTGAGCATCGCCGCTCCGTTCCCCTGAAGGTCGAGCGCTGGACCCTTTGCTGCCGCGGTTCGTCCCGCCCAGACGCTGAGCATTTGGCGGGGCCCTCGCGCACTCTCCATCGTCGTCTTCGGCGTTGGTTTGATCGGAGCGTCGATCGGCCTTGCGACCGACTGTTCGCCGCTCTGCGGCCTGCTGACGATCTTGGACTCCGCCTCCATCGCGGACGTGTTGGGCCGCGGAGTCCGAAGCGCGAGCGACCGACTCGGTGGCTGAAACGGGCGGGCTCAACCGCTCGAACCAGATCCGTCTGTTCCGTTTCGAGAGCGCCGAGGTGACGCCGAGGGAGCTGGCTGAAGCGGCCGGCGTGACGCGTCAGACGGTCCTCACCGTCGAGACGTCCAAGTGCTCACCGAGCCGCGGGCTGGCGATCTGGATCGCCCGCCCGCTGGGTCAGCGACTCGACGACGTCTCCGCCGCCGAGGATGAGGCGACGATCGATCGCTGATCGCTGACTGGCGGGATCGGAGAGAGCATCATGACCAAGGATCCGGCGACTCTCATGCGACACCATGTGTCGGCGTGTCCGAGTTGCCATTCATCAACGAGAGCGAAACGCCAATGAATCACCTGATCCAGAAGACTTCGGTGACCCATGTCTCAGGCCTCCCGCAACGGCGAGGTGTGCTTCGGCTTGTCAGTGCCTCGGCGCTCGCAGTGGCTCTGTCGATCTTCGGCAGTTGCGCCGCTCACAACTTCGACTTCGACGAGGTCGATGACTCGGCGGGGGCGGCTCGCGCCGGGCGCCTCGTCGAAGATCTTCGCGAGGATGCGAGGAGGGCAGACGACGAAGCTGAGGATGCGTCGCTCTACGACCTCTACTACTTCCCACTGGTCCATCTCGACATCCATACGTTCTCGGCGACCGATGAGAGCGATGCCGGGTTGCCGGATGGCTTCACCGAAACCGACATCGAGTCCTACTTGCCACTCTTCGGGTTCGTGGACGCGACGATCGATCGCTACGACGAGGAGCAGAAGCTCTACGAACATCATGAGTACGGCTCCTACCTGTGGGGACTGGTCCAGACTCACGACGAGGAGGTCGACACCCAGCGGGGGCTACGCACGACATCCAACCTGCGGATTCTGTGGTTGTTCGACTGGGAGTCCGATCCGGTCTACCTGAGCCCAGAGTTGTCGCCGGACGACTGAGTCGCTCGACGAGGTAACGCCGTGCGAGCGGGTGGTGCCTTGGCTCGAAGTCCGGCGACCTCGATCGGTTCGTCGCCTGGTGCAGCGTCGCGTCGGACCGGTCGCTCGAGGGGAAACGAGCAGCTGTGGCAGGCTTGGTCGCGCGATCGCGATAGACTGCGGCCCGACGGGTCTGTCGAAACGGGCTCGAGTGGCTGAGTGCCATCCATGACCGCGCCCGCCTCGAGACCTCGAGTAGAGACCTTCCGCAACGTCGGGATCTTCGCGCATGTCGACGCCGGCAAGACGACGCTGACCGAGCGCATTCTGTTCGACACTGGGCGCCAACGCATCTGTGGGGATGTCGACGCCGGAACAGCGACCATGGATTGGCTCCGCGAAGAGCAGGAGCGGGGAATCTCGATCGGGGCCGGGGTCGCTCGTGTTCGTTGGCGCGGACACACGATCCAGATCGTCGATACGCCTGGGCACGTCGACTTCTCCGCGGAGGTGCAGGGAACGTTGCCCGTCGTGGACGGGGCGATTCTCGTGCTCGACGGAACGCGGGGTGTCGAGGCGCGAACTCGTGCGGTTTGGCGGGCGCTCTCGGCCCGAGAGATTCCGTGCCTGTTGTTTGTGAACAAGTTGGATCGAGCCGGGGCGGACTACGAACGGTGTCTACTGGCTGCGATGGAGTCCTTCGATCGACCGATCGCTCCGCTCGTGCTGCCGATGCACGACGACAACGGAGACTTCGTGGGACTGATCGACGCTCGGCGAGGTCTGCATCTCCGGTTTGCGGCGGGTCCGGCCCCGTCGCCCGACGAACTTCAGGCTCATCGCGCCGCGTTGCTCGAAGTCGTGGCTGAAGTCGATTCCGAGTTGATGGAGGCGTTCTGCGAAGATCGTCCGATCGAGTCGGGTCAAATCCTCCGTTCGCTTCGACGCGCGACGAATCAGGGTGCCGTCGTTCCAGCGCTCGCCGGTTGCGCGCTCCGGAACCAGGGGGTCGAGCCATTGCTCGATGCGGTCGCTTCGCTGCTGCCGCCGCCGGATGTCGGTGCCGAGGCGGAACCGGTGAGTGCGCTGGCCTTTCACTGTGAGCCGATGAGTGCGGACGACGTCGGTTCCGGGGCGCCCAAAGAACTCGAATGTGAGGCGAGCGTCGCGATCCGATCGGGTGTGCTTCGACCGGGGGCCAGGCTTCGTGGCCTGCGGAGCGGCAAGGAGCTTCGAGTCCTTTCGGTCGCCGTGCCTCACGGTCCGAGGCGAGATCCGCTCGAGCTCGCGAGGCCAGGTGAGATCGTCTGTCTTCGGGTGGACTCGGCTCTGCCGGCGGGGGACACCCTCGCCGAGCCCGGCGCGCCGACCGAGCTCGAGGGGATTGCATTCCCGCAGCCGATCCTCGAGGCGCGGCTCGAGCCGAAGCACTCGGACGCTCTCGATGCGTTGACGTTTGCGGCCGAGCGTCTCGCCTCGGTCGACCCGAGCCTGTTGGTCCGACGCGACGAGCGCGAAGGAGCCCTGATCCTGTCCGGGATGGGGGAACTCCATCTCGAGGTGTTCTCGTCGCGGCTCGCTCGGCGGGTCGAGGACGGCTTTCGGTTGGGCTCGCCGGTCGTCCGGAGCTGGTCGACGATCGACGATCGCGCGGGTGGGACCGGGGACTGTGAGCGGGCTCTCGGTGAGGTTGTCCTGCGCGCGTGCGTCGAGGTTGCGGTCGAGCCGCAGCCGAAGGGTGAGCTCCGCGTTCGCTGGCTCGTCTCGGAGGAGTTGCCGGAGCAATTGCGCTTGACCGTCGCTGCGGCTCTCGAGCAGGGGGCTCGCGTCGGACTGGATGGTTCGCCGCCGCTCGACGGGGTCGCGATCGAGGTCTTGGCCGTCGCGGGCGATCTCGACGACAGATCTGCTGAGGCGCTCTTTGCCGAGGCGGCGGAGTTGGCTCTCCAGCGTGCCGTGGCCTCTGCGTCACCGGTCTCGCTCGAGCCCTGGGTCGGTTGCACGGTTTCGGTGCCGACCGGCCGCCTGCAATCCGTGTTGGCCGACCTACGGGTGAGGGGGATTGATGGTGAGGTTTCGGAGCAGACCCTCGATCGCGTGGTTCTGCTCGCAGAAGCTCCGCTAAGGGCTCTCCTCGGATATCCCACAAGACTGCGTTCGCTCACTCAGGGTGAGGGGGAGGTCGAACTCCGTCCTCTCGGCGTGTCACGGATCGAGGGTTCTGGGCCGCCTGGGGGCCAAAATTCGGCGGAGTCGGCTTGACGGCCCTGGAGGGCCTCGCTAACGTCTTCCTTCCCCTGTTCGGGCTGGCCTGGCGTTGATGCGCTAAGTCGTTGTTTGACAGGGGTTTCCGTCACTTCGACCGGATTCACGCGCCTGGCGCACCGTTCGAACTGCGGGATCCAACTTGAGCAGTCGTTTTCCACCCGGTTCGACACCGGGCGCCCCCTGGAGCGTCGATCCAGGTCCGGCGAGCACGTCGGTCTTCCACAACATCCACACGGTTCCCGCAGCATGCAGGAAAAGATCCAGATCCGCATGGAGGCGTACGACTTCGAGGCCCTCGACCAGGCGGCTCTCGACATTGTCGAAACGTCGAAGCGGACCGGTGCGCGTGTGGCGGGGCCGATTCCGCTGCCGACCCGCATCGAGCGCTACACCGTTCTCCGTTCTCCGCACGTCGACAAGAAGAGTCGCGAGCAGTTCGAGATCCGGACGCACAAGCGCCTGCTCTACATTTCTGAACCCACGTCGAAGACGGTGGACGCGTTGAGCAAGCTCAACATGCCCGCTGGAGTCGACATCCGCATCAAGGCCTGATCGGCCGAGTCCTTCCGCGTTCGCGCGGACCCGAGTCGTCGAACGACCCGGAAACGACTCGATCGCTCGAGCTCGCGGTTTCCATCCTCTGGAAGAACACGCCGGGCTCGTGAGCCCGGTCGTCGCTCGACCGGAACCTAGAACTTCCCCGCGACTCCGTCGCCGCTCCTGTTCCCACGGACGCGGTGGCTGACCGCAACCCACTCCCCTCCGCACACCATCATGGTTCAAGTCAAGGTCTACTCCGGTGGCTCGGTCAGCGCCTCCGAGATCGACGAGTCGCGTTTCGGCGACCGTCAGCTCGGTCGGACGCTGAAAGACGCGGTCGTGATGTACGAGGCGAACAAGCGTCAGGGCACCGCCAAGGCCAAGACGCGGGGAGAGGTCGCCGGTCCGAACAAGAAGCTCTGGAAGCAGAAGCACACTGGTCGTGCCCGGATGGGTACCAAGAAGGCCGTGCACTGGCGTGGTGGTGGAGTGGTCTTCGGCCCCCTCCCGCGCGACTACAGCTACGCGATGCCGAAGAAGGCTCGCCGCGTGGCTCTGCGGAACGCGATCTACACGAAGTTCCGCGACGGTGAGGTCTCGATCGCTGACGGCTGGCCGAGCGACAAGCCGAGCACGAAAGCCGCGGCGGAGATTCTCAAGGCCCTCGAGTTGGGCCGGGGAGTCCTCGTCGTCTCCGCCGAGCGTGACCAGAACCTCTACCTCTCGCTGCGGAATCTCCCGCACACCGAGGTTGCTCCGGTAGCCGACCTGAATGTCCACCAGGTCCTGCGCCGTCGCCACATGGTCGTCACCCCCGACGCCATGAAAGCGCTCGAGGAGAAGTTCGGCACCGGCGAGTCCAGTATCACGCCGGACCACGCGCCGAGCCACGCCGCACAGAACAGCCAGGAGGCGGCGAGCGTCTGACTCGGGGACACCCGGAAACGACTAGCCGACGAACGACATGGCCAACCCCAACCTCTACTACGGCGTCGTCAAGCGCCCGCACGTCACCGAGAAGGCGACTGTGCTGCAGGACATCCGTAACCAGTACACGTTCGAGGTCGCCCCTCGCGCCAACAAGCGTGAGATCCGCAAGGCGATCGAGACGCTCTTCGAAGTGAACGTCGAAGCCGTCAACGTGATGAACATGCCTGGCAAGATGCGCCGCGTTCTCGGCCGACCGGGCAAGACCAAGGGGTGGCGTAAGGCCGTTGTCACCCTTCGCGACGGAGACACGATCGACGTCGTCTGAACCGACCACCGGGTGTCGCTCGGGCCGGTTCGGATCGGTCGGGGTGGCAACCACCAGTGAACGCCTCCTGCAGGTGACCTCACGCCACGAACTTCCCTGACCTTCCGACAGCCCTGACCTGAGCACCTCAGCCCTCGCGGACGAGAATCCCGCGACGGAGTGAAAGGTGCCACCGAGACGGACTCGCGATGCCGATCAAGATCTACAAGCCGACCTCCGCCGGACGACGAAACTCGTCCGTGCTGGACTTCTCGCACCTGACGAAGAAGCGGCCGGAGAAGAGTCTCGTCGAGCGCATCGGGCGCAAGGGCGGACGGAACCACCACGGTCACATCACCAGCCGCTTCCGTGGTGGTGGTGCGCGGAAGCTCTACCGGATCATCGACTTCAAGCGGAACAAGTTCGACGTCCCGGCCAAGGTCGCGGCGATCGAATACGACCCGAACCGCAACGCCGACATCGCGCTGCTCCACTACCTGGACGGCGAAAAGCGTTACATCCTTCATCCGAAGGGGCTGAAGGTCGGCGACCGCGTGGTCTCCGGAGAGCGCGTCGAGCCGGATGTTGGCAACTCGATGCCGCTCGCGACGATCCCGTTGGGCCTGATGGTCCACAACGTCGAGCTGCAGCCCGGTAAGGGCGGCCAGCTAGCTCGCTCGGCGGGCATGGGAATCCAGCTCCTGGCTCGTGATGGCGACTACGCCACGCTGGTCCTGCCGTCGGGCGAAGTCCGTCGCGTGCACCAGCGTTGCCGTGCGACGATCGGCAACGTCGGCAACGCCGACTACCAGAACGTCCGCTGGGGCAAGGCCGGCCGGAAGCGCCACAAGGGCCGTCGTCCCCACAACCGTGGCACCTCGATGAACCCGGTCGCGCACCCGATGGGTGGTGGTGAAGGCCGGACCGGTGGTGGTCGTCACCCGGTGACCCCGTGGGGTCGTCCGACCAAGGGTGGCAAGACCCGTCGCGGGAAGGCCGCATCCGACCAGTTCATTCTCCGCCGCCGCAAGCCCGGCAAGCACAGCGGGGGCAAGTGACGCGGGTTCGTTGATCCGAACCGAAGCCGCGTAGCGCCAAGCCGCCCAGCCGAACCGAATTCAACCTAGCAGGACTGACTCATGAGCCGCAGTGTCAAGAAGGGGCCGTACATCGACCTCAAGCTGCTCGACAAAGTCGAGAAGCAAGCCGAAGGCGAGAAGCGTTCCCCGATCAAGACCTGGGCGCGTGCTTGCACGATCGTCCCGGAGTTCGTGGGTCACACGTTCATGGTTCACAACGGCCGGACCCACCTGAAGGTCTACGTGACCGAGGACATGGTCGGCCACAAGCTCGGTGAGTTCGCACCGACCCGCACGTTCCGCGGCCACACCAAGAAGGAGCGCTGATGGCACGATTCCCCGAACCGGCGAAGGACGCCCTCTCGTTCCCTGCGACCCACCGCTACGCGCGGATGGCTCCTCGCAAGGCTCAGCCGATCATGGACATGATCCGTGGTTTGCCGGCCGGTCAGGCGTTGGACATCCTTCGCAACGACAGTCACCGCGCGTCGGCCCTGATCTTCAAGGTCCTGGCGTCGGCGGTGAACAACGCGATGCAGAACGAGGACGTTCGTCCGAACCGACTCGTCGTTTCCGAGGCTGTGGTCCAGCAGGGCCCGCTCCTCTTCGGTCGCGTCCGCTACCGGCCCGCTTCGATGGGTCGCTCGATGCCCTACCGTCGCCGCACCTGTCACTTGCATGTGAAGGTGGCCGACCCCGAGCTCACCACCGCCAGCGCTTCGGCGGAGAGCTGATCAACGAGTTAACTGAACAAGGCCACCTATGGGTCAGAAGACACACCCGATCGGATTCCGCTGCGCCATCACCGAGCGCTGGCGCTCGCGCTGGTACGCGTCGAAGCGTGACTTCCCGCGCTTCATCGCGCAGGACAAGAAGATCCGCGATCACGTCCACAAGAACTGGGCGTTCGCAGCGATCCCGAAGGTCGAGATCGAGCGCGCTGGCGAGCTGGTGACGGTGTTCATCCACACCGCGCGTCCGGGCGTCCTGATCGGCAAGAAGGGCACCAAGGTCGACCAGTTCCGCAAGGAGCTCGAGAAGATCGCCGAGTCGCCGGTCCGCCTGAAGATCATCGAGATCCACCGTCCGGAGTTGGAGTCGAAGCTCGTTGGTGACAACGTCGCCGAGATGCTCCAGAAGCGGATGAACTACCGCCGGGTCCTGAAGAAGGCCGCGGAGCAAGCGATGGCCGCGGGAGCCCTCGGCTGCAAGATCATGGTCAGCGGTCGCCTGAACGGCGCCGAGATGGCCCGCGTCGGCAAGATCAGCCTCGGGCGCGTTCCGTGCACCACGTTGCGCGCGAAGATCGACTACGGCTTCGTTCTGGCGCGCACCAAGGCCGGCACGATCGGCATCAAGGTCTGGATCTTCAAGGGGGAGTGGGGCCCGGGCGAAACGACCGCCGGCCTGCTGCCCGTCGATCGCAACGAGCGCACTGCGAGCTGAGCGCGATCGCCCGACACCTACCAACTTCCACTGCAACTACCGACGGAGAACTGAACCATGCTCATGCCCAAGCGCGTCAAGTGGCGCAAGCAACAGCGCGGACGCATCCGTGGCGTCGCGCAACGCGGCAACACGGTTGAGTTCGGTGAGTACGGTCTGCAATCACTCGAGCCGGGCTGGATCACGGCGCGCACGCTCGAGGCGGTCCGTATCTCGATGAGCCGAGCGGCCCCCGAGGCGAAGATGACTCGCCGCGTGTTCCCGCACAAGTCGGTCACGTCGACGCCCGCCGAGACCCGTCAGGGCACCGGTAAGGGAGATATCGATTTCTGGTGTGCGGTTGTGAAGCCGGGCACCGTCCTGTTCGAGATCGAGGGCGTGTCGGAAGACATCGCTCGCACGGCGTTCAACCGCGCAGCGCACAAGCTGCCGGTCAAGGTGCGCATGATCAAGCGCCGCCGTATCTGAGGCCCGAGCGGCCACCGGAACACCAACTAGAGATTCAAGACCCGAGGCCAACACCCGAGGCCCAACACGATGGCAGTCAAGAAGGCACTCAAGGAGATGCGCGGCAAGGACTCGCGCGAGCTTCGTCTCGACCGGCAATCCCTGTCGAAGGAGCTCTTCGAACTGCGCTTCCGCGCGGCCACCGATGAGGTTGCTCAGACCTCGAAGTTCTCGGAGCTGCGTCGCTCGATTGCACGCATCAACACGATTCTGCGGGAGCGTGAACTCGTTGAGAGTGCGGGCGCCGAGCAGGAGTAAGACTGACCGATCACACCCAGGGGGCTTCCTGAGCCTGCCTCAGCGATAGCTGCCCCTACCCATAGCGGAATCAAACATGTCGACCGACTCGTCCACGCAAGACACCGCCGCCGAGCAAGGCGCCGGCCGCACCACGACTCACGGCTCGACCCGTGGTGGTCGCAACGCCCGTCGTCTGCTCCAGGGCATCGTCACCTCCAACAAGATGGAGAAGACCATCACGGTGGAGGTGCAACGCCTGGTGAAGCACCCGGTCTACGAGAAGTTCATCCGTCGGCGCACGCGCATCCACGCTCACGACGACGCGAGCACGGCGAACGTCGGCGACCGTGTCGAGATCGTCGAGACCCGGCCGATCTCCAAGCTCAAGCGATTCCGTCTGACCCGCGTCGTTGCACGAGCGGTTCAGGACTGACCAGAACCTGGACCTCACCCAGGCGACCATTCGACATCCGCGGCGTTCGCGCCGCTCCGCAGCGCAGGCCGCGAGGCGGAACCCAGACATTCACACACCGGATTCGATCCTCCGATGATTCAGGAACAAACGATACTCGACGTCGCGGACAACAGCGGCGCGAAGCTGGCCAAGTGCATCAAGGTGCTCGGTGGTACCCGCCGTCGCTACGCCTCGGTCGGCGACGTGATCATCGCTTCGGTGCGCAAGGCGCTGCCGAACGGAGAGGTGAAGTCGGGCCAGGTCATCCGCGGCGTTGTCGTCCGCACGGCCAAGCAGGTCCGTCGCGCCGACGGCAGCTACATCCGCTTCGACAAGAACGCGCTGGTGGTCATCGACGGAGACGGCAATCCGAAGGGCACCCGCATCTTCGGTGCGGTCGCTCGTGAATTGCGCGAGAAGAACTTCATGAAGATCGTCTCTCTCGCTGAGGAGGTCATCTGATGATTCGTAACTCCGACTCCCGCGCCAAGGCGAAGCCGCTGCACATCAAGAAGGGCGACCAGGTCGTCGTTCTCTCCGGCGAGAGCAAGAGCGATCAACCCCGCGAGGTTCTCTCGGTCGACCGAGAGGCCGGCCGCGTGATCGTCAAGGGCGTCAACATGCGCTGGTCGCACGAGCGCCCGTCGCAGAAGAATCCCGAGGGTGGCCGCAACCAGCGCGAACACCCGATCGATGCCAGCAAGGTCCTTCTCTACAGCGAGAAAGCCAAGGCCGGCACCCGGACCCGTATCGAGATCGTCGACGACAAGCGTGTGCGTGTCGGCGTCAAGTGTGGAACGCGTTTCGACTGAACGCAGCTATCACGACCGCGCCGGCTTCGCGCCGCGCTGAATCAAGGATCAACACCGAGTTCTGCTGATGAGCACTACCGAGCAGAGTCCCGAATCCTCGGGAGCTGAGAACGTAACCGAGCGCGTCGTACCGCGACTCCTCACCAAGTTCCGCGAGGAGGTCACTCCCGCGATGCGTGAGAAGTTCGGCTACAAGAACCCGATGGAGGTCCCGCGCCTGACCAAGGTGACGGTCAACATGGGGCTCGGCAAGGCCGTCGAGAACAAGGCGCGCATCGAGCACGCCCAGCGCGAGATGGCGGCGATCACCGGTCAGAAGCCGACGGTTCGCCTCTCTCGTCAAGCGATCGCGGGCTTCAAGATCCGCGAGCAATACCCGGTTGGTTGCGCGGTCACGCTGCGCGGTACCCAGATGTGGGAGTTCTTCGATCGCCTCGTCTCGATCGCGATCCCACGTATCCGTGACTTCCGCGGCATGCCGAAGAAGTTCGATGGTCGCGGCAACTACAGCCTCGGCCTCGCCGAGCAGAGCATCTTCCCGGAGATCAGCCTCGACCGCGTCGAGTTTGTTCAGGGGATGCACATCAACTTCGTGACGACCGCGAACACCGACGAAGAGGGCTTTGAGCTCCTCACGCTCCTCGGTTTCCCTTTCCGTAAGTGATTCCAGTCCGCACTGAACTCGGAGAACGACTCCCATGATGACCGACCCGATCGCGGACCTGCTGACCCGGATCCGCAACGCACTGCGCTCGCGCAAGACTTCCTGCACGATGCCTGGCTCGACGCTGAAGGTGCGCGTCCTCGACGTGTTGAAGCGTGAGGGCTACATCCAGGACTACGAAGTCCACTCGGAAGGCCCGAAGAGCATCATCAACGTGGCCCTGCGTTACGCCGACGACGGCGGAGCGGTGATCCACGGGATCAAGCGCTTCAGCAAGCCTGGCTGCCGCCGCTTCCGCGGTGTCGAGGACCTGCCGAAGGTTCGCGGCGGGCTCGGTATCTCGGTCGTCTCGACGAACCGGGGCGTGCTGTCCGATCGCGAGTGCCGCGAGCAGCGTGTTGGAGGCGAGGTCCTCTGCACGGTCGAGTGAGCCCTCTGCATGGAGTGAACCTCCGCATGGAGAACCATGCGGAGTGATCTCCGCTAAATGATTTTCGCGGACCCTGGCCTCTGCCTCGGTTCGCTTACGAAACGAACACCTCCCACATCTAGCCACCAGCCATGTCGCGAATCGGAAACTCACCGATCGATCTGCCGAGCGGCGTCGACGTCAAGGTCTCGGGCCGTGACGTCACGGTGAAGGGGCCCACGGGCCAACTCGAACTGACGCTGCGCCGCGAGGTCGACGTCGACGTCGAGGAAAAGACGATCAAGGTCTCGAACAACCGTCCTTCGCGCGATCGTGATGCGCGGGCACTTCACGGCCTGACCAGGTCGCTGATCAACAACATGGTGATCGGCGTGACCGAGGGCTACGAGAAGAAGCTCGAGATCAACGGTGTCGGCTACCAGGCCAAGCAGCAGGGCACCAAGCTCGAGTTCTCGCTCGGCTTCGCCAACAAGATCGTCGTCGAGATCCCGAAGACGGTCGACGTGAAGCTGCCGAACGCCACCAACATCGAAATCACCGGTTGCGACAAGCAGCAAGTGGGGGAGTTCGCGGCCAAGATCCGCAAGCTCCGTCCGCCGGAGCCCTACAAGGGCAAGGGCATCAAGTACTCCGACGAGGTCATCCGTCGCAAGGCCGGTAAGGCCTTCGGCTCCGCCTGATCCTCGGTCGAACCATCCGAACCTACGGTCGTGGACCGGGCCCGAGGGTCTGACCGCGACCAATCATCCGAACAAGTCCTCCGCACACCGACCACCGAACGATGTCGCGCATCCAGAAGCGAAAGCAGCAGACCCGTCGCCGCAAGCAGTTTGCGGTCCGGAACCGGGTTCGGGTCGGCAACGACCGTCCTCGCCTGTCGGTCCGCCGCAGCCTGACCAACATCTACTGCCAGATCATCGACGACGAGAACGGCCGGACACTTGCCTCGGCCTCGTCGCGTGACAAGGACCTCCGACAGCAGCTCGAGAACCTGAAGAAAACCGACGTTGCGACCAAGGTCGGTGCTCTGATCGCCGAGCGAGCGAAGGCCGCGGGCGTCGTCCGCGTCGCGTTCGATCGGGGGCACTACAAGTACCACGGGCGCGTTCGCGCTCTCGCTGAGGCAGCCCGGGAGGGTGGCCTCGACTTCTGATTCCCGTCTCGGCGGGCGCCGGCCGATCGGCGGGCGCTGCCAAGACCCACGAAACCGCATTCCAACCAGCGAAGACTCGTCAGTCCCTGAGGCTGCCGACACCACGACCAACGGCGAGTTCAAACCATGGCCAAGCCCAAGTATCCGCAGATGCCGATCGACGAAGCACTGATGCTCGACGATCTGCGCGACGACGTGATCGTGATCAACCGTTCTGCCGCCGTGCAGGAAGGTGGTCGCCGATTCTCGTTCAGCTCCCTGTCGGTTGTTGGTAACCACGACGGGGTCGTCGGCATCGGCTACGGCAAGGCGAAGGAAGTTCCTGCAGCCGTCGAGAAGTCGGTGAAGGACGCGAAGAAGTCGCTGCTGAAGGTCACCCGCGAAGGCACGACGATCCCTCACATGGTTGAGGCGGTCTTCTGCTCCTCGCGTGTGCGCCTGATCCCGGCCCAGCCGGGAACCGGAATCATCGCTGGCAAGTCGGTCCGCAAGATCGTCGAGTTCGCCGGCATCACGGACATCCTGACCAAGGTCTACGGGTCGACGAACCCGTTGAACGTCGTCAAGGCGACGATGGCAGCCCTGGGTCAGCTCCAAGACCGTCAGATGGTCGAAGCCGCTCGTGGGGTGAAGGTCGGATGAATCTCGCAGAAGCAAAAGCAGCAGGCCTTGCCTACAAGAACCGCAACCGCGTTGGTCGCGGTATCGGCTCGGGCAACGGCAAGACCTCGGGGCGTGGTCACAAGGGTGCGAAGGCGCGCTCGGGTTGGTCTCGTCGTGATGGTTGGGAAGGTGGTCAGATGCCGCTGTTCCGCCGTCTCCCGAAGCGTGGCTTCAACAACTCGAAGTTCCGCAAGGTCTACACGGTGCTGAACGTCCGCGACCTCGACCAGTTCGAGGACGGCGCGGTGATCAACCTCGAGAAGACTCTCGAGCTTGGACTCGTCTCCCGCATCAAGGGATCGGACTTGTTCAAGATCCTCGGCGATGGCGAAGTGACCAAGAAGGTCAGCGTCCAGTGCCACGCGATCACCGCGACCGCGCGCGAAAAGATCGAGAAGGCCGGCGGCACCGTCGAGCTGATCGAAACCCGCTCGATGCGTGACAAGTTCGTCCGCAAGGACGGGTCGCTGCACCCGAAGGCGCAGGCGCGAGCCGCGCGCAAGGCTCAGCAGGACTGACAACTCACTAACCCTCGTGAATACTCCGGGGCGTTCTCCTGCAGGCGCCAGGTCCTTCTTGGGCCGACCGGAGCTGGACGCGAGGCTTGTTCCGGGAACCTGAGGGCCGGCCCCTGGCTTCGATAGGCCTCGGACGGAATGATCTCACGCCCCGCAGGGTTGGTCCTGCTGGGTGGTTCGGTTGTTCCGAACGCCCTCGCCGGCCGGCCGGCCGAACGGAACGGCAACTGATCGGATGAACGTGTCCTTCCTCAATCTCCTACGTGTCAAAGAGATCCGGACCCGGATCCTCGTCACGTTGGGGCTCCTGTTCTGCTACCGCATCGGGTTCGTCATCCCGTTGCCGGGGGTCAACACCTCGTTGATCGACGACGCGTCTTCGGATGGCGGCGGCTTTCAGAGCGTGCTCGGCCTGATGAACGTCCTGACGGGCGCGCAGCTGCAGGGCGCCTCGTTGTTCGCCCTGGGCGTCATGCCTTACATCTCGGCGAGCATCATCTTCTCGCTGCTGACGAAGGTGGTTCCCTCTCTCGAGAAGATCTCGAAGGAAGGGCCGTCGGGGCAGCGGAAGATCAACCGATACACGCGGTACGCGACGATCCCGATCTGTCTCGTTCAGGCGCTGTTCGTGATCCTCGGTCCGCTCTCTGCGACGGGCCAGGGCTCGCTGATCCACCCCGAGGTCAACGAGAACTTCCTGCCGTATGCCCTGCTGGTCATGGTCAGCCTGACCGCGGGCACACTGTTCATCATGTGGCTGGGTGAGCAGATCACTCAGCACGGCATCGGAAACGGGATCTCGCTCATCATCATGGGCGGAATCGTTGCTGGTCTCCCGAAGGCCTTCACCGGCGCCTTCACGGTCAACGACGAGTTCACGGCCGAGACCTATCAGCGTCTGCTGTTGTTCCTCGGCGCTTGGATCGCGGCCGTCGTCGCCGTCGTCTATATGACGAAGGCACAGCGTCGGATTCCGATCCAGCAGTCGAAGCAGACCCGCGGACGGCGGGTCTACGGCGGTCAGCGCCACTTCTTGCCGCTGAAGGTGAACCACGCCGGCGTCATGCCGATCATCTTCGCGTCGGCCCTGCTGATCATCCCGAGCTTCATCGGTTCGGCCGTCGACTCTCAGTTCCTGCAGAGCTTCGCCTACGCCCGTGGATTCTGGTACATCCTGATCTACGGCGTGATGATCTTCTTCTTCTCGTTCTTCTGGACATCGCTGATGTTCCAGCCGACCGACATCGCCGACAACCTGAAGGACCATGGCTCGTTCATCCCGGGTATCCGCCCGGGTAAGAACACGGCGGAGTTCCTCGAGAAGACGATGCTGCGGATCACGCTCGCCGGTGCGGCGTTCCTGACGCTCGTCGCGGTGTTCCCGTCGCTGATCAGCGGCTCGTTCTCGAGCCTCGATCCCACGCTCATCTACTTCATGAGCGGCACGTCGATCCTGATCGTCGTGGGT
The DNA here is from genome assembly GCA_039815565.1 of Planctomycetota bacterium. Lineage (GTDB taxonomy): Bacteria > Planctomycetota > UBA1135 > UBA1135 > UBA2386 > JBCBZB01. Next base: position 20,801 of record JBCBZB010000058.1, read on the forward strand.
GTGGCCCTCGACCTGGTTGAGAAGCTCAACGGCCTGCTGGTCATGCGCAACTACGAGGGCTTCATGAAGGAGTCCAACGTTCCGGCCCGTGGTTGGGGTCGTCAGGCCCGATGAGCGAAGGCGCTTCGCAGGCCTCTGGAGCCGAGGCGTTCCGGGCCGTTTTCCTCGGCCCGCCGGGGGCCGGCAAGGGCACCCAGGCCAAGCGATTCGCCGAAGACGAGTCGGTCGAGCACATCTCGACTGGCGACATGCTTCGCGCGCAGGTCCAGGCCGACACCGAGCTCGGTCGCCAGGCCAAGTCCTTCATGGACGCCGGCAAGCTCGTCCCCGACGACGTCATCATCGCGATGGTGGAGGCCCACTTGGGCCGCGAGGGCGCCCCGAGTTCGTGGATCCTCGATGGCTTTCCTCGAACCCTGCCTCAAGGTGAGGCCCTCGACCAGAGTCTCAAGGCCGCCGGTCGGGACCTGACGCACGTCGTCCACTTCACCGTCGAGGAGCAGGCGCTCGAGCAGCGCCTCGTCGGTCGTCGGACCTGCGGCAACTGCGGCGCGATCTGGAACATCTACCTTCGTCCGACCGAGAAGGAGGGGGTGTGTGACGCCTGTGGTTCGACGGATCTGAAGCACCGCTCGGACGACCAGCCCGAGGCGGTTCAGAAGCGTCTTTCGGTCTACCGCGAGCAGACGGAGCCCTTGCTGGGTTACTACCGGACCCAGGGTTCGCTGGCCGAAGTCGATGCCGGCGCCGAGCCGGATGCGGTCGTCCGACAGGTCGCCGACGTGCTCGGTCGGGAGCCCGCCTGAGGCGGTCTGCGGACCCGGGCGAATCGAGCCGTGAACGGACTCCCGAACGGCCCGGATCAAGAGCCGGAGAGTTCTTCCGATGGAGGGCCGGGTTCCCGACCGACCAGCGGTCCCAAGGCCGGCGGAGGCGAGTCTGTCCCGACCGGAGCGACCGAGTGGGCGACTGTGCTCAAATCCCTTCCCAACAAGATGTTGCAGGTGAGGACCGACGAGGGAGACGTCGTCGACGTCCATGCCTCCGGGGCGATGCGGGTGCGTATCGTGCGGCTCCTGGCCGGGGACCGGATCCGTATTCAGCGGTCGCCTTTCGACCCTTCCAAGGGGCGTGTCACGGAATTGGCAGAAGGGGTTTGATTCTTCGACCCGACCCGCGGCAAAATGCCCGGTTCCCACGCGGGTGCGACCAGCTCCCGCCCGGAAGTTCCGGTCGCGCGGCCGGTGCCTCCACAACCCACCAGCGGGTCGTGTTCACGAGCCGCAACCGAACTCCATCCGGCCGTGATGGCGTGTCCTGCACGCTCTCGCGGCCTCTTCGTCTGACCCTTACATCGAGGACGCGTCCGCCCGCGGGCGCGTTCGAGCACTCCAACCGTGCCGCGGCGATCGAGCGGCACGCTGACCACACTTCACTGACGATCCTATGAAGGTCCGAGCTAGCGTCCGCAAGATCTGCGAAGGCTGTCGCATCGTTCGACGCCGCGGCGTCGTCCGCGTCATCTGCAAGACGGACCCGCGTCACAAGCAACGTCAGGGTCGCTGATCTCCCAGCGTCGATCCTCAACCAACCGCATACAGCGACGTCCGCACACCACGGACGGGGGAGTTCCAACCGCGGATTGATCCGCGGGACCGAAGTCCCTCTCGGAAGTCTCCGACGGCCAAGCCGGCTTTCGGTCGTCGGCTCTCCGCGTCGCCAACCCCCAGCAACGAACCGAGCACTCCTTCCATGCCTCGTATCCTCGGAGTCGACCTCCCGAACGACAAGCGCCTCGACGTGGCGCTGACCTACCTCTACGGCGTCGGTCGCACGACCGCCAATAAGGTGATCCAAGAGCTGTCGATGCGGCCTGAGATCCGCGCGAAGGAGCTGAGCGACGAAGAGGTGGCGAAGCTCGCTTCGCACCTCGACGAGAACTACCTGGTCGAGGGTGCGCTGCGTCGGCAGGTGCTCGCGAACATCAACCGACTGAAGGACATCGTGTGCTACCGAGGCCTGCGCCACCGTCGTGGTCTGCCGGTCCACGGACAGCGGACGCGATGCAACGCGCGAACCCGGAAGGGTCCGCGGAAGACGGTTGCCAACAAGAAGATCCTGAAGAAGTAATCCCGAGACGGGGAGGGCCCCGTGGCGATTGCGTTCGCTGCGGCCACCCCGAACGATTCCATGGCGGAAAACAAGAAGAAGCGCGCGCGCAAGAACGTCGGACGGGCCATCGCCCACGTGAAGTCCTCGTTCAACAACACGATTGTCACCGTGACCGACGCAGCCGGTCAGGTCATCGCTTGGGACTCGGCTGGCAGCATCGGCTACAAGGGCAGCCGGAAGAGCACGCCGTTCGCCGCGCAACGCGCAGCCCAGAAGGTCTCTGAGAAGATCCGGAAGATGGGCTTGACCGAGCTCGAGGTCTTCGTGAAGGGACCCGGATCGGGTCGGGAATCGGCCGTCCGCGCTCTCGGTAGCAGCGGCGTCGAAATCAAGAGTATCGAGGACCGCACTCCGCTTCCTCACAACGGTTGCCGCGCTCCGAAGCGCCGGCGTGTCTGAGGTCGTCGAAGGAACCGAACGCAGGTCCTAAACAAGCATGGCGAGAATTACTGGCAAGGTTTGCAAGCTCTGCCGCCGCGAGGGCATGAAGCTGTTCCTCAAGGGGCAGCGCTGCTTCTCGGAGAAGTGCGGGATCAACCGGCGGGACTACCCGCCTGGAGTCCACACACGACCGCGGAAGACGACCGATTACTACGTCCAGCTGCGTGAGAAGCAGAAGGCGAAGCGGATCTATGGCGTCCTCGAGCGTCAGTTCCAGCGCTACTTCGCGACGGCAAAGAAGCAGAAGGGCAACACCGGTGAGAACCTGTTGGTCCTGCTCGAGCGTCGTCTCGACAACGTGGTGCTCGGCCTCGGCCTGGCCCAGTCGCGTTTCGAGTCCCGCCAGCTCATCGCTCACGGTCACGTCCGCATCAACGGGCATCGCATGGACATCCCGAGCTACCTCGTGAAGCCGGGTGACGAAGTCTCGCTGACGCCGAAGGAGAAGATCCGGAAGCGTGCCGCGGATGCCGTCGAGATGAACAAGGGCCAGTCGGTCCCGGGTTGGATCGAGCCGAGCCCGGCCGATCTGACCGGCAAGGTCATCGCGCTGCCGAAGCGTGAGGATGTTCCGCACCCGATCAACGAACAGCTGATCGTCGAGCTCTGCTCTCGCTGAGTTCGAGCGATCGACTTCATCGATCGCGGTTACGCCGCGATCGGCTCGCGAGCCGCTGGTTCGCGAATTGACATCTCTGAACCTCCGTCGATCACAGACAGCGCGCGTCACGATGGGCGGGGGAGGCGAGACGGCTCGAGCCGGTTCGCCGCTACGGAAGAGTCCCGTCGCCTTGGGTCGACTGGGCGCTTCCTTCACCTGGTCGGTCGCTTGACGGCGTCGACCTCCGAGTTCCCAACGACTTTCCCCCATGCGTATTCGCTGGCGTAACTTCGAGCTTCCTTCCCAGGTTCGGCTCGACAACGAGACTTCGTCGGACACCTACGGCCGGTTCATCGTCGAACCGTTCGAGCGTGGCTTCGGCACGACGATCGGTAACGGTCTGCGCCGTGTGTTGCTCTCCTCGATCGAGGGCACGGCGGTCACGGCGGTCAAGATCGACGGTGTCGTGCACGAGTACGCCTCGATTCCGGGCGTCCTAGAGGACATCACCAACGTCGTCCTCAACCTCAAGAAGCTCCGTGTCAAGATGCACACGGATGCTCCGACCATGCTGCGACTCGATGTCGCGCAGGCCGGTGACGTCACTGCTGGCCTGATCGAGGCCGACCAGAACGTCGAGATCGTCAACCAGGATCTGAAGATCTGCACGTTGACCGACGACGTCCGCTTCTACGCCGAGATTCAGGTGCAGAAGGGGCGGGGCTACGTGACGGCTGAGGACAACGTGTCCGAGGACATCGAGGTCGGAACGATCCCGGTCGACTCGATCTACAGCCCGGTCTACCGTGTGAAGTGCTCTACCGAGAACACGCGTGTCGGCAAGTTCACGAACTACGACAAGCTCGTGCTCGAGATCTGGACCGACGGCACGGTGACGCCGGAGATGGCCCTCGTCGAGGCCAGCAAGATCTACCGTAAGCACCTGAACCCCTTCGTCCAGTACTTCGAGCACCGCGACGCCGATGTGGCCGTCGGTGGCGGAGCACTTGCGCCGGAAGGTGACGAGTCGGCGAAGCGCCGCGAGCTCGAGGATCTGCTCTCGAAGTCGGTCAACATCCTGGATCTCTCGGTCCGGGCCAAGAACTGCCTCGACTCGGAGAGCATCCAGACCCTCGGCGACCTCGTCGCGATTCCGGAGTCGGACATCCTCAAGGTGCGCAACTTCGGCAAGACCTCCCTCAAGGAGGTCAAGAGCAAGCTCGGCGCGCTGGGCCTTTCGCTCGGCATGAACGTCGACGAGCTGCTCGCCCAATGAGCCCAAACGCCGGCGCGCGGAGCGGGCCGGTGACCCACTGATTCACACTACTTCGTTTTCGAGCCCGAAAGACCTTCGCCATGCGTCACCGCAGAGCCGGCCGTCGACTCAGCCGCACGACGAGTCACCGACAGTCCATGGAGCGGAACTTCATCTGCTCCGTCATCAAGAACGAGCGCGTTGTGACGACGCTTCCGAAGGCGAAGGCGATGCGTCGCAACCTGGAGAAGATGATCACGATGGGCAAGAAGAAGGACCTCGTGCGATTCCGTCGCGCGGTGTCTTTCCTTCGTGATAAGGAGGCCGCACGCAAGCTGTTCGACGTCCTTGGCCCGCGCTACGCCAACCGCCCGGGTGGCTACTCCCGCATCATTCGCCTCTCCGAGCGTCGTCTCGGTGACGGCACCGAGCGCGCGATCCTCGAGTTGGTCGACAACGACGTGCTCGAGCGCCAGCTCGCCGCGGCAGACGTCGAAGACGCCGAGTGATCGAGTAGGCACCCCGAGCGGGGTGTCCAACCGGATGGCGCCGGCCTCGAGCTGGCGCCTAGCTCCGGGCTCCGCGTCGTGAGCCGCCGCGCGTTCTGAAGGGTTCGGAGCCAGCGCCGTGACGAGTCGATTCGACCGGCTGAGCCGTCTTGCCGTCTACGATCGCTCGGCTCTCGGACTCCGTTGGGCTTTGCGGCGACTGGCCGTGCCTGTTCGCCGCCTTTCTGGCGTCAACGACGCGTGAAGTTCAGCGCAGACGGGTTCAGTCGCTCGGCGAGTTCGTCGATGAGCTCGTCGCTGAGGTCGACGGCAAATCGGCGGTCTGCGCGGATGCGATGGATTGCACCGTCGCTCTCGAGTTCGAAGGCCAGTCGGTGCTCGCCGCGGTGACGTAGAGCGATCTCGCCGAGCTCGTCGAGCGACTCCGGTGAGGTCGCGGCCGCGTCCAGTCGGAGCACGAGAGCATCGACTTCCCGTGCGATGGCTGAACGAGCCTCCTCGATCTCGTCACAGAGAATGCCAGGAGTGTCGTTCTCGGCGTTCTCGTCCTTCCGGTCGACTCGACCACGGACGATCACGATCGAGTCGTCGGCGATCTTGTCGCGCATGACCTCGTAGGCGCGAGCGAAGACGACCACCTCGAGGTTGCCTTCGAGGTCTTCGAGGAGGAAGCGGCCCATCTTCTTCCCGGCGTTGCGGCCGTTCTTGATGATGATCTCGCGGGCCGCGCTGATCATGCCGGCGATGCGCACCTCTTCACCCGGGCCGAGGTCGGCGAGGTCCGAAGACTGGTGGCCGGCGAGGCGAGCGAGGAAGCGACCGCGCTTCTCGAACGGGTGGCCGGAGAGGTAGAAGCCGAGAGCGGTCTTCTCACGAAGGAGGCGCTCCGACTCGGGCCACTCGAGGACCTTCGTTTGACCGTTCGAACTCTGGGGCGTCGGCGGGGGAGCGGTCAGATCGAAGAGGGATCCCTGACCGCGGAGGCGATCTGCGCGCTCGCGGGCCGCCGTGCGGATCGCGGGGTCCAAGCCGTCGAACGTCGCCCGGCGTGACGGTTCGATCTCGTCGAAGGCACCGGCATTCGTCAGCGCTTCGAGGGCGCCCTTGTTCAGCAGTTGCGCGTCCTGACGCGAGCAAAAGTCCTCGAGCGATCCGTAGGGACCGTTCTTCTGGCACTCTTCGGCGGCCTGATCCGCGAAGCGCTCACCGACGCCCTTGACCGCGCCGAGGCCAAAGCGGATCTGGCCGTTCTCGACCGTGAAGCGTCGTTCCGAATGGTTCAGGCTCGGCGGAAGGATCTCGTACTGCTTGCGGCGCGCCTCATCGACGTATTCGCGCAGCTTGTCCGAGTTCGCCGATTCGACCGTCATGTTCGCGGCGATGAATTCGACCGGGTAGTGGGCCTTCAGCCAGGCCGTTTGGTAGGTGACCAGCGCGTACGCAGCAGAGTGCGACTTGTTGAATCCGTAGCCGGCGAAGAACTCGATCGTCTCGAACAGGTTCGTCGCCATCTTGGCGTCGTGCCCGCGATCGGTGGCGCCGTCGACGAACTTCTGTTTGAACTTCGCCATGACCTCGGGCTTCTTCTTGCCCATCGCCTTGCGAAGTTGGTCCGCCTCGCTCATCGAGAACCCGGAGATCGTCGCGGAGATCCGCATGACCTGTTCCTGGTAGACGATGACGCCGTAGCTGTCTTCGAGGACCTCGCGCAGGTCTTCGTGCGGATACTCGACCTTCTCCTCGCCGTGCTTACGGCGAACGAACATGTTCACCATGCCCGAACTCAAGGGGCCCGGGCGGTAGAGCGCGAGGACCGCGATCACGTCCCCGAACGTGTCGGGCTTCAGGCCGGACAGCAGTTCGCGCATACCGCTCGATTCGAGCTGGAAGACACCGAGCGTGTCTCCGCGAGTCATCAGCTCGAAGGTCTTCGGGTCGTCGAGTGGCAGCTCGTCGAGGTCGATCTCGTCGCCGTGAACGTCCCGGATCAGGCGGCAGGCCTCGGTCAGGATCGTCAGCGTCTTCAGGCCGAGGAAGTCGACCTTCAGTAGGCCGACCTCTTCGAGCTCGGTCATCTGCCACTGGGCGACGACGTCGTCTCCGTTCCGACAGAGCGGGACGTAGTCGGCGAGTGGGCGATCCGCGACAACGACGCCGGCCGCGTGGACCGAGGCGTGCCGAGCGAGTCCTTCGAGTTTCAGGCCGTAGTTGAAGAGACTTTCGTTGGCCTTGGATTCCTTACGGATCGCCTGGAGGTCGGCGTCCGACTCGAGCGCCCCGCGGAGGGAGGCGCCGGGCCCCTGCGGGACCTTCTTGGCGATCTTGTCGATGACGTCGAGGGGGACCTCGAGCACGCGGCCGACGTCCCGGAGTACACCGCGGCTCGCCATCGTTCCGAAGGTCACGATCTGGGAGACACACTCGCGCCCATACTTGTCGCGGACGTAGTCGATGACCTCGTCTCGGCGGTTACCGCAGAAGTCGACGTCGATGTCGGGCATCGACACGCGGGCCACGTTCAGGAATCGCTCGAAGATCAGGTCGTAGGTCAGCGGATCGAGGTTCGTGATCCACAGCACGTAGGCGACGATCGAGCCGGCCGCCGATCCACGGCCGGGGCCGACCGGGATTCCTTCCTTCCGCGCGTACTCGATGAAGTCCGCGGTGATCAGAAAGTAGCTCGAGAACCCGAGCTGCCGGATCACCCCGATCTCCATGTCGAGGCGGTCCTTCACCTGTTCGGTGATCTCGCCGTAGCGCTTGACCGCACCCTCGTAGCAGAGTCGTTCGAACAGCTCGTCCGGGGTCTCGTCGCTGCCCGTCTCGAAGATCGGGAGGTGGTAGACGTTGAACTCGATTTCGACCTCGCAGCGGTCGGCGAGCTTTTGCGTGTTCTCGATCGCATCCGGCCGCGCCTTGAAGAGCGAGGACATCTGCTCACGGCTCTTCAGGTAGAGCTCGCGCGAGGGCATGCGGTAGCGCTGCGGATCGTTGATCGACTTGCTGTTGCGAATGCACAGCATGATGTCCTGTGCGATCCAGTCGGCTTGCTCGAGGTAGTGAACGTCGTTGGTCGCGACGAGCGGAGCGTCGTGTTTGTCCGCGAACGCGATCAGTAGCGGATTGAGTCGACGTTGCGAGTCGACACCGGTCTCCAGCACTTCGATGTAGACGTTCTCCTCGCCGAAGGTATCGCGCAGCGTCGACAGGGATTCGGCGGCGGCTTCTTCGTCACCCGCCATCAGCAGACGAGGAATCTCGCCGGTGTCGTCGCCGGTCAGGCAGAGGAGCCCGTCCCGGTGTTCCCGGAGTGCTTCTCCGTCGATGCGTGGACGGAAGTGGAAGCCCTCCAGGTAGCCGAGACTCGAGAGCTTGCGCAGGTTCTCCCAGCCCTCGTTGTTCCGAGCGATCAGCGTCAGCTGTTGGTTCGGGTTCGCGGCACTGGTCTTCTCGTGTCGAGAGCGCGCCGCCAGCTGCGTGATCATGCCCAGGATCGGCTTGATCCCGGCGTTCGTGCAGGCCTTGTAGAACTCGATCGCGCCGAAGAGGTTCGACGAGTCGGTCAGCGCGAGTGCGGTCTGCCCGTCGGCCTTGGCCTTCTCGACCAATCCGCTGATGCGTGCGGGGGCGGAGAGGAGGCTGTAGTGACTGTGGCAGCGCAGATGGACGAAGGCCGGACCAAGGTCCTTCGGATCCTGCTCGCTCTCCGGTTCCTCGTTCGATTCCGCCACTTCGTCGAGATCAGCCGATCAGTTGGGAAAGGAGGGCTTTCTGGGCGTGCACGCGGTTCTCGGCCTGCTCGTAGATCACCGAGGACGGAGCATCGAGAACCTCGTCCGTCGCACCGACGCCGCGCCGGACCGGCAGCGGGTGCATGAACATCGCGTTGTTCGTGTCGTCCATCACCGCCTTGTCGAAGGTCCAGCCGTGCAGGGAGCGCTTGACCATGGTCTCGCGCTCGGGGTCGTCCCAGTAACGTGTCGAGCCCCAGGCCCGAGTGTAGACGACTTCGGCGCCGCGGACGCCCTCTTGGAGATCGTGGACGACCTCGACTCGACCGCCGGCGTCCTTGGCTGCGGACTCGGCATCGGTGACGCACTGCTCGTCGAGGTTGAAGCCCATCGGGTGGGCGACGGTGATGTCCATCCCGAGCGCTGCGGCCGAGCGCAACAGCGAGTGGCAGGGGCCGATGTTCTTGGCTTCGGGATTCATGCTCCAGGCGATCGTGAGCTTGCGTCCCTCGAGACGGGTCAGGCGCTCCTTCATCGTCATGACGTCGGCGATGGCCTGGCATGGGTGCTCCATCGCGGACTCGAGGTTCACGACCGGAATCGTGGCGTGCTCGGCGTAGCCGTGGAGCAAGCGCTCTTGACGGTCGACGTCCCAAGAACTCGTTCGTGAGAGCTGCCGTACGCCGAGTAGGTCGACGTAGCGCGAGAGGGTGCGGGCGGCGTCCTTGACGTGCTCCTCGGCCGCGCCGTCCATGATGACCTGCTCGCTCGGCTCGAGGTCGTACATCTCATTCGTCGAGATGTCGATGCAGTGCGCGCCGAGCTGGACCGCAGCCACTTCGAATGAGACGCGGGTGCGAAGGCTCTTGTCGAAGAAGAGCATGCCGAGCGTCTTTCCGGCGAGTAGCGCCGCCTGGCGCTTCCCTTTGAGTCGCTGGGCGAGATCCAGCAGGTCCTCGAGAGCACGGCGGTCGAGGTCACTGGCCGACAACAAGTGGCGGGGGGCTGGTTCCAAGGTCGCTTCCTTCGGCAAAAGGACGGACGATAGGGAGTCGTGTTGGATGGCTCAACGACGGACGAGCGATGGATGCGTCGCGCGCTCGAACTCGCGCGGAACGCGGCGGAGCGGGGTGAGGTCCCGGTCGGTTGTGTGATCGTTCGCGATGGATGCGTCCTGGGTGAGGCGAGCAATCGATGCGCCGAATTGACGGACCCGACCGCGCACGCCGAGATGGTCGCGCTGCGGCAGGCCTTCGCTCGCGCCGGCGAGGGCCGGCTCCCGGGCGCCGAGGTCTTCGTGACCCTCGAGCCCTGTTTCATGTGCGCCGGGGCGCTTCTGCACGCCCGGGTGCGCCGAATCGTCCAGGCGACCCGAGATCCCAAGTTCGGAGCCTGTGGCTCCCTGGCTCGTCTTCCTGAGGACAGGCGGCTGAATCACCGATGCGAACTCGTGGACGGGCCCGGCCAGGAGGAGAGCGCCGAGATGCTCCGAGAGTTCTTTCGCGCCCGGCGATGAGGAACGGTTGATCGGAGGGCGGGGACTTGGCATCGTCTCCGCTCCTCTGTGAAGCCGCAGAGTCCCTCGTGGAGAGGTGCCAGAGCGGCTGAATGGGCCGGTTTCGAAAACCGGTGTGGCCTCCGGGTCACCGGGGGTTCGAATCCCCCCCTCTCCGCCATTCGGTACGGGCCAGCCGGACGATCCGGCTGGCCCGACGCCTTCTTGCGGCCGGCTTTCCTGCGGCCCGACTTTCTTGCGGCTGCTCGACGAGCGCGCTCGCCGGCGTAGCACCTCGATCCAGCGGGGGAGCGAGCCAGGTCGAGGACCTTCGGCGCTTTGTTCTTTCGCCGGACCGGTCTCGCGCATTGATCGCCGGCGTGGTCTCGCTACCCTACCGCGTTCCCGATCCACTCCGTCCAGGCGGATGGCCCACCGGGAGAGGTGCCCGAGCGGTTTAAGGAGCTCGCTTGGAAAGCGAGTGTGGGTTTACGCCCACCGGGGGTTCGAATCCCCTTGTAAACGCCGCCCATTTCCTCTTGAAGCTTGGCCGGATCGTCTTTATGACGCTCTTGAATTTCCTTTACCTTTTTCTGCATAAGCGGCTGGGTGATCTTCATGCGACGCATGTTGCGAATTGACCCAGCGTTCAGCGGATAGAGCGCAAAGCGAATAAGAAGGGTCAAAGCTACAATAGCC
>JBCBZB010000006.1:0-125867 GCA_039815565.1 Planctomycetota bacterium
CTTTAACTTCGAGGCCGTCGCCGTAGCACCTCGAACGCCCGCGACTTGCGGATGGCCACAAGTCGCCCGAGAGGCCGCCTGGATTGCTTCCCGACTGATTTGGTCATGGCAGCGACGGACGTGGTGCAGAGCCTTCGCCGCCCCAAGTGGTTGGGAAGGATCGTGACCTCGGGGAAAACTTCGACAGAGCGACCAGCCGGTGAATTCCCCGCACCAACACCGAGCGGGGCCAGTTCACTAGGGGCTCGACCCGTCGCCGACAGCTCGGAGCCAGCGGGGGTTCCGCACCGCTGGAAGAGCCCCAACCGGGGCTGGGCCGAGGCGTCCCCGAAGGAGACCGCCGAGCGGCCCGCGAGCGGGATCAAGCGATGGCGTCGGAATGGTCGATCCAAGGACGGGGCCGGACCCGCGCACCGGGCGGCCCCAGGCAACGGATCGATGAAGGCCAAGTTCGACAAGACGACCCTGCTAGGGTTCCTGATCGCCATCGGCGGCGTGCTCGGCGGATTCTCGATCCACGAGGGCAAGCTCGAGGCGCTCTGGAGCGGAGCGGCGTTCACGATCGTCGTCGTCGGCTCGTTCGGCGCCGTCCTCGTCGCGACGCCTCGCCGAGACGTGATCCTGGGAATCCGCGGCTTCACGCAGGCGATCGAGATCCGCTCGGGCCAGTTCGGCGCGCTGCGCGAGCAGATCCTGAAGTTGGCGAGCCTCGCTCGGCGCGAAGGAATCCTCGCCCTCGACGACTACACGAACTCGAAGGACTCCGATCCGTTCCTGGTGAAGTGTCTGAATCAGGCGATCGACGGCAGCAGCGGCGAAGATTTGCGCGCCTCCGTCGAGACCGACATGGATCTTCGGGCTGCGGACCTACACGCGTCGGCGCGCTTCTGGGAGAACTGGGGCGCGATCTGTCCGACCGTGGGCATCCTCGGCGCCGTTCTCGGTCTGATCGAGGTCGTCGGTCACCTCGACACTCCCGAGCGCATGGGCCCGGGTATCGCGAGCGCATTCGTCGCGACGGTCTACGGAGTCGGCTTCTCCAACCTTGTCTGTCTGCCGATTGCGTTCAAGCTCCAGCGGCTCGCGGAGCGCGAGGACGTTCGGATGAGCATGGTTCTCGAGGGCGTCATGGGCATCCAGGGCGGTGTGGCTCCGGGAGTGCTTCGGAGTCGGCTCGAGGTCTACCTGCCACCCGAAGAGGTTCGGCCGCGTGAGGCCGAGGCCAAGGCATGAGCCGACGGCTGCCCAAGCGCCAGCAGAGCCGCGCGAAGACCGATCTCTGGGTCGTCCCCTACGCGGACATGATGACCCTGCTGTTCGCGCTGTTCGTCGTGCTCCACTCGATGGGGCGCGTCGAGCTCGACCGACTCGCTCGCCTGCGGGAGAGCATCCAGTTCGCGATGGTCGGAGACGGGGGGCAGAAGGGTCAGCGGGACCAACACGAGCTGTTTGACAACGGCCCGGTCGGAGGGGAGATCATCGACGGCATCGCGCTCGTGAACCGGCAGAAGGGGCCGATGATCGAGTTCCTGCTCGAGACCCTGCCTGAGGAATTCGAGAAGCGGGCTGGTCGGTCCGTGAAGATCCTCCTGAACGAGCGGGCGATCGTCGTCGAGGCCGAAACCCTGGCCTACTTCGAACCCGGCTCCGCCGTTCTCCGTGACGAGGTCGCCGAGCTGCTCGTGGTGCTGCTCCAGGGGCTCGAGACCGAGTCTCTCGAGATGCGCACTCACGTGACGTTCCCGCGGGATCCGAAAGACGGACCGCGTCGGCAACTCTCCGGGCAGCGCGCGAACCGGCTTCACGAACTTGTGAAGTCTGTTCCGCAGGTGAACCCGGCTGGGATGGAGTTCGGGGTCCACGTCGACCTTCCGGCTGCTGGTCCTTGGGAATCCCGTAGTCGAGTGCGGATCGAGCTTGAGGGATCTCTCTGATCCGAAGGGCGAGCGGCAAAAAGTTCAAAAACCTCGTTCGGTCGAGGGTCGTTCTACGCTTTAGCCGATGAGGAAGGTTGGAGGGCCTTCCTCGACCGCTCTCAACTCTCACTTGCGATCGCCTGCCTGCAAAGGTGGGACCTCACGAGCTCAGCTCCGGCAGGGGGCTGAGCTCGTCCTTTGTACGGTCCGAACGGCAGAAGACCGGCTCAAGTGACCGGAACTTCGCCGAACGTCAGACAGCCAGCCGTTCGGCTGCAGGCTGTGGCCCGGAGCCGAACGGAGGAGGATTGGTGCTGACAGCGCCACTACGAGTGGCGCACTCTGGGTAGATCGGATCCTTGGCCGGCCTGACAAGCTGGAAGCCCGTCGCTGACCCCGGGGGGCCGGACTGATTTTGCTTACGGTCGAGCGTGCATCGCTGACCATTCGGGCTGTCGCGGCCTGGTTCGACGAAAAAGGCCAGAGCCGGTCGTTGACGGGACCGCGGTCGTCCGTAGGATGCGCGGCCCGCCATGGCGAAGCCCAAGAAGAAGCGCGAAGTCGTCCACCTGGTCTGCTCGGAGTCCGGCGACCGGAACTACACGATCCGCAAGAAGCCGGGCACGCCCAAGCTCGAGCTGAAGAAGTACTGCTCGCGCTTGCGCCGGCACACTCTCCACATCGAGAAGAAGAAGTAGTGATCTGCAGCACGGCTTCGTCCGTGCGAACCAGATCAGACTTCCCGGTGTCCTGGAGCCGCTCCGCTGGTGCGTTAGTCATCGGCGTGTGGGCGCTCACCCTGCGCCGCAGCTAGCGCTCCGACTCCCGCGGAATCCGACCTCGAGCTGACCGCAGCTGGCGCCGCACGCTTTCCGTGCAGGCGGGGTCGGAAGAGAGTTGTTCGATCCACTCGATCGTTCGTCCGGCTGCAGCTCGCGGGGCCAGGTTGTGCAACGCGAGAGCCACGACCTCCAGGCGTCGTGCCGGCTCCCCGAGTCTCTCGTCGAGCAAGGCGGAATGCAGCCACTCGAACGCTTCGTCGGACGGTAGGCGAGCCGCCGCGAGCAGCAGTGCTCGCTCTCGGACCTGCGGGTCGGGATCCAACTGGAGTGCGGTGCGAGCAAACTCGTTCGCGGCTTCTCCGCGGTTGGCGAACATCGCGCTGGTCAGGGCGGCCCGCAGGCCGGTCGAATGTCCGGTCGCCAGTCGTTCCTCGTAGCCCTCGACCAAGACGGAAACGTCTCGGAGTGCGAGCGCATCCAGCAGAGCAATCGGAGGTCGATCCAGGATCGGACTCAGTTCGACGATCGTGTCGAAGGCCGCACGTGGTTGGAGGTGGTCGACGGCGGACCGCCCGACTGCGGCCGCGAGTCGTGGATCCCTCGAGCGCTTGGCCTTCTCGATCAGGAGCGCACGCAGTCCTGCATCGCCGTGTGCGAACAGCTCGGACGCGGCCGCTAGTTGCCGTGCCGGGTTCCAGTCATCGGCGAACAGCCGAGCGAGAGCGTCGAGCTGGACCGGTGTTCTGGCGCCGCTGCGACGCAGGTTCTCCCACAGAGTCTGGAGCAGTTTCGCGAGAACTGGGGTGAGGAACTCCCGATCGGGCGCGAGCTCGGTCAACGACAAGAGGTCGGCTTCGGATCCCTCTCCCAGGAAGGGTTGGTTCGCCAAGAGGGACTCGCCGAAGAAGCGCGCCGTGGTCTCGGACTCGGGAACCCGTGCGAGGATGCGACGAACGAGATGGTCGAGTGGTGACTCGCCCGCCGTGTGTCGCAGCGGAGCCGGGCGTCGCAGTCGCTCGGTCAGCGCGCGTTGGAGTACCCGAGCGAACAGTCGGTTGGCGAACCGTGACTTCTCGTCAGCTGGACTGGCGACCCAGCGGCTCACCGATCGTTCCGCCGCATCCGCGATCCGATTCTCGAGATCGCGGACGAGATCGTCGATCTCCCCTGACTTCGCTTCGACCGACTCTCCGCGTTCGTGCTGTGCGGCTGCCGCACCCGCGAGACGGACGAAGGTCTCGACGAATGCGTCGAAGACCGCGTCGTCCGATCGACCGGCGGATCGGCGCTTCGTCTTTCGAGGGCCGATCGTCGGCCGTCGTTCCGCGGGTGGGGCTGCGGACCGGCCCGGGACCGCTCCCTCGACCTGAAGCGAGTTGCGTTCGATCTCCGCGGGTCCGTCCCGACCAGGGCGGACCGGAACGTCCCGCAACATGAGTTCGAGCCCCAGCCACCCGACGGCGACGACCAGCAGGGCTCCGACGATCCTCGTACGACCAGGCATTTGTCAGTCCTTCCTCGGCTTGCGCACTTCGCAGGTGTCGAGTCGGAACCGCGGATAGATCCCGGTGACCTCCCGGTCGTAGGGGTCACAGCTCGACGAGATCGGGATGAACCAGAGGAGGTGTTCCGGCTTGCATCGGTGGTAGATCCGCAGAGACGTGTCGTGCCCGATCGCGATGGCCGTCTGGTTGGAGCCCGGGCGCGACAGCACCTCGTGGTAGGGCGGGATGAAGATCACGGCCGAAGGGCAGCTGTCGAAGTTCGCCACGACGCCGACACCTGGCGCCATGATCGAGATGCCGCCGCAGTCCTGATGACCGACGCTTTCGGTACTCGCGGCGACTGTTCGGAGTTCGTTGTGCTTGCAGACCGTGTCCTGCGCCGGCGCGATCGCTGGCAGTAGCAGCGGGAAGAGGACGAGTAGCGTTCGTCGGAGTGAGTGGCTTGTCATGGTTGGAATCGACAGTGCGTTGCACTGCGTTCCCAACCCGGTGCCCTCGTCGGCCCTGGAGTCACTCGCCCGAATCGGTACCCAGCTGGTCGATCCACTCGGCTGCGTCGTCCATCGTCTGCTCAATCGGTCGGCAGACGTAGTCCAGCTCGCGTTCGGCCTTGGAGCTGTCGAACCAGAATTTCTCACTCGCGAGGCGCAGGACTCCGACGGGGAACGGCGTTCCGTTGGGGAGCACGCGGTCGAGGACGCGTGCGACGCCGAGTGCAATTGGGAACACCGGACGCGGCACGCGCAGCCGTGGCGGTCGGTGCCCGAACGGACGGACCATCGCAGCCGCGAACTCGCGGCCGCTCAGGTTGTCACCGCCGAGGATGTATCTCTCGCCCGCGCCGCCGCGCTCCAGTGCGGTCAGGAGCGTCGTTGCAACATCACGGACGTCGGCGGTGCACAAGCCGCCCGGCGGCTCGACAGGGAGTCCCTTCTTCCGGATCGCTCGAACCGACTCGTAGCCGGCGGCGCGACGGTCTCCGGGGCCGAACAACGACGTGGGATTCACGACCACGACTTCGAACCCGTCACGATCGGCGGCGAGGGCGAGTTCCTCGGCTTCTCGTTTCGTCGTCAAGTAGGCGACCTCGAAGCGATCGAGGTCCCACGCGCAGTTCTCGTCGGCCGGTCGACCGTCGGGGGTGATTCCGATCGCTGCGGTCGACGAGCAGTGCAGAAATCTCCGGACCGAAGACCTCTGTGCCGCATCGAGGAACGCTCCCGTCCCCTCGACATTGATGCGTCGGCTCGCGTCGTCGTCCTCGGAGCGAAACGAAACCAGTGCAGCCAGATGCACGGCTACATCGGCCCCGTCACACAGCTCTCTCAAAGCCCCGCGATCCTCGAGTGTGCCGGACACCCGCTCGATCGGAAGTCCGGTCAGGTTCGAGTCGTCGGTTCCTTCTCGGGCGAGGGCCCGGACCTCGGCCCCTCGCTCGATGAGCCCGCGTACGACCCAGCTGCCCAGGAAGCCTGTCCCGCCCGTGATCGCTACGACACGGCCGTCCAACGGCTCAGTCCTCACGTTCGACCCCGATGTTCTGAATCGTCCCGCGATCTGCGGCGCGTCGTGCGGAGTCGAGCGCGGAGAAATCGGGACGGGGGAGGTCGGCGGGGATCGTGGCGACTCGAACCGACTCGAAAGACGGTTCACAGGCCTCTCGTACGGACGCCCACAGGCGGTCATCACAGGCCCGCAGAACCGAATCGACCGGGCCGTCGACCGTGAGCGCCTCGCGGATCCACTCGCCGGTTTCTTCGAGAAGGCGTTCGGCGTTCTGCAGCCGGAGCCTCGATCCGTAGCGTGACTTCCCCTTCGTCTTCAGGTGCGTTGCCTGGGCCTTGCCGTTGCCGCGCACGACGTAGCGGCGAAATACGTGGCGATCGATCCACTCGCGTCGGGGACGGTCCCAGACTCCGACGGCTGATGCTCCGGCCTGGTAGAGGACGAACAGCTCGCGACCCTGCAAGTTGCGACAGCGGTCGAGCCAGTCTTCGAGGTCCCAGGCTTCGTCGTGCTCGGACTCGGTAAGCGGTGGGAGGCTGCGGGGAATCGTCAGTTGCACGCGGTCCCGTCCGTCGAGGTCGACTCCGCGAAGCCGGAACCCGTCCATGAGTCGTAACTCGTACAAGCTCGCCCATTCGAGCAGCACTGCGGGCGCGTTTGCTCGGTCGAAGCTCGTCTGGGAATCCAAGTCGCTGGGATCTGGGGCGGAATCATCCGGCTGGCACCTCTACCGTGCCGAGCCATGGAGTGGATCTACGAGTGGGTCACGCGACCAGAAGCCTGGGTCGCACTCGGGACTCTGACGGTGCTCGAGGTCGTCCTCGGGATCGACAACATCCTCTTCCTTTCGATTCTGACCGATCGGCTGCCCGAGGAGGAGCGTCCGCGTGCGCGACGGATCGGCTTGTTCCTGGCGATGGGCATGCGGGTCGCTCTGCTGTTCTCGCTGAGCGCCCTGACCAGGCTGACCGATCCGCTGTTCCATCTACCTTTCCTGGACGAGGAGGGTTCCGCGATCTCACCGCGTGACCTGATCCTGCTCGGCGGTGGGTTGTTCCTGGTCTGGAAGTCCGCGACTGAGATCTTCCACAAGGTCGAGGGAAAGGGGCACGAACCGACCCGCGGTGGACGAAGCACGTTCCAGGCCGTCCTGATCCAGGTCGTACTGCTCGACCTTGTCTTTTCACTCGACTCGGTCATCACGGCTGTCGGCATGGCCAACGACCTCGCGGTCATGGTGCTCGCCGTGATGATCTCGGTCGTCGTGATGGTCGTCTACGTCGATGTGCTCTGCGCCTTCGTCGATCGGCACCCGAGCCTTCAGGTTCTCGCCCTCAGCTTCCTCACCGTCGTCGGGGTGACGCTGATCTGTGAGTCGATCGACATCGAGGTGCCGAAGGGGGCCGTCTACTTCGCGATGGCGTTCTCGTTCGGCAACCAGCTGCTCGCCATGCGGATGCACAAGCAGCAGGAGACTTGAGGGTCGCGGCTTCGGACTCCGCCAGTCCGAGGCGCCCCTTCTCGGTTCCGCTTCGGGAAGCGGGCTCTCAGCGGATCCGGGTGGCCGGGATCAGCTGCATCAGCGGAGTGCTCGTGGCGTCTTCCACGAGTTCCGGATCTTCGTCGTCTTTGACGTTCGCCTCCGCGGGATGGTCTCCGCTCGCACGCTGTTCGGCGACGAGAACGCCGACGTGGATGTCGGAATCCGCGATCGTGACCCCGCTTGCCTCGTGAACGACGACGTCGCCGTTCTCGGTGGCTGGCGTCGAGATCGTCGCCGTGGGATGCACGTTCTCGGGTTCGCTCCCGAGAACGCTACGGACGAACGGCAGCCCAACTGTGTAGGCCACCAGCAAGAACATGATCGAGTCGACGAACCGGCGCATGGGGAGGACAGGGGGGAGGAATGCGCGGAGAGTCTGAGAGAGAAGTCATCGTTGCCGAGGACTTCCGGTCAGAGGAACCGAGGGACAGCCTAGACACTTCCTCTGGTTTGGCAACGCGGTTTCGACATGTCGTCCCGCAACTGGATCAAGGGTTCTTGAAGGCCCTGCCCCGCCGACGGTTTGGCGTCGGATTCGCAGCCTTCGGGCGATAGCGTCGGCTTCCATGAGTGAGGTTCTCGAGTCGCAGCTGCGAACCGATTCCGAGGAGTTCCGGGCCAATGCGGCGCATCACACCGCCCTTTCGGACGAGATTCGGACAGCCGTCGAGCGCGTACGCCAGGGCGGATCCGAGTCGTCGGTCGCCCGTCACCGTTCGCGTGGAAAACTGCTGCCGCGAGAGCGAATCGGCCGAATCCTCGACCCCGGATCGGCATTCTTGGAGCTGAGCCCGCTGGCGGCCTCCGGGATGTACGACGACGCCGCGCCGGGCGCCTCGATCGTCACTGGCATCGGCCGGGTCGAGGGGCGTGAGGTCATGCTCGTCGCGAATGACGCGACCGTGAAGGGCGGCACCTACTTCCCGATGACGGTGAAGAAGCACGTCCGTGCGCAGGAGATCGCGCTCGAGAACAACCTGCCCTGTGTCTACCTGGTCGACTCGGGTGGGGCCTTCCTGCCGCTGCAGGCCGACGTCTTTCCGGATCGCGACCACTTCGGGCGGATCTTCTACAACCAGGCCCAGATGTCCGCGCGTGGTATCCCGCAGGTTGCTGCGGTTCTCGGGTCCTGCACGGCCGGGGGTGCCTACGTCCCGGCGATGTCCGACGAGTCGGTCATCGTGAAGGGGAACGGCACGATCTTCCTCGGGGGTCCGCCGCTCGTGAAAGCTGCCACCGGAGAGGTCGTCAGCGCGGAGGATCTCGGTGGGGCCGACGTGCACACGCGCCTCAGTGGCGTCGCGGATCACTTCGCCGAAGACGAAGAGCACGCGCTCGAGATCGTTCGATCGATCGCGTCGCACCTGAACGTCTCGGGCGCTGGGTCGGTCCGGCGTCAACGGACCGAGGCTCCGGCCTACGATCCGGCCGAGATCCTCGGCGTCCTGCCGCGGGACACCAAAACGCCGTTCGACGTCCGAGAGGTGCTCGCACGTCTGGTCGACGGCAGCCGCTTCCACGAGTTCAAGAAGCGCTACGGCGACACGCTCGTCTGCGGTTTCGCCCACATCCACGGCATCCCGGTCGGGATCGTCGCCAACAACGGAATCCTGTTCAGCGAGAGTGCGGTCAAGGGTTCGCACTTCGTCGAGCTCTGCGCGCAGCGCAAGGTGCCGTTGCTGTTCGTGCAGAACATCACCGGCTTCATGGTCGGTCGTCAGTACGAGAACGGCGGGATCGCGAAGGACGGCGCGAAGATGGTGCAGGCCGTCGCGACCGCCCAGGTCCCGAAGATCACGCTGATCGTCGGTGGTTCGTTCGGTGCCGGGAACTACGGCATGTGCGGGCGCGCCTACCAGCCGCGCTTCCTGTTCATGTGGCCCAACTCCCGGATCTCGGTCATGGGTGGTCAGCAGGCCGCGAAGGTGCTGAGCCAGGTCAAGCGGGACCAGCTCGAGGCGAAGGGCGAGGTGCTCAGCGATGAAGCTGCGTCCGCGATCGAGGATCCGGTGCTCGAGAAGTACGACCACGAAGGTGCGCCGATCTACTCGACTGCTCGTCTCTGGGACGACGGTGTCCTCGACCCGCGCCAGACCCGCGACGCGCTCGGGCTGGCCTTCGCTTCGACTCTGAACGCCGAGATCCCGGATTACCGGGCGCCGGTGTTCCGTATGTGAAAGACGATTCGTGAATCGACGACTCTGTGTGTTCTGTGGCTCGCGGACCGGCAGCGAGCCGGCCTTCGGCGAGGCCACGAAGGTGATCATCGAGGCCTTCGCGGACGATGGCTGGGACTTCGTCTACGGCGGGGCAGGCGTCGGCCTGATGAACCTGGTCGCGGAGACCGGGCTCGCGAAAGGGCGGCACGTGACCGGCATCTTGCCTGAGGTGCTGTTCGACTACGAAGTCCGTCACGAGGGCATCTCCGAGATGATCGAGGTTGCGGACATGCACGTCCGCAAGCGCTTGATGACCGATCTATCGGACGCGTTTCTGGTGCTGCCCGGTGGCCTGGGGACGATGGATGAGTTCTTCGAGAACCTGACCTGGCGGCAGCTCGGGATCCACGGCAAGCCCTGCGCCCTGTTCGATGTCGACGGCTACTACCAGCCGCTGCTGCAGTTCTTGGATCGGACCGTCGAACTCGGGTTCGTCGACCGCAAGCAGATCGACCGGGTGTTCGTGAGCAACAAGGTCGACGACGTCGTCACGGAGATCGGTCGGCGGGTTCCGCCTCGCTGACCGGTTGCTGGCATCGAGCCCTCCACACGCTCGCACCGAGGATCGCGGCCGCGCCGACGGCTGTCAGCGGAGTCACGGACTCGCCGTGCACCAGCCAGGCAAACAGCGGCGACAGGGCGGGCTCGATCATCAGCAGAAGCGTCGCCTCGAACGCCTGCACTCGAGCGAGTGCTCGCCCGAGGAGGAGGTAGGGGATTGCGATCTGGAAGACCCCGAGCCAGAGCACGAGCCCAAGGGTCTGGGTTTCGGCGTGACCGAAGGCTTCCCAATCAGCGAACGGTGCGCCGAGGATCGTCGCGAACAGGCAGCCGTACGCTGGAGCCACGACGGCGGAGTCCTGGTCGCGGGCGAGTGAGCGCATCCCGAGTACGGTCAGGGCCCAGGTGACGCCGCAGGTCGCGCCGAGCAGATCGCCGAGAGCGGGATTCGGAGCGCTTTCGATCGGCGCCGGGAAACCGACCACCAGGAGCACGAGACCGAGCGCGACAAGGCCGGCGGGTGCGAGTTCGTGTCTCCGTACGGGCTCGCGCACGAGCAAGGGCGAGAGCACGAGGAGCCACAACGGCGCGGTCGACTGCAGGAAGATCGCCCGGGCCGCCGTCGTCTCGCGGTTGGCCAACGCGAAGAGCAGCATCGTCGTCGCGTGGGCCAGCGCGATCAGGAGCGCACCACGGCTTGGCCGCCGGACACGAGACCACTGGACCGCGAAGAGGACGATTGCCGCGAGTCCGGTCCGTGCGCAGGCTGCGGTGATCGGAGTCAGTTCGACGCAGGATTTGAGCGCGGCACCACCGGTCGCGAACAGAGCGCCGGTGATCAGGAGTTGGGCGGCGGGAGGCACGGAGAAGCGCAGTTTGACCGATCGACTCCGTTCGAACTCCCTCGAACCCCGAACATGGCAGCGGTCGCCGGACAGGGATACCTTGCGGGGCGCATGGACATCGGTGACTACCAGACTCTCGCGGTCGACCTCGAGGACGGCCTCCTTCGAGTGACTTTGAACCGGCCGAAGGTCCGAAACGCCTTCAACGGCGATGTCGTCCGGGAGCTGTCGGTCGTCTTCAACGAAGTCGCGGTGCGCGAGGAGGTGCGGGTCGTGCTCCTGCAGGGTGCTGGCAAGAGTTTCAGCGCCGGAGCCGATCTCTCGTGGATGACCGAGCAGGCGGAGCTGCCCGCCGAGGAGAACCGTCGCTCCGCGGAGGAGATGGCGAACATGTTCCTCTCGATCGCGCGGTGCCCGAAGCCGGTGGTGGGCCGAATCCACGGGCACGCTCTCGGTGGCGGGTCGGGTCTGACCGCCGCGGTCGACATCGCGATCACGACGCCGAACACCCAGTTCGGTCTCACCGAAGTGAAGCTGGGGATCGTGCCGGCCGTGATCTCCCCATTCGTCATGCAGCGCATCGGCGTCTCGCGGGCGCGTGTGCTGTTCCTGACTGGGGAGCGGTTCGACGGTCGGGAGGCCGAACGGGCCGGTCTCGTCCACCGGACAGTTCCCGAGGCGCTGTTGGACGCTGAGGTCGAGCGTGTGATCGGCGAGCTGCGATCGTCCGGTCCAGCGGCCGTCGCGAGCGCCAAGCGCCTGATCGAGAGCGTCGGGAATGAAACGCTCGAGAGCGCGATTCCGGTCACCGCACAGTGGATTGCGGACCTCCGCGCGACGCCGGAGGCCAAGGAAGGGATGACTGCGTTCCTGGAGAAGCGTCGCCCAGGCTGGATGAGCTGACCCTTACTCCTCGGCTTGCCCACCGTTCTTTTGACGAGCTGTAAAGCTCGCTGATCCAGGTGTTTAGGGTTTTGTGACCCTTCGTTTTCAGGGGGTTTTCCAGTGCTTGTGGAGAACTCTCGTGGAATCCCGGGCACAGGTCTATGTGCGCCGCCGGCAGGAATCGTGGCTGTTGCTGCGGGACGACCCGTAGAGCGCACGAATCCGCGTCACTGGGTCCCCCCCTGCCCTCGGTCGACTCGCGGGTCCTCCTCCAATGTTCCGCTCCTCCGCACGACTCGCGGCGCTTTGCGCGTCGCTTCTCGCATCCGTTCCGCTTTCTGCGCAGAGCACCAACCCGTTTGAGGCCGGCGTCCGGTTCGTGAACACCACGACCCAGCGGCGGTCGGAGTGGGGGCTCGCGACCGTGCCGTTCCCACAGGGCGTGTTCATGCCGGGCGACACCTTTGGCGTGCTCGGTCATGACGCCGAGCTGCGACCCTTCGGCCTGCGTTGGTCGGACGGCTCGATCCGATTCGCCCAACTGTCGGTCCGTCTCAATCTCGCCGGCGGCGAAGAACGGGTGGTCGTCGTTCGCGAGGGCGTTGCTCCCTACCAGGGGCCATTCGTTCCGTCGGCTTGGGTGCTCTCCCGGTTGCCCGGTTTCTCGGCGCACTTCGAGGTCGAGCGCACCGATGGTTCCATCGCCACGGCGCCGCTCGGCAACTTCGAGTTGACGCGAGCGACGAACTCACGGATCGGCGTTCGTGCGAAGGGTCGGATCCCCGCGACCGACTTCGCCTACGAGTGCTGGATCGAGTGGTTCGATCAACAGGACAACGCGCGGTTCGAACTGCGCGTGACCCATTCCCGTGCCGGTTCTCCGAATTGGGAGTCTGCGGTGCAGGCGATCCGGTTCATCCCGCAGAACGTCAGCGCGCTCGTGCGCGGTGCGACTCGCCTGAACACGACCGGGGGTTCGGGGAACTCCTCCGGTCCGAACCCGATCACGCTGGTGCAGAACACGAGCTTCGCCGACGGTCAGGCCCAGGAGTGGTGGGGTGATCTGGTGTTCCACGACTCGTCGGTTTCGGTCTCGGACGAGGGGCTTCGCGTCGAGACCTTCGGGGCGATCGCTCAGGAGCCGTTGTTCGGATGCGCGCTCAACTGGCGTGAGTCGAACGCCTTCGGCCCCTTCGGCTTCCTCGCCGAGGCCCCGCCGTGGATGACCGACAACGGTCGCCAAGAAGCGTTCAACCTCCGAGCCGACTTCCTCAGCTACTACGAGTCGCCGGCCGAGCCGTGGGCGGATCGTCCGAAGGCGCTGCTGCCCTACTCCGCAGCGACCGGCAATCAACATGACTTCGGGGTGGGCAAGTTCCTCGACGTCTTCGTCAGTGGCTACCCGATGGGGATCGAAGAGGCGCGATTCGTCGGTGGCGAAGAAGCGCAGCGTCCGGTCCACCACCTCGAGGCGGACGGCGCGCTCGTTCGGCACGGCAACCATCCAAACTGGATTGCTCGTCACGGACGGACGCACTGGAGCAACTCGGTTTCGCCGGACCGACTCGGCAAGCCGCACCCGGACTACGCGCCCACTTCGATCACCCACGGCTGGACCGGCAAGGACGGCGAACACTGGTCGAGCATCGCGCTGTCCTCGGCCTACTTGCTGACTGCGTCGGAGTCTCTGCTCCGCGAACTCGATCACGAAGCGGAGCTCTACCAGGCGTCGCACACGCTGCCGAGTGAGCGTCCGGGGTTCGTCACGAACAACCTGAAGAACGGGCGTTCGGTCGGTCGCACGCTCCTCACGATGTCGTGGAACTACCTGCTGACCGGTAACGAGCAGCTGCGGAACCACATGATGTCGCGGATCTCGGAAGTGATCTTGCCGGCCCACGAGGGTCTGCAGATCGGCGGCGTGGTGAAGCCACTCAAGCTCAAGGGCCCGGATCCGCGCCTCATCGCTTCGGGTGACAGCTGGTCGCCTTGGGAAGAGAGTCAGGCGGTGCTCGGCCTCGAGGCGGCACACCGTCTCACCGGCTCGGTCGAGGCGCGCGTCGCGGCCTTCGTGGTCGCGAAGAACCTCGTCGATCATGGTTGGCGGATCGACTTCGACAACACCGCGATCGGCTTCGCGGTGCGCTTCCTGCCCGGTGGCGCTCCGCTGCCACCGAGCTTCCTCGGCAGCCCCGAGCAGGTGCGCTGGGGCGGCAACGGCTTCAAGGAGTGGGCTCTGCCCGCGACGCGCTTCGCGCGTGACTACGGTCTGCTCTACGGGGACCCCGAGCTCGCAGTTCGTGCGCAACAGTTGCTTGACCACATCAATGGTCAGCGCCGTCCGCCACGTTCGAGCCTTGGCTGGGATACGTTCGGCGACTGGGACAGCGCTCGCTGACGAGGCGTCTTTGTGCTGGTGCGGCGTGAACCGATGAGATCGGTCACGCGCACTCGCTGCGGAGTCGAACGCGTCGACTCGAACGCAGCTGGATCACTCCGCAGTTGAGGCGGAGACGCTCGAGCCAGAGGCCGAGTCGGAACCGGCGCCGCTGTGTTGGGCGAGGCGGGCGCGAGCGCCGTCGATCACGCTCTGCACCGCGGGGTTGCGGATCTTGCGCTCGACCGTGATGCCGTAGAGCTGCTCGCGAGCATCGTCGAGGACCAAGGCCGGCTTGACCGAGTAGCGATCGCAGACGTCTTCGGCGACGAACTCCGGAGCCGGGAACAGGCCGTAGCCGCGCTCACCGAAGGTCTTCAGCATCGCGCTGTCTTCGAACTCGGCGACCAGGTGCGGAGTGACGCCAGCACGGTCGAACCACGCATCGAGCTCGCGGCGGGCGACGGTGTTCTCGGTCGGCAGCAGCATCGGTGCGCCGTCGAGCTTCTCGGCTGAGCCGCCGTGGCGGCCGACGAGTTCGTCGTTGCCGAACAGCACGAGCTTCGACTCACCGAGGAGGTGGTTGAAGGCACGCGCGCTCGAACCGTTGCCGTTACGGGCGCTGGGCATCGGCGAGTCACTGAGGACGAGGTCCAGCTCGAACGACTCCAGGGAGTGGAGCAGGTCCTCCGTCTTTCCTTCGCGGCAGGTGAGGCGCTGCTTCGGTCCGCCGTCCTTCAGCAAGATCTCGACGAGTTTGCAGACGGCCAGCTTCGGCAGGGCATCCGAGATTCCGATGTTCACCACCGGCGGGCCTTCCGGCGCCTGATTCTGCAGGGCGTCGTAGAGCTCCTGGCCGATCGTGAAGATCTGTTCGGCGTAGCCGAACACCATGCGACCGGTCTCGGTCAGCGTCAGCTTGCGGCCTTGTCGCAGAAACAGTTGTTCGCCGATCCGCTTCTCGAGGGCCTGAATCTGCCCTGACACGGTCGGTTGCGCGAGATCGAGTCGTTGGCTCGCTCGGGTGATGCTGCCTTCACGGGCGGTAACCCAGAAGTAGAGCAGGTGGTGGTAGTTGAGCCAGTCCATGGATTCGGTCGATTGCAGCGGAACCTCGGTTTCGCCGTGTCCTCGCGCGTCGGATGCGAGAATCTCGGGGGGCGACCACTTGTGCCGCATTCCGGCGCACTTCAAGCGCCGGAAATCTCGATCCGAATCAGCGGAAACACGGTCGCTCTGACCTCGTTTCAACCTTCGTTCATGCAAGTCACCTACGTCGGTCACGCTTGTCTTCGCGTCGAAGCCAACGGCGTCTCCATCCTGATGGATCCGTGGTTGGTTGACCCCGCGTACTGCAACTCGTGGTTCCACTACCCACCGCTCGTGCACTCGGTCGCCGACCTGACCCCGGTCGACTACGTCTACGTCAGCCACGAGCACCCCGACCACTTCGACCCCGCGACGCTCGAGCAGTTCTCGCGGGACCAGAAGATCCTGCTCCCGGAGTTCACGTCCGGAGTCTTGCGCGAGCGCTTCGAGCGCATGGGTTTCCACAACCTCGTGCCGATGCCGTTCGGCGAGCGACTCGAGCTCGGTGAGGACCTGGCGATCACATGCTTCCGGTCCGACCTGATCTGGGAAGACTCGGCGGTCGTCGTCGAGAGTGGCGGCGCGAGTCTGTTCAACATGAACGACTGCAAGCTCGGCGACGCCCTGCTCTCGGAGGTCGGCGAGCGCTACCAGCCGGACATCGTGTTCGTGCCGTTCTCCGGCGCGATCCACTTCCCGACTTGCTACGACTACGATGCTCCGACGCGAGAGAAGCTCTGTCGCTCGCGTCAGCAGAAGCACCTTGATGCGTTTGTCGATCGCGTCCAGATGTTGAAGGCCAAGCGCGCCGTGCCGTTCGCCGGCAACTTCGCGTTCCTGGCCGACGACCAGCTCTGGATGAACGAGAAGGGGACGAACAACATCAACACTCCGGACCAGGCGATCGAGCGCCTGCAGGAGCGCGCGCCGGAGATCGAGCCTCTGCAGATGAACCCGGGCGATGGTTGGACCCTCGAGGGTGGGCTGGCCAGGCATCAAGAGCCGCCGGACTTCGGCCGGAAGGTCGAGCAGGTTCGCGCGATGGCCGAGGAGTGGCGGCCCAAGCTGCAGGAACTTCGGGCGGCCGAGAAGCCGGCGCGTCCTGGGCTACGGCAGCATTTCGAGAGCTACTTCATGGACATCGTCGAGCGTCACCCGGAGCTTGCTCCGCGGATCAACGCTTCGATCGTGTTCGAAGGCGTCGGCCCCGAGGGAGGACTCTGGCGTCTCGACTACTCCAGCGATGGGCTGAAGGTCGTCGATCATCGCGACGGTGACCCCTGGAACGTGCGAATCTCGGTTCCGACGTCGATTCTGCAGCGCGTTTTGGACGATGAGATCTGTTGGGACGAGGTCGTGATCTCGTTCCGCTGTCGCTTCGCCGAGAACCCGGAGTTCTTCAACGAGGACTTCTGGGCGATGCTCTACAACTCGACCTCGAAGTTCCTCGAGAGCTACCTTCATCAAACCACCCCGAAGTACTCGTGAACCTGCGTGAGACCGAGCTCGACGAACGCACCCTCCTGCCCGAGGGCGTGACTCTCGGCGAGGCGGTCTCGAGCCGGTTGAGTCGTCCGGGGCCGATCGCAGGGTCCGGTTTGTTCGCGCTCCGGAACGGCGACGCGCTGCTCGCGGTCGCCGAGGCGGACCTGCGCCGGGCGATGGAGGATCGCCTCGACCCAGCGACTCCAGTCACAGCTCTCGCGCGCGAGGAACTGGTCGCGAGCGACCTGGAGGCCGCGCGCGATCGTTTGGGAGCGAATGTCGATCTGCCGGGCGTCGTTGTGCGGGGAGCCCACGGTCGGGAGGGCGGGGGGCCGGGAGTCGGGCCGTCGCTGCTCGCCCGTGAGGTCGAGCCGGTGCGGTCGGCGATCGTCATGGCTGGCGGATTCGGGACACGACTGCGCCCGCTGACCGATGACCTGCCCAAGCCGCTCTTGGACGTCGGTGGGCGGCCGCTGCTCCACCGCATCCTCGAACAACTTCGAGATGCGGGCGTGCAGCGCGTCGCGATCTCCGTGCATTACCTGGGTGAGCGGATCGAGGAGTCGATCGGTGATGGGTCGGGGTTCGGCCTCGAGGTTCGCTACCTCCGCGAGGATCATCCGCTCGACACCGGCGCGGGTCTCGTGCTGCTCGGCGAGAGCTCCGAGCCGTTCTTCATCGTCAACGGCGATATCCTCACGACGCTCGACTTCCGCTCGTTCGGTCGTCATCACGTGCTCTCTGGACGGTCGGCGACGATGGCGACCTGGCTCTACGCGAACCCCTTGGCCTACGGCGTGGTCGAAACCGAAGGCGAGCGCATCCTCGGAATCGCGGAGAAGCCGGTCTACCGCTACCCGATCAACTCCGGGGTCTACGCGTTCTCCGAGTGCGTGCTCGCCCGGGTCGAATCGGGGAAGTCGCTGGCGATGGTGGACTTCTTGCTGTCGCTGATCGCCGACGGGGATGCGCTGGGTCGATTCCCGATCGTCGAGTACTGGAACGACGTCGGAAGCCACGCGGACTACGAACGCGCCCAGCGAGAGGTCGAGTCGCTGTGAGTGCTCGCGAGCGGTTGCGGGTACTCCACGTCGCGCATTCCGCCGCACCCGAAGGGCGGGGCGGAGTCGAGGCCTACCTGGCCGAGATCCTGCCGCACCAACGATCCCGAGAGGTCGATGCCCGGATGTTCACGGGCTCGGTTGCGCATTGGCCGGAGTTTGGCGTCGAAGATCTGGATGTGGAAGGCGTGCCGATCCGCCGGATCCATCGGCAAGACTTCTACTTCGACCACTTCGCGAAGCAGTTTCATCCCGACGCGGAGCGGACGTTTCGGGAGACTCTGCGAGAGTGGAAGCCCGACGTCGTGCACGTCCATCAGTGGCTTCGTCTCTCGTCCGAGCTCTGCGCGATCGCCGGGGAGGAAGGCATCCCCGCCGTACTGACGCTTCACGATCTCTACAGCTCTTGCCCACGGTGTTTCCGCGTGCGGCCGGGCGAGATCCACTGTGAGCGGGTGTTGTCGGTCGAGTCCTGCTTCGATTGCGTGCCGCGCTACGGACACGAGTCGGACCGCGAGATCCGCACCTCGATCGAGCTCTATCGCGACCACTCGCGTGCCGAGATCGAGTCCGCGCGAACCGTCCTCGTCGCCAGTGAGGCGACGCGGGACCTGATCTCTCGAGGTCTGCAAGTCGACGGCTCAGGATTCGAACTCTTGCCGTTGGCCTACGAGCCTCGCTTTCCGACCGGTGTGCCGTCGAAGGGCTCCGACGCCTCGCGACCTCTGCGGTTCGGCTACTGGGGCAACCTCACGTATCGCAAGGGCATCCCGGTTCTGATCGAGGCATTCGCCCAGCTCGCTCGGACGTTCTCCGCCCGACCGATCGAGCTCCACCTGTTTGGGCGCATCGACACCCCCGAGCTCGAGAGGCAGCTTCAGGAACTCGCCGAGGGCCTGCCGGTGACGTTCCACGGTCGCTACGAGTACGAAGAACTGGCAGCGTCGGGGCTCGATGTCGCGGTGTTCCCGATGGTTTGCTTCGAGACCTGGGGGTTCGTGTTGGACGAAGCGTTCGAACTCGGCTTGCCGGTCGTGCTGACCGATGTCGGCGCGATGCCAGAACGGCTTGGGCATGCCGGCCTTCGTGTGCCTCCACGGGACGCGCACACCCTCGCGGGAGCGATGAAGCGGATGGCCGCGGACGACGATCTTCGCGCGCGCTGTCGGGAGGCCATTCGTGGTGGCGATGCCGAGCGCAGCGCGGGATCGTTGCCGGCGCACCTCGATCGACTCGAGGCGATCTACCGTCGCGTGATCGACGAAGGGCCGCGGGCTCCGCGGCGACTCGGCGCGGAGCGGTGGTCAGAGCTGCTCTGGCTCCAACGTGAGTCTGCTCAGGCGCGCTCCGGTGGCGCGCCGAGCTGACCGGCCGGTCAGGAGCGGCCGAACAGGCGGCTGAAGAAGCCTGGCTTCTTCGGTCGCTGGTTGCGTGAGGCTCGCGAGGAACGCGACGATCGGCGGACGACGGTGGTGATCTTCTCGTCCGCCGGCTCCTCGGTCGGTTGTTGCATCGCAGCCTGCGGTGCCTCCGGCTGAGCCGTCACCTCGGATTCGACCTGCGACGAGGCCATCTGTGTTTCCGACGAGTCGGAATTGACGGGTTCGGCGGTGTTGCTTTCCGTGCCGACCGATTTCGGCAGCTCCCAACGACCGTCGGTTTCGGCGGGGTTCTTGGCCATCAGGTCGGCCATGCCGTCCGCCGGCTCATCGCCGAACAGCATCTCGGCCTCGTCGACAGCGGATTGCGCTTCGCGCGACTCCTGAGAGCGGTCGTAGCCCTTCTCAGTGCTCTGAAACTTGCGGTTGGTCATCGGTTCGGCCTGTCCTCGGATGCGGCGTTCGGTCGACGCTCGCGAACTCGCTCGGCGTCCGGTTCCTCATCGTCCTGTGCCAGGGTGGGCTTGAGGTTCGGCCTGGGACGCTTCGAGCTCAGGAGCGTGGCCCTGTGTTCGAACCTACGACCGCAAGGTCGGCTGCGGCCACGGAACCCGGGTCGCTCTGGAGGGGTGGATCTACGGGTATTCCCGAGTCGAGACCGTTGAGGTTGGGCGGCTCGAACGGCTTGAGGTCGACGGCCGATCTGTCGACGGGACATACGGGAAGTCCCTGATCTGCCGATTCGCCTCACCCCCGAGGCGCGCAGAGGTGGTTCTGGGGCTCGAATGCGCATGATCCGGGTCCTCCTACTCACCTTGCTGCTGGTCACGAGCGCCGACGCTCAGCGTCGGTTCGGCCCCCGGCCCGCTGGGCCGAGGCGTCCGCTGCGGCCGACGATCGTGCCGGGGCCGATCTTCGTGTCTCCGCCCGTTGGTTTGCCGTTCCGACCGCGACGACCCGGTCCGCGTTTCCCGCGACTCGTGCCGCGGCCGCCGGCTCCGCCGGTCACCCCGCCCGGAGCGCCGGTGCCTGAGCCGACGACCTGGGCGCTGATGACGAGCGGCGCCCTGCTGCTGGGGGCGCGCAAGCGCCGGCAGATGCGCCTGCAGGCCGAGGCCGGCGAGGCCGGCGACGTCGACCTGCCCGAAGCCGATTGAGCGCGGGTTTCGTCCGGAGGCGGAGTCTCGACCGACCAGCGAGTCTCATCGATTCGCCTGCTACGCTCCTCCGCGATGTCGGAGACCCCTCCCTTCCAACGTGTTCTCGTCGCGAACCGTGGCGAGATCGCCCGGCGGATATGCCGCGGTCTACGTGAGTGCGGTGTCGAGTCGGTCGTCGTATACAGCGACGCCCACCGCGAGGCCCGGCACCGGGAGGCTGGCGGTGTCGCCGTGCCGCTCGGTGGCGAGACCGCAGCCGAGTCCTACCTGCAGATCGACAAGATTCTCGCCGCCTGCCGGGAGACCGGTGCCGAGGCCGTGCACCCGGGCTACGGCTTCCTGAGCGAGAACGCCGACTTCGCGCGCGCCGTGCAGGAGGCCGGACTCGTCTTCATCGGGCCGGACCCCGAGACGATGGACGCCCTCGGCAAGAAGCAGGCGGCGCGCGAAATCGCAGTGGCTGCCGGAGTGCCAGTCGTGCCCGGTTGCGACGAGGAGTTCTCGGCCGACGCCGAGTGGCAGGCAAAGGCCGACGAGATCGGCTACCCGCTGATGGTGAAGGCCTCCGCGGGCGGCGGTGGCAAGGGCATGCGCATGGTCGAGCGATCCGAGGATCTGCTCGAAGCACTCCGAGCGGGTCAACGCGAAGCGAAAGCGGCCTTCGGCGACGACCGCATGATCCTCGAGCGTCGGGTGTTCCCGGCTCGCCACATCGAGATCCAGGTGATGGGAGACCATCACGGTGAGGTCGTCTCGTTCCACGAGCGTGAGTGCTCGGTTCAGCGACGCCACCAAAAGGTCCTCGAAGAGGCTCCTTCACCGGCGGTCGACGAAGACCTACGCCAGCGCATGGGCGAGGCCGCGGTCCGACTGTGCAAGCACGTCGGCTACAAGAACGCCGGCACCGTCGAGTTCCTGCTCGATCCGGACGGAGACTTCTACTTCCTCGAAGTGAACACCCGCCTGCAGGTCGAACACCCGGTGACCGAATGCGTGACTGGTGAAGACCTCGTGCACCTCCAGCTGCAGGTTGCGGCCGGAGCGAAGCTCGAGGATCTGTTGCGGGGGCGCGATCTCACTCCGCGAGGTCACGCGATCGAGGCCCGCCTCTACGCTGAGTGCCCCGAAAACGGCTACCTGCCAGCGGCTGGCACGTTGCTGCGCGTTCTCGAGCCGGCGGGTCCGGGCATCCGCATCGACACCGGCGTCCGCAGCGGCACCGAGGTCACGGTGCACTACGACCCGATGCTCGCGAAGTTGATCGTGCACGCACCGGATCGTGCGACCGCCTGTCGACGCATGCTCGACGCTCTGAACGAGACGCATTACCTCGGGCTGACGACGAACATCGACTTCCTGTCGCGCGTCGTCGCGGATGCGAAGTTTCAGGCCGGAGACCTGCGCACGGACTTCCTCGACCTCGCGCCCGAGCTGGCGGAGGGTCCCGGGGACGATGCCTCGGATGCCGCGTTCGCTGCGGCGGCGCTGGCCGAGCTGTTCGGCGCGGACGGCGTGAGTTCGAAGACCCGCAGCGAGCCCTCGTCCACGGGGTCGGACTCGGTCTTCACGGAGCTCGGAGCCATGCGGCTCTGGGAGTCGTCCGCTAGCGAAGGAGGTGCACGATGAGTGTTCGACGAGACTTCGTTCGTGACGGTGAGAAGTTCACGGTCTCGGCGGATCACTTCGAGGGTGCGACGCGAGTCCGCCTTGCCGAAGTCGAACAAGTGGTCACGGCTGAGTGCACGCATGACGGCAAAGTCGTGTTCACGCTCGACGGGCAGCGACACACGGCGACCGTCGCGCGTTCGAAGGACGCTGTGATCGTGCGCATCGACGGGCGGACCTTCGAGCTTCCGTTGCACCGCGGCGGCCGCGGCGGAACCGAGGCCGGGTCCGGCGACCTCGTCGCTCCGATGACGGGAACGGTGCTCGATGTCCGCAGCGAGGTCGGCGCGAGGGTCCAAAAGGGCGACACTCTCGCGATCGTTTCGGCGATGAAGATGGAGCACAAGCTGACCGCTGCCTTTGACGGAGAAGTGACCGATGTCGGTGCGAAGGCTGGCGACCAGGTTGATCAGGGTGCCTTGATCGTTCGCGTGAGTGCGGACGAGGGAGCGGACGCCTGAGCACAGAGACCGAAGCCTGGCCGACCGAGCGGGGGATTGGGCTGCGCGAATTGCCACGCGCTCTCGGCGTTGCGAAACGCCGTTACCTTCGTCGTCAGTTGATGGCCGGCCGATGGCCGCGCGTCGAGGACTTCGAGCACTCCGGTCTGACCCTTTCGCTGCAAGAGCGCGAGCAAGTCACCGAGTGGATTGCCGCGGGTCCGTCCACTCGCGTCCTGGGGCGTCACACCGACGCGGGCGACGGTTCGGTCCGGCTCGTCATCGAGCTCCACGACGGCGAGGCCATCGAGTCCGTCGTCATGCCGGACGGGGCGGTCTGCCTCTCGACGCAGGTCGGTTGCGCCGTGCGCTGTGCGTTCTGCGCGAGCGGTGCGCAGGGGCTGCGGCGCAATCTCGAGGCCGGTGAGATCCTCGAGCAGCTGATGCACGCGCGGCGCGTGAACCGTCGTATCGACCGACTCGTGTTCATGGGGATCGGCGAGCCGACCCACAACCTCGAGGCGTTGCTCGAAGTCATCCCGTTTCTCGATCGCGATGGACTCGTTCCAGTCCGTCGTCAGACCTTGTCGACGGTCGGTTCGCCCAAAGCCTTCGATCGCTTGCTTGAGCTGCCGCTTCGACCGCGCGTCGCGCTGAGTCTGCATGCGGTCGACGACAAGCTCCGAAAGCAGCTGCTCCCGCATGCGGGCCCCTGGTCCGTCGCTCAGCTGCTCGACTGCGCCGAGAGCTACGCCGCGCGTTCGGGTGACGAAGTGCAGGTCGCTTGGGCTCTGCTCGGTGGCGTCAACGACCGCGACGAGGACCTCGACCAGTGGATCGAGGTAATGCGCGGCCGCCCGGTCTTCGTGAACTTGATCCCTTGGAACCCGGTCGAGGGCATGCCTTTCGAGCGGCCGGACCGGGATCGCGTGCGGCACATCCTGCGAACCCTCCGCGATGCGGGCGTCATGGCGACGATCCGCTGGTCCGCCGGTGGCGAGGCCGATGCGGCCTGCGGTCAGCTGCGACTGCGCAGCCTCGAGGCGAGCTGAATCAGCCGCTGCGAGCGACGTTGCCGCAGGGGCACACGAGCGAGAGGCGGTCGCGGTTCGCGATCTGGGTCGCCGTGAGTTCGGCGAACCTAGTCTCTGCCTCCTCGCGAGTCCGTGATCGAAACCGAAGTCCGGTCAGACCGCGCACGACTCGCCAGTCGGCATCGGACGGAAACAGTCGATCGCGAGGTTGGCTGTGACCGCAGCGGCTGCAGTTGAAGCCCATTCGGTTCGTTCCTACTCGAGTCCTTCGTAGAACGCCTTGCGGAACAAGGGGCCGAGGCTCGAGTCCTGCCAGTTCTGCACCATGAACACGCCGCTCAGGTTCCGGCTGGGGTCGACCCAGAAGAACGTGCCGGCAGCTCCAGCCCAGCCCCAGGTGCCTTCACCGGGGCCGCCTTCGGGTGAGTGCTCCTCGTCTGCGACCGAGACGCCGAGTCCGAATCCACCGGGCACGGCCACGCTGACCATGCCCGACAGTCGCTGCCCGTCGAGTTGGTTCGACGTCATCTCGCGCACGGAGTCTTCGCTGAGGATGCGTCGCACGGAGTCTTCATCGTCGCCTTGGACGACGCCTCCGTTCGTCAGCATGTCGACGAAGCGCTCGTAGTCGCTGAGGGTCGACAGCAGGCCTCCGCCTCCCGAGGAGAGGCCGGGTCTCCGGTCGGAAGGCCACTGTCCCATCGTTCTCAGCGATCCGCCACGACGCTCATGAACCATGGAGACCCGGTAGGACGTGCGTTGTGACACCGAGAACCCAGTGTCGACCATGCCGAGCGGCTCGAAGATCTCGGTTCGGAGGAACTCATCGAACGGTTGCTCCGCAGCGACTTCGATCACCCGTCCGAGGACGTCGGTGGACAAGCCATACTCCCAGGTCGTGCCTGGTTGGTGCTTCAGTGGGATCTTCGCGAGCTTCGCGACGAGATCCTCGAGCGAGGACTCGGGGTTCAGCGGATCGCACTCCCGGACGAGCCTGTCGACCGGACTCATGGCGAAGAAGCCGTAGGTCAGACCCGAGGTGTGGCGCATCAGATCACGCACGGTCATCGGCTGGTCGAGTGGTTCCGTGCGCAAGCCGGACTCGTGCTCCTCGGCGGATCGATTGCGCGGCGCGTAGGCGCGTAGCGCTTCGAACTCCGGGAGGATCGTGGCGACATCCTGGTCGAGTTCGATCACGCCGCGGTCGACGAGGATCAGGGCCGCGGCGACCGTGATCGGCTTCGACATCGAGTAGATGCGGTAGATCGTGTCTTCGGGCAGCTGCGAGTCCAGATCGATCGAGCGGCTCCCGAGGCACAGTTCGAGCAGCACTTCGTCACCTCGTCGGACTCGGGCCTGTGCGCCAGCGATACGGCCGGTGTCCAGCCAGCGCTGGACCAACTCAGCGGCCGGTGACTCCGAGCGGAGGGCGTCGGCTGAAGGTTCTGGCGTTGCTCCCCGTTGGCCGAGGGCCGGGTCGAGCAGGGTGCCGAGGGCCGCGACGCAGACGGCGGATCGGAGGAAGGCGGTCTGTAGATTGGAGCTCACGCGCGAACTGGGAGACATCGTGGTTGGTCCGTTCGCCACCGGGCGGAACGAACGATCGGATGGTATCCGTCCCGACGGATCAGGCGCGGCTCAGTACGCTTGCGATCACCGCCACGTCGACGATGTCGGAGCTCGAACAGCCGCGAGAGAGGTCGAGGAACGGTTTCCGTAGGCCTTGGACCAACGGTCCGTAGGCGTCGAAGCCCGCCAGGCGCTGCGTCAGCTTGTAGGCGATGTTGCCGGCGTCGAGGTCGGGGAAGATCAGGACGTTGGCCCGGCCCGCGACCTCTGAGTCTGGTGCCTTGCGCTCGGCGACCGACGGGACGAGCGCGGCGTCGCCTTGCAGTTCGCCGTCGGCAAGGGCGTCGGGATTGCGCTCGCGGAACAGTGCGAGTGCTTCGCGCACCTTGTCGACGCGGGGGTGCTCGGCGGAACCCTTGGTCGAGAACGAGAGGAACGCGATCCTCGGCTCCTCTCCGGTCAGGGCACGGTGCGTGATCGCGGTCGCTTGCGCGATGTCGGCGAGTTGCGAAGCATCCGGGTCGGGCACGACGCCGGCGTCGCCGTAGGTGAGTGCCATGTCGTCGCGCACCATCAGGAACGCCGACGAGACGGTCTGGATGCCCTCGGCCGTTCCGAGCGTGCGCAGCCCGGCACGCAGGACGTCCGCGGTGCTGCTCGCTGCGCCTGCGACGGCGCAATCCGCCTCATCGAGGGCGACGAGGCAGCCGGCAAACCACAGGGGGTCGGCAGCTCGCTCGGCTGCTTCAGCCTCCGAGACACCCTTCTTCCGCATGCGCGTGTGCACATGCGCGGCAGCCCGACCGAAGCGCGCGTCGGACTTCGGTGCCTCGACCCAGTCGACGTCGGCGAGATCGAGTGCGCGCAGAGCGTCCGCGGCCTCGATCGTGCGCGGGTCTTGGACCTCCGGCAGCACGACTCGCCGCCGGTTCGCCTTCGCCTGCTCGCGCAGTCGCTGCGTGACCGGCGACAGGTCGGTCAACGTTCGATCTCCAGCTCGAGAAGAGCGAGGCCGTGCGTCTTGCCCTGCGCGTCGGTCTTCAGGCTGGCGCTTCCACCGCCGCCGAGCGAGTCGTGCAGGATGAAGTTGAGCGCCAACAGGTTGGGGAGTTCGTAGCGCTGAACTTCGCCGAAGCAGATCTCCTTGAAGTGCTCCTTGACCACTTCTGGAGTCAGCGCCGCCTTGATGAGTTCGTAGTCCGCCTCGTTCTCGACGAAGACGCCGACGTTGCTGCCGTCGCCTTTGTCACCCGAGCGGGCCTGCGCGAACGTTCCGAGTTTGACCTTCGCCATCAGACTTCCACGACCTCCGTCTTGGTCGAGACCTTCGACTTGTGAATCAGGGCCGGCCAGTAGCCGACGATGTCGGTCGCCTTCGGGCGGCCGCCAGCGAAACCGGTCACACCCGGAGGGCCACTGGTGACGAGTGGGACGATCTCCATGCCGAAGCGGTTGACCTTCTTCTTGTCCGCGTCGCGGACGCCGAGACGCAGAACGACCTCGGGCGGGTCGTCGATCTCGTGAATGCCCTTGTGGCACTCGCCCGCACCGACGAACTCGACGGTCTTCTGCGACTCGTCGAAGCTGCAGCCGTCGAACGCCAGACGCTCCCAGACGATCTTGGCGCACAACTTGGCTTTCTCGAGGGCGTCCGGACCACTGACGGTCAGCTGGCCGGTCGCCTTGTAGCCGTCCTGGTAGCTGATCGAGGCCTTGAAGGTGTCGGTCGGGGCGGAGCCCCTCACGCCCGAGACTTTCACGCGGTCGGCGCCGTCTTGTTCGACTCTGGCCGAGGTGAAGTCCGCGGTGCAGTCGGGTCCGAGGTAGCGCGTCGGATCACCCATCTCGTAGAGCAGCTGGTGAATGACGCTCGCTCGCGACACGACGCCACCGGTGCCTTCGTGCTTGGTCACCCAGAAGGTGCCGTCGGGGCGCGTGTCGAGAACCGGGTAACCGAGCCGATCCCAGTGATCGATCTCGCGCCAGTTCGTGTAGTTGCCGCCGGTGCACTGCGCGCCACACTCGACGATGTGGCCCGCGACGGTCGCCGCAGCCAACTTGTCGTAGTCGTCGTCGCTCCAGTCGAAGGCGTGCATCATCGGTCCGGCGACGAGAGCTGGGTCGGTGATGCGGCCACCGATCACGATGTCGGCGCCCTTGTCGAGACAGTCGGCTACCGAGCGCGCGCCGATGTAGACGTTGGCGCTCGAGATGCGGTCCCGGACGTCGCTGAGCGGCGCACCGTTGTCCATGTTGCGCATCTCCTCGCCTCCCTCCATCAGCTCGTCGAGCCGGTGCAGGATGTCGTCGCCTTCGACGATGCCGACTTTGAGGCCGGTGCAGCCCTTCTTCTTGGCGAGATCGACGACTGCGTTGAGGCAGGCGTGCGGGTTCACGCCGCCGGCGTTGGCGACGATCTTGATGCCCTTGTCGAAGGCCTCGGGCAGGACCCGGTCGAGCATCTGCACGAAGTCGGTCGCGTAACCCATGTCGGGGTTCCGGGACTTCAACTTCTGCATGATGCTCATCGTCACCTCGGCCAGGTAGTCGAGGGCGAGGACGTCGAGGGGGCCTTCGCGGACCAGGCGGACCGGGCCCAGGATGGAGTCGCCCCAGAAGCCCTGGCCGTTGGCGATCAGCAGTTTCTCGCGCATGCGGTGTTCTCGTTCGAGCGCGCCGGAAGTCGCCGACGCGGGCCGAAAACGATAGCGTCGCGTCCGGCCGGGCGCGCGCTTCGAACACTCGCCCGGGCCTGCAGGCCGCCTCGCGCATGAGTTCTGAAGTGACCAGACCGTCCGATTCCGGGTCGAGCGGCTCCAAGGAGCCCTACCCGGTCGCGCCTCTCGATTCGGTGCCGATGCCGTTCCTGATCATGAGCGGCCTGTTCGTCGCCGCTCTGGTCACCTCGAACCTCATCACGAACAAGTTCGTGACGGTCGACTTCGGGTTCCACAGCTTCGAGCTGCCGGCGGGCATCCTGCCCTATCCGATTACGTTTCTCGTCACGGACCTGCTGAGCGAGGTCTATGGGCGACGACGTGCGAACCAGGTGGTGACGGCGAGCTTCTTCTCGATCCCGTTCGTGATTCTCGCGATCGAGCTTGGCAAGCACTTCGATGCGACGAGCTTCTCCACCGTCGACAACGAGACCTTCAACGTGGTCTTCGGGAACGGTCCGCGTCTGTTGATCGGCTCGATGGTTGCCTACCTCGTAGCGCAGTTCATCGACATCCGACTCTTCCACTTCTGGAAGGATCTGACGAAGGGGCGCCATCTCTGGCTTCGCAACAACGCGTCGACGATGGTCTCGCAGTTGGTCGATTCGTCGATCGTCATCTGCATCCTGTTCGTCGGAGTGGATGCGATGCCGGACGAGCCCGGGCATCAAGCGCATGATCTCATCGCGATGATCCTGACGGCCTGGTCGTTCAAGCTCGTCTTCGCCGCGATCGACACCCCCTTCGCTTACCTCGGGGTGTGGTTGTTCCGGCGCTATGCGCCGACGCCGGAGTTGCTCCGGCGCGGCTAGCGGCCACCGCTCAGCGGCGGCGAACGATCGTGGCGCCGGGGATGGCGCTGAGATCGGGTTGATCACCCAGGCCGTGCCGGCTCGTGCTGGCAGTGGCCTGCGGGGCGGCTTTGGAGGTGCCGACAACCTCGGTCTTGCGCTTGACCTTCGTCTTGCGCTTCACGGTCGTCTTGCGCTTGCGAGGTTGGGCTGGAGTCTCCTCGGCGACTTCGGCTTCCCGCTGCTTGCGTGGCTTCTGTTCCCGTACGGCGCGGCGCTCCTGGCTCGCCTTGGTCCGCTGCTCGGCGGTGCGACGACGGCGACGCGGAGCTGTCTGCTCCTCGATCACCTCCATCTCGCGAGCGACCTGGGCCTCCCGAGCCAGCGCGGCGAGTCGGGCCCTCTCCGACTTGTCTCGCTCCTGCAGGACCTGGCCGAGCAGGCGGGCGCTCAGCACCATCGGCACTGCGGCCAACGATCCGGCGACCGAGAGGCAGAGATCGAGCGACGACTCGCGCGTCAGGATTACGGTCAGGATGGCTGGTGCGAACAGCAGGAGCGAACAGAGGCTCGCTGAAGCGAAGGCCGGCAGGTAACCGGAGACCGTCCGGAACACGTGACGCGGGTCGAAGCAGCGCCAGGTGCCTTCCGTCATTCGCAGGGCTGCGACCAACGGGAAGATCAGGAACGCTCCGAGTCCGAGGATCACGGTGGCGATCGTCGGCAGGGCGAAGGACGCGAGGACCACGGGGGTGGCGAGTGCTGCGACAACGGCCAGCGAATCGGTGGCGAAGCGTCCCGCACCGCGAGCGAGTGCGCGGTTGTGCGGGATCCCCGGCGGATCGATCAGGCCGCGGCGCGAATCGCGCAGGGTCTCACGGCTGAGGTGGCCGAGCAGGCCGAGCACCATCAGGACCGGAACCGCAGTCAGAACCGCTGCAGCGATTGCGGCAGAGTCCGGCAGCGAAGAACGCAGGAACCCACCGACGCCGATCAGCACTGGGAACGTGATCGTCGTGACGATCAACGTCAACGGCATGTGGTCGACGAACAGGTAGCGGATCGCCTCACCGAGATGCTCCATCACCGGCATGCGAGAGTCCTCGATACGAAGACTCGACGAACTCGCGACCGCACCACCGGCCGGTGCGGCGTCCAGCCGCATCCCATGAGCACGGGCTCGGGTCACGGCGTGACTCCGGAGCGAAGGACTCTTCACTCGGCGCAGGGCCGAAGAAGCTTCTTCTCGACGTCCGAGTTCGGCGCAGACCGAAACGAGTTCGGCCCAGGCGCGTTCACCGGCGAGGCCGCGTTCGATTGACCGATGAAGCGTTGCATAACGGACTTCGGGTCGTTGGCGCGGCGGAGGATCAGCGATGCCTTCGAGGTTCATGGTTCTCCCTTCCGAGACTCGGCTCGGTGGCCGTCTCTTCGTCGGCCGGGAGACCAGGACTTGAACACCCTCCCACAGCGAGACGCCAGGAGTGTCCAGCTTCGCGACAGTTCTCGTCCCGCTGTCGCGATTCGACGACACCCGTGGGGCGATGCCCGCGGTGCCGTCGGAGGGAGAGCGCCGCGCCGCGGCTCAGCCCGCGAAGGCGCTCTCGACCTGCTTCTGGAGATCGCCGCTCTGGTACATCTCGAGCAGGATGTCCGAGCCGCCGAGCAGCTCGCCGTTCAGAAAGACCTGAGGGGTGGTCGGCCAATTCGAGGCCTCGACCAGGGCAGGCCGGATCGACGGGTCATCGAAGATGTTGACGACTTCGAACGGCTTCTCCAATTGCTCGAGGATCTGGATCGCTCGGGCGGAGAATCCGCACATCGGCTGCTGGCGGCTGCCCTTGGCGAAGCAGACGAGCTTGTGCTTCGAGACGGTGTCCTTGACGGTGTCGACGTTCCACATGGTGGGATCGGGAGTTGGATTGGGGGTTTCGGAAGCGCTCAGGAGACCTCTGCAGGAGTCTTGGCGCGGATATCGACTGCGTGGATGGTCGTCGTCAGATGCTCTCCGAGCGACTTCTGGACCATCCGGTGGCGTTCGATGAGGGACTTGCCGTCGAAGGCCTCCGAGACGACCTGAATCCCGAAGTGATCGGAGGTTCCGGTCAGGTCCTGGACCTGAACCTGGGACCCGGGGAGGCCGGATTCGACGAGCTTCTGGACGTCTTGGGTGCTGAGCATAGGGATCGGAGGGCCGTGGGTAGCTCTTCTGAGTCGAGACTTCAAGCATGCGCCCTTGTCGAGCCGAGCAGCTCGTCGGACACTGCCGGCCGGATGCGTGTTCTTCTGTGTCGTCCCCGCGGGTTCTGTGCTGGTGTTGAGCGTGCGATCGAGGTCGTCGAGCGTGCTCTCGACAAATTCGGTCCACCGGTCTACGTCCGCCACGAGATTGTTCACAACAGCGTGGTTGTCGAGCAGCTCCGGGCGAAGGGCGCTGTCTTCGTGGAGGACCTGGACGGGCTCGAGGCTGGCTCGCAGGTCATCTTCTCCGCTCATGGAGTCGCCCCCGAAGTCTTCGAGGAAGCGAAGCACCTCGAGCTCACGGCGATCGACGCCACTTGCCCGCTGGTCACCAAGGTGCACCACGAATCGCGGAAGTTCGCCAAGGACGGCTACACGATCCTGCTGATCGGTCACGCCGACCACGTGGAAGTGATCGGCGTCGTCGGCGAGGCGCCGGAGCAGACGATTGTCGTCGCCACCGCGGAAGAAGCGGCGACGGTCGAAGTCGACGATCCGTCCAAGATCGCAGTACTGACTCAGACGACCTTGAGCATCGACGAAGCAGGGGCGGTCATGAAGGTGCTGCGCGAGCGCTTCCCGAGCCTGGTCACTCCGCGCACCGAAGACATCTGCTACGCGACGACGAACCGCCAGGGAGCGGTCCGGGCGATGGACGGGCAGGTCGATCTCTGGCTCGTGGTC
The DNA here is from genome assembly GCA_039815565.1 of Planctomycetota bacterium. GTDB lineage: Bacteria > Planctomycetota > UBA1135 > UBA1135 > UBA2386 > JBCBZB01. The sequence continues at coordinate 31,395 of JBCBZB010000006.1, forward strand.
GGCGATCCGACGAGTTCGAACAGCAACCGACTGCGCGAGCTCGGAGCGAGCTCCAAGGTGCCCGCGCACCTGATCCTCGGTCCCGAGCATCTCGAGGCCTCCTGGCTCGAGGGCATTGAGACCGTCGGGGTCACTTCGGGCGCCTCGACTCCGGAGATCAGCGTCCAGCAGGTCGTCGAGAAGCTGAAGTCGCTCGGCGCGACGCAGGTCGAGGAAGTGATGGGGGTCGACGAGACCGTCGAGTTCGCACTCCCGCCCGCGGTTCGCTGAGCGGGTTGCTAGACTGAGGGCGTCGTGCGCATCGCCCTCTGTCAGATCAACACCACCGTCGGGGACTTCGACGGCAACCGGGACCGGATTCTCGCTGCAGCCTCCGAGGCGCGGCGAGCCGGTGCGCGCCTCGCGCTCTTTCCAGAGCTCGCGATCTCGGGCTACCCGCCTGAGGATCTGCTGCTGCGGCGGGACTTCCTCTCCGCGCAGGATCAGGCGCTGCGCACGCTGACCGAGGCGGTCCCGCCAGACCTCGCGGTCCTCCTCGGAACCTTCGAGAACAACGACGACAAGGTCGAGGGTCGGCCGTTGTGGAATGCCGCCTCGTTGATCGATGACGGGCTGTGCCGGGTCGTCGCGCGGAAGTGTCTACTGCCGACCTACGACGTTTTCGACGAGACGCGCTACTTCCAGCCCTGGCCAGATCCCGAGCAGAACATCGTCGAGTTCGGTGGCTTGCGCCTCGGCGTGACGATCTGTGAGGACGCCTGGAACGACGCCGAGTTCTTCGACCAGCGCCTCTACGGACTCGACCCGGTCGCGCGGATGGCGCAGTCCGGGGTCGATCTGATCGTCAATCTGTCCGCGAGCCCCTGGGATCGACGTCGCGGAAGCGAAGAGGGCAAGGACCGCTTCCGGTTGAAGATGCTGAAGGCTGCGGCTGAGCGGCATCAGACCCGGATCGTGTTCTGCAGCCAGGTCGGAGCCAATGTCGGGATGCTGTTCGACGGTGGTTCGACTGGAGTCGGCCCGAAGGGGTTGGCCGTCGAGCCGGTGGCGTTCGAGGAGGTCGTTCAGATCATCGATCTCGACGCCGAGTGGAACCTGGCGGCTCCCGAGATCCCGCTGGTCGAGATGCACCGCCGCGCGCTGACCGTCGGAATCCGTGACTACGCTGAGAAGTTCGGGATCGAACGTGCGGTCGTCGGACTGTCGGGTGGAATCGACTCGGCGGTCACGGCGACGCTCGCCGTCGATGCTCTCGGTGCCGATCGGGTCGATGGGTTCGCGATGCCCTCGCGTTACAGCAGCGACCACTCGCGGGCCGATGCGCACGCGCTGGCCAAGAATCTCGGCATGTCCTGCGACGAACTCTCGATCGATGGCGTGCACCAGGCCTACGAGCAGATGCTCGAGCCGCTCGATGCGGTCAGCGGTCTCGCTGGCGAGAACCTCCAATCGCGGATCCGCGGGGCGCTGTTGATGGCCGTCGCGAACTCGCGGCGAGCGGTGGCCCTGGCGACCGGCAACAAGAGCGAGTTGGCTGTCGGTTACTGCACTCTCTATGGCGACACGAACGGCGCGCTCGCGCCGATCGGAGACCTGTGGAAGACCGAGGTCTGGGATCTGGCTCGGCACCTGAACGCCGATCGCGAGCGCATCCCGATCTCGTCGATCGAGAAACCGCCCTCGGCGGAGCTGCGACCGGACCAGGCCGACACGGACAGTCTGCCGCCCTACGACCGGCTCGACGTGATCCTGAAGTCCCTGGTCGAGCGGCTGAACGATTGCCACACGGTCGCCGAGCGGACCGGGGAGGAGCTCGACACGGTGCGCGAGATCTACCGCAAGGTTGCGTTCAACGAGTTCAAGCGGATGCAGATCCCGCCGGCGCTGCGTGTCAGCGAGCGCTCTTGGGTCGGCCGCCGGATGCCGGCCAGCCATCGCTTCCTCGGACTCTGAACCGCGCGAGAGGTCAGCAGGAGCCGCCGAGCTGAGTCAGGCGGCGGAAGGCGCCCGTGAGGTTCGGGTCGCCGAATCGGTGGTCGAGATCGGCGAGGACCCTCGACTCCACCCGCATTCCTTCGAGCAGGAGCCGCTGCCCCATCTCGCCAAAGAGGAGCTTCACGGCGAAGCCCGGCAGCGGGAACAGGGTCGGTCGGCGAAGCGCACGGCCTAACTCCCGAACGAACTCGCGGTTCTGGACACAGCCGGCGACGGCGTTGACCGGGCCTCGGAGTGACTCGGACTCGATCGCGCGTTCGATCACGGCGCACACATCGTCGCGGGTGATCCAAGGCATCCACTGTCGGCCCGAGCCAACGACTCCACCGACACCGAGTCGGAACGGCGGGAGCATCTTGCCGAGGGCGCCCTCCTCGGGGTCGAGCACGACACCGATGCGAACCAGCACGCGGCGGGATCCAGCGTCCTCGATCGCTCGGCTAGCGTCTTCCCAGGCTCGTGCGACGTCGGCCAGGTAGCCCTCGCCGGCGGAGGATGACTCGTCGAGGATCGGGTCCTGGTCGCTGCCGACCTTCGAGCCGTAGAACCCGACTGCGGAGGCCGACACGAAGGCTTTCGGTGGCTGGCCGGATTCGATCAGCGACCGGGCGAGGAGGCCCGTGCCCTCGACTCGGCTCTCACGGATCCGTCGCTTGCGGGCCTCGGTCCAGCGACCTCCGGCGACGTTCTCACCGGCCAGGTGCACGACCGCGTCGAAGCCGGCGACCTCGGCCGGAGCGAGCTGACCGCGCGCGGGGTTCCACCGGATCATCCCGGCTCGATCCGAGCGTGACAGCCCGACGACTTCGTGTCCGAGGAAGCGGAGGCGGCGGCAGAGAGCCCGACCGATCAGGCCGGTTGGTCCCGAGACGAGGATTCGCACGCCCAATCGTTAGGATCGGCAGACGCGGTGTGCGAGCGGAATCTCGCACGGCAGGTTGGAACGTCGGTCGAATCCAAGCTCCTGCCCGCCTGCGAAGGTCCCTGTCCAACGTTTCCCCTGCGATCGAATCCGCTGGAATCCGCGCCCCGAACGACCCGTCCGCTGCTTCTCGGGCTGATTGCCGTCCTCGTCCTGCTGCCGGTGACCCTGCCGGTCCCGGTGCTGCGTGGGCTGGTGCGTGAACGGTTCGAAGTGTCGGTCTTCCTGACCTCGCTGTTCATGTCGGTGAACATGATCGGCGCGTTCCTGACCGCGCCGATCATCGGCGCCCTGTCCGATCGGACGGGGCGTCGACGAGCTTGGATCGTCAACGCGTTGTTGCTCGACGCGCTCTGCTTCCTCGCGATGACCCAGGACCTGCCTTTCTGGGCGTTCCTCGCGCTGCGGTTCGTCGAGGGCTGTGCGCACATCGCGGCCCTGTCCTTGCTCTTGACGGTGGCGAGCGACACGGCGCGGACGCGCTCGAGCGGCGTGGTGATGGGGATGGTCGGTTCGGGCATCACGCTCGGTGTCGCGTTCGGCGCGGCCCTCGGTGGACAACTCGGGAACGAGGATCCGCTTCTACCGCTGCGGGGTGCTGCGGTCGTCGATGCGATCACGGCCTGTTTCGTCGGGGCATTCCTCCTCGAAGCGGAGCGTGGCGAGTCCCGACCCGGTCTCGGGCGGATCGTTGCCGCGCTGAAGTCGGAGCGGGGGCTTTTGGTCCCGTGGCTCTACGCGTTTGTCGATCGCTTCACGGTCGGCTGCTTCGTGACGGCGTTCCCTCTCTGGATGTCCGAGGTGCACGGTCTCGAGCCGAAGCGCACAGGGCTCCTACTCGCCGCGTTCTTGGTCCCCTTCGGTGTTCTGTCGTATCCGGCTGGTCGTCTTGGTGAACGTTGGTCGCGGACTCGGATGCTCGTCTACGGCTCGGCGATCTACGGCGTCGGGCTCTGCTCACTCGGTTGGTGGTCCGTGCCGTCGTTGCCGTACGTGATGGTGGGGCTCGGCATCGTCTCCGCGGTCATGTTCGTTCCGTCTCTGATGCTGACGCAGGACCTGGCGCCTCCGGATGCCCGCTCGACGGCCATGGGTGGATTCAACGCCGCGGGTTCGATCGGGTTCGTGTTCGGGCCGCTCGTCGTCGCGACCGTGATCCAATGGCTCGGCGGTAACGAGCCGGACCACGATGCCTTCTCGGGGGCTTTTGCGGTTGCCGGGGTCACGGAGATCGCCTGCGCCCTCGGCACCTTTGCCTTGCTGCGGCGACTCGTCCTAGGAGGGCGGAGCACCTGACCGTTCCCAGGTCGACGGATTTGGGAACCCGCGTTCGTAGAAACCTCCGATGACTGATTCCGACAAGTCGAAGATCCCGCCGCAGGACCTGGCCCCGATCCGGAAGTCCGAGGACGAGTGGCGTGCTCAGCTCACGCCTGAGCAGTTCTACGTGACCCAGCAGTCGGGCACGGAACGGCCCGGTTCCGGGGAGTATTCGAAGCACGATGCGGTGGGTCGCTACGACTGCGTTTGCTGTGGTCTGCCGCTGTTCGAGTCGGACACGAAGTTCGACGCGTTCTGCGGCTGGCCGAGCTTCTTCCGGGTGATCCATGCCGACCACATCAAGGAGGTGGTCGATCGTTCGCTCCCGAATCATCCGCCGCGGATCGAGACCCGGTGTGCCCGGTGTGATGCGCACCTCGGGCACGTCTTCGACGACGGACCCAAGCCGACCGGCTTGCGCTACTGCATGAACTCGGCGGCGCTCGACTTCGTGTCGGCCGAAGAACGCGACGACGTCTGAGCGGCCAGTTCCCGGTCGAAGGCCTCGAGCGCTAGCTGGGGAAGGCGCTCCCCCTCCGGTCGTTCCTTGTCGACGCGCCAGAACCCCCGGGGTTCGCCTCGATTCGAGTCGAGGATCTGCGCGAATTCGCTCCGGTCGCAGCCGAAGGCCCGCGCCACGATCGCGTCGAGTCGCGCGCGAGCTTGTCGGCGCGACACGGGATCGATCCATTCGCTTCGCGGGTTTGGCCAGGTCAGCCGGGTCGCGAGGTCTGCGACTTCCTCGGAACTCCAGAGCGGTCCCATCGGCGGGACCGGCGTCTCCTCGAGGAGGAAGCGATTGAGGTTCAGGCCGCCGAGGCGGCGCCGAAGCCACCAGTCGTAGACGAAGGAGTTCAACACCGCCGCAAGCACAAGGGTCGCTCGGTCGCCCTGTGAGCGGCAGCGCAGGGACAGGACCGAGTTGCCGAGTGCCATGCCTTGCAGCGGGGTGCAGATCGCCGAACGGGTGTTCGTCGCCGAAGCGATCGCCATCAGCCCGACCTTGGGGCGGCTGAAGAGCGGGTCGCGTTCGTGGGCCAGTGCGCGGGGGACGTAGTACTGGGCCGTTGGTTCGTCGCAGCTGGGTTCGGTCCGATCCCAACGAGCTCGACGGCCGCTCCCTTCGACGTAGGCCTTGGCGTTCGGTCGGAATGCCTCGATGTGTCGGCCCTCGATCAGGGGGACGAGATCGACGCCGGACTCGCGGTGCTGGTCCCGATGCACGAATGCCGACCGATCGAGAGTCAGATCGAACTCGCGTCGTACTTCGAACTCGAGATCCGGATGCGCATCGAAGCGGTGGTTGCGCTCGGCGAGCCGAAAGAAGAGGTCGGCTTCTCGCTGACCTCTCAGCTCGGGCATCGCGAACGAGGCGGGCGATGCGAGTTGGATGTCGGCCGGGGAGATCGCGATCGGAGCCAACTCGTCGATCGACCTGGGCTCGGTGTTCAGGAAGCCGCAGCGGACTGGGCGGCGAGAGTCGCTTCCGGACTTCCTGACGCGCAGCAGGTCGAACCGAAATCGTCCGTCGACACGCGGGAACAGCCGGGCGCGGTTCTCGAACCCGATCCACAGATCAACCTCGTGCTCGGTCAGAAGCTCTTCTCGAAGCGCGCGACAGCCGAAGTCCGTGTGCAGACCGGAGGGCACGAGGAGGACCGCTGAGCCTCCCGGCCGCAGTTGGTGTAGGGCGGCCTCGACGAACATCGGCGCCAGGTGCGGGATCCCGCGTTCGCTCGCTCGGGGGAATTGCCCCCGCCTTCGCTTCACCAGATCGGCGTGGGCCTGTTTCGCCGCGTGGTAGCGGCGTTCCAGCTCGGGATCCGAGCGGAGCAGTCTGTCCCGGATCGGGTCGGCTTCTCGGCGCTTGCGTGTTCGGTGCTCGGGATCGAGATCGACGAAGAAGGCGGCGTCGTCCCAGCGCAGTTGGTCCCAGGGCGGATTGGCGATCAGGCCATCCACGGATTCGGGCGCTTCGTCGAGGCCGTCTGCGACTCGGATCCACTCGGTCAGTTCGGCAGCCGAGGTGTCTGGGTCGAGGCCCTGATCGGTGAGCTCGAACCACAGGGCGGAACGAGCCAGGGCGATCGCGATCGGGTCGATGTCCGTCCCGAGGAGTTGGGTCGTGACTGGCTTGGGATCCTGAGGAACGCGTCGTGCAACGGCCAACAAGAGGGCGCCGGCTCCACAGGCCGGGTCCAGGATCCGACGCGGACGTCGCGGTTCCAGGAGCGACTCGGCCATCTGATCCGCGAGCGGGGTCGGGGTCGGGAAGGCGTTCGACTGCTTGCGCGCGAACCGGTCGCCCGCTGCGTTGGCGTGGAGCGCCTCCCGGCACTCGGCCAGGAAGGCGGGGTCACCAGGCGGTGGCTCGGTCGGTTCCGGAGCAGCGCATGAGCCAGGTGGCCCCGGGAGTGGCCGGAACCAGGCCTCGATGGGCTCGGTCGGAAGCCCGCGCGTGGTCGCCATCCGGAGGACGAGGGCCCGGATCCCGCGAAAATCACCGGGCTCACCCGCGGCCTGATCGACGATCCAGCGGATCCAAGCGGTTCTGCTGCTCTGATCGAAATCCGCCACCCTCGAGATTGTTGACCCGCGCGTGAGCGAGTCCAGGAACAGTTCGAACGAGGTTGCGGAGCGCTTCCTCTCCGATCTGGATGCCGAGTTGGCGGCGCACCGGGCGGTGCGTCATCCGCTGCTGGACCACTTCGCGCATCGAGCGCCGGTCGGTGACTTCCTGCGGTTCGGTCTGCACCACCGCCACGTGGTCGAGCGGTTCACGCACTACCTCGAGCTCCTGCTCCTGCGGGCCGACGACACGCGAGACAAGCTCTGGATCGCGAAGGTGTTGGTCGACGAATTCGGCAGCGGCACGGGAGGGCAGGATCACGGATCGCTCTACCGGTCGTTCCTGGGCTCCCTCGGCGCCGATGACCTGATGCTCGCCGCGAACCCTCACAGCGAGGCCGCGCAGGGGTTCGTTCGGGAGCACGAACGGATCTGCGGTGAGTCTGCTTGGCTCAGTGCCCTAGGCGCTCTCGGGCCGGGTCATGAATGGGCTCTGCCACGGATGTTTGGCAAGCTCCATGCCGGTCTTCGGAGACTCGGATTCCAAGACCACGAGGTCTTCTACTTCCCTTGCCACCTCGAGCAGGACGTTCACCACGGCGCCTGGTTGCGCGAGGCGCTCGTCCGCCACGCGACCACGGCTCGTGCACAGCAGCAGATCCGCGAGGGTGCGCTGCGGTCGCTCGTTGCTCGCGAGCGTCTTTGGGACGCCATCTGGTCGGAAATCGACCAGGGCGAGGGCGTCGAGTCCGAGGTGTCGAACGCTGACTACCTCCGCGGCTCCGCCTGACCGAGGCGGTCAGCGGCCTGGCGGAAGCAGGTGCTGCACGGCAGCGATGGTGGCGCGCAGCGCCGTTGTGAGCGAGCCGTTTGGCTCCGGATAGTAGAGCGGGCTGTGCAGTGGAGCCGGCTGTTCGCCCGCGGACTGCAGTCTCTCCCATCGTTCGGTTCCGATCGTCCCGACGCGAAACATCACGCTCGGAACGCCGGCGCGGCCTAGGCGGCCGAAGTCCTCAGCCGTCATGACCATCTCTGCGGTATGGACCTGCGAGCCTCCGAGTGACCCGACGAATGCCGCGCGGACCTCGTCGTGGAGGTCTGGGTCGTTGTAGAGCACCGGGGTGAACTCCGAGAAACTCAGTTCGGGTTCGGGCGCACCGGCGGACATCGCCTGAGCCTCAGCTTTCCGGACCAGCGCTTCCTTGATGTGCTCATGGACCTCGAGGTCGAAGCTGCGAATCGTGATCTGCAGGCGGCAGGTCTCGTCGATGATGTTGTGCTTCGTGCCGCCGTCGATGCGACCGACCGTCACCACCGCTGGATCTGTCGGCGTCAGCTCACGGCTGATGATCGTCTGGATGTCGAGCACGTAGCGCGCTGCGATGACGAGCGGGTCGATCGTCGTGTGGGGAGCGGCCCCGTGGCCGCCACGTCCGTGGAACGTCACGTCCACGCTTTCGACGTTCGCCATCGCCGGCCCTGGTCGAAGGGCGACGTGTCCGGTCGGGAGTTCGTGCGTCACGTGCATTGCGAGAGCGAAGTCCGGCCGCGGAAAGCGTTCGAACAAGCCGTCGTCGATCATCTGCTGTGCGCCGCCTGATCGCTCCTCCGCCGGTTGCGCCATGAACACGAGGGTCCCCCGCCAAGAGTCCCGGTGGCTCGATAGGTAGCGTGCGGTTCCGACGAAGTTCGTCATGTGCACGTCGTGTCCGCACGCGTGCATCACGCCGGCGACGCGGCCGTCGGGCGACTCGGTCCGAATCTTTGACTGGTAGGGCAGCCCGGTCCGTTCTCCGAGCGGGAGCGCGTCCATGTCGGCTCGGAACAGAAGCGTCGGACCTTCGCCATTGCGTAGGACTCCGACGACGCCGAGTCCCCCGATGTGATCGGTGGCCTCGAATCCGGCTTCGGTCAGTTCCCTCGCCATCCGCGCGCTGGTTTCGACCTCGCGGAACGAAATCTCCGGGTTGCGGTGCAGGTGCTCGTAGAGCGTCCGCAGATCAGGGAGTTGTTCCTGGATCCACGGTGTGGCGTCCGGGGCCTTGTCCTGTGCCGTCGTCGCACCTTGGCTGAGTGCGGCGATGGAGAGCACGAGGACGATGGGGCGAACGATCCGGAGCGAAGGAGCGCGCATAGAGCGAGGATAGCAGTCGCCGGGCTGGCGACCGCTTCCTCAAACCTCACGCAGGCAGGTCAGGACCTCGTCGCCGAAGCGCTTCCACTTCGCCGGGCCGAGTCCCTTGATCTGCAGGAAGCTCTCCTCGTCGTGCGGTGGGCGCACGGCGAGTTGCTCGAGAGTCTCGTTGCCGAACACCGTGTACGCCGGGCGGCCACCCGCTAGCTGCTGGCGAAGCGTTCGGAGCGCCTCCGCACGGCGCGCGAAGTGGGGGTCGGAAAGAAGTTCCGGCGACAGCGTGCTCCGGGCCGCGTCCTTCTCTCGCCGCTTGCGCAGTGCAGGGCTCTTCCGGCCTCGGCCGGAGTCGGCCGACGGAATCGGCACCGGCGGGAGCTCAGGCAACTCACGTCGCTCGATCGCTTCGAAGGCTTCGGGGGCGAGACCCAGTACGAGGCCGCCCGTCTGGCCGTCGCGGCGCTGGAAGGGCTCGCGGCACAGGAGTCCGTGGTCTTCCAGATAGCTCAGCAGGTCGCGCATGCTCGACTCCGAGCAACCGGTGAAGACGCCGAACGCGGGGGAGCGATCGATGCCGCGCTGCGCGAGATCCTTGCCGCGATCGCCGATCAGAACGCGGGCGGCCTTCTGAGCGCCGAACCGGAAGTCCAGCTCGGTCATCGCATCGAGCGTCCGAAGGACGGTCTCGACCTCGTTCTCTTCGAGCCGTCGTTCGTCGCCGCCGTGAACGCACAGGTCGCATCGACCGCACGGATCTCCGGCCTCTCCGAGGAAGTGTTTTCGAATGCGAGCGAGTCGGCAGCCGGTGCGCGAGCGGCCGTATTCGAGGATCTGACCGAGGCGTCGCTCATCACGGCGGCGCTTCTCCGAGAGCTCGGCTGGGTCGACCGGGGCCGAGCCTTCGAAGCTGCCCGTCAGCTGAATCGAGTCGCCTCCGGTCTCGACGAAACCCAGGGACCGGAAGGTGCGGAGCGCGGTGAAGAACGCGTTGTCCGGTTTCGTGTCGCACTGTTTCGCGAGTTGGCTCGCGGACACCGCCGAATGCGGCTCGACCGAGCACAGTGTGTTCCACAGGTTGTGGAAGAGATCGAGCGGGGGGTTGGACTGATCGATGAAGAACTTCTGCAGTCGGTAGTCGCCGCCGTGGTTCAGCAGCACGCAGCGTGCGGGTTCGCCGTCGCGGCCCGCGCGACCGGCCTCTTGGTAGTAGGCCTCGAGCGAGCCGGGTAGGTCGTGGTGGAACACGAGTCGCACGTCGGACTTGTCGACGCCCATGCCGAACGCGCTCGTGGCGACCAGCACATCGTGCTGATCCTCCATGAACCCGTCTTGGACGATCGAGCGGGTCTCGTCGGGGAGGCCGGCGTGGTAAGCCGCCGCAGCGTGTCCGGCGGCTTCGAGTTCCGCTGTGACTTCTTCGACGGCCTTGCGGCTCGCGGCGTAGACGATGCTCGTTCCGTCGACTTCGAGCAGCACGCGCTTCAGTATCTCGAGCTTGTCCTTCCGTGCCGGGGCGTCGAGCACTTCGAAGCTCAGGTTCGGGCGGTCGAAGCCGGTCAGCACGGTCGTCGGTGACCGCATCTGCAACTGGCGGACGATGTCGTCGCGAACCTCTGGGGTTGCTGTTGCGGTGAGCGCTGTCAGCGGTGGGCGGCCGAGTTCGGTCACCACGTCATCGAGGCGGCGGTAGTCCGGGCGGAAGTCGTGGCCCCACTGGCTGATGCAGTGTGCTTCGTCGACCACGAACCGTTGGGGGCGGAACTGCTTCACGAACTGCAGGAAGCGTCCGCTGCGGAATCGCTCGGGGGCTACCAGAAGGATCCGTAGTGCGCCCGATTGCAGGTCTTCAGCGATCTGTCGCCGCTCTTCGCCGCTGGTCCCGGAGTGCAGGGCCGCGGCGTTCACCCCGTATTCGCGGAGTGAGTCGACCTGGTCCTTCATCAACGCGATGAGGGGGCTCACCACGAGGGTGTAGCCTTCGTGGCAGACCGCCGGGACCTGATAGCAGAGCGACTTGCCCGCACCGGTCGGCATGACGACCAGGACGTCATCCGTCCCGAGGGCCGCCTCGACGGCCTCCTTCTGGCCGGGCCTGAAATCACGAAAGCCGAACGAGTCCTGCAGGACGCGTTCGGCTTCGGAGAGGCGCACCGCGCCAGTTGGCTCGATCACTGACGGAAGTAGTTCGACAGTACCGAAACGCCAGGAGCATCGATCGTCGCGAGGACGACTCGGGCTCGGAGGTCGACCACGTCGACCAGGCCGACGTCGCTGAGAGCGACGAACATCAGGTTCGGCGTGCTCGCGGGAGCGCCGCCAAGGATCGCGCCCTTCGCGGAGTGACTCCAGATCGACTGACCGCGGTCGCCGTTGAAGTTCGTCAGCTGGTTCGGGTTCGCGCCGCCGGTGAGCAGGTCGTCGAACGCGATGGTTGTGACGGAGTTGCCCGACAGGTTCAGCGTCGTCGGCTGGCCGTTGCCGATCCCACCGATGGTGTCGGTCACGGTCCACTCCTTCTGGCGGAAGGTCGGCGGCAGAACGAAGTTGCCCGTGTTCTGCTGGATCGGCACCGGGCCCTGCGGAGAGCCGGTCAGCTCGACGCGAGAGATCTGAGCGACACCGAACTCGTCGCGGTGGGTGACCCAGAAGCCACCGAGCTGCGACGCGTAGTCGAACACGATGTCCGTCGGGTCTGGGAACTGCGGCTGGATCGTTCCGATGATGTCGTCGAAGCCGATGCCGTTCGTTCCGTCCGGACCGGATTCGAACACCGTCACCGTGCCGTCTCCGTTGAGGATGTAGGCGTAGTAGAGGTTCGAGGTGTTGCCGGTGTTCAGATACCGCGGAGTGCAGACGACACCGATCGGGTCGGTGATCGCTCCGGTCGTCTGGGTGTCGACGACGTAGTCGGCCGTGCCGATGACGGTCAGCGAGTTCTCGATCGAACTCAGCGCCAAGCAGGTCTCGCCATCTGGCTGGAACACGACGTCGATCGGGCCTTCAGCGACCGAGGTCTCTGCGATGACCGTGTGGAACGTCGGGCTGCGCGGATCGATGTCGACGAAGGAGACCGTCGACGACGCGAAGTTCGCGCAGGCGAGGATCGCCAGGTTTGGCGAGATCGCGAGGTTGACCGGGTCCGACTGGGGAATCGTCGCCAGCAGCGTCATGCGGTTGCTGTTGAGGACCTGGATCTGGTTATTGTCCGAGTCGAGCACGTAGAGGAAGTGACCGACCTGCTGACGCGACGAGAACGGCATGAACTGCAGCGGCGGCGGCGGCGACGGCGGCGGAGCAGCTGGGCCGAAGAAGCCGAAGACGGTCCGCATGCGGAAGTCATCTGTGGCACCCGGGATCAGCTGGTTCATACCACCGGCCGTCGGCTCCTCACCGAAGATCTGAGCGTCCAGGCTCAGCGGCGGGAAGATCAGCTTCGGGGGGTTCGGGTGCGGCTCGACGACGATCGAGTTGCCCGTCTGCGGCAGGTTGGTCAGGACGTTGACCTGGTTCTGGCCGTCGGCGTTGGGGTTGCCGTCGGCATCGTTGAAGAGGACGTCGAGCGGCGAACCGATCTGGATGTCGGTGACGCTCGCGAGCAGCGGCGATCCGGCGAGGATCGTGCCGCCGTCCGTGTTCTCGGTCAGGGTGAACGGGCCGTCACTTCCAGCGTCGACCGTCGAGGTGCCCGGGAACAGGTTGGGCGTGATGCCCGGGAGACCGATGTTCGGGTTGTTCTCGGCGAAGAACGTTTCGAGCGGCGATTGCGTCGGCTCGCCCGTGATCGGGTCGGGGTCGAGGCCGTTCGTGCCCTGACCGAAACCGTTGACGTCGATGACCTGGATGCCCGGAGTGGCTCCGTCGAGGCCGATGTAGATCGCACCCGGCGCGACCGGCGCGTTCACCAAGCCGACACCGTCGCCGGTCCGGTATTCCGTTTCGACGTCGTTGCCGAGCGGAGTGAGGTCCTTCAGCGCGCGGATCTGCGACGCCGTGACCGAGCAGTTGACCAGCTCCTGTCCCGGGAACGCCGAGGCCGGACGCAGCATGTAGCTCATCAGGTCGCCCGGCGAGACCGGGTCGGCGTAGTAGAGCGACGTGAAGTCGTTCTGCGCGATCGTCACACGCAGCGTGATGCCTCCAGGGGTCGGCGTGAGGTCGGTGCGCGAGAACAGTTGGCCGACATCCGACGGCTGGACCGGCTTGTTGAAGTCGATCAGGATCGGCTCGGTGGTCGGAACGTCGGTCTGGCCGTTCCCTGGGGAAATCTGCAGCAGACGGTTGCCCGAGAAGCCGACGACGTTGGCCGGGTTCGGGTCCCTTCCGACGGTTGTCGCGACTGCGGCGTCGTTCTCGATCAGGCTGCCGTCGGTGTTCTGGATCGTCGCGTCGACCCGAATCTGCAGCAGCAGATTCCGCGCATCCGGGTCGAAGCTCTCGAGAGTGCTGAGGTTTCCGTCGGTGTCCGCGATGAACACGAACACGTTCGAGCCGACGAGGTCCGTGTCGCCGAAGAATCCCCTCGGGAAACCGTTGGCGATCGGGTTGACGACCTGAACGTCACCGTCCGTGTCGACCTCGACCGCCTGCACGAGTTCGAGAGAGCCGTTCGGTTGCTGGATGAAAGTCTGGCCGTTTACGAAGCCACGGCCGCGCACGGCCACTGTGGTCTCGAGGGTCGGGTCGTAGGCGACGATCGACAGCGCGCTCGTCAGGCCCGAGTTCGCCAGCTGATCTGAGATGTTCTCGCTCAGGATCGTGCGCGGGCTCAGCGCGTTGCTGAACCGGAACAGCATGAACTGGTTGCCCTGCTCGCCATTGATGAGCGTCGTGCCCACGGGGAACGTCGCGACCGGTAGGACATCGTTGCCATCGACGGCGGTTGCGAGATCCGCCTGCGACTCGATGTTCAGGATCTCGGTCCCAGGCATGCCGGTGATCGGGTCGATCGCGCGGACGCGGTAGGGCCAAATCTGACCCTGCCCGGTCGAGATCGACTGAATCACGAACGCTCCCCGGTTCTCGGGGCTGCCGGAGCTGCCGCCCGAACACCCGACGAGAGTCAGCGCGCTCAGGGCGAGTGCACCACTCATCAGGGCGCTCACGCTCAGTTGCGGGAAGGTCAGTCGGGACGAGCGCGTCCGAGGCGAGGCCTCGGACTTCGTCGACGCATCGAAAAGTCGGAACATGTTGCGGGACATGTGGATTCGAGCCGTTCTTGACAGGTCGGAGAGGGGACCGACCGGCAGCCCTCCGGGCCGCCTCGTAACTGTAGTCGAGCCGGCCGGCACGATCACAGGTTTCGGGATTCCGAGAGGGGGAGGAATCGCCGGTTTCTGCGTTTCGCCCACGGCACGGCCGTTCCTGGAAGCAGCGCGCGCGATGGACGGAGGCAGACCGGTATCTTGCCGAGGATGACCAAGCCTCTCCAGTCTCGGTCGGCGCGGGCTGCGTCGCTCGGCCGCCCGAATCCGCTTCGGGCTCTCACAGCGGTGATCGACGCGGTCGACGGAGGGATCAACCTCGGGCAGGGGGTTTGCGATCTTGATCCTCCTAAACCCTTGGTAGATGGTGCTTTGGAGTCGATTTACGGTGGAGCGGAACGGCAGGTCTACACGCCCTACCTCGGGCTGCCGGAGCTCCGGGAGCAGATCGCCGACCATCGCCGACGCTTTCACGGCCAATCGGTCGATCCCGACCAAGTGGTCGTGACCCTCGGGTCGTCGGGGGCGATGGTCGCCGTCGCGACCGTCTTCCTCGACCCGGGAGACGAGGTTCTGCTGTTCGAGCCGTTCTATTCCTATCACCGCAGTGCGCTGCAGCTCTGTGGCGCGACGGTGCGCGGGGTGCGACTCGATTCCGCGAACGATCTCCGGTTCGACCCAGAGGCCCTGCGGGCGGCGATCGGACCGAAGACCAAGGCGGTCGTCGTCAACACGCCGGCCAATCCGAGCGGCAAGGTGTTTCGGCGTTCCGAACTCGAACAGCTCGCGGAGGTCCTGGCGGGGACCGAGATCCTCGTCCTCACCGACGAGGTCTACGAGCACATGGTGTTCGACGGGCTGACCCATACGGCACCGGCGACGGTGCCGGGGCTCGAGGATCGTTCGATCACGCTCGGCAGCTTCTCGAAGACCTTCTCGGTCACCGGATGGCGGATTGGCTACGCAATCGCCGACGCCGAGGCGGCGGAAGCCATCGGGCGTGCCTGTGACCAGTTGCACGTATGTGCGCCGCGTCCGATGCAGCGCGGTGTGCAACGCGCGCTCGAACAGCTACCCGAATCGTTCTACCGCGATCTCGGTCGGGACTACGAACGCCGCCGCGACCGTTTGTGCTCGGCGTTGACCGGTCGTGGCTTCGAAGTCCTTCGACCCGAGGGTGCCTACTACGTCCTCGCCGACTACCGGAGCGTGCTCGGCGATCTCGACCCGTTCGATGCCGCGCACGCGATGATCGATCGCTTCCGGATCAACGGGGTTCCGGGAGATGTGTTCCGCTTCGACGCCGGCAGCGAGCGGACGTTGCGGTTCCACTTCGCCGTGGACGACGAGGTTCTCGACGAAGTCGTGAACCGTCTGACGCCCAGCTGAGTCGCGAAGCGCTTAGTTCGATGACACGATCGCGAGCAGTTCACCGCTCTGAATCGCTTGACCCTCGCGGACGAGAATCTCGGTGACCGATCCGTCGTGCGGGGCACGGACAATCGTTTCCATCTTCATCGCTTCGAGCGTCATCAACGGATCGCCTTCAGCAACCTTGTCGCCGACCTTGGCGCTGACTCCGAGGACCTTGCCCGGCATCGGTGCGCCGAGTTGGTCGAGGTCTGCCGGATCCGCCTGGCGACCCATCTCTTCGAGAGTCCCGGCCGAACGATCGGGCACGGTGACCGGTCGACTCTGCCCGTTCAGCGTGAAGTAGACCGTCCGGGTGCCGTCCTCGTTGAGCTCGGTCACGGCGTCGAGACGGATGACTAGAGTCTTGCCCTCCTCGAGGTCGACCCAGATGTCCTTGCCGGGCTCGAGTCCGTAGAACGCACTCTCGGTGTCGAGGATCGACACGTCGCCGAAGCGGTTGCGGAACTTGCAGAAGTCGTCCAACACGCGCGGGTAAAGCGCGGCGCTGACGACTTCGTATCGAGGGGGTTGTCGCCCGTGCTTCTTCTCGAGTTGGTCGCGCAGTGCATCGAAGTCGAGTGGGTCGAGGGCTTCGCTCGGACGCTCTGTCAAGCGCGGCAATCCGCGCAAGACGGCTTCGCGCAGGACTTCCGGGAACCCGCCCGGTGGGTTGCCGAGCTGACCCTGGAAGTAGCCGACGACGCTCAGCGGCAGGTCGAGGTGCTTACAGGCGTCGATGACCTTCTCGAGCGTCGATCGGACGGAGGAATCGAAGTCCTCCTCGAGCACGAGTAGGTCGTTTTGCACGACGAAGATCGCGAAGTCGCCGACCATCTTTGACGACGGCGTCACCTTCGGGATGTCGCCGACGAGTTGGTTCACGATCGCGAAGGCGTGCTTCACGTCGTTCCAGCGATGCAGCAAGCCGAGCGAGGCTACCTGCGGGCGGAGGTTGGAATACTGACCGCCTGGGATCTCCTGGTAGTAGACCTCGGAGGTGCCGCTCTTCAGGCCGCACTCGAACGGCGTGTAGAACTCCCGCACGTCCTCCCAGTAGTCAGCGAGTGGCTGCAGGTGCTTGTTGCGCAGCCCGGTGTCGAAATTCGTCCCGTGCAGCGCGGCGACGAGCGCGTTCATACTCGGCTGACTCGTCATCCCGGCCATCGGTGCGAGCGCGGTGTCGACGATGTCGACTCCAGCCTGGATCGCCTCCATGTAAGTCGCGATGCCGTTGCCGCTCGTGTCGTGCGTGTGGAGGTGGATCGGAAGATCGATCGCATCCTTCAGCGCTTCCACGAGCATCCGCGCCGCGCGCGGGCGCAGTAGGCCTGCCATGTCTTTGACGCAGAGGATGTGGGCCCCGAGGTCTTGGACGCGTTTGGCGAGTTCGACGTAGTAGTCGAGCGAGTACTTGGTGCGCTCGGGGTGGTCGACGTCACCGGTGTAGCAGATCGCGACTTCGGCAACCTTGCGGGTCGTCAGCACCTGATCGATCGACACACGCATGTTGTCGAGGTCGTTCAGGCTGTCGAAGATGCGGAACACGTCGATGCCGGCTTCCGCCGCCTCGTCGACGAAGGCCCGCACGACGTTGTCCGGGTAGCTGGTGTAGCCGACCGCATTCGCGCCGCGCAGCAGCATCTGCTGCATCAGGTTCGGCATCGCGCGCTTCAGTTTGCGCAGGCGATCCCAGGGGTCTTCGTGCAGGAATCGGTAGGCGACATCAAAGGTCGCGCCGCCCCAGGTCTCGGTCGAGAACAGGCCGGCCGCGAGGTGGGCCGTCGCAGGTGCGACTCGCAGCAGATCTTTTGTTCGAACCCGCGTCGCCAGCAGGCTCTGGTGCGCGTCGCGCATTGTCGTGTCGGTGACGAGTGGGTGCTTCTGCTCGCGAACCCACCGCGCGAGGCCTTCCGGGCCGTCGCGCTCCAGGATCTGCACCGTGCCGTCGGGCAGTGGGCCGTCCGGGCACTGCGGCATGCGCGGTTCGACGAAGCTGCCCGGGACTCGGCGTTGTTCGGGCGTGATCGTCTCGTGGCCATTCACGATCACGTCGGCGAGGTAGCCGAGCAGGCGCGTCGCGCGGTCGCGCTGACGCGTCATCATGAACAGCTCCGGAGTCTCGTCGATGAAGCGTGTCCAGGTGTCGCCCTTCTTGAAGTGCTCGTGGTTGAGCACGTTCTCGAGGAACGGCAGGTTGGTCTTCACGCCACGGATGCGGAACTCGCGCAGCGCGCGGATGCCCTTCTGTCGCGCGCCCTCGAACGACGGTGCGAACGCGGTCGCCTTGACGAGCAATGAGTCGTAGTGCGGCGAGATCTCCGCGCCGGTGTATCCGGAGCCGGTGTCGAGTCGGATACCGAGGCCCTCGGCCGAGCGGTAGGCGGTGATCTTGCCGGTGTCGGGGAGGAATCCGTTCTCCGGGTCCTCAGTCGTCACCCGGCACTGGATCGCGAAACCGCGCGGTTGGATGTCGTGTTGCGCGTGGATGCCGATCTGCGGGCTCCCGAGCCCATGCCCCTGTTCGACGAAGATCTGCGACTGCACGAGGTCGATTCCGGTCACGATCTCGGTGACGGTGTGCTCGACCTGCAGGCGTGGGTTCACTTCGATGAAGTAGTGCTGTCCATCGGCGACCAGGAACTCGACGGTTCCGGCGTTGTGGTAGCCGACCTCGCGCGCGAGCTTGCAGGCGTCGTCGAGCAGGCGTTGCCGCACGTGGTGTTCGAGGTTCGGGGCCGGCGCGATCTCGATCACCTTCTGGTGACGGCGTTGCACCGAGCAGTCGCGTTCGAACAGGTGGACGATCTCGCCCTTGAGGTCACCGAGGATCTGGACCTCGATGTGGCGCACGCGCGGGAGGAACTTCTCGAGGAAGACCTCGGCCGAGCCGAACGCCGATTGTGCTTCGGACTGTGCCGAGCGAATCGCGTCAGCGAGCTCGTCGGGCTTGCCGACGACGCGCATGCCGCGACCGCCGCCGCCGTGGGCGGCCTTGACGATCACGGGGGAGTGCTCGCGCGCGAACTCCATCGCGCGGTCCATCGCTCCGTCCTGTTGCAGATCGAGCGTCATGCCCGGAACGGTCGGGACGTTCGTGCGCTCGGCGAGGTTGCGTGCGCTGACCTTGTCGCCGATCGCGCGGATCACGTCCCCGCGAGGACCGATGAACGCGATACCACGGTCACGACAGGCGTCGGCGAACTGCGGGTTCTCGCTCAGAAAGCCGTAGCCCGGGTGGATCGCGTCCACTCCGGCGCGCTCGGCGACTTCGAGGATGTTCTCGATGCCGAGGTAGGCGTCGACCGGCTTCTTGCCTTCGCCGACGAGGTAGGACTCGTCAGCCTTGTACCGGTGTTGGTGAGTGGCGTCCTGCTCGCTGAAAATCGCAACGGTCTTGATGCCGAGCTCCGAGCAGGCTCGGAAGACTCGGATCGCGATCTCGCCGCGGTTGGCGCAGAGTACTTTGTGGAACGCGTTCGTTTCCATCGGGGAGCGAGAGCAAAGCGGGTCCGACGCGCCTCGGTGGCGGCGTCACGACTACGGTATCGGGCGTTTTCGGGGTTTCAGTGAAGTTCCGATGGGACCGGAATCTCGCGACCGGCCAGAGCCGGGCGTAGAGCGTCGGAGATGGCTCGTTTCTCCGTTGGCATTCCCGTTCTCTCTGGCGTCCTGCTCGCTCTCGGTGCCCCATGCGTTGCGGCTCAGGACGACGCCAAACCGGCGCCCAAAGAGCTGCCTCGGCCGTATCTCGCGGTGCTGAACAAGGCTGAGGCGACCGTGTCGTTGATCGATCCGCGGGACGGCACCGAGCATCGCCTGATCCAGGTCGGCGAGGGTCCGCACGAGGCCGCCGTCTCGGGCGACGGCGGGCTTCTGGTGGTCTGCAACTACGGCGCGCGTTCGCCGGGCGGCACTCTGACGGTGATCCGTACCAGCGACGGTGAGACCCAGCGGACGATCGACCTGCTGAGGGTGTTCGAAGAGGACGGCGAATCCAAACAGTCGCGGCTGCTGCGTCCGCACGGGATCCAGTTCATCGACGCGAACCGCGTCGTCGTCACCAGCGAGGTTCGTCAGCAGCTGGCCTTCGTCGACGTGGTCGAAGGCGAGGTCGAGGCGGTTGCGCCGACCGAGGCGTCCGGCTCGCACATGGTCGCGGTGGACGATGAACGCGCGTATGTCGCGAACATCGGCAGTGGCAGCGTGAGTGTCGTCGATCTCGCCAATCGCTCCCTCGTGAAGGTCGTCGAGACCGGGGCTGGCAGCGAGGGCATCGCGGTGCGGCCCGACGGTCGGGAGGTCTGGGTGACGAATCGGGCAGCGGACACGGTGTCCGTGATCGACGTCGAGACCCTGGAGGTGCTCGCCACCCTCGATGTGAAGGAATCGGAAGACGACCACGGCTTCCCGATCCGTGTCGCGTTCACGCCTGACGGATCCAAGGCCCTAATCTCCTGCGCAAGTGCTGGCCGTGTCGAGATCTGGGACGTCGAAGCGCGCGAGAAGATGCGATCGATCGAGATGGACGAGGAGCCGATCGACGACGCGGAGGGTGAGAGGCTGTTCTCCGGCCAGTTCGGCGAATCGCCGGTTCCGGTCGGCGTGCTCGTGAGCCTCGACGGGCGCGAGGCCTTCGTCGCGAACACTCAGGCGGACGTCATCACGGTGCTCGATCTGCAGGAGCTCCGGATTGCGCGTCGGCTGGTCACGCGGACCGAGCCAGACGGGATGGCCTGGATCCGCCCCTGAGGCGGGCCCGGCCTTCGGTCACGACTGGATTGGCGGCAGCGCCGCTTCGAAGGCGTCGTTGTCGTTCGATGCCTTCTCGCGAGTCAGTAGCCGCGCGATCCAGCCGAACAGGAGCGCGGAGATTGCGTGCATCGGTGCCCACATCGCCATCTGCGGGATCAGAATGCAGCCGATCCAAGAGGCGGTCGGGGAGTCGAACTCCTGCTTGCCCAAGATCGGCGAGTTGAAACTGGTGATCGTGTGAACGTCGAGGTGGGATCCCTGTCCCTTGATCGTCGCCAGGTAGGAGACCGCTGAGATCCCCGCCCGGATCAGGAGGCCAGAGATCAGTGCGCCACCGACCATGGCCCAGAGTCCGTTCTCCCGGCGGCGGGAGTAGAGCCCGAAGAACACCCCGAGCGGCACCATCGTGAAGGATGCGCCGGTCGCCCAGACCAAGCCGGCCGGAGCGGCCACCTTCTCGAAACACAGTCGTGCAAACACGACGAACAGCCCGACGGCGGTCGCGTGGAGCCAGAGTCCCTTCCTGCAGTCCCGGCCGCGAGTGAGCCAGGTGCCGAGTGCCATGACGAGGAACAGGCCGCCAACCGTCGCCGACCAGGCCGACGACGGTGCGGTCTGGCGTTCGATCAGGCGGTTCTCCAAGTAGACCGAGCCCTCGCTGTTCGCGACTTCCTCCGGCGGCGCTTCCTCCACCGCCGGCGGGAACGGATTGACGACATCGAGCACGCGATCGCCCTCCGCACTCAGTCCGGTCAGGCCGATTGCCAGTCCGGCGATCACGAAGACCAGGGCCAGGATCGAACGAGCCTGGCGTTCGATCAGAGGCAGGCAGAGGAGCAGGATCGTCGTGCCGAGCACTGGGGCGAGCCAGGGGCCGGAGTCCTGAATGAGTTGCTGGAAGTCGTCCATCGTCGGTGCTCGATCCTCAGGCCGGCTCGGTCGAGAGACCGGTCGGTCGGGGACCGCTGGAGATCAGGCGGTAGGTTTGGAGTGTGTCACCACGGGGGCTCCGTGCAAGCCGCCAAAACTGCTTCGCTTCGTGGCCTTCACCAGCGGGTGTCGGTCGTCAGAAATCGCTGGCACGGTTCGATCAGCCGCCGATCTTGAACGCGAGCCAGCCGAGCGCAGCCGCTCCGAGACCGCTCGCGACACCGATCGCAACGCCGTGAGTCTGCCAGAGGATCACGCCGAGAATCGCAGCGCCGGCCAAAACAGCGGCCTGCAGAAGCCGCCAGAACGGATCCCGTAGGCCCTCGACCGGCGTGGCCCGACCGCAGTGGGGGCAGTTCGTGATGCCGCCGGCCAGCTGCTTTGGAGCCTCGAACCGGCGGCCGCAGTGTTCGCAATGGACTTCGATCATCGGCAGACCGGTCGCGGGCGGCTCAGCTCTGCGCTCCTTCGATCGCTGCGAGCAGGATCGTCGACGCCGTCAGCATGCGTCCGTCGAACTTCTCCGGCTGGTCACAGGTCGCGTCGAGCTTGTAGACGAACAGATTGAACCTCTGCTTGATCCGAGCGACCTCGTCGCCGCCCACGAACACGCGAAAAGTCTGCGGAATGAAACTGGCGAGGAAGCGACGGATCAGGGCCAGCGTCATGCTGTCCTCCTTGATCTCGCCGATCTGTTCGTCGTTCTCGTCCAGGATCTGCCAGGAATCGCGGGCCATCGACGCGAAGCCTTTTCGGCGGAGAGCGCCGATCTTGCGGCCCTCCTCGGTGTCGACCACGTCATAACAGGCCGAGAAGTCGACGACCTGGCGAGCCTTGATCGTCAGGAGCTCGGGGCTTGGGTCCTTGGACGTGCCGGCTTTGACCCGGATGTCTTCCTTGAGCTTGAACGCCTTCTGCTCGCTGTAGCCGATCTGCTCGTCGTTCTCGTCGAACAGCTGGAATCCCGCACCCAGGATCTTGAGTACCTTGCGGCGGAGGTAGAGGTGATTGCGATTGAGGGGGTTTTGCATGGGATCGTTCACGTGGGAGGGAGGCCGGTCTCGGAAGTCGCGAGCCCGGCCCTGCGACTGCGAGGACATGGGTAGCAGATCTGGCCGGTCATTTGGGCACCGCGTTCGGATCGTGGCGTGTGCTGTCACTCCGACTGGCCTCACCGCTCCTGGTATGCGCGCGGTGATAGAGGATCGATACCGCTCCCTCGCCTCTCTTCTCAACCCCGCGACGGTCGATTCCGTTTTCGTGGCGGCTGGGTTTGGATGGACTCCCGCCGGGGCATTCGGCGACGGGCATTCCGCGGGCAGGACGGCAAGTCCAGCCAGGAACGCGAGACCAGGGCTTCTCATGAGCGCAGCCCCGCATCCCACGACTCAGGCTTCTGGTCGGAGGTCCCTTGGTGCAGGATGTCGTCCGTGCGAACCCCAAGCAGTCTTCGATGGCTCCTCGTGCCGGGCGTTCTCCTCGGGTCGGCCAGTGGATGCGTGACGTCCGACGGCCCTGGCGACGACCAGGTGCTCGGAGAGGCGTTTGTCGTCCAGCCGGTCGATCCGGACTTCGTGCTGCACCAGGGTGAGCGGGTCTCGATCGAGCGAGCGATGTTCGATCTGCGCGAAGCCGTTCGCGAGGCGGATCGGCGTGGCGAGCCGCGCCCCCTGTTCCGGATCGAACTCCCGCCGGTCACCGAGATCGGCTCTGCGCTTTCGCGGCTGCGTGAAGGTGCGGATCTCGCCGGAGTCGATCGCATCGAGATCGAGACCGCGGACACCTGACCACGACCTGACGACGATGGCTCTCGAACGACCAAGACTGGTGATCTTCGATGTCGATGGAACGCTCCACGACACCTTCCGCTGGTGGGCTCCTGTCCTGCGCCGTGGGTTGGAGGTCTTCGCCGAGCGCGAGGGGCTCGACCTGGCGGTCCCGACGGACGACGAGGCTAATGCGGTCGTCGGAATGAAGGACAACGGCGTCTGGGACCCATTCCTGCCGCCCGAACACAAGCACCGCTGGCTCGATCTGAAGAAGCTCGTCGTGCCGATGGAAGTCGCCGAGATCTCGAGCGACACCGACTACCTGTTCCCGGGTATCCGCGAGCTGCTCGAGCACCTGCGTCGAGCTGGGCTCGCTCTCGCGATCGCCAGCAACTGCCGCGCGCAATACTTCGCGGGGGTCTGCGACGGCCTCGGCCTGGGGCCGCTGACCGACCACCAGTTCTGCCTCGATTCGGACCGCGTCGAAACCAAGACCGACATGCTGCGCTGTGCTCTCCTCGACTCGGGGATCGATGCTCAGCACGCGGTGATGGTCGGGGACCGGGAGCCTGACCTCGAAGCGGCCGAAGCCGTCGGACTGCCGTTCATCTGGCGCCAGAACGACCGCTGTGATCTCACGGCCTCCTCGGCGTTCGTCTGGGACGGGGATCCGGACCGATTCTGCGAGGTTTTGGACCTTCCCCGAATATCCTCGGTTTGATCCGAAGGAGAGCCCCTTCGCGCCTGGAGCAGGGGGCGAACGCTCCCCGAGGCCGAGCTCGGCCCACTCGTCATGGACTCAGAAGGCTACGTAGTCATCTTCGGTTTCATCCTGGCCCTGGTCTGGATGTCGAACCGCACGAAGGAGCGCCAGAATCGGCTGCGAGTCCTCGAGCAGGCACTGCGGAGTGGCGCCCTGACCGCCCAGCAGCAGCGGGATCTCGCCGACGAGCTGGCGGGACGGCCGAGGCGGAGCGGGATCCCGTTCTTCTCGCGGGCGGCCTTCGTTCTCGGCTGGTTGGGGCTGTTCGTCGCCGGCGGATTCATCCTCTACGAGGAGCTCGACAGTCCGCGCGACTCCTGCGATTACGACACGGTCGGATTCCTGGTCGCAGCCGGTTCGTTCGCCGTGCTGAGCCTTCCGATCGCGCTCCGGGAGTTCGAGCGACGGCACCCGGGTCGCGAGCGAACCTGACGCCGCTTGAGCGCGGTCGCCGTAGGGCCGACGATGGTCGACCCGCCACATGACCGACCTCTTCGACGAAATCGTTCGCGTCCGCAAGGAAGGCACTCCCGCCGCCCTTGCGACGATCGTGGCCACGCGTGGCTCGACCCCAGGACGCGAAGCGATGCGGCTTCTGGTTCTCGAGGACGGCACCTTCCTGGGCACCGTCGGCGGTGGCTGTCTCGAAGCCGAGGTCTACGACACCGCGCTCGAGGTCCTGAAGGACGAGCAGTCCCAGACTCTGCAGTTTCGACTGACGGAGAAGGATTCGCCCGATTCTGGCCTTCTCTGCGGTGGTGAGGTCACGGTCTTCGTCGAGCCGATCACCACGCCGACCCTGTGGATCTACGGCGGAGGTCACATCAGCAAGGCGCTCTGCCACGTGGCGTCGCTCGCCGGCTTCCAGGTGACGATCTGCGACGATCGCGAGACCTACGCCAACGCCGAGCGGTTCCCCGAGGCTGCCGAGACCCTGGCGGAGGCCTATCCGGACGCGGTGAAACGGATGCCGATGCGGGCCAACAGCTACGCGGTGGTCGTGACCCGTGGTCACAAGGAGGACGGAGTCGTTCTCGAGGCCCTGCACGAGCGGCACAAGCAAGGCGAACGGTCGAAGTTCCTCGGCATGATCGGCTCGAAGAGCAAGCGTCTCCTGCTCTTCAAGGCGCTGCGCGAACAGGGCTGCGACGAGGCATTCCTCGAGGCCATCCGTTCTCCGGTCGGTCTCTGCATCGGCGCCAGGAGTCACGAGGAGATCGCCGTCGCGGTCGTTGCTGAGCTAATTGCGGTCCGCCGTACAGGGGAGACGGCCGCGGCCGCTTGGGAGGCGCGCAAAAAGAGTGGGGCAGCAGAGACGCGCGAAGTTCTGCTCGACGAGACCGGAGATCGGAAGGTCTCGCCCAGCGGCGAGCCCGCTGCGGACTGAACTCGGCCACGGCCTCGACGTTCGTCTGCGGGTCGAGCTTCGGCGCGACCGTTGTTCCGATGCCCCGCAGTTGGCATCTTGTCCCGCCCGGCGTGCGGGCTGCGCGCGCCCCTGGAAACGTCACCCCTCCGCTTTCCGACCCAAAAGCCCATGTCGATGCCCGTCCGCGGTCTTCTCCTCGCCCTGTGTCTCGCGACGCCGGCGCTCGCTCAGAAAGACACGATCCTCCTCCACGATGGCACGCTGATCGAAGGCGTCCGCGTCCAGGCGTACGACATCGACAAGATCCTGTGGAAGAAGGGATCGAGCGAGGACACGCGCAAGGCGGACCAGGTCGCCGAGGTCACGCTCGGCAAGGGCCGGGACGAGTTCAGCGCCGGCTTCTCGGCGGGCAACACGGTCGACTCCTACGTGCCGTTCCTCGACGCCGCCAAGAGTGTCGATGACCAGCTGCTCAAGCAGTATGGCTACCGGCTCGCGGCCGAGGCGGCCTTCAACGCCGGCCAGTGGTCGGCGGCGTTCCAGATCCTCGAAGAGCTGAAGTCGGAGATCCCGGTGACGGCGCACGCACCGCTGCTCTTCCAGATGAAGCTCGAGTACTACCTGTCGCGCGGTGCGGCCGGTGCCGGTGACGCGCGGACGACGGCCAAGGCCTACGAGAACGAGGCCGTCGTCGGTTGGTCGAAGGGTTTCCAGCTCGATGCGAAGCTCTACGGCATTCGCGCCGAGCTCGCCGCGGGCGACGCCGATGCCGGCCGGATCCAAGGTCAGCTCGATCAGATCATCCGTGACGCGGTCGGGGCCGCGCACGTCGCGCAACGGGCGCGTCTGGTGAAGGCTGACGTCCTGCGCAGCACGAACCAAACCGACGCGGCCGCCGAGATCTACCAGGGCCTCGTGGAGGCCGACTACCTCGAGGCTTCGGTCAAGTCCGGTGCTTGGCTCGGCATGGGGCACGTGCTGACGAAGCGCGGCCAGGCGGGTGATTCCGAGTCCTACAAGCAGTCGCTGTTGGCATTCCTGCGCGTCTACCTCGACCGCGACGGCGTCCCGGCCGGGATCGTCGCCGAGGCGCTGTTCTTTGGTTCACAGGCTGCGGAGAAGTGGGGTGGTGAGGACTCGGGTCGCATGCGCGGCTACATGCAGTTCCTGCTTCGTCAGAACTACCCGGACAGCACCTGGGCCCAGCGACTCTGAGTCGTTCCTCTGGCTGAGGAACGCACAGAAGCGGCCGGTGACTCAAGATCTCCCGGCCGCCAGGCGAATGGTGCTCAGCAGTTCTTCGCTGAGCAGCCAGCCAGCCTTTGGAACCGCCTGACGTTCCGGATCTTCTGGTTCGTCGTCGGCGGCGTGCTCCTTCGCGTCTTCTTCCGACTGAAGGTCGTCAACCGACCGCAGATCGATGGGCCGTTCATCCTCGCGGCCAACCACTCGTCGTTCCTCGACCCGCTGCTGCTCGGCGCGTCTCAGTGGCGACGCATCTGCTTCATGATGACGGTGCTGCACTTCCGCAGCCCGAAGCTCGGGTGGTTCTACCGGTGGATGCGATCGATCCCGTTGGCCGTTCGTGGCGGGGGAAACCGACAGGCACTGCGCACCGCGCACACGGTGCTCCGTCGCGGAGAGGTGATCGGCATCTTCCCCGAGGGTGGATTGGCGCGGGACGACGGTTTGTTCCTCGGTAGTCCGGGAGCCGTCTCGCTCGTGCTCGCCGAAGACGTCCCGATCGTTCCCTGCTACATCCACAACGCTCACACGGCGCTCCCGATTGGCGGAAAGCTCCGCTTCCCGCGGATCACGGTCGAGTTCGGCGAACCGTTGACCAAAGCCGAGCTGATCGCCGGAGCCGAGGATCGGCGATCACGGTTGAAGGTCGCAACTCGCGAGATCATGGAACGCATCGCTGCACTCGGCGGGGTCGAGTCGCGCGAATCCGAGATGGAGCGGCTCCGAGGCTCCAAGGCCGGCTGAATCCCCGGAGAGGACGCCCGACTCTTGTTTCGGTCGCGTAACGTGCGGTCTGGCGTCTGAACTCCCCCGAGTGCGATTCCGGGTCCTCGCTGGCCCGGGTCGCGTGTTCTGGCCTCTCGTCTTCGTTCGCCTGGGCTCGGCACGCCCATTGCCTTTCCGGTCGGCCCCTCGACCCCTCTCATGAACATTCGATCGCTACTGACCGTCTTGCCGTTCGTTCTCCTCGGTTGTGCCGAGGAAGCCGACGTCACGCTCTACGTTGCCCTCGACGAGGAGCACAGCAAACAGATCGTGCGCCGGTTCGAAGAGGAGACCGGACTGACGGTGAACGCGCGATTCGACGCGGAAGCTCAGAAGACGGTCGGTCTCGTCAACGCGATCCGGCAAGAAGCAGAGAACCCACGCTGCGACGTGTTCTGGAACAACGAGCTCGCGCACACGGTTGCGCTCGGGCAGTTGGGGCTGCTGGAACCCTACGAGTCTTCGAGTGCTGCCGGCATTCCGGCGCAGTACCGGTCTGCCGAGAACACCTGGACCGGCTTCGCCTCGCGCGCGCGTGTGCTGATCGTCAACACCGAGGCGCTCCCAGACCGTGGCGAGTGGCCGACTTCAGTCGAGGACTTCACCGACCCGAAGTGGCGTGGCAAGTGCGCGGTCGCGCGGCCGTTGACCGGCACGACGTTGACGCACTTCACCGCACTGCGCGAGAGACTCGGAGAGGCGAGGTTCGAAGAGTGGGTGCAGGGAATGATCGACAACGATGTCCAGTTCCTGCAGAGCAATGGAGCGACGATGCGCTCTACGGCGGACAGTTCGAACGAGATCGTGTTCGCCTTGACCGACACGGATGATTTCCACGTCGCCTTGTCGAAGGGCCTGCCGGTCTCCTGCGTCTTCCCCGACCAGGGTGAAGGTCAGATGGGCACGATGCTGATTCCGAACTCGATCGCCCTGATCAAGGGCGGTCCGAACGCGGAGAACGCCAAGCGCTTGATCGACTTCGTGCTGTCGGAGCAGGTTGAGGGGCTTCTCGCGGCCGCCAAGTCCGCGCAGATCCCACTGCGTGCTTCGGTCACCCCGCCGCCGAGCGAACAGATTCTGAAGATCGGCTCGTTCCGCCAGATGGAGTGGGATCCGGAAGCGACGGCCTCGGCACTCGCGGACCGGATTGGCGAGTTTCAGGATCGTTTCAGCGGGTCACGCTGAGCAGCGGAGGTTCTTGAACCCTCGCGTCCAATCCCTGATCGCACGGGTCCCGCTGCTCGGGTCCGTCAGCTTCTTCGTGCTATTCGTCGTGGCGCCGATCGTCGCGATGTACTGGCAGACGTTCTGGTACGAAGAGCGGTTCACGTTCGAGCTTTGGGGGGACTTCCTCCAGAAGCCCGATGATCGCGAGGCCATCTGGAAGTCGATTCGGATGGGCTTGCTCGCGACCGGCATCGCTGGCGTCGTCGGCACTTCGCTCGCCTGGTTCACGACGCGGACCGATCTTCCGGGGCGCTCGATCTTCGCCGTCTTCGGCGTCGCGCCGCTCGTCGTGCCGCCAATCGTGCTGGCGATGTCGTGGTCCGACTTCGCCGACATGAATGGCTTCTTCGGCTGTTCGTCGTTGCTGGCGATCTCGAACACGCCGTTCGTCTACGTCCTTGCGCGTCGCGGATTGACGCACTTCGACGGTCACGCGTATGAGGCCGCCCGGCTTGCGCGCGGTCGTTCCGCCGCGGAGCGGATGCTACTCCGTTCCGCGCTCCCGGAGATCGGGGCGGGCTGCCTGTTCGCATTCGTTTTCGTGGTTTGCGAACACGGCACGCCGGAGTTCCTGACCGTCAAGGGCAAGACCTGGATCACTTACGCCGAGCGCGTCTATGGCCTTTGGGGCAAGAGTGCGATCGGAGTCGATCGGCGCGATCTGCTGAGCCCGATCATCGCTTCACTGCCGCTGGTCTTGCTGATCCTGACGGCCCTGTTCGCCGCTCTGCAGCTCCGGGCCCGCACGGACCTTCGTTCGGATCCCGCTCCGCTTCCGACTCGATCGCTCAGGCGGCTGCGCCCGGTCGGGGTTCTGACCTGCGTTGCGTTCCTCGGAGTGAGTCTGATCGTTCCGTTGGTGGTGATGGTCCGATGGGGGATGGGATCGACGCAGAAGGTCGAGCCAATGTCGATCGCGCGTCTGCAGCGCAGTTTCGAGCAGGCCTACGACCAGGATCTCTCGGCGGTCGTGAACTCCCTGACACTCGGCGTGTTCGTCGCGATCACGCTCGTTCTGTTTGCCTGGCCCTTGGCCCGCGCGACGGCGCGGCGCCGCGGTCGGCTCGAGGGCCTGTCGTTGCTCGGGTTGGCGGTCCCAGTCGTTCTGTTTGGCAGCGGCCAGGTCCTGATCTGGAACTCGTCGTTCGCCAATGACGTGCTGCGTGAGAACGGCGTCGATCTCTACGACTCGTTCGTCCTGGTGGTTCTCGGGTTCGCGGGGCGCTTCCTTCCGTTCGCTGTCCTGACCCTTTGCACCGTGACGAGACGGGTCTCACCGGCTGTCGACGAGGCTGCGCGGAGCAGTGGCCGCGGGCCTGTCGCACGGGCTCTGCGACTCCACCTTCCGCTCGGACTTCCGGCTGCGGCCTCGGCGGCCTACCTCGGGTATGTGCTCGCACTCCGAGAACTCGACCTTGCGGCGATGCTGCCAGCTGGCAACGACACGGTCGTGCGTCGCGTCTCGAACATCGTGCACTTCGGAGGCGAAGAGCCGGGCTCGGCGCTGATCCTGACGATCCTGCTCGCGGCGATCCTGCCCGCGGCCCTGCACTGGATCCTGACCGGCAGGAGAATGCGAGGGCTGTCATGAGTGCATCGAATGGGCGAGGCATCGAGATCGACGAGCTGCGGTTGAAGCGCGCGGCCAAGCGGGATGTCGACGGCTTCGAGCTCGGGCCGGTCAGTCTCCGGATCGGATCGGGGGCGCGAGTCGCGATCGTCGGGCCGTCGGGTTGCGGCAAGACGACCCTTCTGCGGGTCCTCGCCGGCTTTGAGCGTCCCGAGGTCGGCAAGGTGAAGCTCGGCGAGCGGGTCGTCGTGACCGAGGGGATGTCTGAGCCACCCGAGGCGCGGCGTGTCGGCTTCGTGTTTCAGGACGCGGCGCTCTGGTCGCACCTCGATGTCGATGGGCATCTGAAGTTCGTCGCGCCGACCGTGTCGAAGTCCGACCGGCATTCGTGGATCCAGCGCGTTGGGCTCGAGCACCGTCGCAAGGCCAAACCCGCGGAGTTGTCCGGTGGCGAGCGTCAGCGCCTCGCGCTCGCACGAGCACTGATCACCGAGCCGGATGTGTTGCTCCTCGACGAGCCGCTCGCTTCGGTCGACGTGCATCTTCGAGAGGAGCTCGGTCTGGTCATCCGTGATCTCGCGGTCGAGGAGGGCGTGACCGTCGTTCTGGTGACCCACGATCGCGACGAAGCTCTGGCCATCGCGGACGAAGTGGTCGTGATGGAGGACGGTCGGATCGTCGAGAGTGGGTCCGCTTCGGAGTCGCTCACGAACCCCAAGACTGCGTTCGCCGCGTCGTTCCTCGCGGGTGCAGCGCTGTTCGAACTGGAAGTCGCCGGGCCCGGCTCGGTTCGCTCACCGTTCGGTGAGCACGAGGCGGAGGATGCTTCCAGCGCTGGCTATCGACTCGCGGTGCTCCCCGGTGACCTCATCGAGGCTCCGACCGGAATCCCAGCGGAGGTCGTCACCGTTCGCCGCGATGCGTTCGGCCGTTCTCTGGTCGTCGGGCGGGTTGCCGGGCAGCCCGTGCACTTTCTGTCGGAGTCGAATCCCACCTCGGGATCCGAGGTTCGGCTCGGCCTTCGTAATCCGGCCCGCATCTTGCCGTTGGGTCGGAGCGAACCCCGTGTTAACCCCCTGAGTGGGTCGGTTGCGTCCGACCATGGAGACCGCCGATGAACTTGATTGGTCGAATCGTCGCTGCCGTTCTGCTCCTGGCCGCCGTCGGGACCGTCGTCACCCTCGCCGGTGGTGGGGCTGAGGACGGGGTCGGAGAGGGGACCGAGGTCACCGCGGCCGGAGGTGGGGGTGTGCGTTGGCAGTCGTCGGCGCAGTGCATCGAGTGCCACAGTGAAGTTGCGGAAGAGTGGCAGGGGTCTCACCACCAGATCTCCTACTCCAACCCGCGAGTGCGCGAACTCTCGAACGACTTCCGCAACAAGGAGTGTCAGAGCTGCCACCTGCCGCAGCCGGTCGCCGCGACGGGATACGGCCAGCGGACCCTGCCGCGCCAGTCACGCTTCGATGAAGG
Source organism: Planctomycetota bacterium (assembly GCA_039815565.1). Classification (GTDB taxonomy): domain Bacteria; phylum Planctomycetota; class UBA1135; order UBA1135; family UBA2386; genus JBCBZB01. Next base: position 62,805 of record JBCBZB010000006.1, read on the forward strand.
CGTCGGTTGCATCTCCTGCCACCTCGGGACGAACGGCCAGATCCTCGCCCGGAATTCCCGTCCGGATGTCGCCTGTGCTCCGGTCGCGGACGATTCCTTCCTCGATTCGAAGATGTGCTCGAGCTGTCACAACCAGCACGGCACGAGCGACCAGTTCTTTGCGAGTTCCTGGGCCGAGGATGGCGGATCTTGCAACGACTGCCACATGCCCGAGACCCAGCGCTCCCACGGTGGGATGGGTCGCGGTCACGTGTTTCACGGCTGCCACGATCTCGAGAGCTTGCAGAGTGCGGCGCGCTTTGACGTGAAGCGTGACGGCGACGAGATCGTCATCGAGGTCGAGAACAACGGGGCTGGGCACAACTTCCCGACCGAGGAGCGACACCGTGCGGTCGACATCATGGTTCGGGTCCAGGATGCCGAGGGTGGCTTCACCGAATGGGATCGCCTGTGGCGCTTCCGTCAGCTCTATCGCGACGAGACGAGTGACGACCCGCCGCTTCCGGCCGGAGGTAGCACGCAGCTCCCGTCCGGTGAGACTCATGTCGAGCGGCTACCGATCGCGGCCGGCGTGAAGCGCGTCGAGGTGCGTCTGTGGTATCGCCTGAACCCGTTCTCGGTCGATGGCGACGAGGACAGCACGCTTCTGTTCGAGCGCGCGGTCGACCTGTGAGACACTCGGGCGCGTGGACCTGATGCGCAGAATGGATCGGCAGGGCGGCTTCCGGGCTGCGGTGGGTGCCGTCGTGATCGTCTCCCTCGGGGGATGTTCGAAGGAGGCTCCCCGACAGGTCGCGTCGCTAGAGGCCCCGGAGTCGGTCGAGGTCGTCCAGGATCCGGCACTGCCGGAGGCCGCGTATCGCGACACGACCGACGATCTACAGGGTCTCGTCGACGCGGGTCCCGCTCCTCTGTCCGACGAGCAGCGGGAAGCGTTGCTCGACCTCATTCGGACCGCCTTCGACGGCACGGCGGGTGCGCGTCTCGCGTCCCGTGCGGAGCGTTCGCTCGGCGACGAGGAGGGCATCGAGCTCGCTCTCGAGTGGGCGATCACCAACGCCGAGTCACCGCTGGTCCGTGCCAACGCCGCGAGGGCGCTCGCCGAGCGTCGCTGCTACGCGGTGCTGCCGTTGCTCGTCCACCGCACGAAGTATGAGAAGGATTGGGCCGTCTATGTCGCCCTGTGCGAAGCGCTGGCCGTGCTGGGCAACGACTCGGGCGCCGCGCTCCTCGACGCGCTGATCCCCATCCCACAGGCACAGGGAGCCGCCGGGGCCGCGGCGCTTCGGTTGCTTGCGACTGTCGGGTTGCCGCAGGCGGAAGGCGTGAGCTGGGAGCAGTTGCGGGCCGCTCTCGGTCGGGTGAGCGAGCAGTGGCTGGCGACCGGACGACCGTTCGTCGCGCCGGCTGTCGAGGGCGCGGAGGCGCCGGGTCCCAGGGAGACCGCGCCCACCGACGATGCGTTCCTCAACGCGCGCCTCGCGCAGCGCATCCTCGACATGACGGCGTCGAACCTGCGCCCGACCGACGATGCGCGACTGGTCCTTCGCAGCCTCGGAACGGTCGGACTGGAGACGCTCCGGATCGGGCTCGTCGACGAGCGCGCTCAGATCCGCACGGCCTGCCTCGACGTCGTTCGTGACCTTCAGACCGTGGCCCAGCCCTTGGTGCCGGAGGTGCTGCCGCAGCTCGACGACTTCGTGACCGGATCGATCGCCTGCATCGCTCTCGGCCGGACGGGAGACCCGGAGGCGCTGCCGTTCCTCGCGGCGCGGTCGCGATCAGAATCGCTCGAAACGCGCCAATCCGCGGTCGACGGCCTCGCTTGGCTCCGTCATCCGGAGGCTCTCCTGATCCTGCGCGAGCGGCTCCGTGACCCCGAGGAGATCGAGGGTGTGAAGGTCCAAGCGGCTCTCGGTCTCGCGCTCTACGACGAAGGGCTGCGCTACCTGCTCGAGCTGCGTGCGAACGAGGGCTACCACCTGCCGACGCTCGACGAGTCCGTGGACCTGATTCGTACCGAGCGAAGCCGGCTGCGCGCGGGCCGCTGATCGACCACTTGGAAGTCAGAAAGTCTGCGCTCGGGGTCGCATGTCCCGCGGCTGTTCCGAGCCTTCCGTGCGACCGAGTGTTCCTGTCCGCTTGAACGAAAGTGGAGATGCTGTGGACAACGGTCCACGAAGTCGAGTTCGTCGTGTGGCTCCGTTTCGTCGGTGCGTGCGGATCGATTCGTCACACAACGTTCGATTGCGTTCGACCGTTGTGGAAACGACTGCTTGGTCGTGAAGAAGCGGTGGCTACGTCAGCTTCCGAACAAGCGGCTTTGCGAATCTCAAAAAGCCACGGAGATTCGGGTTCGCACTGGTTGCCAATCAGTCCGACCGGGGTTTACTTCTCCGTCCCTCGGGGAAGAAGCGGGACGCGCTCTCCACTCAGTCGGACTTGTCCGACCTCGTCCCGGCCCGAGGCGCCTATCCAGTCTCCGCGACGCTCTCGCCATGTTCTTCCGTTATCGACGGATCTTCCAAGCCGGCATCGGTGTTCTCGACCTCTGTGTCGTCGCCTTGATGCTGATCCTGCCTAGCGCACTCGGGACCGTTTGGTCCCTGGCGGACCTCCAAGATGTCCGTGAGGATGCGGACTTTTGGACTCTTGGCGGCCCGGTCCTGTTCGCGCTGACGCTGTGGTTCTTCCTCGCGGCGCGTCTCGACCTCTACAAGTCGCGCCGGACCGAGAGCCTGGTCAGCGAGATCGTTCTGCTCGGCGAGGCCTGGATTCTCGTTGTCGCGCTGACGCACGCGTTCGCCTCCGTTGCGGTCGGGAACTCGCCGATCTGCGTCACTCAGTCGCTGGTCTACGGCTTTCTGACGCTGTCTTTGATCCGCGTCAGCATCCGCCTGGTCCTGAGTCAGCTGCGGGAACGCGGTCGCAACACCCGCTCGCTGCTGTTCGTCGGCTGGAGTCCGGTCGCGAACCGCCTCTACGAGTCGATCAAGCTCCGTCCGGCCTACGGACTGCGCTGCCGCGGGGTCGTCAAGCTCGCCGGCGAAGAGGTTCCCGACAATCAGCCGCTCCGAGACCTCGGAGTGATCGACGACCTCGAGCGCGTGCTCGCCGAGTGGCGCCCTCAGCGCGTCGTCCTCTCGCCGCCGCCGGAGGCGACGATGTCGGACATCGTGCGCGCATTCCGTGTCTGTGACGAGGCGGGCTTGCCCTGCACCTACGCCGCCGACTTCGAGCTGGCAAACCTGCGCCCGGTGCCGAGCGAGTTCGCCGGCGTGCCGATCGTCTCGTTCAATCCGCAACAGTTCGTCGGGACCACGGCCAACGGCAAGCGCATCTTCGACCTGGTCACCTCCGGTCTCGCCTTGCTGTTCTTGCTGCCGCTCTTCCTGACGATCGCGCTGATCGTAAAGCTGCAGGACGGTGGGCCGGTCTTCTTCCGTCAGCGTCGGGTCGGTCGCTTTGGCGTCGAGTTCTGGTGCCTGAAGTTCCGGACGATGGTCCCGAACGCGGAGAAGCTGAAGGCCCAACTCGAGTCGCAGAACGAAGAAAGCGGTCCGGCCTTCAAGATGAAGAACGATCCGCGGATCACGCGGATGGGTCGCTTCCTGCGCAAGTTCTCGATCGACGAGCTGCCGCAACTCTGGAACGTCTTCATCGGCGACATGAGCCTCGTCGGCCCGCGTCCGCCAACACCGGACGAGGTTCGCCAATACAAGTGGACCTGGCGCCGGCGCCTCTCCGTGCGTCCTGGACTGACCTGCATCTGGCAGATCTGGGGCCGAAACCGGGTCGAGTTCGACGAGTGGATGGAGATGGACCTCCTCTACATCGACAACTGGAGTATCTGGAAGGACATCAAGCTGATCCTCCGCACGGTTCTGGTCGTCGCACGCGGCACCGGTAGCTGACCGCTCAGGTTCGAGCCACTCTCTCCGAACGTCGGAGTCGTGGTCTCAGGATGAGCCGGCGATGAGCGCTCGGTTCTCCGGTCCGATCCGGGCTCTCCGACGTGAGCGTCGCTGTTCGCTGCGATAGTGTCGCTGGGGCGGTGACCGCCTCAAAAAGCCAAGGCGCAGGCGCCTCCGCCCGCCTCGACAAAGTTTCCTGTAAGAATCCCGCCGATTCGGGTTTTCCGAGTCGGCCGATCGAGGGGCCTGCTAGGGTCCCGCAACGATGGCCCGATCAGCGTCTCGAACCCGGCTCTTCCGGAGTCTCCGGAACGGGTAACAACGAGGCGCTCGACGTGCCGAATTGAAGAAGGACAGACGCAGCAACGATGAAGGTCGGAATTCTGGCAGGGGGCCTGGGCTCCCGTTTGGCTGAGGAGACTGAGATCCGCCCGAAGCCGATGGTGGAGATCGGCGGGATTCCCATTCTCTGCCACATCATGGAGATGTACGCGTCGCACGGCTTCGAGGAGTTCGCCGTCGCGCTCGGCTACAAGGGCGACTACATCAAGCGCTACTTCGCCGACTCCAGCCGCCTTGCCGGCAGCCTGTCGGTCGACCTGGGGGCGGGCACCGTAACGTCGCACGAGACCGCCGAGCGGCCGTCGTGGCGCGTCGATCTGATCGAGACCGGTCAGAACACGATGACCGGCGGTCGCATCAAGCGCCTCCAGCCCTACATGGGGGACAGCACCTTCATGGTGACCTGGGGCGACGGTGTCTCGGACATCGACATCAACGCGTTGGTCGACTTCCACAAGAGTCACGGCAAGTTGTGCACCGTCACTGCGGTGCGGCCGCCGGCTCGCTACGGCCACCTGGTGATCGACGACGGCTGCGTCACGGCGTTCACTGAGAAGCCGCAGATCGGTGAGGGTTGGATCAATGGGGCGTTCTTCGTGCTCGAGCCGGAGATCTTCAACTACATCGACAGCGACGACACGATGTGGGAACACGCGCCATTGGAGCGCCTCGCGAAGGAGGGTCAGCTGATGGCCTACCAGCACGAGGGGTTCTGGCAGTGCATGGACACCCTGCGCGAGAAGCACATCCTCGAATCGCTCTGGGCGAGCGGAAACCCGCCCTGGCGTTCGAAGGGGAACCAATCATGAAAGTCTTGATCACCGGCCACGACGGCTACATCGGAACCCTGCTCACGCCGATGGTGCGTGCCGCCGGGCACGAGGTCGTCGGCATGGACAACTTCCTGTTCAACGAGTGCGTCTTCGGGCAGAAGGACGGGACGCGGGACGGAATCCAGAGGGACTCGCGTGACCTGAAGGTCGACGACCTGAAAGGCTTCGACGCGGTTCTGCACCTCGCAGGCCTGTCGAACGATCCGCTCGGTGACCTGAACGCGAACCTGACCTACGACATCAACCACATCGCGTCCGTCCGGATCGCGGAGATGGCGAAGCAAGCCGGGGTCCAGCGCTACGTCTTCGCGTCGTCGTGCTCGAACTACGGCGCGGCGGGCGACGACATGCTGACCGAAGAGTCGGACCTCAACCCGGTCACTCCGTACGGCATCTCGAAGGTCAAGGTCGAGCAGGACGTCACCAAACTCGCCGACGACAGCTTCACCCCGACCTACCTGCGTGCCGCGACGGTCTACGGCCTGTCGCCTCGCCTGCGTGGTGATCTCGTCGTGAACAACCTGACCGGCTACGCGCACACGACGGGCAAGGTGTTGCTCAAGAGCGCCGGCACGTCCTGGCGACCGCTGGTCCACGTCCGCGATGTCTGCAAGGCCTACCTGACCGTCCTCGAGGCACCGCTCGAGAAGGTCCACGATCAGGCCTTCAACGTCGGATCGACCGAGGAGAACTACCGCATCCGCGACGTCGCCGAGATCGTCTCCAACGTCGTGCCGAACAGCGTCGTCGAGTTCGCCGAGGGCGCGAGTCCGGACGTGCGCAACTACAACGTCAGCTGTGACAAGCTCCGCGACACCCTTGGTTACCAGACCGATTGGACGGTCCTGAAGGGCGTCGAAGAGCTCTACGCCGCCTACAAGGAGCTGCCGTTGACCGAGGAGATGTTCCTCAGCTCGCGCTTCCTTCGCATCAAGCACGTGCGCGAGGGGATCGAGAGTGGCCTCATCGACTCGGATCTGCGCTGGCAGTCGTCGGCTGAGGGTGCTGGAGCATGAGTTCGCGCACGATCACCGAGTGCCGTTCCTGCGGTTCGGCTGGTCTGCAGTCGATCCTCGACCTCGGCCTGATGCCGCACTCGGATGGCCTCCGCCGCCCCGATCAGCTGGAGCTGGACGAGCCGAAGTACCCGCTCGAACTGGTCTTCTGCCCGCACTGCGGGCTCGTGCAGATCAACGAGGAAGTCGACCCCGAGGTTCTGTTCGGTGACGACTACCCGTACTTCTCGTCGTTCAGCGACTCGCTGTTGAAGCACAGCAAGAAGAACGTGGACGGCCTCTGCGAGTGGCGTGGACTCGGTGCGGAGAACCTCGTCGTCGAATTGGCGAGCAACGACGGATACCTGCTGCAGTACTTCCAGCAGAACGGCGTCGAGGTGCTTGGCATCGACCCGGCTCCGGGCCCGGCGAAGGCCGCCCAGGAGAAGGGTGTTCCGACGCTCAACACGTTCTTCACCAAGGATCTCGCCGACCAGCTGGTCGCCGAAGGCAAGCGCGCGGATGTCGTGGTGGGCAACAACGTGATGGCGCACGTGCCGGACCTCAACGGGTTCGTCGCCGGCATTGCGGCTCTGCTGACTGACACTGGCACGACTTCGATCGAGGCTCCGTACGTGGTCGATCTGATCGATCACTGCGAGTTCGACACGATCTACCACGAGCACCTCTGTTACTTCTCCGTCACGGCGGTGAAGGCGTTGTTCGAGCGTCACGGTCTGCACCTCAACCGCGTCGTGCATCTGCCGATCCACGGTGGGTCGCTGCGCTACCACGGTGGGAAGACCGCGGAGCCGGACGGTTCGGTCGAGGAGTTCCTGAAGAAGGAGAAGGAGCTCGGAGTCACCGAGATCGGTTTCTATGAAGCCTTCGGCGCCAAGGTACGCGCCTTGCGTGATGCGATGCAGCAGTTCGTTGCGGCGAAGCAGGCCGAGGGCAAGCGTTTCGCTGCCTACGGCGCGGCTGCGAAGGGCGCGATCATGCTGAACTACGTCGGCCTCGACGAGTCGAAGATCGAGTTCGTCGTCGACCGCAACGTGCACAAGCAAGGTCGCTTCATGCCGGGATACGCGATCCCGATCCACGCGCCGGAGCACCTGCTCGAGTCGATGCCCGACTACACGGTGCTCCTGCCTTGGAACCTCGAGAAGGAGATCATTGGCCAGCAGCTCGAGTACCTCGAGAAGGGCGGCAAGTTCCTGATCCCGGTTCCGACCCCCCGCGAAGTCTCGCTCGAAGATGTCCAGCCCAGCTGAAACGGTGTGCCCGGCCTGCGGGTCGGTGCACGGCCGCGCGTTCTACCGCGTCGATTCGATCCCGGTCCACTCGGTCCTGCTGATGGACTCGCGCGATGAAGCGCGAGAGTACCCGCGGCGTGAGCTGGAGCTGTGGTTCTGCGAAGACTGCGGCTTCATCCACAACCGCAGGTTCGACGCCTCGGTCCACGAATACTCGCCGAAGTGCGAGGAGAGCCAGGCGTTCTCCGGCACGTTCAACAAGTTCGCTGCCGGCCTCGCCAAGGACTACATCGAGCGCTACGAGCCGAAGACCGCTCTCGAGATCGGTTGCGGCAAGGGCGACTTCCTCGTGGGCCTCTGTGAGCTGAGCGACTGCAAGGGCATCGGCATCGACCCGGGTCTGCAGCCCGAGCGCATCGAGAGCTCGGCGAGCGATCGACTCGAGTGGATCGTCGACTTCTACGACGAGCGCTACAAGCACCTGCAGGCAGACCTCGTTCTCTGCCGCCACACGCTCGAGCACATCGGTCCGGTCGCGGACTTCATGCGTGGGGTTCGCGGTGCGGTCGGTGACGACCCATCGACGGTCGTCGCGTTTGAGCTGCCGGACGTCGAGACGATCCTGATCGAGAACGGGTTCTGGGACATTTACTACGAGCACTGTTCGTACTTCACGCTCGGCTCGCTCTCGCGATTGTTCGAGCACGTGAACCTCACTCCGCATCGCCTCGAGAAGTGCTTCGATGATCAGTATCTGCTGATCGACTCGCGACCGGGTGAGGCCAAAGGTGGTCTCGAAGCCGCCGAGGACCTCGAGCGCACACGGCAGCAGGTCACGGCGTTCGAGAAGGGTGTGCAGACCACGATGGCTTCGTGGCGTGACTTCGTGACCGAAGCACACCAGCGCGGCGAGAAGACGATCCTCTGGGGTTCGGGCAGCAAAGCCGTCGCGTTCCTGACGACCCTCGGCTTCGACGAGGAGATCGCCTGCATGACCGACATCAACCCGTACCGCCACGACAAGTTCGTGCCGGGCTCGGGTCACGAGATCGTGCCGCCGCAGAAGCTCCGCGACATCAAGCCCGACAACGTCATCGTGATGAACCCGATCTACCTGGAAGAGATCGGCAAGGATCTCGCGGAGATGGGGCTCACGCCGCACATGGTCGCAGTCGGTCCGGACCTTCAGCGCGTTCGCGCTATCTGAGTCTGTCAGTCCTGCATTCCAGGCTGTCGCTCAGACCGCGACGACCTGAGGGTTGAGGCCCATGGCCTTCAGGTCGGCCTCGATCTCGTCGCGGTAGATCGGGTTCATCACGATCACCGTGTGCGGCTGGGACGCCTCGAGGGCGGCCGGGGCGAGGATTTCGTGGCCGCTGCCGGCGATGAAGCTGCCCTGCTTGCCGGGGTTCACGTCGACGACTTGGGTGACGGCCGAGGCGCTTTCGCCCATCAGGTTCAGGAACGTCACGGTCTTCGCACCGCCTCCCCAGACCACGACGTTCTCGCCCGCGGCAGCGTGTTGCTGGAGCTTGGCTCCCCAGTCCTGGCACATGGTCTCGATGTGGCGAGCCATGGCTGCGACCAGTGCCTTCGTGTTCGCTCCGTGATCACCGACGGCCGGAGCGCCGGGTTGCCAGTCCCGTCGAACGCGTGCCTCGAGGCCGAGGAACTGGTTGTCGTAGCAGGGCTCGAGCGCGAGCACTTCGAAACCGCAGGTCTCGAAGATGTTCCGCAGGGCGGCGGCGGTGAAGTAGAGCGTGTGCTCGTAGATCACGTCCCAGATCGACAGGTCTCCGAGGATGAAGTCCGCGTTCGGCACCTCGAAGTAGAGGATCGCCTCAGGTTGGTCGAGGAGTGCGTTGCGCACATTGCCGAGGAACTCGGCCGGAGAGGGGATGTGTTCGAGTACGTGGCGGCAGCACAGCAGGTCGGCCGGGTACTCGCCGTGATCTGCGGAGTAGTACTCTCGCAAGACCTGCACGTTGTCAGAGTTGCGGACGGCGGGGTCGGCGTTCTCGGCGTCGTGGCTCGGGTCGAAGCCGGCGCCGCCGTTGTCACCGCGCTCGCACAGGAGACCGAGGAAGTGCCCGCCACCGCAGCCGATCTCGACGACGTTCTTGCCGCGGATGCCGTAGGTCTCGATCAACCGGTCGGCGAGGTTGCGCTCGTACTCCTGGAACACCGAGGAGAAGTGCAGCGCGTTGTCGTACTTCAGCCCATAGTCGATCTTCGAGTCGTCGAACGCGAGGTTGCGGATCAGCTGGCAGCTCTCGCAGTGGGTCAACCAGATGTCTCCGCGAGAGCAGTTGCGAGCGCTTTCCTCGTCGGGCCAGAGCACGCCGACATGGACGGGGACGGCAGAGAACCGAGCGAAGGGCTCGGGTTCCTGGGCCGAGCACACGGGGCATTGGGTGGACGACATTCGGGACAAACCTTCGTCGGGACTCTACGACGACGAGAGCTACAAGCGAGTCCGGGATCGAGTCGATGAGAGAACGCCGACCGGCTCGCTGGGTCCCGTCCGCGGCGCGAGCGAAACCCCGGTCGTCCCGAGATGATTCCTGCCTTGGCGCGGTTCGGGAGGTAGCCTGCCGAGCCCTCGGAGCAGACGCTCAGGACCTCCTCACAGCGACCTATGGGAAGAACCGCAACGAACTCGCCGCTGGACTTCGTCGTCGTCGGTGCCGGCCTGGTGGGCCTGGCGACCGCGCGGGCTCTGCAGGCGCGTTTCCCGGACGCCGGAGTCGAAGTGCTCGAGAAGGAAGATCGCGTGTCCGCGCACCAATCGGGGCACAACAGCGGGGTCATCCACTCGGGTCTCTACTACAAGCCCGGCACCTCGAAGGCGATCCTGGCCATCGAGGGGCATCGTCGGATGCTCGAGTTCTGTCAGGAGCACGGCATCCGCCACGAAGTCTGCGGCAAGGTCGTCGTGGCGACGGACCCCTCGGAGCTCGATCGACTCCAGGAGCTCTATCGGCGCGGGGGCGAAAACGGTGTTCAGGACCTCCGCGAGATCGGTCCGGAAGAGCTGAAGGAGATTGAGCCAGCAGCGAGTGGGATCGCCGCGGTGCACGTTCCCGGTTCGGCGATCTGTGACTACCCGGGCGTCGCCGAGCAGTTGAAGAGCGACATCGAGACGAAGGATGGGGTCGTTCGACTCTCGACGCGCGTGACCGGAGCTCGACGCGAGTCGGATGCGTGGGTGATCGAGACCTCCGGGGGCGATCTCCGGGCCAAATTCGTCGTCACCTGCGCCGGCCTGCAGTCTGATCGTGCGGCGCGGCTCTTCGGTTCGAATCCCAAGACCCGCATCGTCCCGTTCCGCGGCGACTACTGCGAACTCGTCGAGAGTTCGCGGTCCCTTGTGCGTGGCCTGATCTATCCGGTGCCCGATCCGAAGTTCCCGGTCCTCGGCGTGCACCTGACGAAGATGGTCGACGGGTCGGTCGAGTGCGGACCCAATGCTGTGCTCGCCCTCGCGCGCGAGGTCTACACCCGCACCGGCTTCAAGCTCTCGGATGCCTGGAACACGATGACCTACGGTGGCGCGCTCAAGTTGTTCGCGAAGAACATGCGGACCGGTCTCGGCGAGATCAAACGGGCCTACTCGTTGCCCTCGTTTGCTCGTTCGCTTTCGAGACTGGTTCCGAGCCTCACGACCGAACACATCCAGCGCGCCGGTGCCGGCATCCGCGCACAGGCCGTTTCGCCTGACGGACAACTCGTCCACGACTTCCAGTTCGAGCGAGGTGAGAACGCCCTCCACGTGCTGAACGCGCCGTCTCCCGCGGCCACTGCCTGTCTTGCGATCGGCGACTCGATCGCGGCGCAGGTCTGAGTCCGCCTAGGCGACGAGGATTCCCTCGAGCGGGACATCCGCCTCGAGAAGATCTCGCCATGGCGTCTCCGACCCACGCCGCAGCAACGGAGCGAGGGCGAAGCGGGATCCGAAGCCCTTCGACAGGCTGCCCCAGCTCGCCTCGAGGCCGAGTGCGCGGGCGCCGTTCACGGTTGCCATGCGGAACAGCAGATCGGGGTCGGTCCGATCGCGTCGCCAGAGATGGCGGGCCTGCGGGAGGATGCCGTGCGGCTGGGACTCGCCCGACGGTTGGCATGAGATCGAGTCGGTGCCCAGACAGACGTTGATGCCGCGCTCGGCCATCTCGCGGTAGCGGTGGTCCCGGTGTCCGAAGTAGTCGCTCGCGACTGGGCAGTAGGCGATCGAGGACTCCGTCGAGACCAGCCGGTCGAGGTCTTTGTCCGTCGCGTAGTTGAGGTGGGCGAGGACGAAGGGGGCGGCGTCGAGGCACGCGGCGAGGTGCGCGACGGGCGTTCCACCGGTGGCTGGGACTTCGTCGGTCCACTTGCCGATCTCGACGAGCAGATCCCGGAAGGGTCCGTTCGCCTCGCGGACGAACTCGAGCTCTTCCGGAGTCTCGCTCAGGTGGGTGCTCGGGCGGCCACCTGAGGCGGCGACCCAGTAGAGCGGGAGGCCGGCGGAGTAGGGGGCGTGCGGCTGGAGTTCGATGTCGAATGCAGGGGCCGAGAACCTCGAACGGAGTGCGCGGAGGCGTTCGGTCGCGAGCTCGGTTGCTCGTCCGGCTGATGGTGAGATCCCGAAGACCTCGAGCCAGGAGATGCCTGCGAGCGCGTGTTTGGCCGCGGCGGCTGCGCGTGCTTCGACGGCGGTCTCGGAGCCTGCGATGTCGCCGAGGACTGCGACGCCGGCTTCGGCACTGGCCTGCACTGCGTCGAGGACCGCTCGTCGGATCTCGGCGTCGTTGGTCTCGAATCGCGCACTTCCGACGCCCTTGGCCCAGGTGACGAAGTCCCCGTCGAACGGCTTGCGTGGTAGGAAGCCGAGGTCGAGGTGCGCGTGGGCGTTCACCAGTCCCGGTAGCGCCAGCTGCTGGCTGCGATCGAGCTCGACCACGTCGCTCGTCGAGTGGAGGCGTGCTGTGACGGCCGTGTCGACCTGGTTGGCCGGGCCGCAGGCGATCACCCGGCCTGCGCGACACCAAATCGCTGCGTTTGGAATCGCTCCAACGACCGGATCGATCGCGGCTCCGACGCGGAGTCGAGAGATCCCGGGCTGGTCGACTGCCTGCGTCATCGCGATCCATGATCGCTTCTCGACCGCCCCGAATTCCCGGCAATTCGGGTCGAGAGTCGAGGTGCCCGGTGCACTGCAGGTGCGATCGGAGTCGGTCGTCGTCCTTGCCGCGCATGTTCATAGACTCTTCTGTCCGAGGCTCCACGCCGTTGCGAGACCCGCTGGATCGCTGCGCGTCGGTCGAGATCGATTGCCAGGACCTGACGGAGATCCTCCGACGGTTCGTCGCCCGATGGCGTGACCTCGAGACGCGGCGGGCGAGCGAAGACCTCGTGCAGGAGGCCGTCTTGGTGACCTGGTGCCAACGAGACCGGATTCAGGATGCGGAACGAGCCGCTCCATACGCGCGGACGATCTTGCGCCGGCTGCGATTCCGACTCCTCGAGCGCGGAGATCGACTGCGCCCGCAGAGTCTCGAGTCCGATCCAGCGATCCGCGAGGGGCTCTCAAGCCCGAACGAGGCCGCCGAGCGCGTTCGGATCGCGGGCGAGTCCTTGGATCGAGACTCGGTGTTGCAGCAGCTGGAGATCGCGATGGCGGATCTGCCCTCGCCCGTGCAACGGCTGCTCGAGGGCTTCTACCGCGGCGATCCGACCTCGGTCCTGGCCACGCGTCACTCGATCCCACCCCGCCAGGTCAAAGCCCATCTGTACCGAGCGCGGAAGCGACTTCGGAAGTGCGTCGAACAGCGACTCGACCTGTCGAGCTGACGTCGAGTCCCGGCCCACCATCCACCACAGCTCATGACCAACATCATCCAACCACTTCTCCACCTCCGATCTCGCGTCTTACCGCAGGCGGTGCTGTTCACGGTCACCGCACTGCTCGTCCCGCGGATGGCATCCGCGCAAGACCCGCAACCGGAGCCCCGAGTCGAGGTCTCCTCGACCGAAGCGCTGAAGCAGGCCCTCGACGGGATCAAGGCACTGAAGGGCCTGAAAGGAGCGGAGCGTCAGGCCGCGTTGAAGGCCGCGGCCGAGTCGTTCGAGGTTCTGTTTGACGATCTCGCCTCCTCGCCTGATTCCCTGGCACGAGCTTCTTTCGAAGCCGGTGAGTGCCGACGCCGTCTTGGTGAGCTCGAGGCTGCGGAGGCGAACTTCACTCGGTGTCTCCAAGCCGAGGAGGTTGGGCGATACGCGGAGCGTGCGCTGTTCCAGCGAGCCTCGATGCGACGTCGGACGAAGCGATTCGAGGAAGCGATCGCGGACTACCGGCAGGCGGCTTCGGTGCGGCCTGAGTCGGCCCGTGCGCACGAGTCACGCCTGTGGATCGGCCGGTGCCTCCTGACGGCTGGCAAGCTCGAGGAGGCGTGCACCGCATTCCGGGCGGCACTCGAAGCGACGGCGGAATCCGTGCGCCGGATCGAGGCCTCAGATCGGTTGGCGGGTGCGTGGATCCAGCGCGGGGATCTGGTCGCGGCCAAGGAGGCCCTGGACTCCGTCGAGGCGGAGGTCGCGTCCGTGCTCGAAGCTGGCGGGAAGCTCGGCGAGCGAGTGCAAAAGGCTCTCGACCGACGGTCGTCCGTCAAGAAGCTCCGCAAGGAAGCCGACGACCGAAACGACTCGGCCGGCGAGGCCGCGCGGCTCGAGCGGGATCGCGCGCGGCGAGTGGCGGGGCGCTGATCTCGGGGAGATCGCGAGGCCCGGAACTGGATTCCGGGCCGCCGCCACTTGGGATCAGCGGACGCCGATGCCCGAGTAGGTGAATCCCGACTCGCGCAGTCGCTGCGGGTCGAAGATGTTGCGGCCATCGAAGAGCACGGGGCTCTTCAGGCGGGCCTTGATGTCGTCCGGATCGACGTGGCGGAACTCGCTCCACTCGGTCACGAGCAGCAAGGCGTCCGCGCCTTCCAGGGCGTCCATCGCGTTGTCCGAGTAGTTGACCCGGTCACCGATGCGGCGCTTGGACTCTTCGATCGACTCCGGGTCGTAGGCCGTGACCGTCGCTCCGGCGTCGGTCAGACGCTCGATCAGGACGAGGGCCGGAGCCTCGCGCATGTCGTCAGTCTTTGGCTTGAAGGCCAGACCCCACATCGCGAAGTGCTTGCCGCTCAGGTCCTTGCCGAAGTGGTCGACGACCTTCTCGAACAGGACTTCTTTCTGGGCGTAGTTCACCTCTTCGACCGCGTTCACGATCTTCGGGGTGTAGCCGTGCTCTTGCGCCGTGCGGACCAGAGCCTGCACGTCCTTCGGGAAGCACGAGCCGCCGTAGCCGGCACCCGCGAACAGGAACGGGAAGCCGATACGGGCATCCGTGCCGATGCCCTTGCGGACGTGGTTGATGTCGGCGCCGACGCGCTCACAGATGTGCGCCATCTCGTTCATGAACGAGATCCGCGTCGCGAGCATCGAGTTGGCTGCGTACTTCGTCATCTCGGCCGAGGCCGGGTCCATGACGAGGATCGGCTTGCCGGTGCGAACGTACGGCGAGTAGAGGTCGAGCATGACCTCCTTGGCGCGGTCGCTGTTGGTGCCGATGACGACGCGGTCCGGCTTCATGAAGTCGTCGATCGCGGCGCCTTCCTTCAGGAACTCCGGGTTGCTCACGACGTCGAACGGCGCATCCTCACCCGCGACCTGCTTGATCCGGTCGGAGACCTTCTTGTTGGTGCCGACTGGGACGGTGCTCTTGGTGACGACGACCTTGTAGTCGGATAGGTTGTTGCCGATCGTCTCGGCGACCGCGAGGACGTACTTCAGGTCGGCGCTGCCATCCTCGTCCGGCGGCGTGCCGACGGCGATGAAGCAGACGTTCGCATCCTTGACCGCGGCTGCGACGTCCGTGCTGAAGCTCAGACGGCCTTCCGCGACGTTGCGTGCGATCAGCTCCTCGAGGCCTGGCTCGTAGATCGGTACGTCGCCGTTCTTGAGGCGCTGGATCTTGTTGTCGTCGACGTCGACGCAGGCAACCCGGTTTCCGGTCTCCGAAAAGCAGGTGCCCACGACCAGGCCGACATAACCGGTTCCGATGACAGCAATCTTCATGTCTGCTCGAGCTCGTTGTTCCAGGCCGTGCGCCCGGTGTGCCGAGGAGGCTGAACTCCGCTCCTGCGCGTTCTTTCGGCCTCGATGGGGGGCGGACCGTAGCCCTGTCCTCCAGCGGCATCAACGAATCCGCAGAACGGGTCGTCGCCGGCCTCCTGGAAGCGGCTGATCATGCGGGATTCTGCGTCGTCGGAGGGGACTGAGCGGGCTACGATAGGAATCGATGTCGCGAGCGGTTTCTGTGTCTGATTCCCGTCCAGGGGCAGCCCGAAAAGGCCTTCAGCGCCGTCTCGGAGCCACTCTCGCGGTCGCCGGCTTCGCCGCCCTGTCAGGCTGTGCGATCGCTCGGACGAACGACCAGCTGGATGTCGTTCCGCCGTTCGAGGAATTTGACCGCCCGGGCTTCGTGCGATATTCGCATGAAATCCCCGCAGGTGTCGGGTCACTTGCCGGAGCGGTCGCCTCAGCGGCGACCTGGCCGATCATGGGATTGCTGAGCCTCGCTGCTGAGGACGAGCTCGGTCCTGAGACCGAGATGCTTCGCTATCCGGGAACTTCGATGGTCGCCGGCACGCTGCGGTTCGTGTTCGGGGCACCGATCGACACCTTCGACTGGATCTTCCACTCGGCGTGGAACGAGGACACCACGATGGCGCCGCTGGAAATCCAGCCGGCTCCGGCGCTTCCAGGCGCGCCGTACTAGGACCCGCGCGTCGCGCGTTCGCCGCGGTCGAGCGTTTCGCCCTGTTCGTTGAACGCCTCCATGGTCAGGCGCTCGGGTGTAACCGTCAGCTGCCAGAGGTGGATCTGGCTCGCCGCGAACCCCGGTTCCTCCAGATACCAGTGGGACCGGGTCGCGCGCTGGTTGACGCCGTAGCCGCCTTCGCCGATGTAGACGACGCCCTTGTCGTCCTGCTTGTCCTCGAGGATCGGGACCGTGCGTTTCAGAGCATGGCCGTCGGACTCCATCGCGAGATCGAGTCGTTGTCGTTCGAACTCGGGTACCCAGACTTCGCGCGCCGGGTGGGGCTTCTTGACCGCCGGGTAGAGCGCCTGGTGATACTGCGCGATGCGGAACGCCTTGGTTTGCATCGTTCCGAGGGTGGTGCGGAGAAACTCGAGTTGATCACCTTCCGCGGCGGACTCGGTGTTCAACGTCACCAGACCGAGGTTAGGGCCGAGGTCCGTCGCGAAGTAGCTCTGACCGTCTCCCGGCCAACCGAACGCCTCATCGTAGACGACGCTCGAACCCTCGTGATTACCGCGGGTCGGGACGATCGGAAGGAGTCGGCCGGACTGCGGGATCGTCATCTCCCAGTCGCTGAGCCACTGCGCCATCTCCGCGATTTCGTGGCCGTGGTAGACGTAGTCGCCCCCGTGCAGGAACGCGACGATCGCGTCGGACTTCTCTACCTGGTCCGCGATCAACCGATTCATCGTTCGGCGGCGGTCGGGTCGAGAGCGGGAGTCCGAGCCGGAGAGTAGGCGGAAAGGTCGATCGTCGTCCGGTGCGGTCGTGAAGTGGAACTCACGGCTGACGTGTCGATCACTCGCCACGACGAGCCAGTAGGTCGTCGACGGAGCGAGCCCCTCGAGTTCGAGGTGGTGGTAATGGACGGTCGGTTGCTCGGCGTCGGTTCGTGTTGTCCGCGTGAAGATGCCGTCCCGCGTGGTCGGGCGAGACTCGGCATATTCGTCGAGCCGGCCGTTGTGTGGTTCTCGGTCGAAGTAGACCCGGTGTTCGGATCCCACCTCGGCGGTGGACCAGGCGATCAGTGCCTCGGACTGCGGAGACTCGGTCCAGATCACACGAACGTGGGCCGGGTCGAGCCCTGAGAATCGAAGCTCCGTCGGTTCCCCGCGCTTGCAGGCGAACAGGAAGAGCCCGGTCGCAAGTAGAGTCGCGAGGGCGATCGGAATCCGGAGTTGTGCTGCCATTCGATCGGGCCGGTTCACATCCGGACGGTACCAGCCTGCGTGCCGTTTCGCTTCCGGAACGTGAACACCAGCGCGAGCGGCAGGGTGGCGTGAGGAGCGCGGATCAGGGCTTCTGGAATCCCGGTCTCGCCGGTTTGCACGATCCGGGACAGCGCGGTCACGAACCCCCAGACCGCCATCCAACCGAGGCCGTAGTTCCGAACCGGCCCAGCGATTCGCGAGACTGAGCCAAGAAGGAGTGTGGCGGCCGCGAACCAATCGATCACCGCGATCGCGATCAGTAGCGATTCGACGTCGGAGTCGGACCAGCCTTTCGTTCCGATTCGACGATGCAAGGCGTGGACCAGGTCGACGAAGCTCGGGCGGCCGAGATAGGCCTCGACTCCGTGCGCGATGAACGTTGCAGCGATGGCGAGCAGGGCGAGGCGCTGGCCAAGTCGCCGGCGTTCTGGACTGGCCGACAGCCAGAACACGCAGGCGAGCGGGCCGAGCCAACGTGCGGCTCTCGCGGCTGGGATCCACTCAGGGTGCCAGGGATCGCGGATGGTCGAGGAGATCGTCCAGAGCGAAGCCCAGATGCCGAGAGTCCAGAGGCCTGCAACACCGAGTCGTGAAACCAGGGCCGGACGCCGGAGGTGGCAACCGAGCAGCGCGAGCGGAGTCACGAAGGAGCCGGCGATCGCGACGAGGACGAGCAACGAAGACTCGATCGTCAGCGCGGTCGCCTCCGAGCGGTCCAGTTCCTGCCAGAGCAGTCCGAAGATGTCGCTCTCGTCGTTGCTCCAGCGGCGGATCCCGCCGAGTGCCATCAGCGCGAAGCCGAGGGCGGCGACACGGGTCCCGAGAACCCAGTCTCGGTCGACCGGGTCGGGCTTCCTGCCGACGTCGGTCGATTGCGTGCTCATGACACCAGTCGCGTTGCGGTCTCGAGGGCTGCCTCGAGGGTGTCGGCGGTCTCATCGGCGCCGATCTGCTTGTGAAGGTCGGGCACGACTTCGAACGGGCGGCCGCCGATGAGGATCGGGCGATGGTCGCCGCCGGGCATCGCGCGGAGCGCCCTGACGACGGCTTCGGCTGGCTCGACGTGCAACGCGGTCGTCGCTGCGAGAGCGACGAGGTCAACCGAGAGGTCGTCGGCGGCCTGCGCGATCGAGTCGGCCGGCGAGTCGGCTCCCAGGCAGATCGCGTGCCAGCCTTCGAGCTCCAGGCGATCGGCCAGAATGCGGATCGCGAGGTCGTGATCGTTGCCGCCGACGGAGGCCAGCAAGACGCTCTTGCCGTTCGGTGCCTTCGCCTTCACCCGCGAGCGCAGAAGCACGCCGATCCCCTCAGCGATGCGCGTCGCTGCGTGTTCTTCCGCAGGGTGTATCTCGCCGACCTGCCACATCCGCCCGAGTTCTCGCTGGGCGGCGCCGACCACGAAGCGCTCGATCTCTCCGATCGACACGCCGGCCTCGAAGAGCTCGAGCACCATGGTCTCGGCGTCGCGTCGGCGGCCTTCGAGAACGGCGAGCAGGTATTCGCGAGCGACACGGACGTGGGGATTCTGGTCGTCGAGAAGGCTCGGGGGCTCGGTCTCTGCCTCCGACAGCGCTCGCCGGGCGGGTCCGAAGATCGCCAGGACCGGGGCGTTGGTTCCGTCGGGCAGTTGGCTCCGCAGCTCGGCTTCGATCGCGTCGAGGTGCAGCTGGAGGAAGTCGTCAGAGAGGCCTCGCGCGGCGAAGCTCGCCCGCAACCACGCCACGTGGTCTGCGAACAGCTCGGGCGACCCGATCCGGAGCGAGGAGATCAGATACTCGAGCCGGATTTCCGTGTCGGTGACCAGTTCGCTGAACCCGCGCTGGCCGTAGCCCGTGACGAGTTCTTCTCGCTGCCCTTGCAGGCGCTCGACGGCACCGGCCGCCAGCGCACGGCGACCTTGTCGGATCCAACCCGCGGTCGAGCGGGCCTTCTGCAACTCCAGGTGATCACTCATCGATTCAGTCGTCTCAGATTAACCGAGGCCGGCCTCCAGCCAAATCCAGGCGGCGAGCAGGCCACGTGTGGACCAGGCGATCGTCCGAATCCAGTTCGAGCGGACCAACCGATCCGCGATGCTCTGGTCGAACGATTCCTCGAGTCGGCGATGGCAGGGCACTTGGAAGAGCGCGGTCGAGCCCCAACAGATCGCGAGGGCCAGGAGTCCGAGCGTGGTGAGGAGCGAGCGTTCCATCGCCCACAGCCCGACGGCGGTCGTGGCCTCTGCGAACATCAACGGAGCGACGACGTAGGTCGTCCGTTGCATGTGCAGCGATTGAAGCGATCGGGCTTCGTCGCCGAGAGCTTGGGCGAATCGGCCCAAAACAAGGGGGTAGTGGACGACCTGGACGAACCAGATCACGCCGACCATCGACCAGGTCGCGGTCGCATGGACGGCCAGGGTCCAGGTCTCGGTGTCGGGCATCGGTCAGCGAATCCGGAAGGCCGCCAGTTCGTCGTGGATCTCCTGGCAACGCGCTTCGAGGGATTCGAGGCCGGAGGGGCTTTCGGATGCACTCTCGTTGAAGGGAGCGAATCCGGTGCTCTTCTCGACGGCGTCGTACCAGTGCGCCGCCCAAACGCCGTCGGTCTTGCGTCGACCCGGTGCCCACTCGAGCATCGAGTCCGTGTAGGGGATCTCGAGACGCTCGCAGAGCGCCCTGAGAACCCTCGGTGGGTCCGTACGAACGTCGCGGGCGTCCACGACCGGCGGGGCCGAGCCGCTCTCCTCGCGGAGCCGGCGAAACAGCCGGATCTGCTGCGGGTAGCCGGTGTCTTCGATTTCGACCGCTCCGAGTTTCTTCCGCAGCGAGGCGAGCATTCCGCGGGGTTCGCGGATCAGGAACATGTGGCGGAACCCATCGAGCGAGGACAAGTCCATGTCGTCGCTCAGATGGTGGGCCATGTGCTTCTGGTAGTAGATCGATTGGCCCCCGGGGATCGGTCCGGAGAGGTCGTCGAAAACCTGACGCCAGTCGGTCGGCTGTGAGGATAGAACTTCGTCCCGCATCGGGTGCTCGAGGCCCGTTCGGTCCAGGTAGCAGGCGTAGAGCGGCTCGTCGACGACTGCCGTGTCGCCCCGGGCCTCGAAGCTGCGCATCAGGGCGGTCGAGACGTTGCGGGGTCCGGACCAGGCGGCGATTCGGACCGATTCGGTGCGCTCGGAGGTGTTCACCTCTGCGATCGGATCCGGGGTCAGGACATTCGGCAAGACATCTGTTGCCCGTGTGCTCGGCAGGGAGTCTGCTCAGACCATGACGTCGCGCGAAGACGATCTCCGGCGGATCACCGAGGCTCTGGAACGATGCGGGGCCTCGCTCCTCGAACTCTGGCAACGCAACCTGAAGGTCGAGTTCAAGGAGGGCGACGACCCGGTCACCGAGGCCGACCGGATCGCCGACGCCCTCCTGAAGGAGATCCTCCCTCAGGACGGCGACGGTTGGCTATCCGAAGAAACGCGAGATGATCCGGGCGCACGCCTCGGACGAAAACGCGTCTGGATCGTCGATCCGCTCGACGGCACACGGGAATACGTCAGCGGCATCCCGGAGTGGTGTGTTTCGATCGGTCTCATCGAGGATGGCGTGCCGGTTGCCGGCGGGATCCACAACCCGGTCACGAAGGAGTTGATCACTGGTGCGACAGGCCTCGGCGTGCAGGTCAATCGTGGCCCGGCAACGGAGCGGCGGTGCTCGGGCCTCGCTGGCTCTGAGGTCCTCGCGAGTAACTCCGAGGTCAACCGCGGCGAGTGGGAGCGGTTCGATGATGAGCCGTTCACGGTCCGCAGCTGCGGGTCGGTGGCCTACAAACTCGGCCTCGTCGGTGGCGGTCTGACCGACGCGACCTGGACACTCGTGCCGAAGCACGAGTGGGACGTCGCTGGCGGCGCAGCCGTGGTCCTGGCCGCCGGCGGAGCGGTCTACGGCGTCGACGGCAAGCCGGTCGTCTTCAACCAGGAGAAGCCCAAGCTCGAGGGCTTCGTGGCATTCTCAACGTCGAGCCGAGCGCACTTCGAACCGTGGTTCGAGCCGCTCTGGCGCCGATGAGGCCTGAATCAGGCCTCGAGAAGCCGAAGCATTTGGCGCGTGATCTCACGCAGACGCTTGATGCCGCCGTCCGCGCGTGCGATCAGGGTCGCCCCCTCGAGGAGCGAGAAGCACATTTGAGCGACCGAACGCGGCGACCCGACAAAATCGAACTCCCCGTGACGGCGGCCCTCGTCGAGGAGCTTCGTCAGTCGGCTGACGTTGCCGTCGATGAACGCTCGGACCTCGGCCGCCGGGGCGGAGTCCAACGACTCGATCTCTGCACCCAGCATCGCGCACAGGCAGGCCAGGTCGTCGCTCTCGCAGAGCGGGCCCTCGAACAGCTTGCAGTAGCGCTGCAGCCGGTCCACGGCCGACGACTCCCGATCCAGCTGGGCGTCGACCAGCGCGAAGAACGACTCGGAGTAGCGAGAGCAGACGTCTTGCAGCAGGTCGGTCTTCGTCGCGAAGTGGTGGTGGATCGACGCCTTGCGGATGCCGACCTCTTCACTGACGTGCTGGTAGCTCATCCCGTTGGCACCGAGCCGTTGGATGAGGTTCTGCGAGGCATCGAGGATGCGTTCGCGGGTATCGGATTGGGTCAATGTGGGTCTCCGGAATCACGGATAGGTGAGAGCGGTGCTCGACAAATTCGGGTCGGAATCGGTCTTCTCCGCATGCCGGAGACCGACCTTCAATCTCGAACGAATTCGTCGCGGTCGCTTTCTGAGTGCAGAGCCAAGCGCTCGGAAGGCGACCGATCAGATGGTCTCCCAATCGGTGGCCGGAGCCAAGCGCGGAATGCCGGGCAAAGCGGCAGGACGTCAGATCTGAGGTGCGGTGCCGATTCGCTGCGGGGGGCCGCATGAGCTCCGGCAGTGGGCTGAGGTCGCCGCTGCTCTGGCGGCTCTGCGCCCGCCGGCGTGGCGTCTACGCGTTCGGTGCGCTCCTCGTGATCGCTGCCGTCGCGCTACGGCTCACGGTCCCGACCCTCTTGGGAGAAGCGATCGATGAGCTGCGCTCGGGCTTGAGCAGCCGCTCGGATAACGCATACGACGATCTCGTCGCGATCGCCTGGGGCATGGTCGGGGCGGCCGCTCTCGGAGCGCTGTTCCGGACCGGGTCGCGCCTCACGATTCTCGGCAACTCCCGACGTGTCGTGCACGACCTGCGCGAAGAACTCTTCGCGCATCTTCTGCGGCTTCCACCGTCGTTCTACGTGCGGCATCGGACCGGGACGGTCATGTCGCGGTGCGTGAACGACGTGCAGAACGTGCAGGGCCTGACCGGGCCAGTGTTCCTGTACCTCGTCGAGACGACGATCCTCTACGTGGTCGGGTTGACGTTCATGCTGTGGACGAACCCACTGCTGACCGTCGTCGGTGTCGCTCCATTTCCGGTGTTCTTGTGGTTCGCCCGCCGCCTCGCGGCGCGGGTGCAACACGTTTCGCGTGAACTGCAGAGTCAGCTCGGCAGCGTCAGCGCGAAGCTCGACGAGTCGTTGACGGGGCAGCGTGTGATCCGTGGACTCGCTCTCGAAGATCGGGACCGCGCGGCGTTCGAAGAAGAGGCCCGCATCTACCGCGCCCGGGCGCTCGAGCTCGCCAACGCACGGTCGCTGCTGACGCCGTCGATGGTGTTCCTCGGCGGGCTCAGTTCGCTGCTCGTTCTGATCGTCGGTGGTCCGATGGTCTCTCGCGGCGAGCTCGAGGTCGGTGACTTGCTGAAGTTCTTCGGCTACCTGGCGATTCTCGCCGGCCCGACCGGAACCCTCGGATTCGTGCTCAGCTCGATGCAGCGTGGTGCCGCCGCGCTTGAACGCATCGACGAGCTGATGGCCATGCCGGTCACGATCCGCGAGGCAGAAGGTGCGGAGGCCGACCGGGTCAAAGGGGGCCGGCTGGAGGTCCGCGGACTGGACTTCGCGTTCCCGCCGATCCGCTCGGTTCCGCATCTCAGCGATGCCGAGGTCGATGTCGATCACCCAGGGGCGGAGCACGGTCGAGAAGTTCTCCGCGACGTCTCCTTCACGCTCGAGGCCGGACAGACCCTCGGAGTCGTCGGGGCGACCGGTGCTGGTAAGACTACGCTGATCCGGGCGTTGAGTCGCCAGCTCGAGATCGAGCGAGGGCAGGTCTTCGTCGATGGCACGGATCTGTGTGATCTCGCGTTCGAGGAGCTGCGCCAACAGGTCGCCGTCGTTCCGCAGGATGCCTTTCTGTTCAGTCGCACACTGGCTGAGAACGTCGCGTTCGGCGCGCCCGGCTCGTCGACCGAGGTCGTGAACGAAGCTGTGCGGATCGCTCACCTCTCGCAGGATCTCGATGCGCTGCCCCATGGTCTCGAGACTCTGGTCGGCGAGCGCGGGGTTCAGCTCAGCGGCGGCCAGCGTCAGCGAGCATCGATCGCGCGTGCGGTCCTGCTCGAGCCGGCGATCTTGTTACTCGACGACGCGCTGTCGGCCGTCGACAACGAGACTGCGGACCGGATCCTGCTGGCTCTCGAGCCGTTGATGAAAGACCGGACGACGATTCTCGTCGCACACCGAGTCCGGACGGTTGCGCGCGCCGACCACATTCTGGTCCTCGACGATGGCCGTGTCGTCGAGTCCGGCGGCCACAGCGAACTTCTGAAGCGAGGCGGGACCTACGCCGCGATGTGGCACAAGCAGGAGGAGGGTGTCGCATGACTCCGCCTGCTGGACACGGTTCGAGAGATCAGGACTCGACAGCGAGAAGGCTGCCACGCGGCTACCTGCTCGCGCAGATCTGGCGGTTCGTCCGGCCGCACCAGCGCTTGCTCTGGTTTGGTCTCGCATTGCTCTTCCTCAACGTCGGGGCCCGTCTGGGGCAGCCGTGGTTGATGAAGACCGCGATCGATGACTTCCTCCTCGACGAGGAGCAGACCGGCTTCGTCTGGTTGCTCGTCGGATACCTCGGCCTCGCGGTCGTGGAATGGCTCGGTCGACGGGGGCAGCTCCTCGCCCTGGAGCGGGCGGGCCAGAGCACGCTGCTCGATCTGCGCATCGAGGTCTTCCGACATCTGCAGCGACTACCGATGCGGTTCTTCGACCGCACGCCGGTCGGTCGACTGGTCGGGCGTGCGACGACCGACATCGAGGCACTGCAAGAGCTGTTCAGCTCGGGCCTCGTCACCGTGCTCGGCGACATCGTGTTCCTGGCCGTGGCCGTCGGCATCCTCGTTTCGCTCGACCTGGAGTTGGCCCTTGCGTCGCTCGCCTCGGTGCCGGTCTTCCTCGCGGCGACGATCTTCGTGCGTCGCTTCGCGCGGAAGGCCTACACCGAGCTCCGTACGCGGCTCAGCCAGATGAACGCTGACCTGCACGAGCAGGTCTCGGGCATGGAGGTGGTTCAGCTCTTCGGGCAGGAAGAGCAGAGCGCTCACCGTTTTTCCGACAGCAACCAGGGCCTTCGCTCGGCGCAGCTGCGTTCGGTTCGCTGGGAGTCGGTGCTCAGCGCGTTGACCGAGATGATCGCTTCGATCACGACTGCGGTCGTGCTCTGGGTCGGCGGTCGCAGCGTGCTCGGCCTCGACGGCGACGAGGTCCTTTCGATCGGAACGCTCTACGCGTTCGTGGACTACATGCGGCAGATGTTTGTGCCGCTGACGGATCTGTCGCTGCGCTACACCGTCTTCCAGAACGGGATGATCGCCGGCGACCGCATCTTTGGCCTGCTCAAGGAAGAGCCGGAATCCCCGGATCCGGCCGAGCCGGCGGTGAGTGAGGGGGCCGGCGTCGTCGAGTTTGATGCAGTCGGATTCGGTTACGACCCCAGTCGGCCGGTTTTGAGTGGGTTCAACCTCCGGGTCGCACCCGGCGAACGCGTTGCTCTCGTCGGAGCAACCGGCGCTGGGAAGTCGACGGTCCTGAACCTCCTGACTCGTCTCTACGAAATCGACTCCGGAGCGATCCGACTCGATGGCGCCGACATCCGCGAGATGGCACGGCAGGACCTGCGACGCCGTGTGGGCGTCGTCACCCAGGACGTCTTCCTGTTCAGCGGTTCGATTCTCGACAACATCCGGCTCGCGCGACCGGACACGAGCGACGAAGAGGCGATCCGGGCCGCTGAAGAGCTCGGCCTCGGAGAGATCGTGAAGCGCTTCCCCAACGGCTACTACGAACCGGTGGCGGAGCGCGGTCGCAACCTGTCGGCGGGTGAGCGGCAACTGATCGCGTTCGCGCGCGTTCTCGTTGCGCAGCCGGACGTCATCGCCCTCGACGAGGCGACGAGCAACGTCGACGCAGAGACCGAATCGATCCTTCAGCGTGCGCTGCACCGGGTCATGGCCAATCGCACCTCACTCGTCATCGCACACCGCCTGGCAACCGTGCGCGAGGCGGACCGGATCGTCGTGATCGGTGGCGGTGAAGTCCTCGAAACTGGGCGACACGAAGACCTGGTCCAGGCTGGCGGAGCCTACGCCGAACTGGATCGGCTGCGCTGATCCGGCGTGCTGGCTCTCAGCCGCCGGCGCGCTTCACCGTGTAGCCCTTCTCGACGAGGAGCTTCTCGCACTGGTCGCGCCGGTCGCCTTGGATCTCGATCCGGCCGTCCTTCGCGGAGCCACCGACGCCACAGGCCTTCTTCAGGGTCTTGGCGAACGCCGAGAGTTCAGTCGGGGTCATCGGCAGGCCCCAGATCGCGGTGACGGTCTTGCCGCCGCGCCCCGAGGTCTCGCGACGAATCCGCACGATGCCGTCACTCTCGGCGCGCTTCGGCTTCTGCTTCGTCGGTTCGACGCGGCCCTGATCGGAGTCCCAGACGAGTCGGCGGTCTCGTGGCATGAGGGGGCGAGAGTCGGCCCGCGAGGGCGCGCGGTCAAGCGCAGTCGGTCAGCGTACCGCGCGGCCGACCAGGAGTTCGCGCAGGAACGGGGTCCCGGGTTCGAGAGCGGGGGAGGTGCGTTGCTCGAACCGGAATCCGGCGTCCTCGATCGCCTGGCCGGTTTGACGAATCAAGCGACACCCATCGGCGCAGAGGCGCCAGACCGGGTCGAGAGAGTGCTGTAGGAACCGGCTCGCTCCGTCGTGGCGCACATGTTCGATCACCGCCAGCACGCCGTCGGGTCGCAGGACGCGCCGGATTTCCTGCAGTGCCTTGGCCTGGTCTCGGACCGAGCAGAGCACCAGGGTGCTGGTGACGGCGTCGAAGCTCGCATCTTCGAAGGGCAGGGTCTCCGCGCGGGCGTCGTGGATCCGCACGCGCTCGGCGTGCTCGGATTCCCTGGCCTTTCGCTCGAGACGGCTGCGCATCGACGCACTCGGCTCGGTCAGCGTCAGGTTGCGCACACCTTCGCCGTAGTGCTCCAGGTTCGCTCCGGTGCCGGCACCCAGTTCGAGGATGTCTCCTTCGAGTGGGGAGAGGAGGTGGTGGCGAAGGCGCCCGAGACTCCGGCGCTCGGCGCTGCGCATCAACCGGTCGTAGAACGTCGCGAACAGGACACCCACGGCCGCAAGACTACCGAACTCGAACCGAGGGGCACCCTCCGGCTACTCTCCCGGGTCGATGAGTGACGAACTTCTCCCGCGCGTCGAGCTCGCCCCCGAGGGCGACGTCGACGCGAGTGTGATCTGGCTGCACGGTCTCGGTGCGGACGGCCACGACTTCGAGCCGGTCGTGCCGATGCTCGGACTGCCGCCCGACCTTCGTGTGCGGTTCGTGTTTCCCCACGCGCCCTCGATCCCGGTCACGCTGAACCAGGGTTTCGTCATGCCGGCCTGGTACGACATCCAGGAGATCGACTTGAAGCGTCGGCACGACGAGGCCGGAATCCGTCGTTCGGCGTCCCAGGTCCGGGATCTGATCGCACTCGAGAACGAACGTGGGATCCCGACCGAGCGCATCGTTCTCGCCGGCTTCTCGCAGGGCGGTGCGATCGCTTTGTTCGAAGGGCTACGTCACGAGAAGGCCCTCGCCGGCGTGATGGCGTTGTCGACCTACCTCGTCTGCGAGGAGAGTCTCGACGATGAACGCACGCAGCAGAACGCCCAGGTGCCGATCTTCCAGGCACACGGCACGATGGACCCGATGGTGCCCATCGAGCGCGGGCAAGCTGCCCGGGACGCTCTCGTGGGGCGGGACTACCTCGTCGAGTGGCATGAATACCCGATGCAGCACGCGGTTCACCCGGACGAGATCCAGGACATCGGCCGGTGGCTCACCGACCGGCTTGGCTCGTGATCCCAAGTAGTTCTCCGACCGACAGATAAGGACCGACATGCCTCGACGTGACATGGACTCCCAACCCGCAACGCCGAAGGCCGCGCGGATCATCTCGCTTGCCCTGATCGCGGGCATGGTGTTCTTCGCCGTGGTCGTCGTCGGGCTGATTGAGTCGGGTTCGTTCGAAGCGTCGACGACGGACGACGATGACGTCTTCACGACCTGGCTCCCGCTCGCAGGGCCGATCCTGCTCCTCCTCACCGCACCGGTGGGATTCATGCTCCGTTCGCAGATGCTCAAGAAGGCGGACGAGATGGAGGATCCGGCGAAGGCCGCGCAACCGTACCTCGCAGGCAGCATCCTGTTCATGGCGATGCTCGAGGGGCCGGCGCTACTCGGGATCGTGACGACGTTGGTCACCGGGAGCTACTTCCCGAACATGCTCGCTCCGGTGATGGCGATCGCGCTCGGAATTGCGAACCTGCCCGGCGAGCGGCACTTTGCCTCGCGCCGCGAGCTGCGAGGGGTCTGAGTCGGGTGCAGCCGGACGAGACCGAAGAGCGGGTCACCGGGCCGGGGTTTCACGAACGCGTCTACGACGCTGTTCGACGAATCCCAGCGGGTCGTGTTTCGACCTACGGCGACGTTGCGCGCGCCTTGGGATCGGTGCGCGTCGCACGCCATGTCGGCTGGGCTCTCGCGGCGCCGACCGACGCCGAGGTGCCCTGGCACCGCGTCGTGAAGAGCGACGGCAAGGTCGCTTTCCCGCGTGATGACGACCGCGGCCGTCGACAGCGGGTAGCCCTGTGCGAAGAGGGCGTGGAAGTCCGCGACAACGGTCGCGTCGAGAGGTTCAACGCCTTGCGGGTCGAACCCGAACTCCTCCGCTGAACGGAGTCAGACTCAGCGGACGACGTCCCAGCGGAAGCCGTCCGAACCCACCGTGTTGGCGGCGACGCTGGTGCCGATCAGGTGGTCCGGAGTCGTGTTGCCGACGATCGCGCAGCCCGCGGGTGGAGCGTTCGCGGTGCCGGAGTAGCCAGCCTCGTCGCTTTTCAGCAGGTCGCCCCGCTCGTTGAGGAAGTAGGCGTGACGGCCGGTCTGTCCGTGGCGAACGGGCCAGGCGACGATGCACCAGTGGAGCTCGGACGTGTTGGCGTCGACCAGTGCGCGGCTGCCGGTGATGTCCGCGATACCGAGGCCCGTCGCGTCGGGGAGGTAGAGCTGGAAGTAGTAGCCGGACTTGAGGATCCGCCCCTGAGCGTCGACGTTTCCAACCGAGCGCGGGAGATAGGGCGGGCGCACGCGGTCGCCGGTTCCCGGAAGATCCACGCCGCCCGTCAGCTCGCGGAGTGTGCCGAACTCGGAGAGCCCGTCGCCGTCCTGATCGACTGCGCCAGCGCCCTGGAACGCGGCTTGTGCGGACAGGATTGTCCGCATGGATCCGATGGCCGCGCCCTCGTTACTGAGCATCTTGTTGCCCAAGTAGTTCGGCACCGCAACGGTCGCCAAGATCACGATCACCGAGATCGTGATGATCATCTCGATGAGCGTGAAGCCAGAATCGGCGTGTCGATCGTTCATATGGTTCTCCTTCAGGTTTCCCTCTGAAGAACCCATCGACGAGGACTGTCGCGAAACTTCACACGCTGTCGTCAATCTCGACAGTCGCGGCCCCGCTCCGAGACTCTTCGTCGTTTATTCACCGCTGCTAGCGGGCCTTCCGTTCCTCTAGCTCTTCGAAGGTCTTCGGCCAATCGCCCTTCAACAACTGCGACAGCGAGCGGTCGCGCAGCAGGACGCCGTCGGTCTGGCAGGGCGGACAGTAGTTGGCTTCGTTCGATGCGTAGCGGATGCGTTGGATCGCGGAGCCGCATCGACGGCAGGGTTGTTCGAAGCGTCCATGGACGGCCATGTCGGGGTGGAACGCCGTGACTTTGTCGGGGAAGGCGCCTCGTCGCTCGGCGTGGAGCTTGTCCCGCCACTCCGCGAGAGTCGTTCGGATCGCAGCGAGGAGACGCGCCATCGATTCCTCCGTGAGACTTTGGGTTCGTGTCGTCGGGGAGAGTTGTGCGGCCCACAGGAGCTCGTCCGAGTAGGCGTTGCCAATCGCTGCGAGCAGGCGGGGATCGGTCAGGGCCCGCTTCAGGGTGCGGTTCTCCGAGCGGAGTCGGGCCGCGAGTTCTTCGTTGGACGACTCGAACACTTCGAGTCCGCCACGGTCGAGTTCGGCGAGCTGGCTGCCGCCGCGGCAGAGCCGCAGCGCAGCGCGGCGCTTGGGAGAGGCCTCGGTCACCCAGAGGTCGCCGGGCCCGAAGGCGAACCGAGCGAGCACGGACTTCGGGCCGACGTTCGGCTCCTTGCCGTCGCTCCGGAACCGCAGGCGTCCTGCGATCATCAGATGGAGCACGGCGACGATCGTCTCGTCTCGGCCGTCGGCTTCGAAGTGCAGACACAGCTGCTTGCCGAGTCGGGTGGTCGCGACGAGTCTGCTTCCAAACAGGTCGCTCAGAGGTGGCTCGTGCGTGCGCAGGAAGAATGGACTGCGCGGCTCGACGAACTCCAAACGCTCGGAGCCGAGATGCTCTTCGATCGCGTATCGGTAGACCTCGAGGTCGGGGAACTCAGGCATCCTCGGTTCTCACCAAGCCGAGCCCTGGGCGTTTGGCGTGTCGCGTGGGAGTCGATACGCTTCGCCCCTCGCAGACGCCCGTAGCTCAGTTGGTTAGAGCATCTGGTTTACACCCAGAGGGTCGGGGGTTCGAATCCCTCCGGGCGTACTTGCCGCTCGCGTGCGACCATGGACCCATGCGAGCGACTGCCATCATCGGGATCCTTCTGTTGGTCTCGGCCTGTGGTGACGACGCGGATGCCCGCGAGATCCACGACAGCCTGCGCCAGACCTGGCGGACCGTCGAGGACTGGACGACCGAGTCCTGGGACGACTTTGTTGGAGAGGCCGAGGTTCGGGTCGATGGACTCGAGTCGCGGTTCGAGGAGCTCCAGGTGCTTGCTCAGGAGCGCGGAGAGTCGCTGCCCGAGGAGGCCCGCGAGGCCGTGAAAGCTGCCCGCGAACGTCTCGATTCGCTGAGCGAGACCGCGTCAGAGAGCTTTGAGTCCGCTTCCGAGGAGACGCGGAAGGCGATCGATGAGGCCTCCCGTCGAATAAGTCACGCTTGGGACGAGCTGTCGGGCAGCTCATCGGATCGGGAAGATTCGGATTCGGTCGAGCGAGTCTGAATTCTCGTCGGAGCGTGTCTAAGGCCGCTCCTGCACGGTTCGGCGGAACATCCCCGAACCCCGTGACGGTCTTCCAGACCGACCGGCTACTCTCGGCACCATGTTCAACCCCAAGACGTGGCCTAGCGCCGCTTTCGTCTTGTTCACGGCGGCCGCGCTCTCGGGTCCTGCTTTCGCGCAGGGTGAAGAGAAGCCCGTTGCCGGCGAGCAGGATGCCGCCAAGGAGAAGAAGATCTCGACTGAGACGGCTCGCGAGCTCATCGAGGTCTCGGGCGTCGTTCGCACGTCCGAAGAGGTCCTCGCGCAGTCGACGTCTGCGTTCGACGCGTTGCCGTTCCTGCCGGAAGGCTTCGCGGAGCGCTTCCGCGAGGAGTTCGACGGCGAAGCCCTCGATCGTGACCTGACCGCCCTGATCGTCGAGCACGTGAAGCCGAAGGCGGCTGCGAGCGCGATTGCGTTCTACAGCACCGAGAGTGGCCAGGTCTGGAAGGCCACGATGCGTGAGATCGACGAAGAGTCGTTCGCGCAGTCGCAGTCGCTGGGCGAAGAGCTCGCGATGGCCATCATGAGTGGAACCGACGTCCCGCCGATTCCGGAGCGCGAAGAGCCGGAAGAGGGTTCGGACGAAGCGAAGCTGCAGTCCAAGCTCGACGAGGTGCTCACGCTCCTGAAGCAGCGCGACATCATTCAGTCGGTCCTCGAGCTGTCGCTCGAGCCGCTCGGCGAGATGGGCGCTCCGGAAGAGCTGATCGACGGCCTCCGGCGCGAGCTGAACGCCGATCGCGTGCTCGCAATCCTGTGGCCGCTCCTGCTGGAGCGGGTCGACGAGAAACTCCTGGACGACGTCCTGAAGTGGGCTCGTACGGACGATGCCCAGGCCTTCGTGGCCAACACCGTCACGTTGACTCCGGAAGCTACGCGCATCGGCCAATTGGCCGGCCAGGAAGCTGGCGAGCGCGCGATGGGCGGCTGATCCTTGCCCCCTCGGTCCAGGCGAGCCCTCGGCTCGCCGGATCGTCGCCGTGCGGTGCGGCTCCGGAATGGAGCCACTCCCAACGGCTCAGCTGATGTCTCGTGTGCGCTTCTGAGCGACCGAGTCTTCGATCAGCTCCCGTAGGACGTCGATGTCGATGTCGCTGAGCCGCTTCACGTACAAGCAGGCCTTGCCGTTCTTGTGCTTGCCGAGTCTGCGCAGCGTCTTCGCGTGGCCCTCCACGCCATCCATGATGTAGAGGGATAGGCTGCCCTTGCGCGGGGAGAAGCCGGTGAGGAACCAGTCACCCTCTCGCCCGCTGGCGTAGCGGAAGCGGTACTTGCCGTAGCCGACGATCGAGTCACCCCACATGGAGGCTCGGGCGCCGGTGACTTCGCGCATCAGTTTGGCGATCACCTTGGTGTCCTGCCGCTGCTCGGGGTCTTCGATCTCGGACAGGAACCTGGTGACGCTCTTCTTGTTCTGCTTCGTCTTGAGGTCGGACATCAGTCGGTTCGGCCTGGGGCTGCGAACCCCTCGAGTGTAGCGACCGGGCGGCCGGGCGGATTCTCGCGCTTGATAACCGGTGCCTCGGGGCCGAACGTCCCTGGTCCGTGGTTCTGGTCGTCAGTCTCCTGGCCCTTCTTGTGGGGCCCTGTCTCGTCGCTCTCGCCGGTCGTCGGCGGAGCACGACGCTGGCGCTGGATGCCTTCGTCCTGACCGCGGTTGCGGGCATGGTCATGCTGCACGTCTTGCCCGAAGCGGTTGGACGGGCTGGGCTGTGGACACTCGCCGCCGCGGCGGTCGGACTGACGATCCCGCTCCTGATCGAACGGGGAATGCGCCCCGGTGGTGCGACCAAGGTGTTCGTGGTCGGATTCGCGCTGCTCGGAATGGGGCTTCACGCCGCACTCGACGGCATCGCGCTGACGTCTGAAGCGGACCATGGTCACGTCCTGGCCTGGGCGGTGATCTTGCACCGGATCCCGGTCGGGATCGGAATCTGGTGGATCGTTGCCCGGACGCTCGGCAAGGCGGTCGCTCTCGCGACGCTAGGCGTGACCGCGGTCGGCACCTGGATCGGCTACACGTACGGGCCGGACATCTGGTCGTCGGCCGGCCTCCAGACCGCAGGGCTCCTGGAGGCGATGCTGGCTGGCTCGCTGATCCACGTCGTCCTGCACTCCGACATCCCAGCGCCCAAGGGCGTGGAGGAACGGCGCGGGCTGCACTGGGCGTCGCTCGGTGGAGTTCTCGCCGCGCTCGTCGTGCTGCGCTTCGTGCTCGCGCATGAGCACGCTCACGATCACGACGGGGGAGGTCACGTCCATGGCGCCGAGTTCTCGCTCGCCACGGTCAGCGAGGTGTTCCTTGGCCTGGTCCTGGAGAGCGCGCCGATCCTGTTGCTGGCCTACCTGTTCGTCGGGTTCGCTCACGTGTTCTTGCCGTCGACCTGGGTCGATCGGATGAACGCGAAGACGACGGTCGGGCAAGCGTTCCGGGGCGTCGCGGTTGGGCTGCCCCTGCCGGTCTGCTCCTGTGGCGTCGTGCCGATCTACAAGAGCCTCGTGCAGAAGGGCGCTGCGGCTGCCGCGGCGCTGGCGTTCCTGGTCGCGACGCCCGAGCTCGAGATCGCCGCGATCGCGCTGACTGCGAAGTTGATGGGCATGGAGTTCGCCGTGTCCCGGCTGATCGCAGCGGCCGCGCTCGCGCTCCTCGTCGGGTCGCTGATCGGTCGATTCGCGAGCAAGACCGGTGTGGCACCAGGGCCTTCCGAGCTACCCGAGGAATCCTGCTGCGCATCGAATAGTGCGAGCACGGACACGGAGACGGAGCCGGAGACCTCGAAGTCTCTCGGTGCTCGGATGCGTGAAGCGGTCCGGTTTGGCTGGACGGATGCAGTCGACGACACGCTGCCGTGGATCGTGTTCGGATTGATGATCGCGGCCTTGCTCAGCCCGTTCGCGGAAAGCGTCGATCTGGACGCACTCCCCGGCGGCCTCGAAGTGCCGATCGCCGCTCTGCTCGGGCTGCCGATCTACGTCTGTGCATCGGGTTCGACGCCGATCGCGGCCTTCATGCTGATCCAGGGCGTGTCGCCGGGAGCCGTCTTGGCGTTTCTGCTGACCGGTCCCGCAACGAACGCGACCACGTTTGGCGTGGTGTCGGAGGCCCACGGTCGCCGCGTTGCCTGGGCTTTCACCGGCGCGATGCTGGTGTTCGCGATCGCGTTCGGGCTGGTGACGAACGAGGTCGTCTCGATCGATGTCGGGGCGGGGCACGCCGACGCGCCTGGTCACGAAGCGCACGACCACGCGGGGCATGACCACTCAGGTCACGATCACAGTGGGGGCGGCCACGGCTGGTTCGCCAGCCTGGTCTTCGCGGTCTCCGGCCTGTTCCTCGCGTCCTCGATCCTGCGACTCGGGATGCGTGGGTTCCTCGGCAAACTCTTCAAGGGGCCTGGTCCGGCGTCCGGGGACGACGGGCATGGCCATGGACACGACCATAGCAGCAGTGATCACTGTCACTGATCGCTCTAGATCCCGACGTCGCCGAGCTGTTCCTTGAGCGTCTTGTCGCGCCGACCCGGCGAACCGGAGAATCGGCCAACCAGATCGTAGGCTGCCGGTACGACCAGGAGCGTGGTCAGCGTCGCGACCGTGACACCCGCGAGGACGACGATGCCAATGGCCTTGCGGGATTCGGCGCCGGCGCCGGTTGCGACGACGAGGGGGAGCGAGCCCAGTGAGGTCGAGAGGCCGGTCATCAGGATCGGCCGGAAGCGGAGAGCCGCGGCTTCGATCGTCGCTTCGCGGACCTTGCGCCCTTCGTCGCGGAGCTGGTTCGCGAACTCGACGATCAGGATGCCGTTCTTCGTCGCGAGACCGATCAGGATCACCAGGGCGATCTTGCTGTAGATGTTCAGCGTGCCGTCGACGAGGTGGAGTCCCATCAGCCCGCCGAACAACGCGAGCGGCACCGTGAGCAGGATGATCAGCGGTTGGATGAAGCTCTCGAACTGTGCTGCCAGAGCGAGGTAGACCAGCAGCATCGAGACCAAGAACGTGATGTTCAGCGAGTCCGAGGTTTGGACGAACTCCTTGCTCTGGCCCTTGTAGGCGATGCCCGGCTCGTTATTCAGCTCGTCGCGAACGATGCCGCGGAGGAAGTCCAGTGCTTCTCCCAGCGTGTATCCGGTCGCGAGGTTGGCGCTGATGGTGACGGCTCGATTGCGATCAAATCGGTTCAGCGTCGCAGAGTCCGCGACTTCGCGAGTCTGGACCAGGTTCGATAGCGGGATGAGTTCGCCGGTGGTCTCGGAGCGGACGTAGATCGCCTCCAGGTCTTGCGGGCTGCGTTTGTCTTCGTCCTCGGCTTCGAGGATCACGTCGTACTCTTCGCCGCGGCTGACCCAGGTGGTCACGCGACGCTCACCCATCACTGTCTCCAACGTTCGACCGATCTCG
Organism: Planctomycetota bacterium; assembly: GCA_039815565.1. GTDB lineage: Bacteria > Planctomycetota > UBA1135 > UBA1135 > UBA2386 > JBCBZB01. Next base: position 98,100 of record JBCBZB010000006.1, read on the forward strand.
AGCGATGAGACGCCGAGGTCAGCGGCCCGTGCGTCGTCGACCAGCACTTCGAGTTGAGGCTTCGTCTCACGGAAGTCCGAGTCGATGGCGAAGAGGCTCGCGTTCCCGCGGGCCTTGTCCAGGATCACGTCGCGCCACTCGAGCAGGTCGTCGAAGGTTGGTCCGGTGATGACGAACTGCACAGATTGTCCACTGCCGGCGTTGAGGCCACGTCGCGCGTTGGCCACCGCGCGATAGCCTGGGATCGCGCGAAACTTGGCGTTCAGTTCGGCCTGGACCTCCGCGGTCGTGCGCTCGCGTTCGTCCCAGGTCTTCAGCAGGACCGTGCCCCAGCCGGAGTTCACCGCGCCTTGCGAGCCGAATCCGCCCGGCACTCGCAGCAGGATGCGCTGCGCTTCGCCGTTGCGGATGTAGTCCATCATCTTGTCCTCGAACCGCTTGGCCATCTCGACCGACTGTTCGTAGGACGCTCCCTCCGGTCCGCGGATCGCGATGCGGATGTTGCCGCGGTCTTCGTCCGGTGCGTACTCCTCGGGGAGGGACTGCAGGAGCCCTGTGATCGACGCCCCGAGTGCGAGCACGATTGCGAACGCCGCGATCGGGCGCTCGACGAGACTCTCGACGAGGTATCGGTAGCCGTTCTGAAGCGGTTGGAACGCTCGGTCGACCAACCGTGAGAGCATGCTCGGACGCGTGTTCTGGAGCAGGAACGCGGTCATCACCGGCGACAGCGTCAGCGCGACGAAGGTCGAGAGCACGACTGCCGCCGCGAGGGCGAGTGCGAACTCGCGGAAGAGCCGCCCGGTGTTGCCCTCGAGCAAGCTGATCGGCACGAACACCGCGATCAAGACTACGGTTGTCGCGATGACCGCGAATGCGACCTGGCGTGTGCCGAGGAAGGCCGCTTTCAGTGGCGACTCGCCTTCCCGGATTCGTCGAGCGACGTTCTCGAGTACGACGATCGCATCGTCTACGACGAGTCCGATCGCGAGCACCATCGCCAGCAAGGTCAGCACGTTGATCGTGAAGCCGAGCTGGTAGAGCACGAAGAAGGTGCCGACGAGCGAGACCGGAACCGTTGCGATCGGTACCAGGGTTGCGAACCCCGAACCCAGGAACAGGAAGATCACCGCCGCGACGACCAGCGCCGTCACGAACAGGGTCGAACGGACTTCCTTGATCGCTGCTTCGATGTAGATCGAGTCGTCGGAGCTCGGGTAGAGCCCCATGTCGCGGGGAAGTGTCTCGCGGACCTGTTCCATCCGCTCGCGAGCGCCGCGCGCAACCTCGAGCGTGTTCGATTTGGCCTGTCGGACGACGCCGATACCGACCTGCCCCTCGCTGTTTCGGCGGAACAGGAGGCGGTCGCTTCGCGGTCCAGCTTCGACTCGTGCGACTTCGCTGAGAGTGACAATATGGCCGTCGGCGCCGCGGCCGACGCTCAGACCGGCGAAGTCCTTCGCGATCGCGTAGCGCTGGTTGACCCGAACGGTGAACTCGCGGCCAACCGATTCGACGCGGCCTGCGGGTAGCTCGACGTTTTGTTGCCGGAGTTCTCGTTCGATGTCACTGGCGGTTACACCGAGGGCGGCCATCCGCTCGCGGTCGAGCCAGATCCGCATCGCGTAGCGGGCGCCACCCGAGACCATGATGCGGGCGACTCCGGGTAGGGAGGAGAACTGATCGACGATGTAGCGCTCCGCGTAGTCCGTCAGCTCGGTCTGATCGCGGATCGTGCTCGCGAGGCCCATCCAGAAGATCGCTTCGCCGCCCGAGTTCGCCTTTACGATCTCCAGTGGGTCGACTTCGTCGGGCAGGTTGTCGAGAACGCGCGAGACCGCATCGCGGACGTCGTTGGCGGCGTTGTCGATGTCGCGGTCGAGATCGAACTCGATCCGCACCGCCGAGCGTCCGTCCTGCGACGTGGAGGTGACGTTCACGACGCCCTCGATGCCGCTGATGGAGTCTTCGACGACCTGCGTCACCCTGGTCTCGACCACGCTGGCCGCCGCGCCGGGGTAGATGGTGTCGATCGAGACCTGCGGTGGGTCGATGTCCGGCAGCTCGCGGATTCCGAGGCGGAGGATTCCGACGACGCCGAGAACGACGATGATGAGGTTGAGGACCGTCGCGAAGATCGGTCGTTTGACGGCGAGGTCCGAGAGGATCATCGGGATCGGGTGCTCAGGGCTTCGCGATCAGGCGTCGTTCGAACGCTCGCGGATGATGTCGACTGGCTTGCCATCGACGAGGTTCGGTAGGCCTTCGACGACGATTCGGTCGTCGAGGACCAGACCGCTCAGAACCTCGACGGACCCGACCTTGCGGCGTCCGAGCCGCACCTCGGTGCGGTGGACGACGTCCTGGGCGTCAACGAACCAGACGAATGCCTTCTCGCCGATCAGGACCACGGCTTCCTCCGGCACCTGGAGCACCGGGGCCTCGCCGCGCTTGACCTCGACGATTGCGAGCATGCCGGGGCGTAGCAGCTCGTCGTTGTTCGGGACGAGGGCGCGGATCGTCGCGCTCCGCGTCCGAGCGTCGAGCCTTGTCTCGATGGCGCGGACGGCGCCGCGGAACTCGCGGCCGGGAACCGCCGCGGAGCGGACCACGACGTCCTGCCCGATCTCGACTTCCGCGAGTCTGGTGCCGGGGATCGTGAAGTCGATCTTCACTTGCGACAGGTCGTCGAGCGTGGTCAGCACGTCGCTCGGCTCCACGAACGCGCCCTTGCTCACCTGGCGCAGACCGAGACGACCCGCGAACGGGGCCAGGATCTTGTGGTCTTTGATTGTGGCCGTGAGGCTAGTTACCCGGGATTGAGCCGCCTGCATCTGTGCGGCCGCCCCGTCGAGATCCGCCTGCGCGTCGATGCCCTGCCCGAAGAGATCGAGAGACCGTTCGTGTGCGTCCGTCGCCTCTTTCAGCCGGATTTCCGCCTCATCCAGCAGCGCTTGCTCCTCGGCGTCCTGCAGTTGGACCAGGAGCTGGTTCTCCTTCGCGCGGTCGCCGTCCTCGAACAGGACTTCCCTCACGTGATCGGCTCGGTTGGCCGTCAACTCGACCGACTCGTTGGCCCGGATCGTGCCCAGAGCCTCGAGAATGTCAGCGAACGGTGCCTCGACGACCCGCGCGATGACGACCGGTGGGGCCGGGCGGGCCTTGCCAGACTGCTGAGCGCCGCTCGCCTCACTCTCGAACCACTCCGGGAATCCGAAGTAGACCGCGGTCGCGGCGAGGACGGCGGTGAGCAGGTAGACGACGAGGCTTCGCATCGGGGAGTAGACCGGAGGGGGGGCGATCTATGGGGCGAACGGGGCGAGGTTCCCAGATTCCGACTACTACGGGCGGAAGATCTTCGCTGCGGAATCGGATCTGGACGCGCCGAGAAGGGGATCGCCGACGGTATCGGGCCTTCAGCCCTCTGTCCGCTCTTCGGCGGGGCGCCCGAGCTCCCGTTCTAGGGCGTTTCCGGCCTCCAGGACCCGCTCGCGCTCCTGCGCCGCGATGCGCTCGAGGTCGAGATCGCTCGCCGACGCGGGGATCCGGACCGGCGGCAGGTAATCGGCAATCACCCGGGCCCGTGGCTTCGGAATGAAGAAGCGATCCCAGCTCCGAAGTCGAATCGCTCGGTCCGCCTCGCAAGCGAGGGGGACCCAGGGGCAGTCCGCTTCCCGGGCGAGCCAGGCGGGGCCGACGTTCATCGTGTGACGGGGTCCGCGCGGCCCGTCCGGTGTGATCACCACCGGGACTCCGGAGCGCAGCAGGTCACGCATCTCGCGCATGGCCCGCGATCCAGCGCGGCTGATCGATCCACGGACGACCCGGTAGCCGAGGCGATTCATCACTCCGACCACCAGGTCGCCATCTCCGCTCGGCGAGACGAGGATGGCCACGTCCTGACCCCGGTGGATCGGGGCCATCGCGAACATCGCTCCGTGCCACAGAGAGATCACGAACGGACCGTCGCGCAAGCAGTCGTCGAAGTGTTCTGGGTTTCGGCGTTCGATTCGCCACGTCTTCGCCAGACCGACCGTGATCTTCGGAGCCAGGGCGTGCAGGGCCTTCTTGCCCGAGGCCCGGCGAAGGTCCCGAATCCGACGCCGCCAGGGCGCGTCACGTCCGGCTGCTCGACGAGCTTCGGTCCGCTCGCTGCGCTCCGCTTCGCGCTCGCGGCGGATCCGTCGCGCCTCGTCACTCATCGGCGCTCACGGAGTGTGCGTTCGATCTCGTCCAGTCGGCGCTCGATCTTGTTCGTCTGCGCAGCGACGTAGGCGCGGTCCTCGGGGAGGATCGCGTGGCGCGCGTTCTCGGTCAGGATCTGGAGCTCGTTCTGCAGTTGCGTCCGCTCGAGCTCGAGTTGCCCCACCCGTGTGCGGGTCAGTCGTCGTCCGGTGCGGAGTGGTCGGTCCGAGCGACCCGGTGAGATCTCTGGAGACTCCTCGTCGATCTGGGTCTCCCCGGTGTCCGAGTCCGAGCCGTCCGCCAGCCGGGCGTAGAGCGCCACTCCGCCGCCGATGATCAGCAGGAGCAGGGTGAACAGGATCGTCGCGACGCCGAGCAGGCTGCTCTTGCCGTGGGCCGGTTCGTCAGAGGCGGACTGCGTGTTCGTCACGGAAGGGATCGTCGCCAGCTCCCGGCCCCAGCGCCAGCCGGGGGAAATGTCCGAGATCTCGTTCCGGTCCCAGGTGGCGCTGCCGCCAGCCCAGGTGAACCCGAAACCGAACGGCCCGCGAGGCGGGCTGAAGGAGCCTGATGATGAACCTGAACCAGAAGATCCGCTTCACCTTGTCGGCCGTGGTCGCGAGTTCCGTACTCGCCTCGGTCGCCCCGGCCCAGAACCCGCAGTCGCCCAACCTCCCGGCTTGGCAGGGGCCTTGCTACAACTGCTACAACCACGCTCTTGACCGACGAGACTGGTTCTTCGCCCAACTGCTCGACGTCGTCGCGCCGGCGAAGATCACCTGCGAGAACGCCAAGGCGGCGGCGATCGCCGATGGGCTGGCTCCGGCCGCGTGGCCCGGGCCACCCGCGGCGATGCCCGGCGGATGGCCTGCCGGGGCTTGTCCACCCGGGCACTCGCTCGTGGCTCTGGCGGTCGTGCCGTGTCACATCGTCGACGCGATCCGGAACATCCCGGGGAACGACTTCGCCGATCCGAACAACCAGGCCTACGTCGGTGACTTCCACTGGTATCGCCTGAACGGTGACGGCACGGCGATGAACCCGTTCGTGTGGTCGCACAAACCTGGTCAGACTCCGGCGACCGACAAGGACGCTAGGGGGCGACAGATGAACGCCATGTTGCCGCCGCACGTGGCGGATCTCGGGATCTATGAGTTCTGCTGCTACCTGTGCGTGCCGAACCCGCCGGTCCCGCTCGGACCGATCACCGGCTTGCAGCCCTGGGAAGGGTTTACGCAAGCGCAGGGCTACAAGTTCAAGTACCAGGGCAAGGAGGACGCTCCACTGCCGATGGATCCGCTTCAGCTGTTGCCGCTGCTGCCGACTCCGATCCCGGTGCCGGATCCGAACTGGCCGGACTTCGAAGGCCCGGACGGATTCGGCCTGGTGCTACCGCCGCTCGATCCGACGATTCCACCCTACGTCCGTGTGCTCGATGGCGTGGTCGCGATCTACTCCGACCTGGTTGGGGACGCAGCCACGACGATCCAGTACTTCGCCGACGACAACGGGCTCGAGGACTTTCTACGAGCGCAGTTCGATCGGATCGAAGTCCGTCTCTACGGCCTCGGTTGTGAGTCCGGGCTCGGCTTGCTGACGCACACGATGATCGGTGGCGACGCTGCATTCGGTGGATTCATCGACTACGGGGTCGGTCCCTACGACCCGGTGTTCCCCGGAGCGATGCTGTTCGGCTTCGATCGCACGTTCCTGCCTCTCGATCTGCTCGGTATCCCTGGCGGATGCGACTTGCTGGTGAACCCGGTCGGTTCGGTGCCGCTGTTCCCGGACCCGCTCGGTCCGGGTGGAGGCATCGTCTTGCCGCTGCCGCCAGACCCGGCTCTGGCCGGACTGGAACTGCACACCCAGGGCGTGTTGCTCGATCCGACCGCGCCGTCCGGCGGGGGGCTCGCGACGAGCAACAGCCTCGAGGTCAGGATTCGCTGACGAACGATCCCCAGGCCGGGTGATCGCCGGCGTGCTTCGGCTCATGGTGCCGGAGCACGCGACCGTCCTGATCGACGAGAAACACGCCGCCGAGGACGAGCGGGTTTCCGACCGCGCGGCCGACGGAGTAGCCGCGCCGCCAGGCCTCGTAGCCACGGCGCCAGACCGAGGGTCCGAAGAGCTGCCAGAACGAGCCCTTCTTGCGACCCATCCCGCCATAGAGGACCCGCTCCGGGTCCGCGATCGCACGCGCCTCGGGCCAACGTTGGTTGAGGAAGTCACGACTCGCCTCGACCGAGGCGAGCGAGGTCAGCAGCACGGGCGGGAAACTCGGATCCTTGGCGAGTTCCTGCAGGTCGGCCACTGCCTCACGGCAGAACACTCAACCGAAGTGGCGGAGGAAGACCCAGAGGTTCGGGCCTTCTGCGAACTGCTTCCTCAGCGTCGCGCCGCCGAGGTTCAGGCCACTGAGGTTCAGGCCATCGACGCTTCGGTCGAGTAGTGCTTCGGGGATTCGTTCCATGAATCGTTGGTCTGCGGACGCGGCTTCAGAAGGTAGTGGGAGACGAACCATTCCTGGCCTTCCGCAAAGCCCCAGAGCTCGGCGCAGGCCATGAAGAAGACCCGCCACGCCCTAGCTGCCTTGCGACCGTCCTCGCCGTCCTGCGACAGGATGCGTTCGACTTCGGCGCGGTTCGCGTCGAGGTTCTCCAGCCAGTGGTTCGACGTGCGTTCGTAGTGCCGGCCGTCAACTCGCCAGTGCCGCGACACCGTCAAGTGCTCGGGGAAGTAGAAGAGCAGGTGGTCGGAAGGCATCTGCCCGCCGGTGAAGAACCGACTCGCCATCCAGTTGTCCTGCTTACCGGTCTCGTCGATCTCGTAGGGATACGCGTGCCGGCCGTGCGTGAAGATGTGCACGAACAACGCTCCGTCCGGCTTGAGCCAGCGGGAGATCCGTTCGAACAGGCTGCGATAGTTGCGCAGGTGCTCGAACATCTCGATCGAGACGCCGCGGTCGAAGCGCTCGTCGGTCTCGAACTTGTTGATGTCGCAGGTGTGCACGGTGACCCGGTCCGCGGCGCCGAGTTCGGCGGCACGCTTCTCGATGAACGCACGCTGCGTCGCTGAGTTGGAGACCGAGGTGACCTCGCAGTTCGGGTAGTGCTCGGCGATCCACAGGGTCATCGATCCCCAACCGCAGCCGAGGTCGATCACGCGCATGCCGTCTTCGAGACCCATGCGTTTGCAGTAGAGCCTCAGCATCGCCTCTTCGGCTTCGGCGAGCGTGGTGTCAGGTCGCTCGTACAGTCCGCAGGAGTACTTCAGCCTCGGGCCCAGTGACTTCAGGTAGAAGTCCGTCGGAACCTCGTAGTGCTGTTCGTTCGCTGCGTCCGTCTCGATCGCGATCGGGGCTTCGTTGAGTCGGTCGACCCAGGTCTGGATCGCTTCCTGTTGGGATTCGATTCCGTCCCGACGCTCTCGGCGCAGAGTCTTCTTGAGCAGCCGGCGGATGCCGAAGCGGATCACGGAGTCGGGCAGGAGCCCCTTCTCGATCAGGGTGTGCGGGTTCATCGGATCTCGGCAGCCTGAGTGCCTTCGGGGCGCTCGGCTTTGGGAAACCAGGGAAAGAACGAGGAGGTGCGTTCCTGGTAGCGGCGGTAGTCGTCACCGCGCGAGCGCAGGGCCTGCGCTTCGGCGAACGGGATCCCGGTGACCTTGGTCAGGAACAGCAGCATGCTGAGCGGCGCGGCCAGCGCAAAGACGGCGCCCTCGGTCGGAACGGCGAGTCCGGCGAACGCGCACCAGATCAGCCATTCGAAGAAGTAGTTCGGGTGTCGCGAGTAGCGCCAGAGTCCACGGTCGCAGGTGCGTCCGCGGTTCTGAGGGTCCTGCTTGAAAGCGTGGAGTTGGCGGTCGGAGATCCACTCGCCGACCTGGGCTGCGACGTAGAGCGCGATCGCGGCCCACTGCCAAGCTGTCGCCGGGCCCTCGTGGTTGGCGACCATGAAGAACGGCACCGCGAGCACCGTCGCGAGCAGCGCTTCGAAGACGAAGAGGATCGCGATATTGCGATCTTGGGCTTCTCCCCAGTGTCGACGCAGGGCTTGGTAGCGACCGTCCTCGCCTTCCTTCAGCCCGCGTTGAATCCACAACATCGAGCCGAGGCGCAGGCTCCAGAGAAGCGGTCCGAACGCCACCAGCGCACGTTGTTCCACGTCCCCTCGTCCGAAGAGCGCGGCCGCGGCCGCTGCGAGGCTCAACGACGAGACCCAGCCGACATCGACCCAGTTGAGGCTCCGGTTGCGAACCGTCACTCGCCAAAACACCCCGAGAACCAGGAGGGAGACCACCAGGGTCCCCAACACTTGAGCGCTCGTCACTTCCGGGAGCGAAAGCGGGTCCGGGGGCGAGGTGGCAGCAGTCACGGCGGGCGGAAGTTCGACTCGATCGGCGTTCCTGGATTCGGAAAAGCACGAGACGGCGAATTTGCTTCACCTATCCTCGACCGTGTGCGTCCGATTCGCGTCTGGGAGCGAAGGCCGCCCCACGAGGTCGGTTTCCCTCCCGCGCGACCTCTTTTGCCGATGGACCAGATCGCCCGAACCTCCGACCCAGAACCGAGCTACAGCGAGAGCGGGGGAGCAGAGAATCCGACTCGAGAACGGCGGAGCGTCCGCCAGCACCTGCTGCGTTGGGTCGACACCCACTCGATGGAGTTCGGCCCGGAGCTCGCCGAGTCGCAGGTCGTGTCCTGGCAGCGCGTCCTCCCGCTGGTCTTGCTGCACGTCGCCTGCCTGTTCGTCTTCGTGGTCGGGGTCTCCTGGGCGGCGGTGACCGTCTGCGCGCTCGCCTACTTCGTGCGCATGTTCGCGATCACGGCGTTCTACCACCGCTACTTCAGCCACCGCAGCTTCAAGACGTCGCGCCTCGTGCAGTTCGCGGGTGCCTTCGCTGGCAACTCTTCGCTGCAACGTGGTCCGCTCTGGTGGGCCGCGCACCACCGCAAGCACCACAAGTTCGCCGACACCGAACGCGACAACCACTCGCCCTCGGAGCGGGGATTCTGGTGGAGTCACATCCTGTGGTTCACGACGCCGAAGTACTACCGCACCGACCTGCGCCAGGTCCGTGACCTCGCGCGCTACCCCGAGCTGGTGTTTCTCGACCGGTTCGACTTGCTCGCGCCGCTCACGCTCGCAGTCCTCAGCTACCTGCTCGGTGCCTTCGCCCCAGCGTCGTGGAACACCTCAGGCCCGCAGATGCTGGTCTGGGGCTTCCTCGTGTCGACGATCGTGTTGTTCCACGGGACCTTTACGATCAACAGCTTCGGTCATCTGTTCGGTCGGCGACGCTACGACACGCCCGACCAGAGCAAGAACAACGTGTTCCTCGCTCTGATCACGCTCGGCGAGGGGTGGCACAACAACCACCACCACTACCCGGTGTCGACCAGGCAGGGGTTCTTCTGGTGGGAGATCGATCTCACCTACTACGTGCTCCGTGCGATGAGTCTCGTCGGTCTCGTGCGGGACCTCCGCCCAGTGCCCGTTCACGTGCGTGAAGGGAATCGGCAACCGGTTCGGGTCGAGCACCGCCGGAGCGCCTGAGGCGTTCGGTCGAGCAGGGACGCATGGCCGAGCGCATCGCGATCATCGGAAGTGGCATCGGCTCGCTGAGCGCCGCGCACTTCCTGAACCGCTCGCACGAGATCACCGTGTTCGAAGCCGCCGAGCGCCTCGGCGGACACGTCCACACGCACACGATCGAAGTCGACGGGCGAGAGCTGAACGTCGACAGTGGCTTTATCGTCCTCAACGACCGCACCTACCCCAACTTCCACGCGATCCTGCGCGAGCTTGGGGTCGCGGTGCGCGAGAGCACGATGGGTTTCTCGGTGCGGTGCGACCGCACGGGGCTCGAATACTCCGGAGCCGACTTCGGAGGCTTGTTCGCCCGCCGCCGCAATCTGATCTCTCCGCGCTTCTGGTCGCTGCTGAAGGACGTTTTCGCGTTCCACGACGACGCGAAGACGGCGCTGAGCGGGGGCGACCTGGATCGAACCCTCGGCGAATTCCTCGATCAGCACGGCTACGGCAAGCCCTTTCAGGAGCAGTATCTGATCCCGATGGGGGCGGCGATCTGGTCGGCGGAGCCCGAGCGCATTCGCGAGTTCCCCTGCGGGACGTTCCTGCGCTTCTTCTCGCACCACGGTCTGTTGTCGGTCAAGGATCGGCCGACCTGGCAGACGGTCGTGGGGGGATCGAGAACCTACGTCGAAGCGTTGACCGCGCAGTTCTCGGATCGCATCCGTCTGTCGACTCCGGTTCTCGGCGTTCGCCGGTTCGACGACCGTGTCGAGGTCCGGACAGCTGCTGGCGTCGAGTCCTTCGACCAGGTCGTGATCGGTTGCCACTCCGATCAAGCGCTCCGCATGCTCGAAGACCCGAGCGACCAAGAGCGGGACGTCTTGTCGGGAGTTCAGTTCCAGAGCAACTCGGCGGTGCTGCACCAGGACCCGCGGCCCATGCCGAAACGCCGGCGTGCCTGGACCTCGTGGAACTACCTCGTGCCGAGCGATCCGCAGGAACGTCTCGCGGTGACCTACGGCATGAACACCTTGCAGGGTCTCGAGACGCGCGAGCCGCTGCTCGTCACCCTGAACCACGATCGATTTATCGACGAGTCGAAGGTGATCGCTCGGATGGAGTACGACCATCCGATCTACACCGAGAGCACCCTGCGTTCGCAGAAACGGCACTCAGAGATTTCCGGTCATCGGCGCACGCACTACTGCGGGGCCTACTGGCGCTACGGCTTCCACGAGGACGGAGTCTGGTCCGGGCAGCGCGTGGCTGCGGGGCTCGGAGCGGCGGAAGTGCCAGTGGGGGATCCGGCGTGAGCATCGTCACCGAGCGGCCCATGCATTCCGCGCTCTATCGCGGTCGGATGCAGCACCGTCGGCATTCGCCGAAGAACCATCGATTCGGTTACCGGATGTGGATGGCCTATCTCGACCTCGACGAAGTCGAAGGCCTGGGTTCCGCGTCCCGGCTGTTCTCGGTCGAAGGCCGCAACGTGCTGGCGTTCCGCCGACGGGACTACCTCGGAGAGGCGGACCTGCCTCTGAGCGAAGCGGTTCGCCTACGGGTAGGGGAGGTTCTCGGTCGCCGACCGGAAGGTTCGATCCGGATGCTGACTCAGCTGCGTTGTCTCGGCTACTGCTTCAATCCGGTCACGTTCTACTACTGTTTCGACCCAGACGAGCAGCTGGACGCCGTCGTCGCCGAGATCACCAACACCCCCTGGGGCGAACGACGCGCCTACGTGCTCGACGCGGCGCAGGCTCTTCGAGATCACGGGGAGCTGCGGTTTGCGTTCGACAAGGACTTTCACGTCTCGCCCTTCTTCGGGATGGACCACCGTTACGAGTGGTCGTTCTCCGAGCCTTCGGGCTCGCTCGAGGTATCGATGCGCAATCTTCGTGCAGGCGAGGTCGTCTTCGATGCGTCGATGCAACTCGAGCGACGCGCCTTCGACCGGAATGGCCTGCGGGCTTGCCTGGTTCGACATCCCTTCATGACCGGCAAGGTCATCGCCGCCATCCACTGGCAAGCGCTTCGCCTGTGGCTGAAGCGCGTGCCCGTTCACTTGCACCCGCGTCGACTCGCCGAAGTCGGCGCCGAGAGCTCTGAGCCATGACAACTCTGACTCACGAACTGCTCGCTCCGTCTGGGAGCGATACGACTCCGATCCGAGGCTTTCGCCAACGCCTCGCGAAGAAGCTCGTCACCTCTCGTCTCGATGGCCTCGCCGACGCGCGGGTCCGAATCGAGGAAGACTGGTCGGGTGAGCTGCAGACCGTCGGAAGGGGCGAGTCCGTGCAGGCGACGATTCGCATCTTGGATCCGAGCTTCTACACCGCGGTTCTCAGTCGGGGTTCGCTCGGCGCAGCCGAAGCGTGGATCGACGGTGCCTGGACCTGTGACGATTTGACGGCACTCGTCCGTGCGTTCGTCCGCAACCGCTCGGTGCTCGAGGGCGTCGATGACGCCTGGCTCGCGCGGTTCTCGAGGCCGCTGCTGCGTCTGTTCCACCAGCGACGCAAGAACACCGAAACCGGGAGCCGCCAGAACATCGCGGCGCACTACGACCTCGGGAACGAGTTCTTCGAGCAGATGCTCGACGAGACGATGACCTACTCGTCGGGCATCTTCGAGAGCGAGGAGTCGACTCTCGAGGAGGCGCAGTTCTGCAAGCTGGATCGTCTCTGTCGAAAGCTCGATCTGCAACCGACCGACCATCTCGTCGAGATCGGCACCGGCTGGGGCAGCATGGCGATTCACGCAGCCAAGCACTTCGGTTGCCGCGTGACGACGACGACGATCAGCGCCGAACAGAAGAAGCTGGCTGAGGAGAAGATCTGTGCCGAAGGACTCGAGGGTCGTATCGAGGTCGTCTTCCAGGACTACCGCAAGCTCGAAGGGACCTACGACAAGTTGGTCAGTTGCGAGATGATCGAGGCCGTTGGGGCCGACCATCTGGACGTCTACTCACGCCGGTTGTCCGAGCTGGTCAAGCCGGATGGGATCCTGGCGATCCAGGCGATCCTGATCGACGACGCGTCCTACGCCCGTGCGCTGAAGAACGTCGATTTCATCAAGCGCTACATCTTCCCCGGCAGCTTCATCCCCTCATCGACGGCGATCCTGAACTCGGTCACGCGATCAAGCGACTTGCGGCTGCGGGGGTTCGAAGAGTTCGGCAACCACTACGCGCGGACTCTGCGGACCTGGCGAGAGCGGCTCTACCGAGAGCTCCCGACGCTGCGAGACCAGGGTCTCGATGATCGGTTTCTCCGACTCTTCGAGTACTACCTCTGCTATTGCGAGGGCGGATTCGCCGAGCGCTTTCTCGGAGTGGGACAGTTCGTGTTCTCCAAGCCGCAGGCCCGCCCGGAGGCCCTGCTCGCGCCCCGGGGTCAGCTTCGCGCCGGTGCCGTCGACCCGACTGGAATCTGATCGGTACGGCGCTTCCGGAGGCCAGTCGGCAGGCGGCCTTCAGTCGGGTGGCACCCTGGGTCGATCCACTAGACGGCTCCCCGGGGAAGGCGGTGAGCCGACCCGGCATGGACTGGAAAGAGGCACACGACGAGTACCTGCTCGCAGCGACGCTGCGCAGTCTGGCCGATCGACGGGCGGAGAGTCTGCACGTCGATTCGGCGGTCACTCTCGGCCAGGCGATCGCCCTGTTCGACGACAAGCCTTCGCTCGTCGGCCTGTTCGTTCATCTCGACGAACAGGTTCGAGCGCTTCCGCGGGTCTTCGTGCAGCGGATCCTGCTGAACTGCCAGCTGGGTGAGGTCGAGATCGGCCTGACGCTCGGCGAGCTCTTCGAGCAGTCGGATTATCAGGTCCTCGAGCTGCCGGTCGACATGGCGTTGACCCTGGCGGTCCAGGAGGCCCTTTGCCGGGAGCCCGGCACTTCGACCGATCCGATCGTGGTCGTCGAGCCGGACGGAGCGCGCTCGATGCTGTCCTTCGAAACCCTCGTCCAGCGCCAGATGGACGTGTTGATCACCAGCCTTGGTGAGATTCGTCATCAGCGGGACACGGCCGACCGAGCCACGCGTTCGAAGAGTGAGTTCCTCGCGAACATGAGCCACGAGATCCGGACGCCGATGACGGCGATCCTCGGTTTCGCGGACCTTCTGCTCGACCAGGATCTCGATCACGTCGAGCGCACCTCGCACCTGCGCACGATCAAGCGGAACGGCGACCACCTGCTGTCGATCCTGAACGACATCCTCGACCTCTCGAAGATCGAGTCGGGCAAGATGCAGATCGGGTCGGAGGCGACCTCGATCCTCCAGATCGTCGAAGATGTCGCGTCTCTGATGCGTGTCCGCGCGCACGGCAAGGGCATCGAGCTACTCGTCGACTACCAAGGTCAACTCCCAGAGTCGATTGGTTCGGATCCGGTGCGCCTGCGCCAGATCGTCCTCAACCTGGTCGGCAACGCGGTGAAGTTCACCGATCAGGGCACGGTCACGCTGCGCGTCGGTTGGAACGTGTCGCCGACCTGCGAGACTGCGGGGCGCCTGATGCTGGACGTCGTCGACACCGGCATCGGCATGTCGCCGGAGACCGTCGAACAGCTGTTCCAGCCGTTCTCCCAGGGGGATGGCTCGGTGAGGCGCCGCCACGGTGGCACCGGCCTGGGCCTCGCGATCTCACGACGCCTCGCTCGCATCCTCGGCGGCGATCTCACGGTCGAGTCGACTCAGGGAGTGGGCTCGTGCTTCACGCTCGAGATGGCCGCGGAGCTGCTCGAAGGCACCTCATTCGTCGATCCGACGGCGACGCGCCAGGAATCGCGTTCGCGTGAGGACGAGCCGGACTTCCAGAAGACCGGTCTGCGGGTCCTCCTCGCCGAGGACGGTCCGGACAACCAGCGTCTGATCGCCCACGTACTGAAGCGCGCAGGCCTGTCGGTCGAGATCGTTGAGAACGGTCGAGCCGCGGTCGATCTCGCCCTCGAGGCCGAGTCCCAGGGCCACGCGTTCGACGTGGTTCTGATGGACATGCAGATGCCGATTCTCGACGGCTACGAAGCGACGCGCGAACTGCGCCAGAACGGCTACGCCGCTCCGGTCATCGCCCTGACCGCCCACGCGATGAAGGGTGACCGCGAGCGCTGCCTCGAGGCCGGCTGCGATGGCTTCGAGACCAAGCCGATCCAGAAGCAGAATCTGCTGCGCTCGATCGCCGAGGCCGTTCCGGTTCGCTGAGGTCCGGTTCGGCCCGCGCTCACGCGCCGAGCGGAGCGGAGTCTCGTCGGTTGCCGGAGTGCGTCGAGCGGATCACCACACACGGGCCCGCGCTTGGACGAAGGAGTAGAAGAACACCGCGTTTGGGTTCCGGCCGATCGCAGCGAGTTCGTTCTTCATTTCTTCGACTGTCTCTTTCCCGATCCGCCCGGCGTCGAGAAGGCCGGGCGCAGCGCTTAGAAGCAGGTCGGTCCAGAAGCCCAGATACTGCGCGCGCTCGCCGGGCATCCGGTTGTCGAGATGGATCACCTTGACGTCCGTGTCGACGTCGCGTGCTCCGACGGTTTGCAGGAGGTTGCCGAGCTTGGCTCCGACGAACGGATCCCCGCCGAGCTCGTACTGGTGGTCATTGAACGCCCGCCAGAAGTCGAGCGTCGCCGGGGAGTAGGGGTCGATGAAGAACGTCGCGTTGAGGACCTCGTTGCAGACGATCGGCGAGCCGGGGCGTAGCACACGGCGGACCTCGCTCAGGACGCGCAGTGGGTCTGCGACGTGTTCCAGGATCCAGCACAGGAACGCGCCGTCGAAGGTGTTCGGTTCGAACGGCAGGGTGTCGGCCTCGGCCTGCTGGAAGTCGTAGCGTCCCTCGGCCCAGGCGCAGTCGGCGAGGT
The DNA here is from genome assembly GCA_039815565.1 of Planctomycetota bacterium. GTDB lineage: Bacteria > Planctomycetota > UBA1135 > UBA1135 > UBA2386 > JBCBZB01. The sequence continues at coordinate 113,670 of JBCBZB010000006.1, forward strand.
TCTTCCTCGCACGCCCGAGGTTTTCCGGTGAACGGTCGAGACCGGTGACGTGCAGCTCCGGGAAGTATCGGGTCAGTATCGATGTCTGCGCGCCGACGCCGCATCCGACTTCGACCAGGTTGTTGCAGCGGCGGAACGGCAGCCGGTCGTGGATTCGATCCTCGAGGTAGCGGGCCTGTTCCATCAGGCGGTCCTGTTCCTTCGGCGTGTAGCCGTGCAGGTAACCGGGGTCGTTCTTGTCGCTGGTCATGCCGCGCGCAGCGTAGCGGTGGCGAAGAGGCTCGGCACAAGAGTGTCGAAAGGCGCGGATGGCGGTTTTCGTCGAGCGTGCTCGTCGGCAGAATCCAAGTCGTGGATCTCCCACTGACGGTGCTGTCGGACGGCCCGGATCGCGGCTCGCAGGTGCGGCTGGTCGGTCGGCTGCACCTTCAAGACGGTCCGCAGGCCTGGCGGAAGCTGCAGGAGATCCAGCGCGACGTCGCCTCGTTGCGAGAACTCGACCTGACCGATCTGGAGAGTCTCGACGGCGCTGGGGCGGCGGCCTTGCTCGCGATGCAGACCCGGGCGGACCGGATCGGCCCAGGCTTCACGCTGGTCGGAGCCAACCCGAAAGTCGAACGTCTCCTATCGCTGTACCGGCAAGGTGCCGGGGCGGGTGCGCTGCAGGACCAGCCGCTGTGCAAGCCGCTCTTCGTCCAGATCGGGGAGAGCGCTTGGGAGCAGCTCTCGTCGCTCCGAGATCTGCTGGCTTCGATCGGAGGTTTCACGGCCGGGACTCTCCGAGCGATCCGCGATCCGCGTTCGATCCACACCGCCGACATTCCGCGGCTGATCGAGCGTGCAGGAGCGGACGCGTTGCCGATCATCCTGGTGATCGACGGTTTGGTCGGAATGATCATCTCGGTTACCGCCGCCGATCAGTTGCAGCGATTCGGCGGCAACGTGTTCCTCCCGAACATGATCGGTGTCGCGATGATCCGGGAGCTCGGCCCGCTGATGACCGCGTTTGTGCTCGCCGGGCGAACCGGGGCGTCCTACGCGGCCGAACTCGGCACGATGCGGGTCAACGAAGAGGTCGACGCGGCGCGGGTCATGGGGCTCGATCCGACGCGTTTCCTCGTCCTGCCGCGGCTGATCGCACTGTTGTTCGTCACGCCGATTCTGACGATCCTCGGAACGATCCTCGGCATCGTCGGTGGACTGTTCATCGGAATGACGACCCTCGACGTGACCCCGATCGTGTTTTGGAGCCGCCTGCACGAGAGCGTTTCGACCCTCGATGTGGTCGAGGGCCTGACGAAGGCTTTCGTCTTCAGCTCAGCGATCGGCTCGATCGCCTGTCACTTCGGCCTGCAGACACGCGGCGGAGCCGCCGAGGTCGGTCGATCGACGACGCGTGCGGTCGTCACGTCGCTGTTCCTACTGGTCGCGCTGGACGGAGTCCTGACCAGTGGTTTCCAGGTCCTGAGGTCCGCGTGATCAGCGTTCGCAATCTCTCGATCGGCTACGGCTCGCCGCTCCAGGCGGATCTGAACTTCGAGGTGCAGACCGGCGAGATCTACGTGATTCTCGGCGGCAGCGGCTGTGGCAAGTCGACGCTCCTGAAGCACATGATCGGGTTGCTCGCGCCCCTCGGGGGATCGATCGAGATCGACGGCACCCCGAGTTTCCCGCCACCGCTCGATGCCGCGCCGCCCTACGGAGTGGCCTTCCAGCAAGGCGCTCTGTTCGGCTCGATGACGCTGCTACAGAACGTCGTGTTGCCGATTCGGAAGTGGACGTCGCTCGACCGCCGGACAGCTGAGGACGTCGCGCGTGGCAAATTGCGCCTCGTCTCACTCGCCGGTTTCGAGAACCATCTTCCCAACGAGCTGTCCGGTGGCATGCGCAAGCGCGCGGCAATCGCTCGTGCGATGGCTCTCGACCCGGAGCTTCTGTTCCTCGACGAGCCCTCGGCCGGTCTGGATCCGGTCACCGCCGTCGCGCTCGACGACCTGCTCCTGCAGTTGAATCAGGATCTCGGCGTGACCGTCGTGCTGGTCACGCACGAACTGGAAAGCATCTTCCGCATCGGCACACGATGCATCATGCTCGACAAGCAGGCTGGCACTGCGATCGCCGAAGGGGATCCGCGTCAGTTGCGCGACGAGTCGACCGACCCGCGAGTTCGGGCCTTCTTCCACCGAGAGCCAATCTGATGGCGGACACCACCGCGAACAACTGGAAACTCGGCCTCTTCGTCGTGCTCGGGCTCGCGATCTCGGCCGCTTCGATCGGCTGGGTCGCCGCGACGCAGTTCAACGATCGCAGCACTTTCGTCGCCTACACCTACTTCGACGAACCGGTCACGGGTCTCACGCTCGATTCGCCGGTCCTGCACCGAGGGATTCCGATCGGTCGCGTCGCGGGAATTCGAGTCGCATCGGACCGCCGCCGAATCGAAGTCGCCTGTGAGATCGACGAGATGGCGCTCGTCCGGGCCGGCGTGCGGACCGAGGAAGAGCTGTCGCAGGAGCGCCGGGTGCCGCCGGATCTACGGAGTCGCCTCGAGCGCTCGTTGGTGACCGGCATCGCGTTCGTGCAGACCGACTATTACGACATCGACGAACACCCGCTGCCGGACTACCCCACCGACTTCCGGTTGCAGACGCCGACTGTGCACTCGATCGCCTCGACGCAGGCCACGCTCGAGAAGCTGTTCGAGCAATTGCCGGAGGTGTTCAGCGCGGGCAAGGAACTGCTGTTGCAGCTCAGTGCGGATCTCGACGAGATGGACCTGCCCGAGCTCGCCGACCAACTGACGCAGACGCTCGAGTCGGGTGAATCCGTTCTCGACACGGCGGATCTGGAGCTTCGGAACCTCGACACGACGGCACTCAATGAGCGAATGCTCGCGCTGCTCGACGATGGCCGGCGGACGCTCGGTCAGTTCGAGAACTTCATCATCGATCTACGCGCCGAGGACGGCGAACTCTACGACCTCCTCGTTCGCGGTCGCGACTTGGTGCGGCGTCTCGACGAAGAGATTCAGCAGGCAGAGCTCGCTCGTACGAGTCAGCGCTTGGGCAGTGCCGCGGCCGAACTCGGCGCGACTGGTCGTGACGTTCGCGACGCCCTTCCGGAGCTGATCAACACCATGCAGAGCCTCGAGCGACTGTTGACCGATCTGGCCGCCGATCCCTCGTCGTTGATCCACGGTCGGACTCCGCCGACCGATCCGCGGGAAGGCAGAGGACGATGAGCATGCCCAGAACTCCGATCCGGTCGGCGCGCCTGGCCCTCGGGCTCGCCCTGTTCCTGCCAGGGTGCAGCGTCCTCTCGAAGGAACCTCCGGTCGAAGTGCGGTGGTTCGTACCGACCGTGTCGGTTCCGGAGAGTCAACCGACGACCGCCGTCGTGAACCTGCGCAAGATCCAGTCCTCGCGGCCGTTACGCGACGAGATGGTCTGGTGGCGTTCCGACGTCGAGCTTGCGTTCGATGCGCGTCACAAGTGGGCCGAGGATCCGACCGAGACTCTTGCGCGCGCGATGCACTTACAGTGTGCGGCTCTCGGCGTCGAGTTGACGACGGTTCCTGGAGACGCCTCCGCGCGAGTCGATCTGACGCGTTTTGGCGGGCGCTTCGAAGGGAGCGACGGCGCGGTTGCCGAGATCACTCTGACGATCGCCTACGAGACCAAGGACCTCGTGCGGCACGAGCGCGTCGTCGCGGAGGAGCCGCTCCAGAGCGATGATCCCGAGGAGTTGGCTCGTGGTCTCGGTCGAGCACTCGACCGGGCGGCGGCCGAAGCGGCCGGGCATCTGCAGAATTGGACGCGCTGAGCGCGCGTCAGTCTTCGAGCGGGCGGACCCAGATGTTGCGGAAGCGCATCGGGTTGCCGTGATCCTGCAGGCGGATCGGACCGCGCGCCGCATGCGCGTTGTAGCGCGCGACGTTCCGGTGCGCGGTTTCGCCGATGAACTCCTGGTCGATGTGGACGGCGACGCCGTTGTGCAGCACGGTGATCTTCGCCGGGGACTTCAGCTCGCCGTCTTCGAAGCGGGGTGCGCGGAAGACGACGTCGTACGTCTGCCACTCCCCGGGGCGGCGGCAGGCGTTGACCCGGGGCGGCGTCTGCCCGTAGAGCGCAGCGCACTGGCCGTCGGCGTAGCTCGGGTTCTCGAAGCTGTCGAGAATCTGCAGCTCGTAGCGGCCCATGAAGAACACGCCGGAGTTGCCGCGATGTTGGCTGTCGCCGTGGACCTCTGCGGCGGTCTGGAACTCGAGGTGCAGTTGCACGTCGCCAAACTCCTGACGAGTCTGGATGTCGCCGGTGCCGTTGACCTCCATCGCGACGTGGTCGGCGCAGTCTTCGACCAGCTTCCAGGCGGCGTCGCCGTCACGCCCACGCCATCCCTTCAGCACGCCCTCGGACTGCGATCCGTCGAATAGGACCACTGCATCGGAAGGCGCCTTGCTCGGGACCTCCGGCACGGCGGCCGGCGTCACCACAGTCGGGCGCGGCCGGTCACGGTCGTGCACCCGCCACTCCGAGTTCGGGAGTTTCGGGGTGTCGGTGTAGCCGAGCGGATCCTGCGGAGCGCAGGCCGGGAGGAGGAACAGAGCCGAGGTCAGTGCGGCGAGCATGCCTTGCATCGAAGCAGGTCGGACCATCGGAGTCACCGGGTAGCCGCGCTCCGAGAGCGCGGTGGGATCAGGGTAGCTCGCGAACGAGCGAGTCGAGAGACGGGCGTTCCGGCTTGGGCGGCACCTTTGCGGCGATTCCGCACCACAGGAATCCGATGATCTCCTGCTCCTCGGGGTCGATCTGGAGGTCCTGGTAGGTCTCCGGCTTCGTGGTCAGACCACCGCTGCTCCACTTCGTTGCCACACCTTCAGCCCAGAGCGAGAGTGTCAGGTTTTGGATCGCGCAGGAGGCCGACGCGTAGTCCTCACGCGCGACGAACGGATCTTCGCAACGGACCAGCGAGACGACGACCAGCTCGGCCGGGTTCAGGATCTTCGCACGGCTCCGCTCCTCGACCTCCTTCGGCAGGGCCCCACCGTTCTTCGCGGCCTTCAACGCGAGCGCCCGCTCGGCGATCGAGACTCGCGTCTCACGTCCGACCCGCGTGAACCTCCAGGGCCAGGTCAGCCGGTGGTTCGGCGCGTGGATCGCTGCCTCGAGGGCGCGGTCGATCGCCCCCTCGGGGAGTGGATCCGGGGTGTAGGCGTGGACGGTGCGCCGTCCGAGCATGGTCTCGCGGAGCTGCATGGCGCCGGTATAGAGCCATCCGCTGTCGCCACAAGGAATCAGCGTTTCGGTCGGTCTGCGACGCGGACACAGAGCCTGAGGCCGGAGTACACCTCGTCGATCGCGCAGACTTTGTTGTCCACGAGCCCGATCTGTAGCGCAGCCTCCCGCACAAGGTCCTCGGTCATGTCGGTCGGGACCTTCGAGGCCTTCTTCGGCCAGCCGATCCACAGGCCGCCGTAGGGGTCGAGCTTGTTCTTCAGCGTCGTCAGTCGGCGCTCGAACTCGGCGCGGCGATGGAAGAAGGCGACCAGAAGGTCGCCGGTCCGGCGCAGGTCCGAGCGGACCTCCTGGCTCCCGTCGAGCTCGAGGGAATCGAGGAACCCCGGAGGGTCGTTCAGGACGAGGATCCGCTGCTCGGGCTTCACGCCGAGCTTCTTCCACAGCGGGGTTCCGGAGTAGCCGGCCATGAGAAGATCTTGCTCGCGATCGGATCCGGAGCCAAGAACGTCGGGCTCGGTCGTGATCCGTCGCGGCGATCGGCTAGCTTGCGCGCATGTCCGAAACCGTCGAACGCCTGTGGATCTCCGCGCCGTTCGGCAACTACATCCAGCCTGAGGGGGCCCTCGCGACGCTCGGTACGTTCACCCGACGGCGACGGAACGGCCGGATCTGGCGGATCCTGAAAACGGTCCGCTACGACCCCTTCAGTGGTGCCTGGGTCAACAAAATCGGGCTGCGGAACCCCGGGATCGATTGGCTCGTGAAGCGCGTGCGGTCGAGTCGGATCGATGCGCGGAAGTTCCTGGTGAGCGTCCATGGGTTCACGGCCGACGAGTGGTACGACCTGCTCGACATGACCGCGGCGCTCGACCCGAAGGGCATCGAGCTGAACCTGTCGTGCCCCAACGTCGGCGAGGTCAATTGGCCTGCGGACTTGTTCCCGCGAGCAGCTGCTCTGTCCGTGCCGGTTGTCTGCAAGCTGCCACCGGTGCGCTTCGAGAAGATGTTCGAGGACGCGTTCTCAGCGGGAATCCGGAGCTTCCACTGCTGCAACACGCTGCCGGTGCCGGTCGGTGGCATGTCCGGGCCGCCTCTCAAGCCGGTCGCGCTGCAGTGCATCCAGCGTCTGCAGGAACTCGCTGGGAGCCAGGCCGAGGAGCTGAGGTTGATCGGCGGGGGTGGGATTCGGCGGGCGGTCGACATCGATGACTACGCCGACGCTTCGGTCTGCGCGGTCGCGATCGGCACCAAGGTGATGAATCCGCGCTACCTGGTCGCTCAGGGACCGATTCATGGGCTGCGCGAGCGAGCGGAAGATCTGCTCTCGGAACGTCCAGAGCCGCTCGCCCTGCCGGCTCCGGTCGCTTCGGAGTGAGCGAGCGATCAGCGAAGGCATCCGGCCGGCAGGCTCGATCGAAGATCTGCTCGACCTTTTCTCTGAGTCTGCTCCCTGTTCCGTCGTCGAACGATGCTCTGGTATCTCCTCGCCCTGCCCTTCGTGCTGCTCGGCCTCTACGTCGTTCGGAAGCACGTGATCGCTCCCAGCAAGAAGAAGCTGGAGCAGGAGATCTACGGCGGGGAGTTGGCGCGCCCGATCCGGGAACACGGCGGGCTGCGCCACGAGACGATGGCCTGGGATGGAGTCGGTCGCTCCGAGGATGGCAAGGCGACGTTGAGCTACTTCCGGACCGGCCCCGACGAAGGCGGCGAGGGAGAGCGGCCGACCCTAGTGTTCCTACATCCGACGCCGCACACCCTGCTGAGCTTCGTCGGTACCTGGTTTGGTGACGAAGGCCTAGCGAGGGATCACGAGGTGCTCGCACTCGAGGTGCTCGGTCACGGTGTCGCTCGTCCGGACGTGGGCCTGATCGGATTCCAGGACTGCGCGGACTGGGTCTCCGCGGCGCTCCGACACCTTGGTGTCGAGGACGCGATCTTGATCGGGCAGAGCTACGGCGGTGAAGTCGCCTGGCGTGCAGCTCTCGATTCGATCGAACGCGTGCGCAGCGTCGTCTTGATGGACTCTTCGGGACTCGCGCGCCGCGAAGGCGACTGGTTGCCGGAAGAGAAGGCGATGCGGTCGATGAAACTCGCGACGATCGGCTGGATGCTGAACTCGCGCGATCGCGTCGAGGGCGCGCTGGCCTTGCACTACGAGACGCAACCGCCACACCAGGAGCAGGTCACTGCGGTCGCCCGGACCTGCGACAACCCGAGCAACTGGCGAGCGATGGTCGGCCTCTGTCGCGACGAGAACGGGGAGCGATTCGAAGAGCTCGCCGATCTCGACCGGCCGACGCTGCTCCTCTGGGGTGAGCTCGACAAGGCCTACGAGCCTTCGCACTACGGGGAGGCCTTCCTTCAGAAGCTGCCCGACGCCGAGCTCGAACTCGTGCCGGGTTCGGGCCACTACCCGCAGGAAGAAAAGCCGGCGTTGGTGGCTCGTGCGATTCGTGCCTTCGTCGCGCGACGCCTCGCGAACTGACTCAGCACCCGGCGAGGCTGCGGATCAGTGCACGGAGTTGTCGGGATCCCTCGGCGAGCCTCGGTCCCGGTCGGCCGAGGTAGCACTCAGCGATCGGTTCGACCCGACGATGGTGGACGAAGCGGCACTCGGCGAAGTTCGGGTTGTCGAGGACCACGTCGGTCCGATAGTTCTCGACCTGAACCCCGCACCAAGAGATCACCACGGCATCGGGATCGATCTCGGCGAGGTCCTCGTCTTCGATCGGAGTGCTCTTCACCGCGTGATCGCCGAGCGGATTCCGTCCGCCGGCGAGTTCGATCAGATCGTGGACCCACGAGCGGCGACCGGGTGCGATGACGGGTTTCGGCCACCACTGAACGAGGATCGTGGGAGGCGTGTCGATGGGTTCGGGTGGAGCCTCGACGACCCGCTGGAGCTGGTCGATGACCGGGTCCGCGCGCTCGGGTACGTCGAGCAGACCCGCGATGTCGCGGATGTCGTGGTAGACGTCCTGCAGGGATTGGGTCTCGGGCGCGTGGAACCGCAAGCCGGCCGACTCGAGCCCGTCGATGACGTCCTCGTGACCCGGCACGGTCAGGGATGCGAGCACGAGGTCGGGTTCGAGTGCGGCGACCTCTGCGATGCGGACATCGAGGTCGCGGCCGACCGTCGGGAGGCGCTCTCGCAGTTCGGGGGGGTGATCCGAGTCGTCGTCGACCCCGACGAGATGCTCCAGGCAGCCCAAGGCCTGGACGATCTCAGTGTTCGAGCAATTCAAGGAGACGACGCGCACGACGACAGCTTAGCGATCGGCCGCGATCGCGGGTGGCTCCCGAGCCGCTCGCTCGGCATCGTGCTTGCATGAGCACAATGCGGACCATCGTGGTCGGAGCGAACCGCGGTCTCGGCCTCGCCTTCGTGGATCGATGCCTGAAAGCCGGGCACGAGGTCATCGCGACCGCGCGCGATCTCGACGCGGCGTCCGGGCTCCGTGAGCTGCTCGACTCGGCCCCGGGCCGGGCGCAGGGACTCCAGATCGACGTTCGCGATGACCAGAGCGTCCGGGACTTCGTCGACCGTATCCCGTTCGACCAGATCGACCTCGTCATACACAACGCCGGAGCCTTCGGACTTCGCGAGCAAGGTCTCCGCGATGTCGATCCGAAGGGATTGCTCGCGACCTTCGACGTGAATTCGGTCGGCCCCTTGCGAGTCGCCAAGGCTCTCTGGCCCAAGCTCTCCGACGGTTCGCGATTCGTTACCCTGACGTCGTTGATGGGCTCGATCGCGGATGCTTCCGGTGGTTCGTACGCCTACCGCATGTCGAAGACCGCCCTGAACATGGCGGTGAAATGCCTTGGTCTCGAGGCTGCCCCGGAAGGCAAGATCGTCTTCGCGATGCACCCGGGTTGGGTGCGCACGGACATGGGGGGGCCGAACGCCCCCCTCTCGATCGACGAGTCCGTCGACGCGATGGTTCGGACGATCGAGAATTCGACGCCGGATTCGAACGGTCGCTTCTTCGATCGGAACGGCGAACCGCTGCCCTATTGACCCCTTGGGTCAGTAGATCGCGCGGACGACGTTCGACGTCACGAGCGGCAGCGAGACCGAGCCCACGAGGCCGGCGTCGAGCAGGATGGCCTGCGAATCGACGGTGAGGCCGAGGAGGCTCATGAGGTTCGGAACTTCGAAGCGGAGACCCGCGCGGCCGCCAGCGTTGGCCACCACCACGAGGTTGGTCATCGGTTCGATCTGCAGGAAGCAGTCGGGGCCGGTGCCGAGCGGCTCGAGGTCGAGGGGCAGCGGAACTGTGCCCGGGGCGATGGATGGCACGCTGAACATCAGCGTTACCGGGGTAAGCGGCGCGCCGTTCTCGACCAGGAGAACGAAAGCGTCACCGAGGACCGGGTTGCCGGCGCCGAAGAGTTCGAGGGTTCCGTTCGAACCGACACAGTTCGTCGCACCGAAGGTCGACAGGCCGTTTCCGATGTCGGTCAGCTGATCGATGTAGTCCGACAGACTTGTGCGAGCTTCAGACTCCTCGAGAGTCAGCGGAGTCGCGCTCGAGAGGAGGTCGTTGAACTCGTTCGGGTCAGACAGGAGGTCGTAGAAGGACTCCTGAACCAGCTCGCCAGGACAGTAGAAGCGCACGAGTTTGAATCGCTCGGTTCGCGCGGCGCGGAAGTCGCAGGGCAGCAGTTCCCGGATCGGCGTGAACGCTTCGGTGTAGATGATCGTGCGCGCGAGCGTTGCCGTCTCGTCCTCGAGGACCGGGATGAGGCTCTGCGAGTCGAACTCGGGTTGTCCCTGCGGCACGGGGACTCCACAGAGTTCCGCAACCGTTGCGAAGAGGTCCACGACGTGCACCGGTTGGGTCACGACCCGACCAGGGTTGTCCACGATCGGACCCGAGACGATCAGCGGTACACGGACACCGCTCTCGAACGGGCTGCCCTTGCCTCCGAGCGGGTTGAACTGAGGTTCGAGTAGGTCCTGTTCGGACCCGTTGTCCGAGGTCAGGATGACGACCGTCTCGTCGAGCGACGTGCCGAGGGCGGTCAACATCCGTTGGATCTCGTTGTCGATCGCTTCGGCCATCGCGCGAGCGAATGCCTCCTGGTCGACGTCCGGATCCAGCCCGGGGAGATCCTCGGTGTGGAGGTGGGCCGGTGGTGCCTGGAATGGCGTGTGGATCGAGACCGGCGCCAGGTAGCAGAACCAGGGCGTGTCGGTCGCTTCCTGGGTTCCGATCCAGGCGAGTGCGTCGTCGATCATCTGGCTCGGCGCGTACTCGAGGCTCGTGTCCGTCACCCCATCGACGGTCCGGAACCAGGCGTAGTAGTCACTGAGCCCGAACACGTAGCCGGCGAAGTGATCGAAGCCCTGATCGTTCGGTGCGCTGGCTCCGGCTTGTGGCAAGGACGCGTGCCACTTTCCAACCGCGGCGGTCCCATAGCCGGAGTTCGCTGAGTCGAGGTGCTCAGCGATCGTGACTTCCGAGTCCGCCAGACCGAAGGTCGGGACGAGGTGTCCGACACCCGTTCGGCGTCCGAAGCGACCGCTCAGGATGCAAGCGCGTGTCGGAGTGCAGAGCGGTGCGGCCCAGGCGTTCTCGAATCGAACTCCCTGCGCGGCGAGCGCGTTCAGGTTCGGCGTCGGGTATGGGTTCGCTGTGACCCCGTACGAGTCGAGCTTCTCGAAGCCCAGATCGTCGAGGCAGATCAGCAAGACGTTCGGAGTCGCCGGTGTGGTCTGCGCATTCGTCGACTGCGCGAACAAGGCGCAGGCGAGAATCGCGAGTGAGCAGAGTGACCTGATCATCAGAGTGGACGGTCGAGCAGAGAGTGAGGGGGGCGGGGCCGCGCCATTGTAGTCGCGGAGCGGACCCATCTCGGAGGCGTCCCCGGGAGTGGTCTCGAAATCGGGCCGTCAGCGTCGTCTTCGTCTCGCGATGCCGGTCGTCGTTTCGACCCACTGCACGAACGGCGACTCCAGCGTCTCGATCCGCATGCCGAGAGCGTTGTCTACGGCGGAGCTGCTATCTCCCTTGCCATCGGCCAATGCGCCCCGCAAGAACTCCAGGTAGCCGGTCCGCGTCTCGGGCGTGTGCTGCAGCAGGAACTCGACGAACAGGTGGCTCGCCGAGAAGTGCGGCTCGCCGGCCGTCAGTAGGGCTCCGTAGTAGTGATTGAGCAGGTTGAGATGGATCAGGTTCTCCAGGCCGTACTTGCGGCCGTTGAGCGTCCAATCGCCCTCACTCGCGTCGAGGATCGGGTCCGCGATCTGCGCGAGCCCACTGGCGCCGGCGAGCCGAGCCTGCATGGCCTCGGCGAGACCGATCTCTGCCCACGCGGCGAACCGATCGAATGGATCGGCGACCGGAGTGGTCTGCGCGAGGCAGCGGTAGAGGATCATCTGCGTACCGATCGACCAAAGGTCTGTCGGTCGAAGCGGATCGACTTCGAGCCGAGTGGCTCCGTAGTCGCCGAACGGTGACGGCACGTAGTAGGGGCGATCAACGCTGCCCTGCTGCGGGAACTCGGTTTCGTCGGTCCACACCTGCAACTCCATCGGTTGCAGCGCTTCGACGAGTAGAAGCTCGGCTCCATAGTCGTCGAACAACGACGCCGTCGAATTCGTCCAGTACCAAGGCGGTTGGGCTGCCGAAGGTGAAGGGATCGAGCCCGTCGAATTCGTCCAGTACCAAGGCTGCTGGGCTGCCGAAGGTCAAGGGGTCGAGCCCGCCGAATTCGTCCAGTACCAAGGCTGCTGGGCTGCCGAAGGTCAAGGGGTCGAGCCCGTCGAATTCGTTCGTCACCTCCGTCCCCAACCACCGGTGAGAACGTAAAAATGTCTTCAAACCCTCGTGCGACTACCGCGTGAGTCGCGTGGAACGGGTTTATTTGTTTTGCCCGTACGAATGGAATGGAAGACAAGACTATTCACTTCTGCCAGTGTTCCCCCACTGCGTAGTGTTCGTGCTTTCTGTTC
>JBCBZB010000068.1:0-26000 GCA_039815565.1 Planctomycetota bacterium
CTGTGGAAGTCCGAGCCAACCAGAACTACCCGCTCACCGGTCTTGTCGCGAAGCTTCTTGTCCCACCGCCCCACACTGCGGAGCACGTGCTTCTCTGCATAGTCCCGGACCTTTCGAGCGGTCTCGAGGCGAGCCGTCTGGTTGCGAACCTTCTGAGTCGTGCGTGAGTCGAGGAACCCTGCAGCCCGGAGGAACTGCTGGTGGTTACCGAACAGGTCGGTAACGAACATCTCGGGGAACTTCCCGAGCTTCCTGTAACGCTGACGTGAGGCAGTCGAGCCCGCGTACGGATTGTCCGGATGGTCGTAGACCCGTTTCAGGTCCGAGATCATCTGACGCTTGACGAGAGCCTCCTCCTCGCGGCTCTCGCGGATCCGCATGCGGCGCGCCCTGTTCTTCTCGCGCGCCTCTGCAGCCTCCTCAGCCGCCTTGTCGTAGGCGGCGAGGACTTCCTTGCGGGATCGACCGTCTGCCGTCATTCAGCGCCCCCCGATCAGCCCAAGGTTCTCTCGAGTCTCGTTTACGATCCCCAGCCAGTTTCGCCTGCGGTGAGGGAAGTCATCCAACTCCGGATCCACCAGCACGTAAGCCTCGTAGCGATCCAGAACCGGCGCCACCCGCGCCCGCAGAGCAGGCCTACGGATGAACGTCTCCTCTGTCTCGAACAACTCCGCCAGCGCGGCCGACTCGAGCAGAGCTCGCTCCGACTCCTCGGCTGACAGATCCTCGTCCGCTTCCACGTAGGCGTCGTGCCGTTCGACGATCCGCGTGACCGGACGTCGATACACGTCCGCCAACGTCTGCTCCGTCGAGAGCCAAGCACACGAGCCAAGCGTGAACGCCAACAGCAAGGTGAGAACCTTCTTCACAGCACGCCCTCCTTGCCAGCCAGGGCCACACCGAGAAGTGCCGAAATCACATAGCGGAACATCTCCCAGCCCGACTCGTTGACCCGCAGCCGGTTGCGCTCCGCGATCAGCCTTGCTCGGTCTTCGATGTCCTCGAAGTCCGCCACCGTGCCACCCGCACGCACCGTCTCTTCGAACGCCAGAGAGACCTCGTGAGCCGCCTGAGTAACGTCACCACCAACGTCCTCGTTCAGCTGCTCCAAGATCCCTACGAGGTCCGTCTGGAGGTCATCCACGAACTCGCTCATCGCCCACCTCCCTTGGTCTTCTGCCGCGTGTAGTGGATGCCGAGACCAGCCCCGCCAACCACCATCGTCTCGATCCCATAGACACTGAGATCTTCTTGATCGGTCACCGCCCCAGCGATGAGAACCGCCGCTCCAATCGCTAGGACCGCTATCCCCGCCCATGTCGCCTTACCCATGAGCCCCGATCGTAAGGGTGCTAGTTCGGCGGGAACTCGCAGCGGCCAACCACCGCAGCTTTCATCGTCCAAGTGCCGAAGTCCTTGTCGCCGATCACTCGCAGACGGAAGCTCTCGCCCGAGTTGATCGTCAACCCAGACACGTCGATCGTTCCTGAGTTGATCGCGAGACCACCCGCCAGACTCAGGTCAGGCGACGTCCAGAGCACGGTGTTACCGCGCATCAACTGAACGTTTGTCACCGACGCCATCGTCAGCGCGCGGATCTGATAGCTGATCCGGCGGACTTCGAAGTCGTAGGCCGAGACGGGCTCCGCGAAGTTCACCATCGTGAACGCGCCGTGGTTCTCGAAGTCGATCGTCGAGATCAATCCGCCGGAGAAGTCCTGCGTCGCGAAGCCGATAGGCCAGCCCCAGGGTTCGGACGGCCCGACGTAGGCGGGGACGTCGATCGACTGACTTCGCACGTCGTTCACCGTTCGCCCAGGAGGCACGACGCGGATGTGGTGGGTGACGCCCATGAGCTCACGCGGCACCTCGAAGAACGGCACCTTGTCGTCCAGCACGAGGAAGCGTGCTCGAGTGCGGTGCTTGACCACAGCCGTGCCCTTGAGAGCTCGCGTAAGGCCTCCGATACGGAACCGGTCCGGCTCAGGCTCTTCGGTCACTTCGTCGAACTGGACGACCTCTGCATTCGCCCCACGGCCGATCAGGGCCATGTTCTCACCGAGGCTGCGACGAAGAGAGCCAACGCTGAAGATCTCGCCATCTCCGAACAGCTCGACAACAGTGCCTGTAGTCAGCAACTCGTGGATGTTGGGATTCGCTCCTGAGGGAGGCGGGACTCCATCTACGAAGCCGCTCGTGGCTGGATCGACTTGGCCAATCGGCTTCCACGTTTGCTCGCCATCCACCGACCGGAACACTGTCGGCTTGCCCGGCCGGGTGCCGCCCGACAGAGCCGTCGCAGCGACGTAGTAGCCCGTCTTGTCCTCGTCGGCGAAGCGGAAGCGAACGTCGTCGAAGACGTGCACATCCATCGAGCCGGCGCCGGTCGTGGCCGAAGCTACTTGCAGCTTCGTGTCTTGGAACCCCTCGTCGCCGAAAGCACTCCCCTCTACTGGAGCGTCGGTCAGCATGTGCGAGAAGGCGCCTGGCTCGGTCGCTTGCGCGATCCCTGTGTTCACCCCAGGCGAGTCGTAGCTCGTGATCTTGCCTTCGCAGCGCAGCACCAAGTCCGTGCCCTCTTCGATCCGCGACATCAGGATACGAAGACGGCGTTCGTAGAGGCGGGGCTCGCCTCGGTACGTGTATCGCTCTCGGACGGTCACGTGGACGTAGTCGTTCTCGTGGATCGAGTTGAACACGCTCCCGCCACCGGGCAACTGAAACTCGCAAGCCGTCCAGTTGTGCAGACTCCGCATCATCCGACGCGCGATCTCCCGAGCCTGCGCAGAGTTCATCGCAAGAGGCAGCTGGATCGTGCTCTCTTGGTTCCCGTCGGGGACGGTGGAGAGACGCTGCGTCACCGCGCCTCTGTTCAGGTCGTCTTCAGAGTCGAAGAACCCGATCGTCAGCTCGCTCGGCCGAGACGAGATGTCGTCTCCGATCAGCCGAATTCGTTGCCCGTCGTCGAATGGGATGAAGACGCCGTCGAGGTCCGGGTTGAGGTTCCGATCATCGAGATCGAACTCGTCGGTTCCTAACGCTCCGTCCCGCGCCAACCGAAAGCCGAGCTGGAAGTCGCCATAGTTCTCTTCCTTGCCGACAAGGTCGTAGGCGACCGACAGCCCTTGAAAGAGATCTTTCGCAGTCATCCGACCCGCCCAGGTCATCCCTGGCAGAATCGCCGTTCCGGTTCGCGGAGCGACTGAGACGCCCCACTCCTCGCCGATGTCGACGAGCGCCTGGCTCAAAGGTTTTTGGCGTTCTTCGACGACGAACGCCTCCACATTGGGAAGCCTCGAGGACGACGAACTGTTGTTGAACTCGTCTGCTGCAACGAGGAAGAGCCCGCGATAGGCCGGAAGCTCGTCTGCGCTGACCTCGTTCTGGATGATCGCAGAACGATCCTGGAACCTGACGTCGACACCCTCGGATGGGAACTCCCATTGATCGACAACCTCGTCGAGCACTCGTTGCTGCTCGACTTGGATGACGTCGCCGGTGGCGATCTCGAACGGAAGTGGGCTACCGAGAGGGTCCCTGTTGAAAGTTCCGTCGGTTGAAAACAGCTGTACGATCAGGTCCCCTTGCCCGGTGAACTGCGGCCCGTCGAACAGGCTGAATCGCGGAGGAAAAGGCCATGGTCCTCGGAACTGGTTCGTAGGTGATGACCAGGCATCGTTGATATCAATCGTGAGCTGATCGATACCGTTGGGCCTCGCAATTGACGAAACAACCTCGAAGCCAGGCTGCTCCCACCGAAGACCTCGAGTGATGTTCTGGAGGGTCGCTGGCCGACCAACGTCGAACTGAGACAGGCCAGGGATCCGGATGTTTGGTCTGCCAAGCTGACGATCAATCAGCATCCTTGCGCCAGACGGAACCGTGAACGTCACATCCAACAACGGCGGACTGATCAAGTTCCCGTTGCTGTAGTAGAGGCTGTTCTGAGGGATGAACTGGGCCGTGTCTTCAGGGCTGATGACCGGTGGGACCCCCTCCTCGAGGGCGTTTCGCGTATCCAGGTAGTAGCTGTCGTCCATAAGGACGTCGAGGAACGCCTCCGCCCCAGGTTCATCCGGAACCTCGGCCCAATACCAGTAGCCGTTCTTGGGCGTCACTGCGTCGTGGGCCGAAAGCCCTACGGGGTTTGTCTCCATCCCTACGGGCGGTCGGCGAGCGATGGCCGTAATGACCTCGTCTGGGAAGTTGACCTGGACCGAGCTCCCGACCGGGATGCCGTGCGCGCCCGTCATGAAGACTCGAGTCCGTCGGTTCATCTCCCACGGGTTCTCATCAGAAAGCGGCCTTGTCACGATCTGCATGTTCGTGATCGTGAGCTCGCCCACCTCGGGCAAGCTCTCCAGACGCATGTTCCATAGATCCGCGATGGATGTGTTCGCGCTGTCGTCCGCTCGAGTGAAGAACAGGCGCGAGTAGTTGATCAGACCTCCGTTGTTCAGTGAGTCATCGTTGAGAGTGATTCGCGCGACGGCAGGTGGCCGTGTGTCGTACACAGGCGAACCATCGGCCAGGATTCGCGTCACGGTTTCGAGGTTGTTGCCAGCGACGGCAATCGCGAAGTTCTGCTTCCACGATGTCTCGACTGTGGTCTCTCCGCGCTTTCCAAATGCGCCCCCTCGCTCGACCTCATCGCGACGAGCCCTTGGTTCGGAGGCCCACACGAGGATGCCAGGAACCCGATTCAACTCGCCAAGGCAACGAGGAACGGGCGTCAGTTCATCGCCTTGAGCTCCCCGCAACGAGCCGTAGTCCGTGTTGAACGAGATCGAGTCAGGCTCACCGCTCAGCGCAGGAATGGTGTAGAGCTGGTCGACTAGCGAACCCGCCAGCCCTAGTCCTGCGGCCAGAAACGCTCCACCCGTCGTCGCGGTCGTGCCACCGGCTGCCGCGAAGGCGCCGGCGACTGCTACGGATACCACTAGTCGATTACCTCGTAGACCCGCGCCAACCGCTTGAGGTCTGGCGCTGTGATGTGAACGCCGCGTCCCTTCGCGGCTCTCACTATCTTCCCATCCCCCAGACAGACGCCGACGTGGCGGATCTCCCGAGGCCACCGGAAGCACATCACGTCACCCCTCTCAGGAGCCCCCTCCTTCAGTCGGAGAAACGCAGCAGCATCCAATCGGTCCATTAAATCGGACTGCAGCGGGCTCTCTCCGTACTGTCTCCAGTCATCGGGTTCGAGGCCCAGTTCATCGAACGCTGCGATCGCGACCCCGATGCAATCGAGGCCACGACCCGGCGTGCGCCCGTGACGCAGGTAGGGGGTTCCGACGTAGGACTCGACTAGTCGCGCGAATCGCTCACTCGTCATCAGCGTGCCTCCGGGACCTGCACAGCCTGCGTGGTCGAAACCGAGTAGGCACCGATGCCCTGGAAGTTCTTCGTGTTGCCGAACTTGACCTGGCAGTCTTCGAACAGCCTCCATCTACACCCCACCTGCAGCGAGACTTGTTCTCCGACGGCGAAACGGCCGAGAGCTGGTTGGTCCGCCGTAAGGTCGACCGACGACGGCACGCCGGGGAAGGAGCCCAACTCCTGCACGATGCTCGTCACCTGCTCGTAGCGGTCCGAGTTCGCATCCGTGAACGTCATCTCGCCTTCCGAGAGCCAGTGGGGCGGAAGATCAGGAACCAGGTTTCCGCCAGAGCTTGGCGCAGCCGTTGTCAGGAACGGCAACCGCAGAATCTGCGGGCCAACGACCTCGATCTGGCCAGCGAGATAGCCAGTGTTAAGGTCCGTGTTGCCCGTCACACCTGACAGCCGCATGGGCACCTGCAGCGGCTTTCCGTCCCGACCAAGGCCGTGCGGAGCGTCCAGCTGGATGTCGGTGCCAACGTGCTCGAAGTACCTCGCGTTGGTGATATCCGCCGTGCCCGAGGTCGTCAGACCCGCGTCGATCGAGAACTGAAACGGACCAGTCACGGTCGCCAGGTAGTTCACGTTGTTCAGCGACGGTGTGATCCCGCTGATGCCGAAGACTCGGACCGTGAACGTGTCACCGACCCCATAGGGGAGAGGCTGAGATGTCGTGATGAAGGTTGGACTTCCGACGACAACGCTCGTGATCGCGAAGTTCGGCGTCGAGAACACCGTCTGCACGGTGTAGTCCGGGAGCTGGATCGAATACTCGAACTCGCTCGAGCTGCGGACGATCGTGCAGCCCGGGATCAACCAATCCAGGCGGTTGAGCGGAGGTTCTCCGCCCTCTTCATCCGGGCGATTGCACCGAGGCCCGAAGAGGCGCTCGTTGCAGTTGCGGGTGATGACTCGCCCTCTCCGAGTATCCAACTTTCGACTCACTTCCGAGACGATGTCCGCTTCGAACCGGCCTTCTGTCCCGCGCGACACGCGCTCGATTCGGTAGAGCAGTCCGCCCGGGAGTTCGATCCAAGGCCAGCGCGGATCCACGCTCGACGTCCAGACCAAAGCCATGTTGAGCGCGCCTTGGTCGATGTCGCGGAGGCTGATCAGATCATCATCGATCAGGCCTTCGATCATGCTCGACTGCTCGCGGAAGCCGCCCTCGCGGCGCTGCTGCCCGAGCTGGATGCCTCCCCGCTCCCACTCGAGGGGCGATCGAGGAAACGGTTTGCCGGGCGTGTATCGGTGCCCGTTGATCGTGATTGCTGCAGGCCAGTCTGTCAGCCGCAGGACTCGACCGCTCTGGAGCTGGATGCGCACGATCCTAGCCATCTGCCGCGATCGCAGCGCCGTGATCGACGCGTTTGCAGGAGTCCTACGCGTTGTCTGAAACGGTGCGAGATCCAGCATCAGTCGACCCTCACCACTCGCCAGTTGCCCGCCTCGAACTGGTTCGACTCGAGGATGAAACGGTAAATGCCGTTCACAAGTCGCTGCTCACCCGTGCTGGGAATGAACGGGTCCTGGTAGCTCAGGAAGAACGGATCTCCTGTCCGCTGGATCCTCAGCTGCGTGTCGATAGCACCGACCGGTCCAGACAGGACGAGGCGAAGTTCGGTTAGTCCGACCTGAAAGGCATTCGCTGGAGGCAACACCAGGACCGGATCGACGAACGTGTCGCTCTTCACCACGGACAGGTAGTCCGGGTGCTGCATGCCGATGTAGATCCGCTGGTCGTCTTCCGTGACCGTGCGGATCCCGAACCCTCCAAAGAAGCGCTCATTGGCCGTGCTGAGATTGATCGCGTCAAAGTCTGTGGTCGTCATGACTACTTCCCCGAGATCCAAGTCCGGTTGGTCGAGCCGTCGCTCCCGGAGAGGAAGAAGCTCCACATTTCGTCCGGTGCAATGGTTCTGATCACACCAATGCCCGGGCTCGTGACGTCAAACGGATCCGACCCGCGATTCAGGATCACGAAGTAGGGGCCGCCCAAGGCCTGAGGCATCTGGTCCATGATGCTGCCCTCGTGGATATCCGCGTCAGGCAGGATGAGATTCAGGCCTGTGCTAATCGGGTCCACCACCCAGGTGCGCGCGCTGTTGAGGCCGATCTGCACGGTGCCAGTGAGCTGAACATTCTCAAGTCCGCCGGTCGGGAGGATCTCTGGCCCTTCGACCCCCTCGAGAACCTCGATCATCTCGAGGTTTCGGAGGCCTGCCTCGACGTCGCCCCTGCCCACATCGGCCTGCAACCAATCATCAATCGACTCTCCGAAGCGCACCGGAGTCCAGAAGAGGCAGTCGGCGTAGATCGCGTTCGGACCGGGGTCGACCAACAGCGTGATCTGCCCCCGAGTCCAGTCGACGGTGTAGTCGACGCCTTCTGTTCTCGGGCCGGACCCCTGCCCGAAGTAAACCAGCAGGGTGTCCGGAATTGGCTTGGTGATCACCCGCGTGTGAGGCGGCATGACGCTGGTCGGATCCTGGTTGTAGAACTTCAGGAGTTGGACTGTGTCGCCGATCGAAAGGCCAGCAGCCGCGAGCGCAGGACTTGGTGACGACACGGGGGTCGCTGGAAGATCTGCTGGGTTCGTCTTGTGGTCTGCATAGGTGGAGAAGTCGCTCGGGTCGCGGATTAGGAACGAGTGCAGTCCACCTCCGGTCTGCAAGAAGAACGACAGCGTCCGCTGCCATGCTTGCTGGTTGTCGGTGATCTGCGATCGCTGGAGCTCGTAGCGCCGCACGGGGGGCCGTGTCGACGTCCTTCGCTCCGCCCCACTCGCGAGTGTCTGGATCAGCGTGCCGAAGCTCGGGCCGAACTGTCCGGCAGCGTCGAAGCCGCAACCTGTGCCGCCACCCGAGAGAACGGCCCCGAAATCTGTGTCGAAATGCCCCACCCCGCAATCCTACCGGCGAGGGATGGCGCCACTTCGGGTGAGCTGTTGGCGCTGGCTTGTTCCCGACTGGGCCGCAGCCAAGTCACGCGCTGAAAGGGTCCCGACGTTGAACGTGTTGTTGTTGACCGTCTGGCCAGCAACTGCCGATGAGGCGTTCAGCCCATTCGTCACACCCGTTAACACTCCATTCGCCGGACCCGGAGTAGTAGCGATCGCACCGATACCAGGGCCAGTCGGGGTGATGGCTGACGTCGGACTACTGAGCCCACTGAAGATGTTGCTTGCAAGGAACCCGCCTGCCCCAAACAACGCCCCCGGCGAGAACAGCAACAGGTTCGTCGCAGCCGAACTCAGCTGAGCCACGAACGCAGCGAGCGCGTCGCCCGCGTCGCCTCCCTGGGCCAGCGTCGCGAACAGGTTGCCGAACGACCCCGAAAGCTCATCCGCGAACCCCGACAAGTTGTCGAGCGACTGCAGCCTCTCAAGAGAATCAGAGACCCGATCGATCTGGCCTGGCGTGCCCTCGAGATCGAAGCCCTGGAGCGTCGAGATCGCTTGGCCGCGGATGCCTGGGCCTACCTCCGCGATGCGGAGCTCCTGATCCAAGCGACGTTGAACGTCGCCGAAGGTGAAGCCGCGCTGTGAAGTCCTGGATCGCTGGGTTGCGGGGACTTGGGTCCGAACGAATTCGCCCTCGACAGCACGCGTGTTGAACCCAGGCCTCGGGCCGAACGGGAGGTCGGTAAACGCTTCAAATTCCTGGCCGACCAGCGGGATCTCGGTATCGCCTCGGCGCCGAATCGGCGTGCCGTTGGCGCTGAACGGCAAAGGTCCGTTCTCCCCGATGAACGCAGGCCTTCCTTGAGTCAGGGTCTGGAACGTCAGGTCACGCGAGAACTCATCGAGCGACAGCAACCCATCTCCGCCAGATACCTCTCGGAGCCTCCTCGCGAGAGTCGCGCCGGAGATGTTGAGATCTTCGAGTGTTCGGTTCAGTTCCTCGACGGGGATGTCGAACTGCGACAACAGACGGTCGGTAAGGCTGCGATCACCAAACGCTTGCCGAATCGCAGCTTGCTGCTGGACATCCAGTGCGGCGGGGTTGTTTCGATCGCCGCTGATGTTGCCCTCGATGATTCGCTGGGCTTCTGCAATCGCTCGATCACGTGCACGGTCATTGGCGAACCCGTCCTCGGGCGTTCTAAGCTCTCTCTGAAGCGCCAGATCGAGTGCGAACGATCCGCCCAGTTCTGGGTTCAAGAACTCCTCGATCGACCGCCGGGTCTGCGATCGACGGAACACCTGTGTTCGGCCAAAGTCGATTAGCTCTCGAGTCAGGTTTGGCTGGCTCTGAACCTGGAGGCCACTGAAGCGATCGATCAGGTCTCGCTGGTTGGCGTTCCTGGCAGATTCTTCATCCAGGAGGCTCAAGCGCCGAGCGCTTGTGATGGGCTGGCTGACCTCTCCGTCCTCACGGAGGATTCGCAGGCCCTCCGCAGCCCCTCGGAACAACCCGCCGAGTCGCCTAGCGGACTCCTCCAACAGCTGCGAGATCCCGAGCGACTCGTCGAGCTGAACCTGAAAACTTGAGGCCTCGGCTCCCAGGGCCTGAAACGCCCCCGTCGCCGTGTCAGCGACGATCGCGTCTAGGTTGCGAACCGTCCCCTCGGCACGCTCAAGGTCACGGATGTTCTGCACGATCGCGTCGCGGTTGTTCGCGATCGTGAGCAAGGCGCCCGCGTTGCGGCGCTGAACTAGCGACGCGGCGTCGGCGAGAGATAGCTGCCGGCTCTCAAGCTCCGCGAGCAGGCCGTCGATCCCGACGACTTCTGGGCGCAGCTCCCGCGCCTCAGACGCTAGCTGGACGAAGATCGACCGCAGTCGAGTGCCTGCGACATTGCCTCGGATGCCGCCCTGAGCCAGCGCCTGCAGAATGCCGAGCACCTCCTCGAGGTCGACGCCGGAAGCTCGAGCAATCGGGCCAGCCTCTCGCAGAGCCTGACTGATTTGGCTGACCGTCGTGTTCGCGTCGTTCGCGGCAAACGTGATCGCGTCGAACACTCTCGGAAGGTCGCTCGTCTGCAGCCCGAACTGCGCGACAACGTTGGTCGCTACATCTGCGGCTTCACCGAAATCGACCGCGTTCGCTCGCGCGAACTGCAGCGAAGGCCCGATGGCCTCAGTCGCGCTGGCGAGATCGAGGCCTGCTCTAGAGAGTTGCTCAAGGCCCTGGGCCGCATCCGTCACTCCCGCTCGCACAGCCGGCGCCGATCGCTGGATCTCGTCTCTGAGAGCCGCGATCTCCTCAGCCGACGCACCCGAGACGCCCTGAACGACCGCTAGCTGGCGCTCGAAGGAAACGCTCTCACCGATGGTGTCCGCGACCCCCGCGGCCCCACCGAACAGAAGCCCGCCAGTCGCTAACCCCCCGAACCCTAAGCCTCGAGCGAATCCTGAGGCCGCTCCGAGTGCCCCAGTGCCCCCGATGACTCGGCTACGCCCGCCGCCTGGCCTACCACCCCCAGGAATGACAGTCGGCCCGCGACCACCACCGCCGTTGCCCCCGGCTCCGATGCGCTCTAGTCGACTGATCGCCCCGTCCAGCGCCCCGGTGAACCGACCGATGTTCAGCGCTGACTGCCGAAGCGCCGTGTCGAACTGCCGAGTGTCGATACGAGCAGACGTGATCCCGCCACCGATGACTGCGGCCCCAGCAGGGCCGATACGTGGCCCTACACGGCCACCACCGATCGCGCCAGGGATGAACGTCGGCGCAACCGTCGCACCGCCTCTCGCACCCCCCAGGGAACCTGCAACCGCGCCACCGCGAATCCGTTGGATCGCGAGGTCTGTCTCGCGCGCCTCGCGTGCGACGCGACGAAAGTCCGTCTGCAACGATCGCAAGTCGCGACGGATCTGGCTGAAGTCACTCCGGAACTCCAGCGGTGGCAAGCCGCCAAGGTCAGTCACCCTTCTCCTGCTTCCCCCTCAGGTGACCGCGCAGCGTGTTGTCGAGCGTGTGGACACACATCCACAGCCGATCACGCATCCCCTCCGGCACCCTTCTCATTCTAGCCCAGGCCTCGACCTCGCTCGGGCTGATGCCGTTGACCGAAGACCCTAAGCCCCCGTCGCTCACTTCCGACTTGCGAAGCTCTCTGAAGGCGTTGAAGTAGTAGCTCTCATCTTCCTTGAGGCGTGGTTCGTGCAGCGCCTCCTCGGGGATGTCCGACTTTTTGATCCCCTGCAGCAACTCTTGGCGACGCTGCTCTCTGGCAGTCTCACGACGCGTCCGGTTGTGCTCACCGCCCCACTCGACTTCCCAGAGCAGGGCCTTCGTCAGTTTGGGAGGATCTTGGCCATGTAGGCCATCGAGCTCTCTGCGTAGCTTGCGGCCGCTTGATAGATCGGGTCGTAGACATAGACCTCGACGTCTTCGCCCGTCGCGTTGCTCTCAACCTGCTTGGTCTGCGTGAGCAACTTGCGGCCCTTCTCCGGGGACCACTCGAAGCTGACTCCACGGATCTCTTGGATGATTCGTTCGCCGTAGAACGCCCGAGCCGCATAATCGCTGCCCTTCTCGCGAGTCTTCTGGTTCTCGGGTTTGCCGAGCCATTCCACGTAGTCAGCCTGATTGAGACGCGGGACGAGGATCTCGGCGCTGGTTCCCGGTACCGGAACCCAGCGGCCGTTCACGAACTTGTCCACATCGATCGCCAGGGACTCGATCCCCGGCTCCGCCGTCTTGCTCTTCTTCTCGCTCAAGAATCGAATCCCCACATGACAACCGTCGCATCGACATCCTCGCTAATCAGTGCCGAGAAGTTGGCCGAGAACTCGATGTCGTTGTTTCGAGCGCCCGCGGCACGCCCCGCGTCCGCGTACTTCACTCGAGGCAAGTCGAACACCCGCACCTTGCCGGATTCCGGATCCTTGAGCGTGACAACCAGCGTCTCGTCGTTGTCAGCCAAGAATCGGTCGTAGGCAGTCTTGGACGAATAGAAGCGCGAGAACGATCCCGAAACACTGAGCGTGCGGGTGGTGATCTCAGTTGCCTCAAGGCCCGATCCCCAACAGTTCTGCTCGAACAGGTTGTTGGCGTAGTTGAGAGTGAACCCGGTCGTGCACCCCGTACTCACGCCGCTAATCCAAAGCTGAGCGTTGGACGAGACGGTCAAGACGTCGCCTACCGATCGGCCCGCAGACACTCCAATGAGCGACGTTGGGGTCGGAGATACTTCGCGAGCTCCTAGCCAACCCGACTCGACCGTAATCTGACCTGAACGCCCCCCAGAGAAGCTGAACGTGTCCGGCGCCATCCCGATGCAGCGCGGCGCACCGACCTCAAGGATCTGGCCATCACTGTATCGACGTTCGACCGTGTACGGGCGGATGGACGACCCAGGGACCATTCGGTCGGCCTTGCGCAGACTGATGGCGCTGTTGGAATCGACTAGAACGTCGCCGGTAACCGTCAGCAGGTTGGGTGCAATCGCGGTGACGATCACTACGGCGCCATCGTTCGCGCCCCCCTCGATTCGCACGCAGTCTCGAGGGTTGATGTTGGCCTCGATCCCAGTCCCCGCCAACGTTCGGGCTGCAGCCGACACGGTGGTGGTGACGTTCGTTGCTACGACATTCGACTGACCGTCGCCTGACCGTTCCCAGGGGTTCTGGAACGCGGCATCCATGACATGAGTGAAGTTTGGAAACGACAGCTCGCTTGAGATGCTGCCTCGGGCCCTAGCGGCCTGACGCACCAGGTCTTGCGTTCCACGAACAGGAACCTTGATCTCTGACTCCGAAGACTCGAACTCCGCGCCGAACCCTTCTCCCGTCTCCTGCATAACCAGAAGAGACCCGATGTCGATCGTGTCGCCTCCGGCGATGCCTTCCTTGCCAGCAGGCGTCTCAAGAGTCAGCGGCCCAGTCGTTCGATCAGCCTTCACCACGAAGTCGTCGTTCAAACCCGCGACTGACGTGCCGCCTGAGATCCTGACAACCTGCTGAGCGTCGTAGTCGGCATTCGCGAGGCCGGTGATCGTAATCGTTCCGTTCGACTCGGCGACCGTAACCGTCTCCCCGGTCTGTCTCGCGATCGTCGCTTCATCCCCTAGAGCGGAACCGCTTGTATCAAGCGGTCGCTGCCGAGCCATGCGAAGCTCGGAGAAGTCCGTTGCACCCATTCCCTGTCTTTCCCCTTAGATGTCGTCCGCTTCGAACGGCACCGTGACGATGCGTCGAAGGAAGGCGCCGTCCCTACCGCCATTGGAGGGAAACGGTGTTCCGAACCGGATCGATCCGCCCTGCGGCAATTGTATTCGTTGCCCCTGGAAGGCCCCCCGGACAGCGTCGCCGGCTTCGTGCGCTGGGCGTGGCCCTGAACCCTGAATGAAGTAGACGTCGAACTGCACGAAGCCAGTGGTCCGATCGCCAGTGCCTGCGCTCCGGTCCGCGTAGACGCCTACCCCCTTCGGAGCGACAGACCCGTACTGGATGACGTACTCGAGATTGACGCCATCTTCGTCGCGGGAGTAATCGGAAGGCGGCAGGTCCACCCAAACGGGACTGAGCGCAGCTAGGTCCGAGTCGATTTTTCTACGGATTGCTTCCTCGGCCTCAGTCCAAGTCATCTCCCGAACACCTCACGCGCGACCTCCCGTGCGATCCCCCGCGCCGCCTCAGGAGCGTCCATTATCGTCGTCCGGAACATCCCGAACGGTGGTGACCCGCCGTCTATCAGCTGCGTCGAGAAGCCGTCTCTAGTACGACCCGTGCCTTGCACTGGAGGGTTCGGGTAGAGGCCAAACTCGAGCACGCGGATGTATGAGAGCTTCGATCCGATCACGAACTCATCGAGCGTCCCGTCTGACGCGATCCGTTGCGCAATCTCCGCGATTCCAACCTGACCCGTCGGATCTAGCCTCTCGTCGCTCCGCTGGCCACCTCGGCCTCCGACCGACAGATAGATGGATCCGCGAGCTCGACCAGCTAGGCGGAAGTAGCCGGGAGGATCATCCGCCTTGTTCTCCCACACCGGAGTCCGCCGAACGACCTCAGAGAACATCCACAGCGCCATCCGTCCGTGGAAGACCGTGAAGAAGACCTCAAGTTGATCCTCGACGTACCGGTCAAGAGCTCGAGCCCACGCGTCCGCGTCAACCACGGCGGACGGCTAGTTCGTATCCGGCTACTTGCTCGCCGCTGGACAGAGCTGTTGTCTCGACGATGTGGTAGGTGCCTCCCAGGTCTCCTGGGTAGTCGATCGACCCTTCGTTCTCGTTGAACCCCGGAAGGACAGCGCCCGAGGTGTCCGTCCTTGGGATGATCACCACCGCGTCGTGGTCGGGGAGATTCCCCTGCGCCCCCCGCTGGGCGAGAGTCGGTTGTGACAAGAAGGCGCGAACCGTGTGGGTCGACGTGGTTGTTACGACCGTGCCCGCCACGGTGTCGCTGACCGTTGTTCTGAGCCTGAGGGTTGCAAGCACCCCAACTCGGTCCAACACTCGAACTACAGCGTCGGCTGCACGCAGATCGATGTCCGTCGGCATCACCCGCGCTCCATCCGACCGATGTCCCCGAAGAGACCTGCCGACTCCAGCATCTGCTCGACCCTTGGGTAGAAGCGGACGTTGTTGGCCGATGCTGGGGCGTCTTCACTGAAGGTCTGAGCGATCGACACGGATCCGACTCTCAAGGTCTCTCCAGTGAGCGCGCCACCCCCACCTCCAATCCCCGGATCCACATCCTCCAAGAACCGATCCCCCTCCACGTACCGCGCCGCGAGGTAGGCCGTTGCATGACACAACGCAGGCGGCACGCCAGTCACCGGATCGACCTCTACGGGATAGGGGTAGTCCCGCGGGAACTCGCGAGCCTGCTCGGTCACAGGCCTCAACCGGCGACCTGGAAACAGATGCCCATAGACGAGGTCGAGATACTCAGACGCTTCGAGGCCGGCGACCGCCTTCTGCTCTGGTGCCGCTGCAGCCCAAGCCGCCGGCACTCCCCGAACCGCCCAGTAGGCGTCGTAGGTTTCGATCGTCCCGTAAGCCTTGAAGTCTGCCCCAGCCACGCGCCCATTGTCGCATGGGGTGCCGACTGACTAGCTGCGCTACTTGGCGTGGTTCAGAAGGCTGAAGACGAGCCGAACGATGCGCCAGGTTGTGAACATCTGAAGTGCAATCGCGGAAACCGTCACGATGCCTAGGGTCCGCCGGTTAATCCAAGTCTCACCTTCCACTCCGCACATCCAAAGCGACACACAGCACATCAACGTCGCCGCCAGCGACGCACCAATGCCTTCGTGGACATAGCCCACCAAGATCCGGAGCTTCCCGTTCCGCTCGAGGACCTTCACCGTCTCCGTGTCTCGGACTGCGAGCAAAATCGACAGCGCTATGCCGAGAAGTCCAGCGCAGAGCGCACAGATGTTCAACACGCCGGAGAGAAGAGGCTCAAGCGTCGTCGGAAGAGGCACACGTCCACCAAGACGCCAGACCAGCACGGCCACGATCAACGTGGCCAAGTACGGCCACCAGCGCTCTCTTCTGACTGGAGTGTTCACTTGGGGTACTGATGGAGCAACACGGGGTTGACCTTGTCGAACGCCTTCTTGACCACCTTGATTCGTTCTTCGAACGAGATCTCCCGGTCGATGATCTTTGCCGGCAGCTGATAAGTCAGTCCTAGGTTCAAGAGGTTGATCACCTGCTCGGAACTGTTCTCATGGTACTGCCCCAGGATCGCGACCTTGCGAAGTCCAGCCTTCTGAGCAGCCGATGACAGACATCCCAGAACGCCTTTTCGCTCGAGCGATTCACCCCGACCTGCCTTCCAGGTGATCTCCACGGTTTCAGCGCCGATCTCCTCGGACTTGACGATCGACCCGCCCACCGACTCCTCGTCCGAGATTCGACTGTCGGCCGACGCCGCAGCTACCGTCACAGTCAGCCCCCTGACACGGTGCATCGAGTCGATGACATCGCGCGCGTCAGCGTTGAGAACTCGATCGAACACAAGACCGTCCCGGCCGTCGTGGTACTTGCCGAGCAACGGCGCGAGAGCCCTGGCAGCCACGCCGCCTCGGTGGCGTTGAATCGCAATGATCGGCCGCTGATAGGCGAACGACAAAGCGAATGCGGTCTCGTAGCCAAGCCCCTCGTCCTCGTCGAAGTCCAAACGGTCAGCTTCGGACTCCCCGATCCTCGAACGGAGAGGCAAGGGCCCGTTCAGGTGCGTTCGGCGAGCATTTCCAATCCACAGCTCGCCATTCTTCTTCTTGGACAGGTCACAGATCCTGCATACGTCGCCGAGAATCTTGTGTTCGTCATCTGCTCGGCCTGCACGAGAGAGCAGCTTGTGAAGCGCCTGAATCGGTTCCTCACCATCGAATCTGACTGCATAGAAGTCGACCGATATGTCCTTCTTCTCCGGCATCGCCGGATTGGAGAGCACGTCGGGAGATATCGCAACACGGGTCCTGACTTTGTCGACCCGACACGCCCAAGCAGAACCGCGTGTGCCCGAGCTGCGTCAACCCGTAAACGAGATCCCGTTCAACGGCCCGGACGACAGCGCGGCCGGTGTGGCGGAGCATGACTGATCCACCGCGTCGAACCCGTTGTTGAACAGCTTGCCGAGGTTCAGATAGCCGATGTAGGTGTAGTGCAGACCGTCCTCGGCGAACGGGATCCGGGTGACCTCAATGTCCGACTCAACCTGGCTATCCGGGTTGATGACCGTCATCGCCGGATCCTCAGCGCCGAGTTCATCGATCGCCGCCTGCACCACCGACACCTGGGTCGCAAACGAGTAGTTCGGGTTCGTCCGCGGTCGGAGCTGAACGAACGGAATCATCGGCGAAGGTTCCGAACGCGTCGCGAATAGCGACCGGGTATCCGACTTGAAGACTCGGTGATCCGCCGCGAACGTCTCAAACGAGCTGTAGCGCGCGTCGTTGATCCCCAGCGTGCAGAAGATGCCACGGACGTCCGGACGCAGACCGTTCCGATACATCCAGTCGAACATCAGATCTCGCTGACGCTCGAGCTCCGGCCAGACGTCGCCGGCATCCTTCATCCACGACCACCGTGGCACGCGAATCGATCCATTCGCCGAGAGCGCACCCGTGATGTCGCTTGTCGTCTCGATCCGCAGCCTATTGTTGCCGTTCGACGCAACCGAAACAGCCGTGTAGGTGCCTGGAACCAGGCCGCCTGAGATTCCCGGCAGCGCTGTGATCTCGACTTGGTAGGTCTGGTCTAGGAAGTTCCGCTGGTGACCTCCGGGGCTCGACGTGTTGTTGACCGTGATCTCTGCGATCCGAGGCGACGAGAACTCGTCCAGCTGAATGTCGACGCCGGTGATGACCAGATCGAACGGATCCGCTCGCAGAGCGGACCCCGCGACGCCGAGCTTGAAGAACACTACGTCCGTGTCCGGGTGCCGACGCTTCAGCTCGTAGAAGAGCGACTGTTCGGCTCCCACAGCCTCGGACGGAAGCCCGTTGACGTTGAGGTTCGGGTTGAACCGTGGGTTCGTGTTGCCAGGGCCCGGAACGATGAGCCCCGCACCCAGGAAGTTCGTGTCGACGGTGACGTAGTCGACGACCTCGAGGTTGCGCTGGTCCCAGACCTTCTCGCCGGTTCGGAGCTCGTTGCTCCGTCCGTTGTAGAGCGGGTCATCGTTCCCCAGGGCCGTCTGGAAGTTCGAGGTGCCCACGCACAGAGAGTCCCCAAGGAACACGTAGACCGGAACCGCTCCGCGCTCTGTCGACTGCTGACGGACCCTCAGGCCCTCCATGAGATCGAACGCCTTGTCGGCCAGACGGATCTGGCTCGAGCTTGCTAGGAACGATCGAGTGCCGACCCCAAACGAGAAGTCGGTCTCATCAGACGTGTCCAAGACCTCAATCCGACGGTCGTAGTCGCTTGATAGAGCGGTGGCCTGGGTGAGGACGCCCCACACCCGTTGGTCCGCAGCTCGAGTTCGGCCCTGACCGTTGATGTTCTGGTTGTCCTCTAGGTAGACCCGGGGCTGAAACAGAACGAACGGAGCCGGGTCACTTGCCTGATCCTCGACCGTGGTCCCGAGTCGCTCGTAGATCTTGTCCTGGATCGCGGTAACGAGCGACGGGAGTTCGTCCTGCAGGAAGAGAACTGGTTCTCCAATCTCGAGACGCACCTGAGACTCGCCCGCCGGCTCAGTGTTGGTGTAGAGCAGATCGACCTCGGTCGGCGACACGATGACCGCGTCAACCACACCGGAGCTGCCCCCTGCCAGGCGAGCGACGAGCTGGCTCCGAACGCCGTCCACGTCAGGGCTCGTCATGCCCGGAATTGGGGACGACAGAACCACTCGAGTCGGGAACGACCCGGTGGAGACCGAACTCACGCTCAGGTTGTTGAGGCGACCGCGGAACTGATCGAACGGCGTGGACTCGAGAATCGCATCCCTACGCCCGATCGAAATGACCGCCCCCGACGCGAGCAGAGTGTCGCCTTGCTGGTTGGCTCCAGACACACAGTCCGCGAGCAACGAGTCGAGCTCGTCGAACAGCTCTCCGGTTGTGTTCTGAGTCCACCTCTGGTGCACCAAGGCATTCGCCCCGCCGGCGTAGCCAGAAGCTCCCGACGTGTCGACGAACACGTCCAGGGCATCCAGGTCTCCGTCGACGACGGTCGCTTCATGGATGCCGTTCAGGCTCAGGTATGGGCCCGTGAAGCCATGCAGCACGATCTTGCTGCGCTTCCCGACATCTCGGAAGACATTCGGACCAGTGGTTGGATTGCCTGTGCTCGCGAAGCCGTTGCCAAGAGTGATCCGCGTGGTCGTGCCGGACGTCACTGCGGACACACGGAACGCTGGGCGGCCCAAGACTCGCCAGTCGCCGTTCACTCCAAGCATGCGAGGGCGCATGCCCTCTGGGCCGTGCTTGTCGTGCCAGCTCGCCATGAGGCCCGTCGGGTAGCCCCACTGCGTGCTGCCGGTTGATCCCCCGCTCGTCGGGTCCGTCGCCTGCGTCCACTGCGGGAGCACTCCGTTCGGGATGGCAAACGATCCGAAACCCCCGAACAATGCGGATCCCGTCGCGCTCAGTCCCAGACCGCTCGAGTCGAGCGGAATCTCGACGATGTTCGTCGACCGGAAGACCGCGTCGCCCCAGTAGCGGTTGATCTGCTGCGCGTCAGCACCCCCGATCCCTGCGAAGGTGCATTCGCCTACGGAGTCAGGATCACGTCGGTGGTTGCCCGAAAGAGTGATCTGCGTGACCGCGCCAGTCGCGATAGACACGACCGCTCGAGGGTTAGCTACTGGGAACCGATCGTGAACCCAGATTTGCGGGTAGTTCTCGATCCCGTAGACAGCGCCTTGGCCGTCATAGCCGAGGAGACGAGAGCCCCAGTTGTGGCGCTCGTCGTTGCTCAGCGAGAACCAGTCCTGGGGCCCCGAGAAGCCGTGGACTCCGTGGCCGATACATACGTAGAACGGTGAATCAGCCACCAGAGTCCCTCAGCGTGTCAGTTCGAGTCGTCGGTCGCGGTAGCGGCCTCGGCAGGCTTCTCGGAGGCAGCCTTCTTCGCCGTCGCCTTCTTGCGCGTGACCTTCTTCGTTGGGCCGTCAGCCGAGGGCTGCAGCTTGTCACTCGTCGCCGAGGTGCTCGCCGGCACCGGCTTGGTCGCCGGATCCTCTTCGACGGGCTTTTCAGCGTCCGTGTTGTCGGACCAAGTCGCCAGTCCGGCGTCGATCCACTCGCGGGCTTGGATGTAAGGAAGGACCAGCTTGTCGCCCGATTCCTTCACCTTGATGATTCGTTTCGCCATGTGCTCTCCAGTATCGATGGCGGCCGAGAGCCCGAGTCTCAGGCTCCCGACCTAGCGTTCTTCACTTCATCGGAACAACGGCGAAGCCAGTCGACAGCGCGACGTCGTTCGCGCTGAGCACGAGCTCGACGCCGACGTAGCGGTAGACCGCGCCCTGCGACTGGTTCGAGAACGGCAGCTTGTCGATGAAGTCCGGCTTCGTCGCGTCCTCGTAACGCGCAATGACCTGGCGAGCGGCGACGGCGGAACCGTCTTCGCTGTAGACCACATGGACTTCGACGTTGCCAGCACCGGCGCCAGCGGTGAAGCCAGCAACCTCGATGTCGACGGCGCCCTTGAAGCGCACCTTCTCGCGCTGGCTCTGACCCGTCGGAGGGCCTTCCCCGAGATCGATCCAGCGGACGCCGTTGGCGCTGTTCTGCACGGGACTGGCCGTGCCGTTGACCGCAGTCGGGTCGAAGTCGCGCACGACCGTCAGACGATCGTGCAACGAACCAAAGTGACGGTTAATGGTCATGATTCCTTCCTCCTCAGATCGCGGCGTTCGTGATGCCAGACAAGCGAGCCGCGGCGCGCTGAGTCTTCAGAGCCATGCCGACCGACCAGTCGATCCGCGAGCGGTAAACCGGAGCGTCGTCCACTTCGCCGAGGTCGCGGACATCCGGGTCCGTGTCCTGCAGCGCGATGATCCCGCTCGACGGGTTCAGGTTGAGCGCGTAGATGCTCGTGGTGTTGCCGGCCTCGAGGAAGTCCAGCGGCGGCATGGTGTGATCGTTCGGATCCGCCTCCAGGATCGGAAGGTCCTTGTAGACCGTGACACGAGTGCGGAACTCCCCCTGCGTGTGGCGCACCGTGCTGTTCTGCGACGAGTGCACCCAGTTGTCGAACAGACGTCGCATCTCCTGTGACATGTAGAGGTGCGTCGCGCCGCGAACACTGTCGATCACTCGATCCAGGTTCAGGAAGCTCAGCGCACCGTTGCCGTTCGTGAAGTGCTGGCCCGCGCCAACTTCGCCCAAGCGGGACTGAAGACCCGTGAACGAGTTGTCTCCACTCGACCGATCGCCCTTGATGAACGTGTAGTCAAACAGGTGAGCCATCGCGATGAGCTTCATGCTCTCCTGGTCACCGCGAAGCGACTCGCCGTCGTTGTCGACGATCTTCTTGTCGACATCCGCATCACCACCCATGGGGAAGGTCTCCTCGCGGATCTTCTCCATGCGGCCGGTGCTCTCGCCGAACGCCTGGTTGATTTCACGGAACCCTGCGTTCCCCAAATCAACCGGACGCAAGTAGGTGAACGCACCATTCGGCGCGTCATCGAATTGAATGGCGTTCAGCAGATCCGTGGTCTCTGCGAACGTTTGGTAGATGCCAGCGATCGTGTCGCTGGGCGCTTGCTCTGCGGCGTCGATTAGACGAAACGCCATGGCGGACTCTCCCTCTTCCCTGATTCCCGAATCCCTCGGGCCAAACAGAAAGTGGGCGCGAGGGGGTGAACGATTCCCTGTCGTCCTGCTCCCTCGCTGGTCGCAGCCGCGCCACCCTCGCTGAGTGACGACTATCGCGACCGGTCTCTGCGTCGCTCCTCGCTGGAGCGGGCGAACCGTGTCGCAACTGGAGTCATTATATCAGGCGTCGCTGACGCCCAGTTCCTTGCGGCGCGCTGCCTGGAAGAGTGAGTTGCCCTTCATCGTGTCGCGCAGGCGAGTCTTGCCACGCTGACCACTTCGTGCTCCCGGCGCGGCACTCTGCGCCTTGGACGGGAACACTTCCGGGAACTGGTCCTTCAACAGATCCTGGCAGAGCTCCTCAACGCTCATGTCTTGGCCTTCCTGCCCTTCGCGCAGTGAGACACGAGGCGTGCCGTCCGCCTTCATGACCTGAGCCTTCAGGCCGCCCTTGCCGTCATCGACCACCTTCACCATGTCACGGATGTGAGGCATGAGAAGGTTCGAGTTCGCGCAGTTGGTTTGGCTAAGCGCCTTGAGGGCGACGGCGTCGACCATCATCGACTGCAGCTGCCCGCTCATGGTCACGATCTGCTCGTCGCGCTCGCTGAGCCGGCCAGCGTAGGACTCGTTGAGGCGAGCTTCGATCGCCTGCTCGGCTGCCTTGAGTTCGTCAGAGTCCTTAAATTTTCCGGATGTCAGCTTATCGATCGCATCACGAGCTTGTTGGGCGTCGATGTACCGCCCCTCTTCGACCTCGTAGGGCTTGAGCTTCTCTTCGTATTCGCGCCGCTTGGTTGCCTCAGCATCCTTCTCGGCCTTGATCGTCTCGAGTGAGGCGACCACCCCTGCAACATTGCCGATCTTCTGTCCGCCTGGGATGAGCATCTCGACCGCGAACTTGCCGCCATCTCGCTCGACCAGGTGATCTCGCAGGAACTCGGGAGCGTCGTCGGCCGAGTCGAAGTGTGTAGGAATTGCCATGTGTCCGTTCGATTCTAGTTGTTGTTCGGGTTGACCCTTCGCAGCCGACGATTGAGCTCGTCCAAACGAATGGGCCGAAACTGCGGATCCAGAAGAGTCATCGGGTCGAGATCCGGGAGCCTGCCCGCCCTGAACAAGTCAGCTCGGGTTCTGCCCAGAATTCGGTTCTGCCGCTCTGGGCTCTGAGTCAGCAACCAATCCGACAGCTTCACGTCGCCAGGGATCTGCCCCTCCGAAGACGCTCGACGACCAGAACCCGCACCGGGGACCTCGGGCACACGACGACACCTGCAGCGCGGGTGGATCGGCCACTGCGGGCCCTCGTCTACCGGGAAGCGCTTGCCGTCGAGAGAGGCACAGGTGATGCAGACGTTCGAGTCGAGCGTTGCGACCCACACCTCGTGCGTGAACAGCCCACGGAGCTTGCGGAGATTCTCCGCCTGCACCTCATTCGCTATCTGCTGAACTGCTGTCTGAGCAAGTGTCTCGATCTCGGTGCGCGAGCGGTGTAGCGCCCCCGCCTCCCCTCGCTGACGGCTCAGCCGCTGAACAACCTGTGGCGCGGTCTCTCCTGCCTGGAACGCGAGGACCGTCTGCTGGTTGACGACTCGCTTCGTCGCCTCTCTGAAGCCCCGAAACCAGTCCGCCAGGTTTCGCCCCTCGAACGGGCGCGCGTTGACGATCTCCCTGCGAAGCGAAGCCGGCAGTTCTGGCCCCAGGTTGAGCGAAGGCAGGACACCTGAGAACGTCGCTCGCTGCCATTCGTCCTGCAGCGACACGAACTCGAGCAGGTCCGACCGGACTTGGCTCTGCAAGCTTCCCGCAGCTTGATCGATGATGTCGCGCTGCCGAGCCAGAAGGCCTTGCACGTTCTGTTGCGCAAGCGCAAGCGTGCCGCGATTCCGGATGACCTCAAACCGGTCGCGAGTTCGAGTGACGATGGCTCGCTCTGCCGGTCGCCAGGACCGAAGCAGAGCGAGGATCAGCCCCGCCTTGAACCGCTCGATCTCTGTCGCTCGCTCGATCGTCTCGTCGAACAGCTCGCGCTGGGCATCCCGCGCGTCATCTGGTGACTCGAAGAGCGACACGAGTGCTCACTGCATCGCTGCGATCAGCGCGCCGATCGGGAGCCGGTACTGGTTGTTCCCAGTGCCGATCGTCACCGGCGCGTCGAGCGGCCCATAGATGACCCCGTCGTTGGATCCGACCGTGGCCGACTCAGCGACGAAGAAGTGGGTGAACGTCGGAGTCGCGTCCGTGAAGCTGAACACCACATCGACATCGTTCTCTTCCAGATCCGTGCTCGCTCGGTTTCGGAAGTTGACCGTCTGACGTGCGTATCCAGGCGCGTTCACCGCGGTCAGCTCGTCATCCGCCCCGGTCTCAAGGTTGGCGCCTGACGTCGCCAGGCCAACGTAGAGCTCCGCCGGAGGTGTGTAGGTGACAGTGCCCTTACGGAGCAGGTGTCGGATCATGGGCGCCTGAAGGCGCTGTGCTAGCTGAGTCATTCGTCGTCTCCCTCTCTCACCCCAGGTACTCCTTCGCCGAACTCATCGCCCTCGTCGCCTAGATCATCAAGCATTCCGACAAGCGCCCCTTCTCGCCGAACCGCAGCACTCTCCTGTTGCGGGTCGACGTTGTCGCTGATGTAGGCCAGGTGCTTGAGCTCTTGGACCGCTGTCGGGTTCGAGATGACACGGTCCTTGCGAGCTCGCAGAACTACATCGGCTTGTCTCTCGTCCCCCGGAGCCACGACCCGTTCTTCGTTCACCTGGGCGGCGATCGACTCCGAGAATGGAGCGTCGAACCAAGTGTGCTTCAGCTCCAGCGCCTTCGTGAGCGCGGTCTCAAGCGAGCGGACGAACGAGACCATCCCGCCGCTCTGCTTCATCTCCGAGCGAATGGTCGCTGTTGCGGTTTGAACGCTCGAGGTCCGAATCTGGATGTTCGCGCCCGCGTCGCTCATCCACTCACGGAGGTTGCGGAGATCCTCCATGCTGATCTCCGCCGCAGCGCCCCGCGGCTCCAACCACTCTGCATCTGCATCCTTGGGCAGATCCATGATGGAGTTCACCGCGTGGATGCGATTGGCCGCAGTCGCCTCTTTCTGGAATCCCGAGGAACCTCGCGGTGCCATCCCTGTCCGCTTGAGACGCGGGATGTTGGAGAACCGCATGAAGTTCGACAGGTCTGAGTAGGCCTGGAAGAACCGTAGGTTCAGATCCGCTAGATCGCGAAGAGGAGGGTCCGCCTCGAACACTCCTTTCCGATTCACGTAGACGACGATTAACGGGATCTCCGTAATCGGGTTCCCTCCGTCGCTCCGTAGCTCACCCTGATCCTCCACTACCGTCTTTGGGCGGCCCCGTCCGGAGCTCGGTATTTGCTCGCTGTAGATCGTGTAGCCAACCGCCGCGCCTTCACCAGGTTCGTCAGAACGAGCGCTGGGGTCGACGTACTCGTAGACCAACTGCTCTTGAACAGCCGCGCCCTTCCCGTTGCGAGCGAATCGAGAGCGGCGGAATCGAATCATCGTGATCCGATTCGTCTCTTCGTCTTGCTCGAAGTCGAACAAGTCTCCCGGACGAAGATGGCGCAGGTAGGGCCGCCGAAGCGCCTTCGACCACTCGACCAAGAACATCCCGAGTCCGAATGCGTGCCCATCGCGGGAAAGCTCCCGGGCGAAGTCAGTGAGGGACCGCCCCTCGAGATCGACATCCCGAATGAGCTCAGCGACTCGAGGATCCATTCGCTCCTCGCTCGCGATCGTCATCGGATTGACGAACGGTCGCTCAGCGCGATCAGACACCGTGACTTCGAACGCTGGGATGTTCGTCGATCGATTCAGGCGGATTGTGTAGTCCTTCGCCCGCTCGCCCGGCTCTCGAGGCAGCACGTCGACCGTCGAGCTGGGACTCCTCGCAGCCTCTCGAAGAGCTCGGGTGCCCTCCATGAGAATCCCCGGCAGCTCCCACGCCTCGAGCTGCTGAGCAATCACCGGATGCGTTGGGAAGTCTGTCACAAGTCTCTCCGTGGCATCCGATCGATGAAGTCGTCACGAAGCCTGCGACCCTTCCCCCGCCGCAACACTCCTCCTGTGATGCGGCGAACCCCGTTGCCAACCCTAATGATACGAACTGATCTCGGGTGGCTCGCGCGGCCCGGCGTAGACGCTGTCGCCTGGGCCGTCGGCACGGGATCCGAGGCCACCTCTCCACCGGATGCGGAGGCGCCGACTTGGACAGCCGCAGCACCTCGCCCGCTGATCCCCAGACCAGACCCTTCAACGGACGCAGTCACGGCAGCCGTCGCAGAGCCTCCGCCCTCAACGACTCCGGTCAGCATGATGTCGGAGTTCGTGCTGATCGCCGACACAGTGGCCACCGCAGTGCCCCCGCCGTCTGTGTCTCCTTGAGCGAGGACGCCAGGACCGCTCGCAGACAGGGTGGAAACGACTGC
>JBCBZB010000055.1:0-33338 GCA_039815565.1 Planctomycetota bacterium
AGTTCGGTCAGTGAGGATTCGACTCCGAGCGGACGGGCGTGTCGCAGCGCGAGTGCGATGCCGTCGGTCTCGATCGCGAGTTCGTCGATCGCGATCTCCATCGCCTCGGTGCGCGGGTCGGAGAAGAACGCGCCGATCGAGAGGTCGGCGTGCCGTTGGTCGTTCCAGAGGGTCAGAACGAGTTCGGCGACGAGTCCGCAGTCTCCGAACCGTCCGCGGAACACCTGCACCTTGCGCGCAGCGTTCTGTTCCAGGATCTCGTCCTCACGCAGTTCTGCGAGGAATGTCTCGCCGCCGACTGTCGCGGTGAAACGGAGCGCGTGGGGCGGAAGACCGAACGCCGCTACGGGCTCGCTACGCGGGGCTCCTTCGTAAAGGCGGAACACCTTGGACGAGAGCGAGGGCACGGTCGCCTGGAAGAAGCAGAGGGCCTGACGCCAGGACCCGTCGGGCCATCGCGCCCCGAAGGGTTGCCAGACGGTTGGCAGAGGGTCGGTGTCTTCACCCGACTCGATGTCACCACGGACGATCCACGACGGCTGCTTCTTCACCAGACCGCGGGGGAAGGGGATCGAGGCGCGCACCCACTCGGAGCGGTCGTCCGGAGAGAGGTTTTGGACTTGGATACGAAGCGACGGTGGATCAGCGACCGGCTCCACTGGTTCTGTGTCTGCCGTGGCTCCGGGAGACTCCGGACTCGCACCGGGATCTTGCGCGGGGACTGCGCTGGTCAGGACGAGCGTCACCAGGGCGCCGAACGCGAGGTGCCGTGCGAGACGCAAGAGGCGGACGAGGTCGGTCTGCATGCTTGGAGGTCGATCGCGTCCGACCGACGCCAGACGAGCGTAGCGAGCCTGCTGCAGCTCCGCAGGGAGGGTGATCGAGGTCGGCGTTGACCGGCTTGACGGACCGCGGGATCGTGGGTGCGAAGCGCTCCGATGCAGAACGACGACTTCACGAACCACAGTGATCTGATCCGAGCCGCCGGCGGGCTCGTCTGGCGTGACGAGTCACGGCGCGAGTTGGCCGTCGTCCATCGCCTCCGGTACGACGACTGGTGTCTGCCCAAGGGCAAACTCGATCCCGGCGAGGGCTTCGAGGTCGGGGCCGTGCGGGAGGTCCTCGAAGAGACGGGGCTTCAGGTGCGCGTTCTCGGCGCAGCCGGCGACTTGCACTACGAGGTCGACGGCCGCCCGAAGATCGTGCGGTGGTTCGATATGGTCGCGATCCCCGGGGAGTTCGCTCCGTCCGATACCGAAGAGGTGGCCCAGGTCGAGTGGTGGGCCTTGGAGCGAGCTCGTGCCGAGCTGACCTACGAATCCGAACGGGGGCTCCTGACCGCCGATTCCTGACCTGTGCCGGGTGTTCGGATGACCGGAAAGATCGGTGTCAGAGCGGGATGCACTCGACGCGCCCGTTCGAGCGTTCGATCAGGGTCGCGCACAAGGACTCGAGTTCGGGTTCGCGCATCGTGACCAGGAACTCGACGCCGGCGCCGTGTTCGACCTGGTCCGGCTCGAGCCCGCTCTCCGAGAGCGTGCGTCGGACCAACGGTTCCTCGGCGTAGCCGGACCGTATTCGGAGCCGGCGCTCGGGCACGATCGTCGTGATCTCGGCCTCGTCGAGGACGAACGCGGCCGCCCCGCCGTAGGCCCGGACCAGCCCGCCGCTGCCGAGCTTTGTGCCGCCGAAGAATCGGGTCACGATCAGCGTACAGTTCCAGAGTTCTCGCAGCTCGAGCTGGCGGAGGATCGGTCGGCCGGCGGTGCCCGTGGGTTCGCCGTCGTCCGAGCAGCGCTCAGCGATGCCGTTGTCTCGGATCCGGTAGGCCCAGGCGTGGTGGTTGGCGGAGGGCATTTCGGCGCGGACCTCGGCGATTCGCGCTTTCGCTTCGTCGACCGATGGGGTCGGGGTCAGCGTCGCCAGATGGCGCGAGGCCTTGATCGGCTCTGGCTCCGCTCGGAGGTGCGCTGCGATCGTCCGGTAGGTGGCGTCGGTCATCCGGGCGGTCGACGGTAGCCACCGCGCGGGGCCGGGCCGCAGAGGAATCCGGCGGAGCACGGTCCCGATTCGCGGCGGACCGAATCGAGACCGATCAAGGCCCTTCCGGGCCAGGGCGCAGCCTGGTGCGGCCCGGGCGGTTTCGTGCTCGGACGCCGCGGTGTCATCGGAAGGATCGGCTGGGCCGTCCTCTCGAATCGACACGGTCGAATCAGGGGGCACTTCCCGGATGAACGAGCCGATGGCCGTCGGCCGCCGTAGCGGCTACAAAGCTGCATCCTGCCCCGCGCTTGGCCCCCACGAGTGCGATCATTCCCTCGACTCCCATGAAGTTCCTTTCCTCCGCTGCCCTGGCGGCTCTCTGCGGTACGGCCCTGACCGTCACCGCGGCGGCCCAGGTGCCGACGCTCTCGACCGAGGTTGTTGCCTCCGGTCTGAACCGTCCGGTCTACGCGACGTCGCCGTCCAGCACCGACTCGCGCATCTTCATCCTCACTCAGAGCGGCCAGATCCGCGTCGTCGAGAACGGTTCGCTGCTCCCGGCTCCGTTTCTGAACATCGCATCGCGCGTGAACAGTGGCGGCAACGAGCAGGGCCTGCTCGGTCTCGCGTTCCACCCGGACTTCGCGAACAACGGCTACTTCTACGTCGACTACACCCGCAGCGGTGACGGTGCGACGGTGGTCGAGCGCTACGAGGTGAGTGCGGGTAACCCCAACGTCGCCGACTTCAACTCGAACACGTTGATGGTCGGTCCGATCTCGCAGCCGTTCTCGAACCACAACGCCGGTTGCATCCAGTTCGGCACGGATGGCTACCTCTACGTCGCCAACGGTGACGGTGGCAGTGGTGGCGACCCGGGTTGCCGCGCGCAGAACCCGCAGAACCTGCTCGGCAAGATGCTCCGCGTCGACGTCGATCAGAACCCGAATGGCCCGGCCGTCGCGCCGGCTTCGAACCCGTTCGTCGGCAACCCCGCAGTCAACGACCTGATCTGGGCCGTCGGTCTGCGCAACCCGTGGCGCTTCAGCTTCGACCGCCTCACCGACGACCTCTGGATCGGCGATGTCGGTCAGAACGCGCTCGAGGAGATCAACTTCGTCGCCGCGTCGAGCAACGGTGGTGAGAACTACGGCTGGAAGATCATGGAGGGCACGAACTGCTTCTCCACCGCCGCCTGTGGCGGCATCGCTGGTCTGCCGGCGTGCAACAGCCCGACCCTGACCGACCCGGTCCGCACCGAGCCGACGAGCTCGAACTGCGCGATCGTCGGTGGCTACCGCTACCGCGGTCCGGCCATCCCGGCGCTGCAGGGCACCTACATCTACGGTGACAACTGCTCGGGCAACGTCTACGCGTTCGAATTCGTCAGCGGTGCGGTCCAGAACCGCCGCGTGATCACCGGCCAGGTCGGCTCGGGCACGCTCTACTCGTTCGGCGAAGACTCGGACGGTGAGATCCTCATCTGTGCCGGCAACGGCGTGAACCGCATCGTCAGCGAAGGTCTCCTGACCAGCTTCGATGTTGGTCCGGGCACCGTCGGCAGCAACGGCGAAGTGCCGCGTCACGACGTCGTCGGCTCGTTCGGTGGTGGCAACATCGCCTCGCTGCGCCTGCGTTCCGCTCCGCCGACCTCGTCGGCCGCGCTGCTCCTCAGCGACACAGCTGGCTCGGTGCCGCTCGGTTTCCCGGGCTTCGGCACGATCGTTCCGTTCCCGGTCGTGGCTTCGGTCCCGCTCGTGACGGACGCGAACGGTGGCTTCCTGCTGCAGCTCCCGCCGGCGGGTGGCCTCGCGGACCTGTTCCACCAAGTCGCGATCATCGATCCGGCGATCGGTGGGGTGACGTTGTCGAACGCTGTTCGCACGCTGTTCTTCGAGGTCCCTGGTCCGGAGATCTCTGCGGTCTCGCCGGCTGGTGGTGCCGCGGGCACGGTCGTCACGGTGACCGGTCAGAACTTCGCTCCGGGCGTCTCCGTCGTCCTGGGTGGCACGAACATCACGCCGACGACGGTCAGCCCGACTGCGCTGACTTTCACGATTCCGATGGGTGTCGGCTGTGACACCACGCTGGAAGTCCGCAACCCGGTCGGCACCTTCGACCTCGTCAACTTCAACGAATCGCCGGTCGTCACGTCGACGTTCTTCAGCCCTGGCCCCTCGGCCGGCGGAGCACTGTTCGCCGTCAACGGTGAGGGCTTCGTCACGGGCACCACGGTCACGATCGGCGGCAACCCGGCGACGATCACCGCGCTGTCGCCGACGGCGATCTTCATGCTGACGCCTCCGGGCGCTCCTGGCACCGTTCCGGTGGTCGTGACGACCCCGGCCGGCTGCACGGTCTCGACGACCTACACCTACTTGTGAGGTCCAAGACCTTTCGAGGTCAGGGGCCTGCGAGGCCCCAGAGGCCCCCGAGTCGAAAGATGCTCGGGGCGCCTCCCGAGCCCTCCTGAGGCTCGGTCGATTCCGCGATCGCGATGCCTGGCGTGGCCAGGCGTTGCCGCGAACCGCACCGCTCCCTAACCTCCGGCGCCCTCCTTCCAGCGAGGACATCGCGAGCCATGGGCCTGAGTGTCGGAATCGTCGGACTGCCGAATGTCGGTAAGTCCACCCTGTTCAACGCGCTGACGCGCAAGGCGAGTGCTGAGTCGGCGAACTACCCGTTCTGCACGATTGAGCCGAACGTCGGCATCGTGCCGGTGCCCGACACTCGGCTCGACGAGATCAGCTCGTTCATCTCGACGCAGCAAGTCATTCCGGCGACGGTCGAGATCGTCGACATCGCTGGCCTCGTGAAGGGCGCGTCGAAAGGGGAGGGACTCGGCAACAAGTTCCTCGCGAACATCCGCGAGACCGACGCGATCCTGATGGTCGTTCGCTGTTTCGATGATGGCGACATCATCCACGTCGACGGTTCCGTCGACCCGATTCGCGATATCGAGGTCATCGAGCTGGAGCTCGTCCTCGCCGACCTCGACACCGCCGAGAAGCGGCGCGAGAAGGCGAAGAAGTTGGCGCGGACCGGCGGTCCCGAGACGAAGGCCGAGCTCGCGTTCCTCGAGCAACTCTGCGAGGCGCTCGCTGACGGGAGGCCGGCGCGCACGGTCCCGCCGCAGAATGACGATCAGCAGAAGGTCCTCCAGGAGTTGAGCCTGATGTCGGCGAAGCCGGTCCTCTACTGCTGCAACGTCGACGAGGCCGGGCTGCCTGACGGCAACGACTACTCCCAGAAGGTTGCTGACCACGCCGCGGGGCAGGGTGCCGGTTCGGTCGTGGTCTGTGCCAAGATCGAGGAGGAGTTGATCGGTCTCGAAGGCGAGGACCTGATCGAGATGCTGTCGGCCTACGACCTGACCGAGCCGGCCCTCAACCGTCTGATCCGCTCGAGCTACACGCTGCTGGGGCTGAAGAGCTACTTCACGGCCGGAGAGAAGGAGGTGCGCGCTTGGACGATCCCGGATGGCGCGACGGCACCGCAGGCGGCGGGCGTGATCCACGGGGACT
This sequence comes from Planctomycetota bacterium, assembly GCA_039815565.1. Classification (GTDB taxonomy): domain Bacteria; phylum Planctomycetota; class UBA1135; order UBA1135; family UBA2386; genus JBCBZB01. The sequence continues at coordinate 5,508 of JBCBZB010000055.1, forward strand.
TCGAGCGCGGCTTCATCCGGGCGAACATCTATTCGATCGACGACCTCCGGGAGCACAAGTCTGAGGCGGCGATCAAGGCTGCTGGCAAGCTCCGGAGCGAAGTGAAGGAGTACGTGATGCAGGACGGCGACATCACGCACTTCCTCTTCAACGTCTGAGCGTCCGAGCCGCTACGCTGCTCGGGATGGTGTCGAGACTCCTTCCCGCCGGTTTGTCCATCCTGGCCCTGGTCGCGTCTGGGTGCGGCCTCACCTCTGTCGACGAAGTCGCCCCGCGTCATGGGCCCTGGGTTTCCGAGATCGCTTGGGAAGCCGGCGTGAAGATCGGCGGCTGCGCACTCGGTGATATCGATCCGGCGACACCTGGGGACGAGGTCGTGGTCGTGACCGGAGATCACCGCGTCGTTCTGCTCCGTCGGAGCGAGGATGGTTGGCAGGACGAACTCGTCGCGCAGTTCGACGGCGAGATGATCCAGGTCGCGGTCGCGGAGCTGAGCTCGAACTACCCCGGGGAAGAGATCCTCTGCGTCGGCGCCAAAAAGGGCTCGGAGGACGATCCCGGGCCTGGAGTTGCGATGCTCTGCTACCAGAGCGGGGGGCAGTTCGTCACCAAGACTCTGTTCGAGGATGCAGCCCTGGTCCACGGCGTCTCGGTCGACGAAGACGGGCGGATCGCATTGGTCGGCTACACCGGCAAGGCTCGCCTCTTCGAGGTCGAGGACGAACTCGAGCAGCTGCCCGACTCCGGGCTCGGCATGATCGAGTTCGGCAACGAGCTCGGACAAGGCAAGGCTGTGCTCGGCCTCGGTGCTTCGTCCGCGCTGGTTGCGAGTGCGGATGGGGCCCTCGTCCGAATCGACGGTCTGACGGCCGAGACCTGGTGGAAGTCCCCGGACTCGCTCGCTCGACTCGGTCGCGCAGGAGATCTCGTCGTCTGCTGTGACAATGGTGGCCGCCTCCAGTTGTTCTCGGTCAGCGGTGCTTTCGAGCCGCGTCAACTTCACGACGCTGCAGACCGGTTGCGCGGTGCCGTTCTGGCCGATCTCTCGGCCGACCACGATGGCGTCGAAGCCGCCACGGCCGACTACGACGGTCGTCTGATCGTCTTCGACACGCTCGAGGAGGACGCGAGCTACATCGTCGTCGCAACCGACAACGATCGCTTCCACCACCTCGCGACCGGCGTCGTCGAAGGTCTGGGCCGCTCGCTGGTCGCGGTCGGATACGGCGGTCGTGTCCACGTCGCCTACCGACTCGAGTCCGACTGACACCTGCGGACGATGGGTTCGTTCCGGTTCCTGCACGCTGCCGACCTCCATATCGACTCGCCGCTCCGCGGGCTGTCGAGTTACGAAGGCGCTCCGGTCGAACAGCTGCGACAGGCGACTCGTGAGGCGTTCACAAACCTGTGTTCGCTGGCGATCGAGGAGGCGGTCCACTTCGTGGTTCTCGCCGGTGACGTCTATGACGGAGATTGGCCGGACTACCACACCGGTTTGTTCTTCGTGAAGCAGCTCAACCGGCTCCGCGACGCCGGGATCCGAGTCGTGCTCCTGCACGGGAACCACGATGCCCAGTCGAAGATGACGAAGTCGCTGCGCCTCCCGGACAACGTGTTCGTGTTCGGGGCCGCATCGCCAGAGTCGTTCGCATTCGAGGACGTCGGTGTCGTGTTTCACGGGCAGAGCTTCAAGACGCAGAAGGTCCAGAAGAACCTCGCGAGCGCCTATCCCGAGCCGGTGTCGGGCGCTTGCAACATCGGCGTGCTCCATACCGCTCTCGAAGGGCGTGAGGGCCACGACACCTACGCGCCTTGCAAGTCGTCGGATCTCGAGCAGAAGGGCTATGGCTACTGGGCTCTCGGTCACGTCCACCTGCGGGAGGTCGTTTGTGCGGAGCCTCTGATCGTGTTTCCCGGGAACACACAGGGGCGCCACGCTCGTGAGCTTGGGCCAAAGGGCTGCTTGATCTGCGATGTCGATGAGGGCGTGTTCGGCGAGCCGGTCTTCCATCCGCTCGATGTCGTGCGCTGGGAGCATCTCGAAGTCGACCTGAGTGGTGAAACCGACGAGGACGGGTTGTTCGAGAGGTTCGACCGGGTCCTGGATCAGGCGCTCGACGTCGTCGAGGGCCGGCTGCTCGCAGCCCGTGTGACCTTCGTCGGCGAGACCGAGTTGCACACCTCGTTGCTCGCGGATCGCGAACGTCTCGTCGAGGAGTTGCGTGCGCGATCGTTCGATGGGGGGCGTGAGTTCTTCCTCGAGAAGGTGCGGCTCCGCACCGAGTCCCTGCCGGAATCCGCCGAGGCCGACGCAACCCTCGACTGGCTCGGCGAGTTCCCGGCGAACGCTGCGGGCCTCGTTCCCGGTGGCGACCACCCTCTGCGAAGCAAGCTGCCGCACTCGTCACGGACTGCTTGGGACGATGCGGACCCCGACGAGGTCGCTCGGCAGGCCTGGGCTCGGCTCCAATTCGGGCTTGGCGGCACGAGTGGTGAGGAGCGTTCTTCGTGAAGTTCCGTTCGCTCGACCTCAGCGGTTTCGGTGCCGTCGAAGGAAGAACGCTCGATCTGGGTCGGGAGGAGCGTGGGCTGCACGTCGTGCTCGGTTCCAACGAAGCGGGGAAGAGCACCTGTCTCCGAGCGATTCGCGGCCTCCTCTTCGGGATCGCGGATGGTCGGGATCTCGCTGGGCGTGCGAGCAAGGATCTGCGCATCGTCGGTGCTGTCGAAACCGATGAGGGGGACACGATTCACGTGCTGCGCCGGAAGGGGCGAAAGAACACGCTGCTGTTCCTCGACGACGAGGGGGAGTCGCAGGAGCCGGTCGACCCGCAACTCTGGTCCCGCGTGATCGGGGGTCTCGACCAGGGTGTCTACGACTCGTTCTTCGGGCTCGACGACGAGTCGCTACGGGCCGGCGCCGAGCAGCTCTTGAGCGAAGGCGGCGGGGTCGGAGCGACACTCTTCGGCGCCTCGGTCGGTACCCGTCGGTTGCAGGAACTCGGTGACCAGCTACGGGACGAGAGCGATGAGCTGTTCAAGCCTCGCGGGAGTACCCAACGGGTCAGCAAGCTGACCCAGCGCATCAAGGATCTTGAGGACCAGAAGAAGGAGGCGACTCTGACCGTCGCGGACCTTGAGGCTCGGCAAGAGGCGTTCACGTCGGCCGACCGACGCGTCGAGGAGCTGACTGCTCGACAGGGCGAGCTGATCCGCGAGAAGGGGAGACTCGAGTCGGTCGTCGAGTTGCGACGATTGACGAGCAAGAGCGAGGTGCTCCGATCGCGGCGTCGAGACTTGCCCGAACTTCCCGAGGACTTTCGATTCCGCGCTGGACGGACCCAGGAAGACCTGGAGCGGTCGAAGAAGGCCCGGGACCAGGCACTGGAATCGCTTGCCTCGATCGACGTCGACCTCGAGAAGCTCGTCGCCGGCGTGAGGGATCGAGCTCTTGTCGAGCATCGAGATCGCATCCGCGTGATGGCCTCGCGTCTGCCGGCCTTGCGGGAGGGGCTCGCCGGGCTGGGTGTCCCCGACTTCGCGGGGTTTCTCGTCGTCGAGCGAGGCGTCGACTTCTCGGTCATCGATGGCTTTGACAGCCTCGCTGCCGAGCGGGTCGTCGAGTTGGCGTCGTCGTTCGAATCCCTCGAGCAAGAGCGTCGGAGTGCCGAGGTTTCCCTCGAGCAATTCTCCAAGGAGCGCGAGCGGCTCCACGCCGATCGTCCGGCGGCCGTGACTGGCGAATCGATCGATGCACTGCAGGCCGAACTCGATGAAGCCCGTCGCTCGATCGACCTCGACGGGGAGATCGAGCGTCTCGAAGAGTCGGTGAGAGTGGAACTCGCATCGTTGCAAGACGAGTCCGCGCGCGAACTCGGGACCGAGCTCGAGATCGAAGCGCTCGCGCGTCTTCGTTGGCCGGAGGCGTCGTCGGTCCGAGCTTCTTGTGCGCGCTGGGCCGAGGCACGAAGCGAACTCGATCGCCATCGCGGTCTGCTGCAGACGGCCGAGGAGCGGTGTCGCGACCTCGGCCGGCGGGTCGAACGGGAGCAGACCCGCTCGGCGCTGCCCGATCCGATTGCCCTGGACCGGACTCGAGAGCGGCGGGATGCGACCTGGCGCCAGGTGCGTGGGCGGTTCCTGAGCGAGAGCGACTTCGTCGATCTCGAACCCAGCACGTCGGATGCCGAGCTCGCCTCTCGGTTCGAGGGCCACGCCTCGGAGTCGGATCAGCTCTCGGACCAACTGCGGAACGAGGCCGAGGCGATCCAGGCCCGCCGCGATGCCGAGGAACGCCTCCGGGAAGCAGAGGATGCCCACGAGGACGCGAAGCGGTCCGAGGCGGCGTGCGTGCAGCGTGTCGAGCAGAGCGAGACTGAGCTCGGTTTGCTGGTTGCCGACTGTCCTGGTGAACCGCCGTCCTTCGACGGTTTCGAAGACGTCATCGATCGTCGACGGGAACTCTCCGAGCGTGCGGTCCGGCTGAGGTCTGCGCAGGCGGAGTGCGAGTCGAAGATCGGTCGGCGAGCTTCGGCTCTCGATTCGCTGTCGAGGGCCTGGTCCGTCTTCGATCCGGCTCCGAAGCCTTCGGGTTCGAAACTGAGCCGGCTCTGCGCCCAGGTCGAGTCGGTCGTGTCCGAAGCGCGGCAGTCGGTGCAGGCCTACATCGAGTGGCAGACACTCGAGAAGAAGAACGGCGAGCAGCTCGAAGACGCGACGTCGCGACTCGAGCGCGCTCGTGCGGCGCTCGAGTCGTGGCGCGAGGACTTCGACCAGGCTGCCGCGGAGGTCGGGTTCGAGGCTGGAGCCAAGGCGCAGGACACGCTCGAAGAGGTCAAGCGCCGCCGTGAGTTGAAGCGTCAATCGCGCGACCGAGACCTCTGTCTCGGGTTCCAGAAAGACGCTCTCGAGCTTCTGGGCGAGCTCGGCTTTGAGGCTGAGGCCGACCGACCTGAGGCGTGGCTGGAACAAGCCGTCGAGGAGTTGGTCCACGCCGAGGAGCTGGACGCGTCCCGCCGCGAGCTGAGTTCCGAGCGAGACCGGCGACGAGACGCGCTCGAGCGAGCGGAGGCTGACTTCACGACAGCGAGTGCCGCCCGCGAGGCCTGCCTGCGTCCCCTGGCCGGCACGGAGTTCGTCGAGGAGTCCGGTCGACTGCCAGAGGAGTCGGAGCTCGCGGCCTTCCTCGAGGTCTTGGTAGTGCAAGAGCAGCTCCGGCAGGACCTGCGAAGCCTCGAGGATCAGATCGCGGAGGTCGAGTCCCGCGGATCACTCGAATCCGAAGTGGCGGCTGCCGAGGCGGAGACCCGGCTGGCGATTCTTCCCGGCCAGATCGAGGCGGGCTTGAAGGAGCTTCAGGTCGCATCCAGCGAGCGTGGGGAGGCGCAACGTCGGCTCGACGAGCTCGCACGGGAGCGCGGTGCGTCGGACATCGAACTCGAGCTGGAGCAGGTCCGCGCTGAACTCGACGAGGTCGCCCATCGCGTGCGGGTCCTCGAAACGGCCCAAGCTCTGCTTCGCCACCGCATCGATGACTACCGTCGCGAACACCAGGGGCCGATTCTCGAGCGGGCGTCGGCCGCGTTCGAGCGTCTGACCGGTGGCGCGTTCCGGGGCCTCGAGGTCGACTGGGATGACCAGAGCCGTTTCGTCGCAGTTCTCGCCGGTGAGCGCTCGGCCGAGCGCCGTTTCGTCGAAGAACTCAGCTCCGGCACGCGGGACCAGCTCTACCTGGCGCTCAAGGTCGCCACGATCGAGTCACTGATTGAGTCGAGCCAGGCTCCGCGGATGCCCTGTGTGTTCGACGATGTCCTCGTTCACTTCGACGACAAGCGCGCGAGTCACGCCCTCGAGGTGCTTGCGGAACTCGGGAAGCACACTCAGGTCCTGCTGTTCACGCACCATGAGCACGTGTTTCGGCGGGCGGAAGGCGTGGCCGTCGGCCGCCATGAGCTCTGACTCCGTCGCCTCGTTGGCGCCTGGGGGTCGCCGTTGCGAAGGCGCACTCCGCTCGGCCATCGTCGAGCCGGACTGGGGGCGGTTTTCGGCGCTCCACAAGCGAGCCAAGAGGGACGAGCAACTACTCCCTTGCCGTCGAGCGGGTCGCGGGCTTCGCTCGCTGCGATGGACCCGATTCTCGACGACCTGAACGAAGCTCAGCGCGACGCCGTGACCCACGGCGAGGGGCCGATGATGGTCGTCGCCGGAGCCGGGTCCGGGAAGACGCGGGTCATCACCCGCCGGATCGCGCACCTACTTCGCGAAGGCGTTCCGGCGCATCAAGTGCTCGCCTTGACCTTCACGAACAAGGCGGCCGGGGAGATGGCGCGGCGGGTCGAGCAGCTCGGTGGTGGACGGGTGCTGGTCAGCACGTTCCACTCGGCCTGCGCGCGGTTCCTGCGTCAGCACGCGGATCGCATCGGGTTCCCGTCGGACTTCTCGATCTACGATACGCAGGATCGAGACTCGGCGATCAAGTACCTGATGCAGGAGCATCGGATCTCCAAGGACGATGTCAAGCCGTCCGCGGTCGGGCGCCGGATCTCGCAGCTCAAGAACCTCGGTGAGAAGCCGGGTGAAGTCATCCTCGGGATGACGGCCGCCGATCGCGCCGTCGAGAAGTTGTTCGGGCCCTACCAGGACTTCCTGCAGCAGCTCGGTGCGATGGACTTCGACGACCTCCTCGGTCGGTTCCTCGATCTCTTGATCGACTGGCCCGACGTCGCGGAGGCCTATCAGGAGCGGTTCCGCTACATCCTCGTCGACGAGTTCCAGGACACCAACCGGGTGCAGTACGACCTGCTGAAGCGCATGGTCGGGGAGCCGTTCAACTTCTGCGTCGTCGGTGATCCCGACCAGTCGATCTATCGGTTCCGCGGCGCCGAGCTGCGTAACATCCTCGATTTCGAAGACGACTACGAAGGCACCAAGGTCGTCCGACTCGAAACGAACTACCGCTCGACCCAGCGCATTCTGCAGGCGGCTGAGGGGGTAATCGTCCACAACCAGGATCGACTCGAGAAGCACCTGGTCACTGACAACGACGAAGGTGCGCCGCTCGTCATCGACCGCTGTTACGGCCCGGCCCAGGAAGCGCGCAACGTCGTCGAACACATCCTGGCGTTGCTCGACGATGGCGTCTCGGCCTCCGAGATCGCGATCTTCTTCCGGAGCCACCACATCTCGCGCGGGATCGAAGAAGGACTCCGCAATCAGGCGATGCCGTATCGCATCGTCGGCGGATTGAGCTTCTTCGAGCGTCGGGAGATCAAAGACCTCGTCGCCTACATGCGCGTTCTGGTCAATCCGATCGACGACGTTGCGATGGAGCGCGTGATCAACGTGCCGGCCCGCGGCGTCGGCCGCGTCAGTCTCGACAAGCTCCGTGGCTTCGCGCGGGATGCCGGACTCTCGCTCTGTGAGGCTGTCTGCGACCCAGGGATCCGTCAGAGCCTCAGCGGGAAGGCTCGCACCGGACTCGCGGCGCTAGCCGACGTGATCACGAAGGCCCGTGCGCGGATCCGAGAAGGCGCGCATCCGGCTCTGATGACGCTCGTCGAAGGACTCGGCTACGCCGATTACATCGGTGGTAGCGGGGATCCCGAAGACGAGGTGCGTCGTGAGAACGTCGCCGAGCTCCACAACGACGCGGCGTTCTTCGACTCCGAGGTCGGTGGGGGGCTGTCCGGCTACCTGCAACACATCGCGCTCCTGACCTCCGACGATCGCAACCGCGAGGACATGGGGCCGCGCATCTCGGTCATGACGGTGCACGCGTCGAAGGGTCTCGAGTTCGACCACGTCTTCGTCACCGGACTCGAGGAGGGGCTCTTCCCGAACCAGCGCGCTCTCGAGGAACCCGGCGGGCTCGAGGAAGAGCGGCGTCTGATGTACGTCGCGCTGACTCGTGCGAGGAAGACCCTGCATCTCTCCTGGAGTCAGCAGCGGATGGTGAACGGCCGGCTTGGCGACCAGACCAAGAGTTCGTTCCTTCGGGAGATTCCGAAAGAGGTGCTCGCCCTCGACGACGACCGGGACTTCGACTCGGACGACGATCACGGTGACTTCTCAGGTTCTGGATTCCGATCGCGTCGCACGCGCGGCGATCTCTACGAGGAGTCGCAAGACTTGTCGTCGGAGTTCGGCGGCGACTCGCAGGTGGACTTCTACGCCGACGAAGACCAGTCCGCGGAGTTCGTACTCGGCGAAGGAACTCGTGTCGTGCACCAGGCGTACGGGCAGGGCACGGTGCTGCGTCTGAGTGGTTCGGGGCAGTTGCAGAAGATCACCGTTCGGTTCGATCGGTCCGGTGAGCGGACCTTGATCACCGAATACGCCGGGCTCCGGATCGTCCCTGGTGGGGCCGCGGACGCATCGGACGACTCTGTGCCGTTCTGACGAAGACCCGGCTGCGAGATCGATCGGTCTGCGGGGTCGACGTGGCGTCGTCCGAGCGGCACTTTGGGACCAGCCCCGATGACCGAGAGTCCGTCCCAGAACCTGGAAGCCGAGTTGCGTGCGCTGTTTAAGCGTGCGGCTGACCATGGACCCGAAGTCGTCGGCCAGCTGCTGCGCGTCGCGCAGGAACTCGCGGAGTCGCGACCGGCCTCGGAGGTAGGGGCTGCGAACCCCGCGGTGCCGAGTTGGCACGGCATGATCGGCGAGTCCGCTCCGATGCTCGCGTTGCGTGAATCGATCGAGAAGTTCGCGCGCGCGAAGGCGCCGGTCCTCCTGCGGGGGGAGAGCGGGGTCGGCAAGGATGTCGTCGCTCGACTGATCCACCGGCTCGGTCCGCGGGTCGAGGCGCCGTTCCTCGCCGAGAACTGCGCAGCGATCCCGGAGAACCTTCTCGAGTCGGTCCTGTTCGGTCACAAGAGGGGTTCGTTCACCGGGGCGGTCCGCGATCACGAGGGGCACTTCCTCGCCGCGAACAAGGGCACGCTGTTCCTCGACGAGATCGGCGACACGCCGTTGTCGATGCAGGCAAAGCTCCTTCGCGTGCTTCAGGAAGGTGAGGTGCGGGCGGTCGGCAGCGAGAAGATCCGCAAGGTCGATGTCCGAGTCGTCGCCGCGACCAATCGGGATCTCGAGGCGATGGTGAAGGAGGGGACCTTCCGCGAAGATCTCTACTACCGCCTCTGCGTGCTGACCTTGGAGATCCCGCCTCTGCGGGAACGCGGGGACGACATCCTGCATCTGGCCTCGACCTTCCTGGCCGAGGGGGCGGGCGGAGCTCCGGCCGATCAGCCGCTGAGGCTCGATCGCGGCGCTGAGGAGGCGTTTCTCGGCTATCCATGGCCGGGCAACATCCGGCAGTTGCAGAACGAGACGCGGCGGTTGACCGCACTCTGCGACGGTCCGGAGATCTCCCTCGAGGACCTGTCCGAGGACATCCGGGCCGGGCGACTTGCCTGAGCGGGCAGGGCCCCTATCGTTCTTCCGCCGCCCTTCTCCTCGGGAAGCCCTAGGCGCGAGAGTCGCCCAGAGGTCTTCCAACTCTCCTCCTGGCTGTTGATCCGGTGACCCCCCGGACCGCTGGCCGAATGAATTTCACCTTCCAGATTCTCGATGGCGGCCAGACGTTTCTCGTCCCGGTCGGTCGATCCGAGGGAACGATCGGCTCCGACGAGGGCTGTACGATCCGGCTCACCGAGCCCGGGATCGCGCCGATCCATGCCCGCTTCAAGCCACTCCGCGACGGCTCGCTGAAGCTCGTCGATGAAGGCACCGGCGAGCCCGTGAAGATCAACGGCGACGAGGTGCTCCAGTGGCGCCTGCAAGTCGGCGACCGGATCGAGATCGGGGCGGCGGTCCTGGTCTTCGGTCAGCGGATCGAGCGCAAAGCGACTCCCGCTGATGTCGTGCGCGAGAGCGCCGAGCGTCCGGCGGCTCCGCGACGCACGGCGCCGGTCGCCCGTCGATCTGCTTCGCGGTCGTCCGGAGGTCGATCCAGATCGTCCGGGTCCGGGCTGCCGATCCTGCCGATCGTCGGTGCGGTCGTGGCCCTCTTGGTCGTCGTCCTCCTGCTCTCGGACTCAGGACCGGGGCGACCGCTCGATTATCCGCTGCTCGCGGAAGACCTCGCTCGGGGTAACCACGCGCGGGCCAGCGAGCGACTCGAAGACTGGCGCCGAAACTGGGCGAAGAACGACAACGAGCGACTCGCGATCCTCGCTGCGGACGAGAAGCGCGTGGCGAAGCTCCGCGGCTACGTCGAGCGGTTCGAGGCGCAAGTTCTCGAAGACCCTGGACTCGGTCTCGACAAGCACCGTGAGCGGCTCGTCGTCGTGACCGACGGACTACAGAGCAACGACCCTCAAGCTGTCGCCGCGCGCGCGGTGATGGCCGATCTGGCAGACCTTCTCGATCGTGCCCGCATGGAGCGACGGGCGTTGCTCCAGCAGAACGGTGGGACGGACAACGCCGCGGTTGCGCAGGGGGATGAGAGCACGGGTTCGAGTGGGAGTTCCGAGCAGGGCTCGACCCCCGAGCTGGATCGTCTGCAGCCGATCCTGAGCGACGTTGACGCGGCTCTCGAGGCTGAGGAGTTCGAACGCGCCGAAGCGATCCTCGTCCAGGCGATCGAGAGTTTCGAGGGGGCCGATTTCGCCCGTCTCGCCGCCCGCCTGACCGCCGTTCGTTCGGCATCGTCGGGGCAGGCTCGGTCGCTGATCGCCGAGATCGACTCTCTCGTCGATCGTGGGGACCGCTCGGTCCTCGCTCGGATGGCGCCGAGCATCGAACGTCGTGTCGCGCACCTGACCCTGGACAGTCGCATCCCTGCGCTCACCGACGCTCTCGCGCGCTTCGAGCACGCGCGTGAGATGGGAGAGGTCCTGCTGTCGGAGTCGCGTGACTCATCGTCCGTGGCGCGCTCGGGCCGGCGTCTGGTCCGTCGTGGTGCCTTCCACGAGGCCGCTGCGCTCCATGGCGAATTCGCGGCCGACATCGAGTCCACCGACCCCGCCGCGGCCGCCGAGCACCGTGCGCTCGCCAAGGAGGCTGAGACCCTCGGCCGACTGCTGGATCTCGCCGCGGCTTCGCACGATGCGGTCGAGGTCGAGGATCCGGACACGCTGTTCCGGGTGCCGGGTGCCGAGTTGATCACGATGCTCGAACCTCACGAGCGCGACGGCGAACTGCTGATGGCTGCTGCGGCGCTCGCGTATCGGCGAGGCGACGGTGAGGCGGGCGACCAGTTGTTCCGAAAGGCGGAGCGCAAAGCCCGCGTCGAGGAGTCGTCCGTGCAAGAAGCGATCGCTCGTGCGCGTGGTGAGCAGCTCGATCCCGAGGCCGGCTACGAGTGGCGTGAGGATCGCTACCTTTCGGCGCGCGAGGTCCGACTCGAGGAGCGGGTTGCCAGCCTCACCAAGGATCTCGACTCGATGCTCGGGAAGAGCCCGGACCGCTGGGACTCGCGACTCGAGCAGCTGATCGGTGAGGACGATGACGCGGTCGATGTGCTCGTCGCGGCCCTGCGTCGCGTCGCCGAGCGGAGGATCGAGGACCTCGAGTCGGATGACTTCCGTCACAAGCTCGAGTCTCTTGAGGCCACGCGTCGTGAACTCGATGAGAAGCGTGCCGCCGCGCTCGCCGTGATCTTCGACACCACGCGCTATCAGTTCCCGACCAAGGATCCGGACGCGACGGCCGAAGAGCGGCAGATTCATCAAGAGGCGCAGCAGGAGATCGATCAGCTGGTCGCCGAGGTGCGGCGGTTCCTCGATCAGCACGAGAAGGAACTTCGTGTTCCCGATCGCGTTGGCGAGAAGCTCGCGCGGGTCCGCTGGATCAGTGAGACCCTGGCAGGCTTCGAGGAGTTCGTCCCGTCGCTCGAAGATCGCATCGAGTGGGCCAAGCGCATTCCAGCAGATCAGCCGCTCAGCGTGGCGACCGTCGCTCTCGACCTCTCCGAGGTCGATGCGCGCGCCTGGGCCGTCGAGGTCGAGGCCTACAACGTCACTCTCGAGTCCGAGCTCACGGCAGCCGAGATCGAGTTGGTGCAGCGGACGAACGCCTACCGCAAGCTGCTCGGTCGCCGACCGCTCGCCGTCGACCTTCGCATGATGGAGGCAGGGCGAAGCCACGCCGAAGAGATGGCCGACCTCGGCTACTTCTCGCACTACTCGCCGACGCCAGGGCGCCGTACCCCGGGTGATCGGATGCAGCTCGCGGGATACCACCAAGGCGTCTCCGAGAACCTGGCGCAGCATCCGTCTGCCGAATCATCGATCCACGGCTGGCAGCACTCGTCCGGGCACCACCGCAACATGTTGGCGGAGGGGCACGTCGAGATCGGTGTCGGGCAGACCGGCCGCTACTGGGTGCAGGTCTTCGGGGTCGGGAGAGAGCTCGAGCCCTTACCGCGCCCCGGCCGCCGCTGACCTCGGTCTCGTCGAGTCGAGCGATCGAGTTGCGTGGGGCATCTGGTAGGCTTCGCGCTGGATGCCGCGGCTCGAAGTCCACACCCACGACAGGCGACAGGTCTTTCAGATCCTCGACCCCGAGTTCGTGGTCGGCAGTGGCGACTCCGCTGAGCTTCGGCTCCGTGGTCCCTACCTCGTCGAGTCGCAGGTCCGCTGCCGGCTTCTCGCGAGCGGGCTCTTCGTCGAGCCGGATTCGGGCGTCCCGCGGCTGATCGTCAACGGCAAGCCGACCCAAGGCGCGACCCTGACCCACGGTGACACACTGGCGGTGGGCACCAACCTGCTGGTGTTCTGCGGCGATGATCTGCCGGCACCGATCGTCAAGCCGTCGATGGTGCCCGACGAGGCGGCCGCGGAGAGCGCGCTTCGAGCCGAGGCATCGGCGTCCGACGGGCTTGCGCTCGATATCCGGCTTCCCGGCACGGAGCGGGCCGACAAAGTGCCGACCAAGGTCCGAGGGGCTGATGTTGATCCGTTATCGGCCGGCGCGAAGAACGCCGTTTCTCCGAAGGCGGGGTCCAAGAAGCCTTCTGCGAAGACCGTGACCGCGCCGACGGCGCGGGCTCCTTCTGCCGCGGTCCGTTCGGCCGGACGCCCGGTGCCCCGCCGATCGTCTGGTCGAGCTTCGGGCGGAGGGTCTGGCGGCAACAACCAGATCATCGTCTGGACGGTCCTGGTCGTCGGTGTCGCACTGGTACTGATCCTGGCTCAGGCCTTCGGCGGTGGCAGCGAGCCACAGAAGGACGAAAGCCTGCTCGAGCTCGCCCAACGCCAGTGGCAGAGCGGGGATCACGACGCAGCGTTCCGCACCTTGTCCATGGCCGAGGAATCGAGCCGCGGCGACGAGCGCAGCCGGATTCGTGCGCTGCGGGATGGCTGGCAGTACGCGATGAGTCGCGAAGCGGATCAGTCGGAGATCGATGCGGCGCGTGCGTCGCACCGGCTGACGACGCGGTTCAAGTCGTCGTTCTTCGATGCGGCGAACCCGAAGCGCTCAGCCGCTCGAGAACTCCTGCGCCAGACCTCCGCCTGGCTCACCGAGTACGAGTTCCTCGCCGAGCGTCATGACGACGTTCGTCTTTGGAACGGAGAGATCCGCAACCTCCGCGAACTGGCCCTTCAGCACACGAGTGTCGACGATGTCGATACCGCCGAAGACGTGCTCTATCGGGTCGACTACTGGATGCGGTTCACGAACCGGCGCTATCGCCTCGCGATCGAGACGCTCGAAGGATGGTTGCGTGGCGGTTCGGAGGATGAGGCCGGCGCACGTCGCGTCCGTCGCCGACTCGACGAGTTGCAGAGAGAGGGGCCGACCTGGCTCAGCGAACGGCGCCGCGAGATCCTGCAGGATCACGCGTCTGGAGACGCTGGCCCGGCGATCTCCGCGCTGCGATTCCTGGTCGACGGCGGAGTGCCGACCGCGTGGCTGAGCGACGAGCGCAGCCTCCTGCAGAGCTACGAATCCGAGTTCTCGGGTCGCTGAGCTTCGGCGATTCGCGCCTGGCCGCGGCCGCGCTCGAGGAGCTTCTCCGGCGTGGTCTTCCAGCGTTCGTGGAACCACGCCCATTGCTCGGGATGGCGCCGGATCAGGCGTTCGAGCACTTCGCTCCAGGCTTGGGTGAGGCGTTCGATCTCTTGCTCGCGAGGAGCCTTTCGATCGGGCCAGATCGGTTCCTCGAACTCAATCCTGAATCGGCCGTCGCCGGTGCGGATCAGGCCGCCGCAGACGATTGGCACGTCGGCGGTCAACGCGAGTCGCGCTGGCCCGGTCGGCGTGTAGGCCTTCGATCCGAGGAAGTCGACGAAGAGACCGCCGATCGACTTGACGTCCTGGTCCGGAACGATCGCCACAAGCTTGCCGCGTCGGAGCGACTTCACGATGTCGCCCGGTGGATCCTCGCGGTAGTAGGTGGGCATCCCGAGTGTCGTACGTGTGCGCTCGATCCGGGCGTTGAGGAACGGGTTCGTGTTGCGCTTCGCGACCACGCCGGCGAGTTCGCGGCCGCTTTGCGCACCGAGCCAGGAGCCGAGGAGTTCCCAGTTGCCGAGGTGACCCGTGAGCCCGAGAAATCCACGCGGGCTCTTCTCGAACATCTCGTCGAGGACCGGGCGGACTTGGCTGTCGTCGATGCGTTCGAGTAGGCGCTCCTTGCCGTAGCGCAGAGCCTCGAGGTTCTCGTCGAGGCCGGAGAGGAAGTTCCGCGTGACCTGACGGGCAACTCGTTGGCGGTCGGCCGGTGACAGCTCGTCTCCGTAGACTCGCTCGAGGTTCGAAAGGCTCACCTTCCTTGTCGCGCGGAACGAGATCGGCTCGAGGACGAAGCGCAGGAACGAACGCCGGAACCACCTCGGCATCCAGATCGCGAGCGTCATCAGCGGACCGAGGAACAGGTGGTAGAGCAGGAAGCGACGAACGTTCTTTCGACGCCGCAGTCGATCGCGCTTCCTACGAGCGTCCTCGTCCGCCTTGGCCCAGATCACGTCGCGGGACTGCGCACCGCGGAAGATCTCGGGTTGTTCGTCTGTCGGTCCCGTGCTCGGTCGGTCGGATCCGGAGGCGGTCTCGCTCACGGCGTCAGACTAGCAGGCGGTTCCGTGCGCTCCATGCCATTCGCGGGCACGAGCTTCGGTCACGCGTCGGATCCGCGTCGAGTTGGGGGTGCCCAGCAGCCGGCGCGTGCGGAAGTAGGCGCGCCAGAACCTCCGGATCAGGTGCTCCACTTCCGCCGGTAGAGCGACCTGGGCGGCGGCGAGCAGTCGGCCGAGGTCGCGGCCTTCGCCACGTGGGTCGTCGAGATCCTTGCGCCGGACTCCGTCGAGATCGACGACGAACACCCGCTCGGATTCGTCACCGCGCGGGGCGACGACCAGGTTCTCGAGTTTCAGGTCGCGGCAGCGGAGCCCGAAACCATGGAGACGTCCACAGCTCTGACCCAGGTCGGTGGCCAGTCGGATCAGGGTGTCTCGGTCCAGCGCCCCAGACTCGATCTGCTCCGAGAGGTTCGGTCGTCGGCCGTTCGGGTCAGCGAGGCGTTCGGCGAACACGAAACCACGGCGGGATCGCTGGGCCATACCGAGCGGTCGAGGAGTCGGCACCGAGGCGAAGTGCAGCCAGTAGGCCGCCCGGAGGAGTCGGCGAGCCGCTCCGGCATCTCGTTCCTTGACGAAGAACTCCTCGGTCTCGAACACACCGCCCCGACGTCCGCGACGGACGACGTGACGTTGGTCGTGGGTACCGTTTCCCGGCTGCGCGCCGAGAAATGCCCGAATCGCCTCGCGTCGGGCCTCTAAGTCATCCGGCGGGCTGTGATCCCAGACCTGCGGGTGCAGGTCGCTCAACGCGAGCTGCCATCGGTCGGCCTCGGTTTCGAGTCGTGTGTGGCGACAGTTGCGGAAAGCGCGTCGTCCGAACGACAGCAGCATGCGCGCTCGTAGTCGCTGGCCGGATTGTCGTGCCCGTCGCCACAGCCGTTCGCTCCCGCCATAGGCCTCACGCAGGGGGGCTGCGATCGGGTCCTCGACGTGGCCGTCCAGGTCGTGGCAGAAGAACGCAAGCGCCGTTGCGCGCTCTTCGTTCTCGAGCGGCTCCGTGAACAACGAGCTCGTCAGGTCGACCAGGTGGAGAGATCCCTCCTGGTCGACGAGCACGTTGCCGGGATGAAGGTCCCGCGCGTGGAGGCCCTTGTCGTGAACGGCTCGCAGCAGTCGTCCGACCGAGGCTGCGAGTTCGGGGCTCCAACCTCTTCGTGGGAGCGGCGTGGCGTCGAGCGATCGGGTGACGAGGAAAGACCGTCGGCCATCTCCAGTCTCGAGGCGCCCGGCAGCCAAGGGCTCGACGGCCGGGAGCCCGAGCGCGCGTGCCCGCTCGAGGACCCGATACTCGTGGACTCCGCGACTCTTGGTCAGAACGTCGCGGGCTCGGTCACTGAGTCGAGCGGGTCGGAACCACTTGATGTGGACCTCGACGCCGGCGCCTTCGAGGCTCTCGGATTCGATCCGACCTCGGACAACACGCCGGACGCTGGTCTCCTTGACGACCTCAAACGGCGCCTTCAGCCAGCCACTCGGCGCCTCGGGGTCGAGGTGCTCACGGAGGTAGTCCGCGGCGACCCACCGGCAGGTGCGGCCTTGGAGTTCCTGGGTGTCGTTCTTCGATCCGGGCACGGTCTGGGGCGAGACCGTATCCGATGCCCGGCTCCGGTCGGCTCGCTTGGTCAGGTCACGTGCCCAGGAGAGCTCTGGGCTGCCGCGGGCGGCCCTCTCCTGGCAGCGTCGTCCTGATACCGTGTGAGATGGCCCGTCCGGCAGCGTGTCGGATCGGGTCTTCCCGTTTCCTTCCTCGTTCGAACCGTTAAAGAACCTCATGAACCACAGCACGAGCATCTTGCTCGCCGTGGCGGCGCTCTCAACCGCCTCGGCAGCCCAGGACCCGGCCCTGTCCGCGAGTTTCGCCGACCCGGTCCTCATCGAAGCCGGGGGCTCGAACCTCGGTCATCGCCGGCTCTACCCATCGCCGGCTGTCCACGACATCAACGGTGACGGTCGCGTCGATTTGTTCATCGGAGATCTCCGCGGTCACCTTACCTACGCGCTCCGCAACGAGTTCGGCAACTACGACCAAGAGATCAAGCTCGAAGACTCCAAGGGGGAGCCACTCGACTTCTCCAATTGGTGATGCATCGGAATGAGTCCACAGTTCGTGGACTTCAACGGTGATGGCTCGATGGACATCGTCGCCGGGATCTTCGACGGATCCCCGCACGTCGCGTTCGGTGATGGTGAGCACTGGTCTCAACCGGTGCAGATCCTCGACGAGGACGGCCATCGAATCGTCATGAACCAGTTCTGGAACTTCGACGAGAAGAAATGGGATTCGACCGACCGCTGCAACGCGGACGGACAGACTGAGAACGGTCACCTGACCTCGGCCTGGGCCGTCGACTACGACGGAGATGGTGACCACGACCTGCTGCTCGGCGACCACGACGCGGGCATGATGATGTTGCGTCGCAACAACGGCACGAACGCCGAGCCGCGCTTCGCGACGACCAACGAGTGGGTCCACGCCGCTGGCGAGCCGCTCAACTTGGATGGCGACGTCGCGACGATGCGCATGGTCGATTGGAACGGCGATGGTCGGGACGACCTCGTGGTGAGCTCGATCGAAGGGGTTGCCGGGTTCGGTTCGAACAAGGCTGCGGTCCTGGTCTACCTCGACGAAGGAGAAGGCGACGCGGTCGAGCTCGGAGAGGCTTCGGTCCTTCTGCACGTCGATTCCAGCGCACAGGCGGGACCCCAACACCCGAGCCGTGGTTTCTACGCCGAGCCGTTCGACTACGACGGGGACGGTGACCTCGACTTGGTTGTCGGCGGTCAGGCGGTCTACGAGCCGCAGGGCCGTGAACTCAGCGACGAGGAGAAGCAGAAAGTCGAAGACCTCCGCTCCCAGATCGCCGACATCGACCAACAGAAGTCCGAGTTCCTCCAGGCCTTGCAAGAAGAGGCCGGCGACATGTCGACCGAAGAAGGTCGCAAGAAGCACGAAGAGCTCTTCCTGGCTCGACAGGACGAATACTCAGCGTTCTGGGAGAAGCAGCGCCCGCTACAAGAGCAGCTCGGCGAGCTCGTGCCGGGAACGAAGCGCGAGACGTTCGTCTGGCTGTACGAGAACGTCACGGGTTCCTCGGACCGGTGACTCGTCGCGAGTCGGAGGGTGCAGTGTGCCACTGCACTCTCCGGACCGCGACTGCTCTCGGCGCTGTCTGCGCCTCGAGAGCGAGCCGGGCGCAAGCTGAACCGTCAGCAAGAGCCGCGGGTTGCGCGATGTGCTTCTGGGTTCGCGTTCGCTGAGAGCCTGATGCCTTGGTGTGCGTGAGGAAAATTTCGGAGACTCACGCGTCCGCTTCAGCCAAGAGAAGGCGTCTTCAGTCGCGACACGACAAAGGACACTTTCTCATGAAGAACATCATTCTCCTTCTACTCGCGACTCTTCTCACTTCCGTCCTCTGCGCAGCTCAGACTCCGACGCCTGCGCCGACTTCGAATCCTGCACCGAGCCCGACGCCCGTTCGCACGCTCTCGGTCGGCGCAGGTGAGAAGGTTGTCGACAGCGATGGCCGCGAAGTCTCTGTGCCCGAGGGGGCAAGCGGCGAGGTCGACATCCAGTACACCGGTAGTGCGGGCAGCCCGGATGAGAACGGTTGCATCGCGATCGAGGGAACCATCCAAGAGGTGAAGAACCCCGTCAACGGCGGCGCCTCGAAGGTCGACGTCGACACCAAGGGCAAGTCGACGAAGGTCACCATCAAGGACAGCGGCACAGCGCGAGCGCGTCACGACGTCTGTGTGGTGGGAGGCAATGCCCGAGTGACGATCACCGGGAAGTACAACAACCTGACCGTCGGCGGCATGGGGAACACCGTTTCGATCCAGGGCGAAAACAACACCGGTATGGGAGAGAACGCCATGTCTGGTGGCTCGATCACCGTGCGGTCGGGTGAGGGGAACTCCTTCAGCTCGAACGGCGGGCAGTGGACGACCGTCTGACCCGCCCCGGATGGGCGGGGTCTCTCCGTGCTCAGTCGCGGAGAGACCGTAGGATGGCCGGTGCCCTCGACCGGCCCCCGGGTCGGCTTCCCTCCGGATGTGGAAGCTCCACCGCCTCTACCTGCGTGAGCTGACGCTCACCCTGATCCCGACGCTGATCGTGCTGTTCGGGATCGTTCTGCTCGCGTCGGCGGCGCGCGGGGTGCAGCAGGCCGAAGGATCGACGCTCTACATGGCGTTGAAAGTCACGGTGTTCTGGGCCTTGGATGCGCTGGTGCACCTGCTCGGGATCGGCTTCCTGCTGGCGACCTGCGCGACCTTCGCGCGCGCCGGCTCGACGCGCGAGCTGACGGCGGTCCAGGCGGCCGGGGTCAGCTTGCGGGTTCCGCTGCAGTCGGCTCTCCTCGTCGGCACGCTACTCAGCGTCGTGATGGCCTTCGTGCTGCACGAAGTCGCGCCGGCCACGCACTTTGGCAAGCACCGAGTGTTGGCCGAGTCCGTGCGGGTCGTGCTGATGCGGTCCGGTCTCAAGGGGGACGTGCTGAGCGTCGGAGACACCGTGACCCTGACCTGGGAGCGTCAGGATGGAGGGTTCTTCGAGGATCTCGTCCTGTTTCTCGGTGAGGATGCGGACTTTCCTGCACAGATCGGGGCGGACTCCGGCGTCCTGGTCGCTGATCGGGCGCGGTTCCGCGTCTCGCCGGATGGTGAGAGCCTGCTCTGCGACCTCGAAGGGCTCCGGGATGCGGTCCGCGAGCAGCCGTTCCTCGAGTTCTTCCAGATCCGGCAGCCGCTCGACAGTCTCTCGGTTGGCTCCCGGCGAGAGGGCGATCGCGATCTGGCCAGCGATCAGCTCGTCGCGGAGCTCTCGCGCGGCGTCCATCCGCTCGCGATCTCGGCCCGCTACACGCTGAACCGCCGGATCTCCTTCGCCCTGCTGCCGCTTCTACTCGCGCCGATCGGCTTCGCGCTCGGGGTTCTGGCCCGGGATCGTGGCCGGGCCGTCGCGCTCTCCTTGTGCGCGGTGCCGCTTGGGCTGTTCTACGCGGCGGACTTCCTCGGCCTGCGGCTGACCCAAGCGACCGACCAGGCGCTCTTCGCGTTCTGTCCAGTCCTCGCCTGTGCGTTGTTCTGGTTCTACCCCTGTGGGCGTATCCTCCGGCGGTGATCGGACGCCTCGATCGTTACGTGCTGCGCACGGCCCTCACGAGTTACTTCGCAGGGCTCGCCTTCATCATGGGGATGTTCATCCTCATGCACGCGCTGACGAAGCTCAGCAGCTATGCCGAGAAGGCGGAGCGCAACGGCATCGGGACCTTCGACTTCCTCTCGCTGTTCGGAGAGTTCTACCTCTACTTCCTGCCGGTCATCTTCGTGACCGTCGCGCCATTCGTCACGGTCATCGCCGGCATGTTCGCGGTCTCGCGGCTCATGGGCGACAACGAGATGGCACCGATGGTCTTCACCGGCCGCAGCACGATCCGAATCCTGTGGCCGATCCTCGGTCTTGCGATCTTCTCGGCCGTCGCGATGGGGGCGGTGTGGGAGTACGTCGTCCCGCGCACCAGCGAGCCGATGAGTATCACGCAGGGGATTCTCGAGAACCGAGTCGACCCGGAGAACCCGCGGCTCACGGCCGAGAACCTGCTCGTCAAGATCCGCGATGACGGTCGGAAGGTCGATCTCCTGGTCACGAGCTACGACCATTACGGCCAGCGGTTCGAGGGCCTGAAGGCGGTCGACCGCAGTGATGGCATCGCCGGCATCAGCGAGCTGACGGCCAGGGCCGCCCGTTGGTCGGAGGAGGAAGGCGACTGGATCCTCGAAGGCGGCTCTCGCACCCGTCCGGGTCCGGTCTCCCGACCAGTGGACCGCCTCGGGCTCCCGAGCGTGACGCCCGACCTGCTGTTCCGTCTCGGCAAGGAGGATCGCGAGACCGCGCAGCTCGGCTACTCCGAGCTTCGCGACCTCCGCAAGCTGCGCCCGAAGCGCTCGGACTACGAGATCGCCTACCACGCGCACATCACCTTCCCGCTGGCGAACATCGTTCTGCTGCTACTCGCGCTGCCGTTCGCGGTGAACTTCGAGCGCGGGAGCAAGATCTGGCGCGTGCTCTTCGCGATCGGAATCTGCGCGACCTACCTGGTCTGCGACCTGATCTGCCAGAGCCTCGGCAAGTCACTGGTCGATCCGGTCGTCGCGGTCTGGGTGCCGCCGATTGTGTTTGGGTCGTTCGGGGTCGCGTTCTTCGGGACCGTGCCGTCGTGAGACGCACGAGGATTCGGGTGGTCGTCGAGGCCGCCGTTGGGGGGTGAAGATCTAGTCTTGGGAAGCTTCGATCGCTGCGGGCGTCATGACCTGAAGACGCGTGATCGATGCTCTTCCTGGTCGGAATCTACCTGGTGGCCACGTTCGTCCCGGCGATCGACGAAGACTCCTGGTTGCGATTCGTTGCAGCTGGAATCTGGTGGCTGCTGGCCGCGGTGGTGACCGTGCTGCTCCCGATGACGCTGGTGCAGTCGTTGGTATCGGCATTGGTACAGGGGTCAGCCTTCCAACTGGACGCTCACGGCGCTCCTAGGGTCACCAGAGTGTTTTCGTGGGTCGTGCTCATCGCGCCAGCCATGGGAGCTCGACAGGCATGGGGAGTGCCGGATGCAGAACAGGTCGGAGTTTTTGGAATCGGTGTGGCGATCGTGTTCGTTCTTTGTCTTGGGGCCTGCGCCGTAGTTTCTGCGGTCGGGGAGCGAAGGGGTCGTGTGACGCGCTCGTCGTTGGATTGAGTCGATCGACCGAGACTCGAATTCCCAGCGCGTTGCAGGGTGAACGAGGGTGACTTGTCCTAGAAGACCGATCGACCAGCAGCCCTTCCCATGAGCAGCGACGCACCCGCCGAAGTCCGACCTCGAGTTGCCGTCGTCGGCGCTGGCTTCGCCGGACTCCACGTCGCCCGGGGACTCGCGAAGGCGCCGGTCGAAGTGACCATTCTCGATCGGGCGAACCACCACTTGTTCCAGCCGCTGCTTTACCAGGTAGCGACGGCGACGCTCAGCCCGGACCAGATTGCGCATCCGATTCGGGCGGTGTTTCGCAAGCAGGAGAACGCGCGGACGCTGCTCGCTGATGCGCAGGCCGTCGACCTCGAGCAGGGGCGGCTGTCGCTCGCTCGAGAAGACGGCGGGGTCGATCACCTCGACTTCGACTACCTCGTCGTCGCGACTGGGGTCACACACAGCTACTTCGGGCACGACGAATGGGCCGAGCACGCGCCGGGTCTGAAGTCGCTGGAGGACGCGCTCGAGATCCGGCGTCGTGTCCTGCGCGCGTTCGAGCTCGCCGAGCGGAATCCGGCGGACGCAGACAGCCTGCTCACGTTCGTGGTCGTGGGAGCCGGCCCAACTGGCGTCGAACTCGCAGGTGCTCTCGCCGAGATCGCGCGGAAGTCGCTGCGCCGGGAGTTCCGTTCGATCGATCCGACCTCGGCGCGGATCCTCTTGGTCGAAGGCGGGGGGCGAGTCTTGCCGGCCTACGTCGAACGGCTGTCCGAGAGCGCGAAGCAGCAGCTCGAGAGCCTCGGAGTCGAAGTGCACATCGGGGCGCAGGTGACGCAAGTCGATGCGGAGGGCGTCGTCGTCCGGATGGGTGACCTGGACACCAAAGAGCGCATCGAGAGTCAGACCGTGCTCTGGGCCGCGGGTGTTCGCGGATCGAGCTTCGCGGACAAGTTGGGCGTCGAACTCGACCGCAGCGGTCGGGTTCCGGTGACGGCCGACCTGTCGCTCGAAGGTCACCCGGGCGTATTTGTCGCGGGCGATCTCGCGGTCATCGATGGCGAGAGCGGCCAGGTCCCGGGAGTCGCACCTGCGGCAATTCAGGCCGGCAAGCACATCGCGCGGCAGATCGGAAGAGAGCTCGAGGGCCGCTCGCGCGAACCGTTCCGGTACCGCGACCGCGGGTCGCTCGCGACGATCGGCTGGGCGCGGGCTGTGGCCGATCTGCGGATCGTGCGGTTCACCGGCGTGACAGCCTGGTTCGCCTGGATGGCGATCCACGTCGCGTTCCTGGTTGGCTTCCGCAACCGACTGTTCGTCCTGCTGGGCTGGGCTTGGAGCTACGTCACGTTCCGACGCGGCGCGCGGCTGATCACAAAGCCCGAAGCGGACGAGCCGCTCAGCTGATCACCCAGTAGATCGCGCCGGCGATCGCCAGCACAACGGCCAGCGCAACGAGGACGACGGCGGAGCCCGAGACGCGGTTCTCTTCTGGCTGGGTCGGTGCGGTCATGGTGGGGTCAACTCCGGTTCTGGCCAGGGCTTTCGTCTCAGCCCTTCTGATCTGCGCGCAGATCTTCGATCAGCTCCTGGAGCAGGTTGAAGGCCTGGAGCGGGGTCGTGTCGTCGAGGCGGGTGCCCTCGAGACGGCGAGCCACACGGTCGCGGGCCGGCTCGAACAGCGAGAGCTGTCGGGCGGGAACGTCCGGCTCGGGCTCCGTGGATCGCTCCTCCGGTGCTTGCTCCGCAGGCTCCGATGGGGCGGTCATCGGCGGCCGAGACTTCGTCTGGGGAGTCGTGTGGCGTCCCTTGTCGAGTGCCTCCCCAACGTGCGCGTTCTCGGTCTCGAGCTCGTCGAGGACCGAGCGCGCGCGTGTCAGCACGGCGTCGGGGATACCGGCCAGCCGTCCGACGTGGAGACCGTAGCTGCGGTCGGTGGCGCCGGCTTCGATGCGGTGGAGGAAGACGATTTCGTCGCCCCATTCCCGCACGCCGACCCGGCAGTTGAAGACGCCGCGAGCCGAATCCGCAAGCGCGGTGATCTGGTGGTAGTGCGTCGCGAACAGCGCGCGACAACCGATCCGATCGTGCAGGTCCTCGGCGATCGACCAGGCGAGGGCCAACCCATCAAACGTGCTCGTGCCGCGACCGACCTCGTCGAGGATGACCAGACTGCGCTCGGTCGCGTTGTGCAGGATGTTCGCAGTCTCGGTCATCTCGACCATGAAGGTCGAAGCCCCGCGGCTGATGTCGTCGGAGGCGCCGACACGCGCGAAGATCCGATCGACCAGACCGCAGTGCGCTTCGCGTGCCGGAACGAACGAGCCGATCTGTGCAAGCAGCGCAATCAGGGCGTTCTGGCGGATATAGGTCGACTTACCGGCCATGTTCGGGCCAGTCAGCAGCGCGAGGGTGCGTTCGGGTGGATCGAGATCCGTGTCGTTCGGGACGAACTCTCCCTGAGCGTGGGTTGCTTCGAGGACCGGGTGGCGGCCGTCCTCGATCTTCAGGGTCGACGAGTCGTCGACGCGTGGGCAGCAGTAGTTTCGATCACGTGCGACCGTCGCAAGGCTCTGCAGGCAGTCGATGCGCCCGATCCAGAGAGCGGTCGACAACAGGCCCTCGATCGAGGACGAGACAGCATCGCGTAGCTCGACGAAGAGGTCGTACTCGAGCTCCTGCGCCCGGTCCTCAGCAGACAAGACCTTGTCCTCGAACTCCTTGAGCTCCGCCGTCACGTAGCGTTCGGCATTCTTCATCGTCTGCCGGCGTACGTAGTCGTCCGGCAGTTCGACACCCTTGTTGCCGTGGGTGATCTCGAGGTAGTAGCCGAAGACCCGGTTGAACCCGATCTTCAGGTTCGGCACGCCGATGCGCTCAGCCTCTCGGGCCTGATACTCACTGAGCCAGGTGCGCGAGTCCCGTGCGAGTGTGCGCAGCTCGTCGAGTTCCTCGCGGAACCCTTCGCGGATGATTCCTCCCTCCTTGATCGTGGTCGGTGGTTCGTCGACCAGCGTCTCGCGTAGACGGGTCGCGAGTTCGGTCTGTGGATCGAGACCCTCTGACAGATCGACGAGGGGTTCGTAGCCGCTCTCGGTCAGCGCCTTCTTCAGGCTTGGCAGGACCTCGAGACTCTGGCGAAGGCCGACCAGGTCACGCGCGTTGGCACGGCCGGTCGAGATGCGAGCCGTCAGGCGTTGCAGGTCGAGCACCGATCCGAGCAGCGAGCGGCTGTCTTCGAGCAGTGGATTCTGGTCGAAGAACGCCCGGACGGCCGCCTGTCGTTCGTGGATCGCGTGGAGCTTCTGAAGCGGTGCGAGCACCCAGTCGCGCAAGAGTCGCTTGCCCATCGGCGTGCGCGTCTTGTCGAGGATCTTCAGCAGCGGCGTTCCGGTGCCTTCGCCGCGCATCGTGTCGACGAGTTCGAGGCTCTGCCGCGTTGCCCGATCGAGGCGAACGTAGGCGGAGTCCTCGTAGCGCTCGATGCGACGGATGTGGGGGAGCGCGGTCTTCTGGGTTTCGTCGAGGTAGCGGATCAGAGCTCCGGCAGCCCGAAGAGCGATCGGCCAATCCTCGAGGTCGAAGGCGTCGAGAGATTGCATGCCGAAGAACGCCATGCACTGGTCCTTGGCGTTTCGGTCGCTGAAGTCCTGCGGATTGCGGCGCGTCCAGGCGGTCTGGAGTCCAGCGCACTCCGACTGCATCTCGTCGCGCACATCTTCAGAGACCAAGATCTCAGCGGCATCGACACGTGTCAGCTCGTCTTCGAGTCGCTTCCGATCGCACTGCACGACCTGGAAGCTGCCGGTCGACAGTTCGACCCAGGCGAGCCCTGCGTGATCCTTGTCGGTCGTGACCGCGGCCAGGAAGTTCGCATCGGAGGAGCCGAGTAGGCCATCCTCGGTCAAGGTGCCCGGTGTGACGACCCGAACGACCTGGCGCTCGACAACGCCCTTGGCCTCCTTCGGGTCCTGCATTTGCTCGCAGATCGCGACCCGCTCTCCCAGCCGGACCAAACGTTCGAGGTAAGTATCGAGCGATCGCACCGGCACGCCGGCCATCGGGATCGAGTTGTCACCCTTTCCGCGTGCCGTGAGCGTGATGCCGAGTCGTTCGGCGGCGCGCTTCGCGTCGTCCCAGAACAGCTCGTAGAAGTCGCCCATCCGGAAGAACAGGAGCGAGTCCGGGTGCTCTTCCTTGGCCTGGCGATACTGCGCCATCGCCGGCGTCTCTTTGGGTTTCGAGTTCGCCATGGAGCTCTAGGAGGCTGCGAGTGGGGAGTTCAGCGAGTCTCGCTCTGCTTGCGAATCCGGCGCTTCTTGCCGCCACGGGAGCGCTTCGGTTGCTTCGCCTCGGCGTCGAGACGCGAGCCCGGAGCGAGCGAACGAAGGCGCTCCGCTTCGAAGATCAGGATGTTGAGCGCTCGGTCGACTTCGTCGAAGTAGGTGTCTGCGGAGCAGGAGAGCCGCACGACTTCCTTCTGCGCGCGCTTGTCCAGGCCGATCGCGCCGAAGCTCGACTTGTGGCCGGTACCTTCGTTGCAGGCCGAGCCGGTTGAGAAGCAGAGGCCGCGGTCGGCGCAAGCCTGTTGCAGCAGCTCTCCCTGAGCACCAGGAATGCGCACGGACAAGACGTGGGGCAAGCGGTGGTCCGGATCGCCGAGGCGCTGGGCGTCCGGGAACTCCTCGGCGATTCCGTTCCACAGCGCGTTCTGCACTTCGGCCATGTGCTGAGCGTCGCCACTGAGGTGGGTCAGTGCCTTTTCGGCGGCGAGAGCGAGCGCGGTTGCTCCCGCGACGTTCTCCGTGCCGCCGCGCAGGCCTTGTTCCTGCCCGCCACCAACCGTGATGCCGCGCAGTTTCGCCTTGCTCGAAGTCGCGAGGAAGCCGACGCCGCGCGGTCCATGAAGTTTGTGGCCGGAGACGGCGACCGAGTCGATGCCCTGGAGATCCAGATCGAAGTCGATCTTGCCGTAGGCCTGGACGAGATCGACGTGGATGTGGGCTTCCGGCGCGGTGTGCCGGATCACCGACACGAGTTCGTCGAGTGGCAGAAGGGTCCCGAGCTCGTTGTGGCCGTGCAGCAGTGAGACGGCCCGCACATCGCGACCAAGCTGGTCGAACAATCGCTCGGGATCGATGGATCCGGTGTGCGTGACCGGGATCGTTTGGAGTTCGTGGCGACTGTAGGCGAGCTGCGGACCGAGTGCGGTCACCGCCGCGTGGTCCGCGGCGCCACAAAGGACGCGGCCGGGCTCGCGTGCACGGGCTGCGCCGACGACCGCCAGATAGTCCGCCTCCGTTCCTCCGGAGGTGAACACCAGGTCGGCGGCGCCGAGGCTGCCCCGGAGGAACTCCCGGGCGTCGGCCAGCAGCCGCTTGGCTTTGTCCCCGAAGGCGTGTTTCGAGGACGGGTTGCCGTAGGTCGAGGCCATCGACTCGGCGAGGAGTTCGGCAACCTCGGGGAGGGGGCGCGTCGTGGCGGCGTTGTCGAGGAAGATCGGGGTGTCGACCATCGGGCCGAGCACATTAACCGGCTCGCTCGCTCAGGTCCCGTGCTTCGATCGGGCAGCGCCTCGGTCCTGCAGGAGTTCGCGGACGAGATTCAGGGCCTGGTCGTTCGTGAACGGCTTATGGAGGAAGCTGTCGACGCTCAGATCGCCGAGTCGGTTGCGGACCAGCACGTCGTCGTGGCCGCTCATCATCACGACCCGGAGGCTCGCATTCTGTTCGACGAGGGCGCGCACGGGCTTTGGGCCGCTGGTCTTTGGCGTGCTCGTGTCCACGAGCGCGACGTCGCGGGCCCCGCCGGGGCGGAGGTGGGCGATCGCCTCTTCGCACTCCCCGTAAACTGACCCCGGCCCGTGTTGCGACGCGAACCCATCGCCTCACGCGGCACGAGCCTCGGTCCACGGTTTCCCAACGGTCGACAGCGGGTATCCGCTTCGCCGCCCGAAGTCCTGTCGCCACGACAGGACCTGCCACGGTCGGAGCCGCCGGGGCAGCCAGCCGGCCAACTGCGCCGGGGTTTCGTCGTCCCGGTTGAACCTCGGCCGGACGAGGTTGCGGAAGGCGAGGAAGATTTGC
>JBCBZB010000073.1:0-23787 GCA_039815565.1 Planctomycetota bacterium
CAATCGATTGCTGGTGCCCATCACCGTTATCGCAGGGCTCAGTCTGGTGTTGGTGGGAGTGTCCACCGTCAATGGAGGCGGTAACTGAGCTCCAGAGCGTGGTCCAAGGAGATCGCGTCCGCAGACCCGACCAGGTCGGCCCGGTCGACGTGATCGATCAGGAGGCTTTGTAGGACGATCTTGGGTGCGCCGGGTGAGTCCGCGGGCATCGAAGGGCGGACCGTCGCCATGCCGGCGACCGAGGCCAGATGGAGCGTGCCATCCTTCCCGAGCGCGCTCGCGTTGCAGCCGAAGCCAGTGAACTCGACCGCGCCAAGCGACGCGGCGGACATCCAGACCCCTCGGACTTCGCCGTCGGCCCGCGCGAGCGTCGCTTCGGGATCGAAGGTCAGCAGGCCGCGTGTCGTGGTCAGGCAGAGGGCGCCGCCGACCGACTGGATACCGTTGCAGTAGATCGGCGAGACTCCGCGGAGGCCGAGCCGTCTCGGGCCCTGGTCTGTGAGCGCGACGAGGCCACCGGTCTGGTCGGTGATCCAGTAGCGCGAGCCGTCCCAGTGCAGGCTCGTGATTCCACTCTTCACCGTGCCTGCCAGGAAGACCTCTCCGAGGCTTCCGTCCGTTTCCATTCGGAACAATCGGCCGTCGCCAGTCCCGACGTAGAGCTTTCCGGTCTTGTTGCAGATGGACCAGACGTCGATACCAACGAGGTCTTGCTGCTGGGTCACCAGGCGATCGTCTTCGACTGCGAGCCGACGGAGGCCGTTCTCACTCGCTGCCCAGACCGTTCCGTCGGGCATCGGGCAGAGACTGCGGACGTTGTGGGCTTCCGACTCCATGAAGCGGAACGTCGCCTCGTCGGTCTGGACGAAGATTCCGTGCCAACCACCGGCCCAGATGCGTCCCGTCGAATCCTCGCGGATTGAGGTGATGCTGCCGCGCGTGTTCGGCATCGGCAGGAGCTCGCCGTGCTCGTCGGTCCGCCAGAGCCCGGAACCTCGTGATCCGGCCCAGAGTGAGCCGTCCGTCGACTCGTAAACCCCGAAGACCGCCTCGATTCGATCGGTCCCAAGGTCGTTGGGGCGTCGCGACGAGTCGATCGGGCGAATCTCCCAGTCCCTCGGTTGGATCAGCGAGAACCCACCGAGCATGGTGCCGACCCAGATGCCGGAGTCGACGTCTGCTTCGAGCGAGCGGATCGAGTAGCCGGCGAGTCCGGAGGCTTGCCCGAACTGCTCGATCAGTTCGCCCGTGTGCGCTTCACGATCGAAGCGGTACGCGAGCAGACCGTGCGAACGCGTGCCGATCCAAATCGTGTCTCCGACGACGAGGAGGTGTGTGTGAGAGCCGAAGCTGGTCGACAGCTTCACCTCTCGAAGATCGAAGTCCGCGTCGAGGTGGAACAGTCGTCGGTTCGTCAGAACCCAGAGGTCCCACTGGTTCTGGATGACGATGTCGGTGCAGCTTCCCTCGAGTTCGCCCGCGAGGTGGAGCCCTGAGTCGTTCCGGCCGTGATAGACCGACTTGTCGCGTGCGACCCAGACCCCCGACCCGTCGGTTGCGATGCGAACTCTCTCAGGTCTGGTGTCGTCGGTGGCTTGCTCCGCCTCGCAGATCTTCAACTGACCCGATTCGAGGTCGATCAGCGCGATACCGAGATCGAAGACTCCGAAAGCTGACGACGATCCGGTTGGGCTGACGGGCGCCGCGTCACCGGATGCCGTGTCGCGGGGGCGTCGTGGCATCGCGATGCGTCGCAGCCGGCCGAGTCGAGGCGACAGTGCGAGGCTGCGCGGCGGGCCGACCCAGGGGATCACGTAGAGCAGGCCGTTCTTCGTCAGCGTGACCAGTCGCTCCCCGACCGGGTCCTCGACGAGCTGCGTAATCCCGTCGCCGACTTCGAGGCCGAGTTCGACCGGTTCGAAGTAGTTCCCGTCGAAGCGGAGGAGTCCGGTGTCACAGGTCAACCAGACGGCACCTGACTCACTGCGAATGACGTTCTCGACGCTGACCTGCGGAAGCCCCTGTTCGATCGACCACGTGCGGACGTGGAAGCGGGCCTGTTCTTCCGCCGTCTGTGCCGCCAACGGCGCGATCAGCAGAGCGAGGCCAAGCAGGATCCGCGCGACGGCGAACGGAATCCGGCCCAGGGCTTGGGGAGGTTGGGGAGACACGCGAGGACCGCTCGTCGAGCGTGCGGGCGAGCGTTGGGAGGGGGGAGGGAACCCAGCCGAGGATATCGACGGAGAGGGTCTCGGCCCAGTGCGCGAGGTCAGGCCTGCGAGATCGGCGTCGCACCGGGAGACAGGCCGCTCAGCAGGCGGTCTAGCGCGTCGGTCAATTGCCGCGGTGTAAACGGCTTGGTGAGCCAGGCCGTCGGTCCGTCATCGACGGTGTCATCGAGGTATTCCGGGGTGTAGCCCGTCATCAGGATCGCTGGCAGGTGTGGTTGTCTCTCCCTGAGCCGGCGGATGAGTTCTGCTCCCGATCGGTTCGGCATGACCAGGTCGGTGACCAGTGCGTCGAATGGCTCGGTCGTGGCTTCGAACGCAGCCTCGGCTTCGAGTCCGTCGGTGGCAGTCACCAGATCGTGCCCGTGCTTCGTCAGCGCTCGGCTCAGCGCTTTTCGAAGCGACTCCTGATCCTCGACGAGGAGAATGCGAAAGGCGCGTGAGCCGCGGGATGGGGCGCCAGCAGGGTCTTCCTGAGCCGCATCAGGAATCGAGCTCGCACGAAGGCGCAGCCGAATCGTCGTGCCACGGCCTTCCACACTGTCGATCTCGAAGGTTCCGCCGGTGCGTCGAACAATGTCTGCACAGATCGGTAGGCCGAGCCCGGTCCCGTCCTTCTTGGTCGTGAAGAACGGGTCGAGCGCGTTCTCGCGGACTTCCGACGACATGCCGCAGCCATCGTCGCGGATCTCCAAGACGACGAACTCGTCTTCGTCGGCGGGCCGTGTATCAATCTCGATGCAGCCGCTCGAGTCGATCGCCTGGCTTGCGTTCAGTACCAGGTTGACGAGAACTTGTTCGAGCTGACTGGGGTCGGATTGCACCCAGGCAGGATCGGTAGACGTCAGCAGTCGCAAGCCGATGGACTTCGGGACCAGGCTTCGGAGGATGCTGAAGTTCGCCGAGATGAGGGTGTTGAGGTCAAACGACTCCTCATGCAGAGGTTGTGGCTTGGCGAAGCTCAGAAGGCGTCGCGCGAGCCGCGAGGCTCGGGCCGCGGCGGCGCGCGTGGACTCGATGTCCGCATGGGCGGTGGAGTCCGGGTTCGTCGCCTGGCCCGCCAGCTCCGACGAGCAGACGATCGCGGTCAGCAGGTTGTTGAGGTCGTGCGCGAGGCCGCCGGCGAGCCTCGCGACACCCTCGAGTTTTTGGGCGCGCACAAGCTCGTCCTCGAGCCGGTGACGCTCTTCGAGCTCGATCCGGAGTCGTTCGTTGGCTTCGGCGAGATCCTGCGTGCGCTGGCGGACCTGGTCGTCGAGTTGGTCGCGGTGGGTCCGGAGTTCGGTTTCGACCTCGAGGTTGCGTTCGATCTGCTGCTGGAGTTCGGCTGTCCGTCCGGTGACCAGTTCTTGCAAGCGCGACTCACGCCGCCGAGTCGAACGGGTTCGGAGAAGTGCGAGTCCACCAATCGAGAGTGTGACGAGCGCGAGGAACCACGCGGAGGCGTAGAACGGCTTGGGGACCTCGAAGGCCAGCAGTGTCGTCGAGTCACTCCAGGAACCACCAGCGATTCGCGCCCGCACCTGGAATCGATAATCCCCGGGCGCCAACTTTGCGAAGCGCAGCCGCCGGTCGGCTGGGCCGGCGGTCCACTCGGATTCGCGCCCGAGCAGTCGGACCTCGTGCTGGACGTCGAGGGGGTCGGCGAAATGGCCGATTCGGTAGGTGAGTTCGACTGTCTCCGCGATGAACGGCTCGTCGGACCCGGCTTCGACCCGGACGTCGTCGATCTGGGCGGTCTGAAGAGCCACAAGCGGCTCGTGTCCCCAGTTGCCGAACTCGAGTGGTTTGACCGTCGCGAGGCCGGCGATCGAAGCCAAGTGGACCACGTCGCCCTCTCCGCAGGCGATCGCAGACCCGCCGTGGCCGTTCAGCTCGACGAGGCCGAGGGAGGCGGCCGACCGCCAGACGCCGTACACCTCGGTCGTCGCTGTGTCCTCGACCGTGCGCGGATCGAAGACGAACAATCCACGTGTGGTCGAAAGGCAGAGTTTGTCCCCACACGGTTCGATGCCCAGACAGTAGATCGGGGACAAGCTGTCGATCTGCAGCTTGCGGATGGCACCGTCTCGGTAGGTCGCCAGTCCGCCATCGATGTCGGTGATCCACAGCGTGGAACCGTCCCAGAACAGGTCGCTGATGCGTCCCGTGACTGCGCCGTCGAGCTCGACTGGCTCGGGGTCGGCCCCAGGTCGCAATCGAAACAGTTCACCAGCTCCTCCGCCGCAGAAGAGGCGACCGCCGGCATCGCAGATCGACCAAACGTCTCGATCTTGGAGGTGGCGCGTCAGAATCTGAAGGGCGCCGTCGTCGTAGCGGACGGACAGTGCTCCCGCATCGGATGCGACCCAGAAGGATCCGTCCGATGCGCTCGCGAACCCTCTCGCGGAGAACTTGATGCCTTCGAGTTCCGTGAACCCGTCGGCGAGGGTGCCAACTGACAGCGAGTCCCATCCGCCGGCCCAGATCCGTCCTCGCGAGTCTTCGGCGATCGCCTGGATGTGCTCTCCGACGCCGTCTTCAACTCGCGACAGCTTTCGTCTCTTGCGATACCAGAGGCCACTTCGCCGGGTTCCAGCCCAGACGGTGCCGTCGGAGGACTCCAGGACGCCAAACACCGCGTCGAGGCGTTTGGTGCCGCGAAGGCCTCGCCAGACGGGAGCGATCTCTACCTGACGCTCTCGGATCAGCGAGAACCCACCGAGCACCGTCCCGACCCAGACCCCGTGCTGCGAATCGAGAACCATCGTGCGGATCGAGTAGCCGCCGAGGCCTTCGGGCTGGGAGAGGTGCGCCAGCTCGACTCCCGAACGGCGAGACGGGTCGAGTTCAATCGCCTGCAGTCCGAAGCGACTCGTGCCGAGCCACATTCGGTTCTCGTCGACGACGACGTGTTCGTAGGCGTTGAGAGGGCGGTCGATCTGGAGTTCGGTGAGTTGCCCGTCCTTGCTGCGAAAGACGCTGCTCGACGCGGCGAACCAGGCGGTTCCGTCGGCGTCGGCCAGGATGTTCTGGCAGGTCTTCGGGACGAGTCCTACTTCGCGAATCGGTCCGTGGTGCGGACCCTCGTAGATCTTGCGACCCCTCGCGACCCAGATCGTTCGGCCGTCCGTTGCGATCCTCACCTTTCTGGGGCGAGGTTCCTCTCTGGCAATCTCGGTTTCGATCGCCTCGAACTCGGCCGTGCTCGGATTCATCCAGAGGAGACCGTGTTCGAAGGCTGCGAGCAGAGGGAGGCGTCGATCGAATCCGGTCCCCGACGGCATGGCGATTCGGCGGAGAGCGCCGAACGCGTTGGGGAGTTCGAGCTCGCGCGGCTCGCCCGTCCAGGGAATCCAGTGGAGGGAGCCGTCACGGGAGAGTGCGACGAGTGCGTCCTGGTCGGGAAGTTCGACCAGCTGGATCAGCCGGCGATCACCACCCGGGAGGTTGATCGGTTCGAAGAAAGTTCCGTCGAAACGGTGGAGTCCGGTGTCACATGTCAGCCAGACCACGCCGGAACGACTGCGAAAGACGTTCTCGACCGAGACCTGGGGCAGGCCGTCCGCGGTGGACCAGGTGCGGACCTGGAATGGCGAGGCCGCGGGTTTCGACTTGGTCTGCGCTGCGGTGGTGCTCGCGAGGCAGGCGAGCACCAAGATCAAGAGCCGGGCTGAGCCCAGCCGATTTCCGAGTGGGAAGAGCAACGCTCGGGGTCGGTGTTCGAGGGGAGAGGAGGGGCCCGCCCGAGGATACTCCAATCCGGCCGCAGGCCCGATGCCGGACTCAGGAGTCGCGGATCGTGCGCATCGGCTCCAGGAACGACTCGACGGTCATCCCGAAGGTTTCCGAGACACCGATGTCGATCGGAAGGACCGCGTGAAGACGTCCATCGACGCACTTCTTGTCCTGACGGATCCAGTGCAGGGCACGTTCCATCGCCAATTTCGAGGATTGAACCGTCAGGGAGGCTAGGCAGGCGAGGATGCGATCTCGCGCACCTTCTCCCAGCGTTCCGAGCGCTGAGGCCAGTTCGGTGACGTGGCCGAGCCCGCGGGCGACCGCATGGCCGTGGCGGATGCCGTATCCGGACTCCGCTTCGATCGCGTGTGCGAGCGTGTGCCCGAGATTCAGCAATCGGCGTCGGCCCTTCTCGGTGGGATCGGACTCCACGATTTTGATCTTCCGCCGGAGGCAGTGCTCGATCGCGGTCTGGAGTGGCGCGATCGAACCGGATTTCATCGCGGCGATCTCGCGCTCACAGAGCTCGAAGAGGTCGGCGTCGAGACCGATCGCGATCTTCAGAACCTCGCCGAGGCCCGAGTGGATCTCTTCACTCGGAAGGGTCTGCAGGAACTCGGGGTCGACGAACACGCGTTCCGCGGGCCAGAACGAGCCGACGAGATTCTTGCCGGCCTTGGTGTCGATCGCGGTCTTGCCGCCGACGCTGCTGTCGACCATCGACAGCAGGGTGGTCGGGATCTGCCACAGCTCGATTCCCCGAAGCCACAGGGAGGCAGCGAGGCCCCCGAGATCGCCGAGAGCTCCGCCGCCGACGACGACCAGCCGTCCCCCGCGGTCGATGGTTGCGGCTGCGAGCGCATCGAAGACTCGTTCGAGGCCCGAGACCTGCTTGCAGGCTTCGCCGCCGTCGAAGGGGAGAACGTGACTTCGAGGGTGGTCTTGGATCAGTCGTGCGAGACCCGGGTGCGCCGCGAGGGGGATACCACGGTCGACCAGGACGAAGCTCCGATCGGGCGCCTCGGCGAGGGCAGTCGCGCACTCCTCGAACACGTTGCGGCCAATCCGGATCTCCGAGGTCGCCCAGCCGGGCGGTGCGCAGCGAAGCGTCAGGTGTTGGTCGGGCGAACTCATGCGCGCGGTGCGCTCAGGGAGTCGATGGTGCGCCCGGCGAGTCCGGAGTGTCGGGCGACTTGATCTGATTGCGACGCTTGCGTCGTCGTTCTGCCAGGGTCTCGGCGTGACGGCGAGATGCGACCCGCTCCTTCCGAGCGTTCATGAACAGCACGAGCAGGAGCAGGCAGAACGCGATCATCAGCCCGATCTGGAGCCACTCCAGAGCCGGGTGCTTCGGGTCGGGGACGTAGCGATTCAGGTCGGCCGCGATGAAGACCGGAGTCACCGGCTCTCGCTTGACGCGACGCATCCGGCCGCTGGCGCTGCGCTCCTTGGCGAACGTCTCGTAGGAGTAGTTGCGCAGGTAGAACGCGCGCACCTCGAGGCCGTCGTTGTAGCGGAAGCCTTCGACCTTCTTCGGAATCCAGACCGGAACGAGCTTGGCTCCGAGATCGCGGACCTGGACCCAGACCTCGGTCCACTGTTCGGCGCCGATCGGATTCGGGCCGGCTTCGGACCACTTGGCCGTCACGTAGGTTCCGAGGAGCCGGATCGGTTCGCCTCGCTCGGCGCGACCGCGCAGGTATCCGTCGAGTTGTTCCTTGCTGTTCAGCGCGGGCACGCTGCGCCATTCGGCCAACGTCTCGCCGCGAGCTGCCCGGTAGTTCGCGTAGCTTGCCATGTGCCACAGCGGTTCGCCCTGGGACTCCCAGAGGCCCTTCTTGACGTCGCCGAACTGCAGCATCTGCTGGCCGTCGAATTCGCCGTCCTCGATCGAGTCGAGGATCCCGAGGTCGAGGTCCTTGACCGGGTCCCAACGGCGAAGCGTCGGCAGGAGTCGCGGGCCGACCAAGACCGGCGCAGCGTCCGCGACTGGTTGGACCGACCGGTCGGCGAGTTTCAGGAAGTAGCCCTCGACCCGCACGAAGTCTCCGACGACGAAGGTCGGGGTTTCACCGACGCCTTCCCGCAGGACCGAGTTGGCTTCGTCCGAGACGTAGAAGAGGATCCTCTCGCCCTGTGGCGTGTCGATCGCGCCCTCGAGGATGTCGAAGCCCTCGATCGGGTGGCTACGCTCAACGCGATCCAGCATCGCGAGCGTGCCCTCGTAGAAGAGGTAGCGGCCGCGGAAGCTGTCGGTCGAGCTCTGCACGACCTCGGTGGGCACCGGCTCGTCGGTCATCCCGAGAGCGGCGGCAACGGTCGGTCCGATGTCGAGCGACTTCTGCAGCAGGTGTTCGACGGCTCGGGTGTCGAGACGCTGGCGGGCTTCCGGGGTGTCGTCCTCGACCGCGGCTAACACGTCCTCGTCGAGGTCCGGTGTGACGATCGTCGCCGCTTCCAGCGGACGCCCGATGTCGACCAACGCGGTGTTGTCGATGGGCTGGTAGAAGAACGCGACGTAGACCATCGCGGCCAGCAAGGCGCCCATCGCAACGAGGCGCCACCACTCACGAGATCCACTCGGGCGCGGCGTCGGCGAACCGCCCGTGCCCCCCATCGGCGCACCGGTGACGCCTGTCGGCACTCCCGAAGTCGCCCGGCGGCTTCGGCCGGCAGGGTTGAAGTGTCGTCGTCCGCCCGCGAGGGAAATGCGCATGGAAGGTTAGGAACGACCGGCGAGACCGCCTGGTTCGGCCGACGCGACGATTCGCCGCGGTCCGAGCCGGTCCGGCGGACTGGCTGGGGCCGACTCGGGACGTTCCGACCGGTTCACTCCGGCTTGTCGAACAGACCGCCGAGGTGGAAGTTCGCGATGTCGGAGCGGTCGACGATCGTCGCTGCGTTGACACCGAGCGTGATCGCGATGACTTCGGAGATCTCCTCGGAGGTTGCGCCGTGCTGCTTG
The DNA here is from genome assembly GCA_039815565.1 of Planctomycetota bacterium. Lineage (GTDB taxonomy): Bacteria > Planctomycetota > UBA1135 > UBA1135 > UBA2386 > JBCBZB01. The sequence goes on from JBCBZB010000073.1 coordinate 8,914, forward strand.
GCCTTCTTCATGTGGCCTTCGAGGCAGCCCTTGCACCCCGACACGAGTGCGGCGCCGATGGCGATGAATTCCTTCGTCTTGATGTCGAGAACCGACTTTGCGTAGGTCGCCTTGTAGAAGGCCATGTAGGCCTGCTTGATCTCAGGCGTGAGCATGGCGTAGCTCCGCATCGCGGAGCTTGGCATGCGGCCGTCGGTCGTGACGTCGGCGGCGTTGGAGTTCGAATCCTTGGATTGGTCCATGGGGGGGGGTTGGTCGGGCGCGAAGGATGCGCCGCGGGGGGCGACAATGTCGGACCTACGAACGCACCGCGCAAGCGTCGCGCGAGGTCCGATCCGGGGATCGTTCGTTCAGCCCGCGAGGCGGAGCTGGAGGCGGACCAGGGCCTCGCGATCCCGCTTGGCATCGAGGGCCCGGAACGCCTCTTCGAAGCCCATCCAGGTGAACTCGCCGACCTTCGGACCGGGAACGATCTCCGGCGCCGGAGTCGCCGGCAAGCCGGCCTGCCAGGCGAACGGCCATTCGATCAGGCCCATGTCGCCGAACAGGTCCCGCGCCGGCTCGGCGAGGTCGATCAGATGGTGTGGTTCACGCAAGCCCGTGTCATCCATAACTTTACGGACGACGGCATCTCGCATGTGTTCGTGCACGCGCACTGCGCCGATGACCGGTCCCAGCGGCCATTCGTGGCGCGGACGGTGGCGGAGAAGCAGATAGCGCGGCTTCTCCTCGGTCAGGTCGAACACGAAGACTCGAACTCGGTGATCCAACTGCATCTCGAAGGCGGCCCCCGCTCTCGGCATCGGATCCGAGAGCGGTTGGGTTGAATACGCGTTCGAGGTGGGGGTCGGGGACGAGGAGTCCTTGTCTCTCAGCGGCCGTCGCCGCCGCCACTTTGGGGCTTCTCACCTCCGGACTCCTCGAGCCCGTCCTCGCCGGAGCCTCCGAGCGCGCCACCCAGCCCTTCGAGTGCCCGACGCGTCGTCCACTGGCGAGCGACGAAGGCCAGCGAGATCGGGAGGCGGGCCTGCGTGAAGCCCGAGCCCCACGAGTGGCCGCCGTCTTCAACGAGCGTCCACTGGTGTTCGATCTCACGCTCTTCGAGCACCGCGCTCAGTTGCGCATTGGTCTGGCCGAAGCCGTAGCGGTCGTCCGTGCCGGCGTCGAAGTAGATGCGCATCTGCTTCGCGATCTCCTCGTCGAGTTCGTTCGCGAGGACCAGCAGGTTGTCTTGGCGGTAGCGATCTTCGTCGACCGGGTCGCCGTAGAGGCCAGTCAGCAGTCCCCGACGGCCGCGACCGATCCAGGGGAAGCGCTCCTGCAGTTCCTCGACGTTGTCCGGCAGCACGGCAGCGGCGTGACCGAACATCACTCCGAAGGTGTCCGGGTGCTTGAAGCCGATCTTCAGGGCGCCGAGGCCTCCCATGCTGACGCCTCCGATCGCACGCTTGCCGTTCGCGTCGTCGAGTCGGTAGGTCGCCTCGGCATGCGCGACCAAGTCGACGGAGACGAGATCCTCGTAGCCGCGGTCCTCCCCGACTGCGTTCGTCCAGAACGAGCGGCCGCCGTTCGGGCAGATCACGATTGCCTTCGGGAACGAGCCGTCCCCGATCATGCGATCGAGAATCGCTCCACCACCCTTCACGAAGAAGCTGCGGTGGTTCTCGTTGATGCCGTGGAGCCAGATCAGAAGCGGGTAGCCCTGCTCCTCGTTCTCCTCGGCGTCGTAGTCGGACGGGAGGAACACGCCGTAGGTCACTTCGTCGTCGCCGAGGGCTGCGCTCTCGAAGCTTCGCTCCTCGAACCGGATGTTCTGGAGCTCCGGCTCCTCGTAGCGACCACGGCGTCGTTGCGCATCGAGATCAGGAGCGAGGAGGCTCAGGCTGGCGAGCGCGAGAAGCGCGAAGCGGGGATGGATTCGCATGCGTCGTGGTGCCGGGGGAGTCGGTCGCAGGTTGGCGGCCGAGCCCGTTCAGCACAGGTTTAGGACTCTTACGCTGTCTGTGGGAGGGGTGGCAGGCAGAATCCGAATTGACGGTGACACGGATTCCGACGACCAGCGAGCGCGAAGCGGAAGCGCGCATCGAAGCCCTCTTGGCCCAGCGCACGAATTACGAGCGCAAGCGGCCGGATCGACCGAGATTCTCCCTCGAGCCGACCCGGCGACTCCTCGACTCTCTGGGCTGCCTCAAGCCCTGCCCGACGGTCGTTCAGATCGGTGGCTCCAAGGGCAAGGGCACAACCGCGGCCTACCTCGAGGCGATGCTCTCCCGGGTCGGGAGGCGGGTCGGTGTCTACTCCTCACCGCATCTGGTGTCGTTGACCGAGCGGATTCGGATCGATGGGGCGCCGATTCCGGTCCAGGTCTTGGAGGGTCTCGTCGAAGAAGTTGCTCGCGTCGCCGCGCCCGAGGTGTCGTTCTTCGAGTTGATGACCGCGGTGGCCGGTCTCGCGTTCCAGCGAGCCGGGCTCGACATCGGGATCTTCGAAGTCGGGCTCGGTGGTCGACTCGACTCGACGACCGCGGTCGAGGCCGATCTCTCGATCTTGACGCGGGTCGAGCTCGAGCACACGGAGGTCCTCGGGCCGACCGTTCATCGAATCGCGCAGGAGAAGGCCCACGTGTTTCGGCGGGGAGCCTTCGGGCTGACCGCGGCCCGCGGACCGGCGCGCGTCCTCGTGGCGAGTCATGCTCGCCGGGTCGGCTGCACACTGCAGGTCCGCGGTCTGGAGTTCGACGCCTCGGGAATCCCCTCGTCGAGGCTTCGACTCCGGTCGGGGACGCGTCGGCATGATCTCCGGGTCCCGGGCGCACCACCCCACGAGTCCGAAGCGATCGCCCTGGCGTTCGCCGCGACCGAACGACTGGCCCCGGGGGAGTTCGACGACCCAGTTCTCGATCGGCCGGGCGGTTCGGGCCGCTGCGAGCTCCGTTCCCTGGACGGCGACCCCCTGATCCTGGACGTCGCCCACACCGGCGATTCGGCCCGTGCCCTGGCTGATTTCTGCCGTTCCTCCCTGGGCGGCCGCGCGGCGACGCTGTTGTACGCGTCCGCGACTGGGAAACGCTGGCAGGCCGTCTTGAGTCCGCTGCTCGATCTGGTCGACGAGGTTCTCGTCACGGAGCTCCCGGGCACGGCCTCGGAGGATCCGGTGACGATCCGGGATTGGCTCGGAGAACGGGACGTTGGCGCCGGGGCGGTGCCCGACCTCGCAGAGGCGCTTGCGCAGCTGCGAGCCCGGAGCCGACCGCGGATCGTCACCGGCTCCTTCGTGCTGGTCGGCGAAGCTCTGCGCGCGTTCGCATGAGCCACGAATCAGAATCGGGAGTGCCGGGGAGTTCGTCCACGATGGGGTCGGTCGTCGAAGACCTGGTCCTGACCGACCACTTCCTGATCAAAGGTCGGGTCGCGGGGAAGTTCCATCGACTTTCGAACACCCTCGAGGTGCTACAGAAGACCTTCCTCTGCATCGAGCATGCGACCCTGGTTCCGCTTGCCGGCGGTGAGCCGGTGCGCACGAAGCGCGTCCAGGTCAATCAGTCCGAGATCGTGCTCGCGCACGAATTGGTCGACCTGGCGGGCGACTCGACGCAACGCACGCTCGCGACCGATCAGAAGACGCAGCGGATCCGCGCGTTCTTCGACGGCCGCGTGCAGCTGGAGCTGACCGGGCGCGTACAGCCCGGTGCGTTCGAACCGCGCAACGGCCCGACGCCCGGCTACTTCATCATGCAGGAACCGGTCCTTCGTGGGCTCAATCTACGGTCTCGGCCCGAGCTCGAGATCCTGGAGTCCCTCGGCTACGCCATCGTTCCGCGCGGTCGCATGAGCTACGTCTACGAGATCGACTGAGCATCTTCGCGAGTGGCCGCCTTCGCGAATGGCTGCTTCCGCGCCGAACTTGATCTTCGGTCCAGACCGCGGCGCTCGAGGAGAGGGCGCCCAGCCGGGAAGGCCCCAGCCGGCCATCGTGAGGTCGAGAACCTGCTAGCATGGCGTCGGTCCGGGGAAACTGACGAACGGTCGGATCTGTGCCGTCGAGTTCCTGCGCTTCACGTTGGCCGTCATGCTGCGTCTCTCCTTCGCTCTCTGTTCGGTCCTGCTCGCCGCCTGGACCGTCGTTCCGGTCCTATCCGGCGACAAGATTCCCGTCGCCGTTTTCGTTTCGGATGCTCCAGGCTCAGCGGCGCGACTCGATGCCGTCCGAGAACGGCTGGATGCAGAGCGCTTCGAACTCGTCGAAGCGCGGCTCGAGTCCGTCGACGAGGCAAAGTCGGTGGTTTCCGGGCTGATCGAGCGAGGTGTCGTCCTTGCCGCGGCACCGTGCGATCCAACGCTCCGTGAGGCGGTCGCGAAGGCTGCCAAGAAGAAGGTCGTTCTCCTCGGGCACGGCATCGACCGCACCGGTTGGCCGGCGTCCCTCGGCAACGAGTTCGCCGAGCGCTACCGGGTCGCGACTTTCGCGATCGCGCACGACGGCGATCGCTCGACCAAGGATCTGATCGACGAGTTCGAGGAGGACGAAGCGTTCGAGGTGCCGAGCCGATACCTGCTCGACGTGCCTCTGACGGTGAAGCCGGCGAAGGCGAAGAAGGCCTTCGAAGCAGGGTGGCCGGACGTCGTCCTGATCGATGGCGAGCCCGAGGAGGTCCTCGAGTTCCTCTCCGGAGCGGGCAAGGATTGGTCTCCGCGTCCGCTGACTCTCTTCACCCAGCGTTCGCTCGATCGGGCCGTGCTCGCCGCCGCGCCGCCGGGGAGCTTCGCGATTCTCGGACGAACGGACTCGCGGAGTCCCGAAGTGCCGTACGGGCGGGCCGAGGGCCGCGAACTCGCCGCGGCGTTCGCAGCACTCTGTGACTCCGTCGAGGAGGTCGAGGCCAAGACCCTTCGTGCCGGGTTGAAGAACTTGGTCTTGAACGAGTCACGGGGCGAGCTCGGTTGGGACAAGAAAGCAGAGATGTTTCGGGCTCCGACGTCGTTGTTCGCGATTCGCGAAGGCGTGGTCGAGACGATCCCTCCACAGGCTTCTGCCGCAGGCCCGACGACCGGTGCCGAGGAAACCGAGGAGCGCACGCCCGATTCGCAGTTCGGTGTGCCGTTCGGAACCCTGAAGCTCCGTGACTTCGAGTTCGAGGAGGGCACCCACTGGGTCCACTGCACCTGGGGTGGGCAAGACAAGCGGACGATCGAGGACGACCTCCGGCGGATCGGTCTGTCGACCGATGGCGCGGATCCGGTCGTCGATCGCATCGTGCTCGACGAGTTGATGGCCCGGGTGCTCTCGATCACCTCACTGAAGTTCCATCGCAACGAAGACGGCACTTCGATCGCCGGCGAGAGTGCCGGGTTGTCGTTCGGCTACTACCGACCCGAGACCGAAACCCGCAAGCGGCGACTCTGGCGGGCGACCTTCGCCGGTGACGACGACGCGGCCGGCGGCCGCGCCTTCGGAACCTACTGCGAGATCTACTCGACGTTCATTCGGCGAACGATCTTCGATCAGCACCCGCTCACGCCCGCGATCGGTCCGTCCGACCTGAAGTATCTCGACGGCAGCTATCGATTCGGCTCGGACGCCTACGAGGACAAGCGCAGCGAGGAGATCCGTGCGCTGATCAACGCCTACGGTGGCTCGATGGCGCTGACGACCGCGCACGAGGTCGGGCACCTCTGCGGGCTGGGTCACACGACGGCGAATCCTCGCGCGCTGATGAACGTGGAGGAGGGGGCTGGCCTCGATCACAACGAGGCGTTCTTCATCCCCGAGCACTGGGAACGGATCACCGAACGCTACGGCGTCGTCGGTCAGACCCGCTGAGTCGCCTGTCTGGGCAAGCCTCTACTTGTAGAGTTGGAAGTCGGCGTAGGGGTCGGCTTCCTCTTCGGCTTCGGGCTCAGGTTGGAGCTTCTGGGTCGCCAACATCGCGCCGCCCGACAGGCCCGCGGCCAGCGCGATCGCGAGGACCGTCATCACGAGCGAGCGGGCCTTCTCGCCGCGAAGTGAGATCGCGGACGGAAGCGCGATGGCGAGCACGATCAGGGTGATCACGAGGCCAGGAAGTGCGTGATCGGCGGTGTGGTCGGCGCTGATCGCCGCGACCGCGGCGACTCCGACCCAACCGGCGAAGACGTTCGCCGGAACGCCGCTCGACCCACGGAGTCGTCCGAACGGGGCGACGAGACCGGCTGCGAACGACGTCGCTGCGACGACTTGGGAGAGTGCGGCCGCACTGCTCCACGCGACCAGGATCAACCCGAGCGCTCCGGTCGCGGAGGACACGATCGATCCGGTGGCGAACTGACCGATTCTCTCTCGACTCGGGGCCGCGGGTGCGCTCGCGATCAGGGCGATTGCCCCCATCGTCGCGAGCATGCTGGTCGACACGTGGTAGCTGTGCTCCGGATCGAGGAAGGTCCAGAGTGCTGCGCCGAGGGCTGCGCAGAAGATCAGAAACCTAGCCGGCAGCCCGGCGAGAAACTTCCGACCGGTCGTCGGTAAGACCATCGATACGAGGGCTACCGCCAGAATCGCGAGTCCGGCACGTCCATCGGTGGTCGTCGTCGAGGAAGGAATCGAGCCGCCGTGTGTCACCGCCCAGGTCACCCACCACGGCGCGACGACGGCAGCGGCTCCGAGCAGGGTGCGCGCGACGAAGGGGCGGCAGTAGCTCGCGCCAATCGCAGCGGCCGCTCCGACGAAGGCTCCGGGCAGCATGGGCTCGATCTGGTCGAGCGTCGGGACCGGGAACTCAGCCATCAGCGGGTCGTTCGGTGGCTCGGATCAGCGAGGAATCATCCCCTCGATCGCGACGGTGATCTGGACGTCCTTGCCGAGCACTCCTTGCTCTGCGTAGTAGTCCATTCCGTAGTCGGTCCGGTCGATGGTGAAGGTGGTCTCGTAGCCGGAGCGCAATCCGAAGTTCGGGCTGAGCTCGGCCGTGCCCGTGTGGTTGACCACGAACACCAACTCGCGGGTCTCCCCGCGGAGGGTCAGCTCACCGGTGACCCGGTACGACTCTTCCGAGGCCTTCTCGACCGAGGTCGAGCGGAGCGTGATCGTGTCGAATTCCTTCGCCGAGAAGAAGTCGCTCGAGCGGAGGTGCTCGTCGCGCTTGCCGTTGTTCGAGTCGATGCTCGCAACTGGGATCGTCACCTGAAGCGAGCTGTTCTCCGGGTCCTCCGAGTCGATCGTGAACTCGCCGGAGATCTCGTTGAATCGCCCGTAGAACGGAGCGCTCTTCAGGTGCTGCACGCGGAAGAGCACCGTCGAGTGTGAAGGGTCGATCTGGAATCGCTGACCGTCGGCACGCAGGCGTGCGTCTTCACCGGTGGTCGGGGCGGTCGAGAACACGGCCGCCAGCGCGGCTGCACAAAGGAACGTGGGCTTGAGCATCGGGGATCTCGGTTCGTCTGTCCTCGGATAGGAGGCGACGACCGGTAAGCCGCGGGGTCACGATTCCCAGGTCCACCAGTTCCATGCCCATGAAAAAAGAAGCACGATCGGCAGCAGCACCGCGATGCGCCGCAGCGGTAACCGTGCCAGACGCAGCCCGAACGAGTCGCGCCGAATCAGCGACCAGAGGGCATGCCAGGTGCCGAGAAGTCCGAGTGCGGCGACCATCGCCCCGAACGCGTGCATCTGCAGGGCTCGGTCCGGACGGCCGTGGACGAGCCAGGTCGCCGCAGTCGTCGCTCCGCAGGTTGGGCAGGGTTTTCCGTAGGCCTGGGGCCAGCCGCAGGGGTCGAGACCGAGCTGTTCGTGGGTGCCGTGACCGCGGTGGTCCGGCTCGACGGAGCCGAGCAGGTACACGATCCCAATCGCGGTGAGGAGAACCAGGACCGCGAAGACCCGGTCGGTCGTCTGCGAAAACGGAGCGAGGCCGTGGTGCGATTGTGGTGCCGGGGAGGCCGTGTCGGTTTCGGTCAATCGCTGAGGTCGCGGAGGAAGTTCAAAAAGGCCGAGCGACCCGCCCAGAAGAACGAGTCACCGTCACCGAGCAAGTAGACCTCTGCGTTCAGGTCGCGCAAGCCGCGAACGTCTCGAGCCAGTTGTGCGCGATCCGTGATCTTCCCGTCAGGGAGCAAGCGGAACGCGCCGGAGTCATGGCTACGGACCGCGTCTCCGAACACCAGTGCACGCAGTGACGGTATGTAGAGCGCGACCTCGCCCGGGCTCTTGCCGCCGCGCAAGGGGAACGCCTGGATCGAGGCGCCGATCGGGGCTGGTAGTTGGCCGTCTTGTTCAAACCAGTCGTCGACCAGGCCTTCGTGTTTCGAGAGCGCAGAGGACTCGGCTCTCGGGGCGAAGACCCGGGCGCCGGTGAGCTCTTTCCATCTCTCCGTCGCGCGAAGGTGGTCGGCGTTGGTGAGGACGACACTCGTGGCTCCACCCTGAGCCAGGACGAACTCCTCGGTCGCCGCGGAAGCCGGCATCGGGTCGATCAATACGCCACCCGACTCGCTTGCCCAGAAGAACGAGTTGAAGTCGATTCGCCGCTCGGGCTGGTAGACGTTCCAGTGGAACAGTGAGGGGACTCGAGTCGACTTCATCGTGTTTCTCCCACTCCGTCCCCGGCGTGGAGTCGCTCGAAGAAGTGACGTCGGCACAGAGCGACGCAGCGGTCGTTGCCTCCGACCTCGATCGACTCTCCTTCACGTACGGCACGACCTTTCGAGTCGACCCGGAGATTCATCGTGGCTTTCCGTCCGCACGCGCAGATGGCCTTGATCTCCTTGAGTTCGTCTGCCAGCGCGAGAAGGGCTTGCGAGCCTTCGAAGAGTTCGCCGCGGAAGTCCGTGCGAAGACCGAAGCAGATCACCGGGAGCTCGAGTCCGTCGACCACGGCACCGAGTTGTCTCACCTGTTCGCGGGTGAGGAACTGTGCCTCGTCGATGAACACGCAGCTCACGGCCTCGCGAGCGTGTTCAGCCTCGACTTGACGGTAGAGGTTCACGCCGTGACCGAAGACTTCGGCTTCCGCGGCCAGGCCGATGCGTGAAGTGATCTGGCCGACTTCGTGGCGATCGTCGATCGCGGCCGTGAACAGCAGCGTGCGCATCCCGCGCTCGCGGTAGTTGAAGCTCGACTGCAGGAGTGAGGTCGTCTTGCCGGCGTTCATCGCCGAGTAGTGGAAGTAGAGCTTCGCCATGCGGGGTCGGAAGGGGCGAGCATGGTGACGGATCGGAGCCCGACGTTCGAGAGACGAAGTCAGGACGGCGCCCTGGTAGGCTCGTGCAGTCGCACGGGAGCCTCGCTCGATGAATCTCAGATCCTCTCTCTCGGCCGGAATCGGCCTTCTGTCTGCCCTCACTCCACTCTCTGGAGTCGCCGCGCAGGATCGCGAGCGTCCGAACATCGTGCTGATTCTGGCCGACGACCTCGGCTATGGAGAGCTCGGCTGCTACGGGCAGGAGAAGATCCGCACGCCGCACATCGACCGGATGGCTCGTGAGGGAATGCGCTTCACGCAGGCCTACAGCGGTGCGCCGGTCTGTGCCCCGGCACGCTGCGTCCTGATGACTGGCGTCTCCTCACCGTACGCGGAGGTGCGTGGCAACCGCGAAGTGAAGCCAGAGGGGCAGCACCCGCTGTCACCGGAGATCGAGACGATGCCGATGGCGCTGCGCGCGGTCGGCTACGCGACCGGGGCGATGGGTAAGTGGGGGCTCGGACCGGTGGGTTCGACCGGCGATCCCAACACGAAGGGCTTCGATCTCTTCTTCGGCTACAACTGCCAGCGCGAGGCGCACACCTACTTCCCTGGGCATCTCTGGCGGAACGACGAGCGCGTCTCGCTCAACGAGCCGAAGGTCCCGGGGCACCAGAAGGTGCAGGAAGCACCGGCGGAGTTCGCGACCGGTGGACTCGAGACCTTCCGAGGGGATGTCTACGCGCCGAACCTGATGCGGGAGGAAGCACTGCGCTTCCTCGATGCGCAGGTCGGCGGAGACTCACCGTTCTTCCTCTACCTGCCCTTCGTCGAGCCGCACCTCGCGATGCAGCCGAAACCGGAACTCGTCGAGAGCTACCCGGCCGAGTGGGACGAAGAGCCGTACCTCGGAACGCGCGGATACCTGCCGCACCCGCGGCCGCGCGCGGGCTACGCCGCGATGATCACCGACCTCGATGCGCACGTCGGGGCGGTCCTCGATCACCTGCAGACCCTCGGTCTCGACGAGAACACCTTGGTGATCTTCACGAGCGACAATGGACCGACGCACGACGTCGGTGGAGTCGACACGACCTTCTTCGCCTCGGCAGGTCCACTGCGTGGGCGCAAGGGCAGCGTCTACGAAGGCGGGCTCCGCGTCCCGATGATCGCGCGCTGGCCGGGCCGTATCGAGGCCGGGTCGGAGACCGATCGGCTCGTGGCGTTCCAGGACCTCTGGCCGACCTTCGCCCAGATCTCGGGCTGTCGCGTGGCCGAGGGCTGCGACGGCCTCGGCTTCTCCGAGGCGATGCTCGGTGAGGAGTCGCCGGACGAGCACGAGTGGCTCGCCTGGGAGTTCTTCGGCTACGGCGGGCAGAAGGCGGTTCGGATCGGGCGCTTCAAGGGGGTGATGAAGCAGATCCGCAAGGGCAGGACGGAGATCGAACTCTATGACCTCGACGCGGACCTCGGCGAGACGACCGACATCGCCTCCGAGCATCCAGAGGTCGTCGCGAGGATCCGTGCGATCATGACCGACCAGCGTCGGCCGGAACCGGACTTCCCGCTACCAGCCTTCGACGGCTGAAGCGACTGCTCTCAGGGGAGCTGGAGCGACTCGAGGCGGAACGGGACCGTGATCTCTTCGGACGAGGTCGCGACGTCGATCTCGAGGCGAGCGTTGGCCGGCAGGTCTTGGAATCCGATCGACAGCCACTTCGAACTGTCGGATGACGAGCTGCTCGTGCCCCAGGCGATGTCTTCACCTTGACCGTCGACCAGTCGGATCTCACTGATCGCGCCGACCGAGCCGGAGAACTCCAGTTCGATCGAGGAGTCGTCGATGTCGCCGATCTTGCCTTCGACCGAGGCGGCCTCCAGTAGAGGGCTCTCGATCGGTGAGTTCGCCTTCTCGCGCAGGTCGGTCACCGAGATTGCTTCGAGCGTCGCGCTCTGCATCTTCAACGAGCCGCGGAGCATCGCGATCTCGGTCGCGCTGCGCGGTGCGAGGCCGAGCACGAGGTCGAGCTTCAGTCTGTCCGTCGGCTTGTCGTCTTCGAAGAACCACATGTGGTCCCGGTCGATCGTCTCGGGCGTGTCGCCGTTCGCATCTTGTGCGAAGTAGTCGATCGTCAGGTCGTTGCCCTGGTCGTCGGTCGCTTCGTCGATCTGAAGTCCATACCAGTGCGTGACGTCGTTGAGCTCGACGCCCTGGAACTCGATCAGAACTTTCGTCTGCGGATCGAGGTCGTGGCTCTCGAAGTCCTGCAGCTTGACCCGACGGGTCTCTTCGATCTGCAGCGCACGGACCGCGACTTCGGGTCGCTCGGTGTCTTCCGGGGGGAACGCGAGGCCAAGGCTGAGGACGGGCAGAAGGCCGGTGAGGCCGACGAGGGTCGGATTCATGGTCGGATGGCGAGATGGTTCTGGGGCCCCGGTTTTCGGGGCAGGACTTGACACTGATTGGAGCGACCGCGATCAACTGCGCAATGCGAAGCTCTCTGATCGGACTCGTGGTGGCTGCGATGGTCGGTGGACCGCTCGTGGCACAGACTGTCAGCGACGAAGCGGTGGACGCAGTCGTCGAGAAGTTCAACGAGACGCGCAAGCGACGACTCGATGGCCTGCCCGACCCGGCCGTTGCTCCTGCGATCGGCGATCTACCGGTCGAAGACTTGACCGCTGCGCAGTTCGTCGAACTCTGTGAGGCGGGCCTTCCGATGGTTGCGGAGTCTGAGTTGCGCGAGCGCTTTCAGTCGGTCGCCGAGAGGCATTCGTCCGGCTCGAACATCGAAGCGGTCGAGATCGCGGTCCACATGATCCGCATGGTCCCGTGGCCGGGCCGCGAGGCCCCCGAAGCGGAGCAGGCCGAGTTCCGACGCAAGCGGCTCGAAGCGACGGTTCGTGCCTTTGAGCACGAGATGCTTCCTGCCGCGTTTCGCGAGGGGCGTGCGACCGCGATCTGCCGGGAGATCTACTTCGTCCGCGACAACGCGGTGATGGCCGAGCGCGGTGCCTTCGCGCGCCTCTCTCCGCTGATCACCAAGAGCTGGCCTGGCAGCGCGGTGCGTGACCTCGGCCTGTTCTTCCGGTGTGCGAGCGATGAAGTCTCCGGCGTTGATGCGGAGGAGCTGGAGCGGATTCGTCTGATTCTGGTCGAGACCTTCGACCGCGCGCTCGAGAACGAAGAGTTGCCCGACTTCGAGCGTGGGTATCTGACCAAACAACGACGGCACGCCGATGGGGCGGCGGCGAAGGGGCAGCTCATCGACCACGCGGCTCCGGCGATGAACGTCAGCTGGAGCTATCCCGAGGGTTCGGCGAGTTCGGTGGACGCGCTGCAGGGCAAGATCGTCGTGATCGACTTCTGGGCGACCTGGTGCGGCCCCTGCGTCGCGGCCTTCCCGCACCTGCGCGATCTTGTCGAGCGCTACCGCGATCTCCCGGTCGAGTTCGTCGGCGTGACGAGCCTGCAGGGTTGGATCCACGATCCGACCAACCGCGAGCAGGGCAGCGGCCGTCGGGACCTGAGCGCCGAAGAAGAGCTCGAGCGGATGACGCCGTGGTGCGAGCGGATGGATGTCACCTGGACCGTCTGGATGACTGAGGAAGACTGCTTCAACCCTGACTATGCAGTCGAGGGGATTCCTCACGTCGCCGTAATCGGTGCGGATGGCAAGGTCCACCACAACGGTCTGCATCCGAGTGGGACGGCCGTCGAGGATACGATCGACGCGATGCTGAAGGTGATGGGGCTCGAGCCGCCCGCGCGTCAAGACGGCAGCGAATCAGAACACGGTGGCGGCGATCACCGCTGAGCCCGGAGGGGCCCTGCTCTACTCACCGAGGCGTTCGCGTTCCTCGTCGCGGACGAGGTCTTCGCGGATCTTGAGGTAGCTCGCGTAGCGCGTCGGCGCGAGTTCGAGATTCTCGACGGCCTGTACGACTGCGCAGTCCGGTTCATGCGTGTGCGAGCAGTTGCGGAATGGGCATTCCTTCGCGACTTCGGCGATGTCGCGATACCAGAACCCGAGTTCGCGACTGCCGACTCCAAACAGCCCGAAGTTCCGGATACCGGGCGTGTCGAGCACGTGCCCTCCGAACGGCAGCGGGATCAGCTGCGTGTGTGAGGTCGTGTGCTTGCCCTGGCGGATCCGCGACATGTTGCCGACGCGGAGGTCGAGACCCGGCGCGAGCGCGTTGATCAACGAGGACTTCCCGACGCCCGACAATCCACTCAGCATCGTGACGTTCTTGGAGAGGAGGTCGCGAATCGCTTCGAGCGACTCCGGTGTCTCCTTGCCCTTCTGGATCGAGGTGAGAAACACCGGGTAGCCGAGGTCCTCGTAGAGCTCTTTCCACGCCTCGCCGGTCTTGTGCTTGTCACGGTCGAGTTTGGTGAGCACCAGTGCGGCATCGATCCCTTCGCGCGAGCAGCCGGCCAGCAAGCGGTCGATCAGCAGCGCTTGCATCGGCGGATCGCGTAGGGCGGAGCAAATCAGCACGAGGCTCAGGTTCGCAGCCAAGACCTGCTCGCGATCCTCGTCGTTCTTCGACCGGCGTGCGAGACGCGAGATCCGCGGAAGGACGGATTGGATTGCGCCGTCGCCGGCCTCGTCGACGAGCACGCGAACCCGGTCGCCGACGGCGACCGGATTCTTCTCTCGGCTCCGGTGTTCGAAGAGCTTTCCCGCGATCGGGAATTGGCGCGTGACCGTCTCGCCGGAGTCTTCGATCTGGACGTGGCAGACCTTCGCGTCGACCCTGAGGACGACGCCTTCGAGGCATTTCTGGTCCGGGGAGTCGGTCACGGTCGATTTCAGTCCTGTCCGGCTTTCCTCGTCCGGTCGCTTCGAACCCGAGAGCCTACCACCTGGCAGCGATCACCCGACTCCGATCGTTCAGGACCGTTTTCTGATAGCGTCGCGGAGTCGTCGCCATGCATCCCCTCGGGATCGCCCTGCGAATCGGGACGACGCGGCCCCGACTCGCGACGGCTTTTCCTCCATGAAGCGCTCTATCCCCTCGGTTGCTCTGGCTTCGGCGCTGTTCGCGTCCGGTGTTCTCGGCCCTTCGATTTCGGCCCAGAACCTGATCACGAACGGGGACTTCGAGACCGGTGACTTGACCGGTTGGAGCGTCAACTCGACCGGCGGTTTCGGTGACTGGATCGTCAACGATGGGGTGTCGTTTGTCTTCGCGGGGCCGGCGAACACGCTCTCCCCGATTGCTGGGAGCTTCGACCTGACGCAATCGGCGAATGGACCTGGCACCCAGATCGCTTCGACTTCGTTCGTGGTGCCGCCGACGGTGAACTCGGCGGTCGTGATCTGGGCGGACACGATCCGCAGCTTCACGACCTTCCAGGATCCAGGCCAGGAGTACTCGGTCTACTTCTCCGACATCAACGGAGTGCAGGTTGGGCCGACCCTGTTCTCGACCGTTATTGGCCTATGTCCGATTGCCTGTCCGCCTTCGCATCCCTCGGATTTATCAAATGGCATCAAACTGCTACCGAATCAATTGAGATAATAAACCTGCCCCATCAGCAAATTATCGAAAAACACTTGATTAAGAATGCACCTTATCGATAGCCTGGTCTAATCATTTAACTAAAAGTGACAATGTGAGATTTGTGAGTATGCCTCAGAGCGATATGGTATTTTCTTATGAGGTCAATATTCTTAATTACTTAGGTTAGATATTTCTCCCTATCTAGAATG
>JBCBZB010000112.1:0-11243 GCA_039815565.1 Planctomycetota bacterium
TTCCTTGCTGCTCCTGAGACTCCGTCTCAGATAGTGCTTGGTGGAGGCTGATCGGATGCTAGTCTGATCAGCCCATGACTCCGACCCCAACTCCGCACACCGCGGCGCTCTCGGCCCTCATCGCGGCCGCCAGCCTCTCGCCTGCTCTCGTCGCCCAAGACCCCTGCCCGCGTCCGGTGCAGCAGTGGTCGAACGTCACCGGCACGAACAACACAAACGACGTCCAGGTCTCGGCACCGCAGGACTTCGTCGCCGGAACGGGCCTCCCGTCTTCGGCCCAACTCGTACACCTCACCTACGAGGTCGAGGACGACGCGGCTGGCAACGTAGAGTCGATCGCCTACCGCCAGTCGACCGACGGCGGCTGCAGCTTCGGCCCCGAGCAGATCCTCTGGACTGGGGTCGCTGGCGAGTCAGTGGACTTCCACCGCGTGGTCAGCAGCGGTAATCAGGTCTACGTCTTCGTCGAGACGAACCGCAACTCGTTGGGTGCAACATCGGGCACCGTCGACTACTGCTGGGTCGTCGCCTCGGACCAGCAGGGCAACGCCGGCACGTTCCAGACGACGCTTGTCAGCACCGGCCTCGATTTCGCGCGGACCGATGGCACACAGCTCGGTGACGTCGATGCGGTCGTTGCAGCGGCCGGCAACGGCCGCGCCTACACGGCGTTCGAAGCCGCGTTCCAGAACGATGGATCGGGAAGCTCCACCAACAACGGCGGCATCTTCTTCCAGAGTGTTTCCTTCGTCGGCGGCGCTCTCCAATTGGACCTCGCTGAGGAGGCTCGACTGGAGACCTACAGCGCCGGTCAGTTCGACGCCGACTTCCCGCTGATCGCCGCCGACGGCGACCTCGTGACCGTCACCTGGCAGGACCCGCGCGGCGGAATCGACAACGAGCAGATGAGCCGCACCAGCACGGACGGCGGCACATCGTTCCAGGCCGAGGTCAACCACTCGAACTTCGCGGTGTCGATCAGCTCGGAACTGAGCTTCGTCGAAGTGGATGGAACCTCGGTGTACGTGCTGATGACCGATGAGCGCAACACGCTCGTCGGTGCCGAAGACGAAGCAATCCTCGCGATCAGTAACATGAGCGGCGCGCCCGGCAGCTTCACCGAAGTCGTCGTGTCCGCCACTCCGTCAGGCATGGGGTTCGACGTCGACATCGCCCAGATCGCGGCCGATGACGGCAACGTCTACGTCGTCTACGAGGACAACCGCGGCGGCTCGGATGACTGGTACGTTCGGGTCAGCAACAACAGCGGAGCCGAGTTCCTCTCCGGCACCGCCGCCGAAGTCCCGCTGACCACCGGCGGAGCGTTCTTCGTTTCGATCAGCAACTCCCGGATCCCGACCGGGGTCGCAGTCGACGATCGCGCGGCCTTCGTCTACCAGACCGGATCCGGCGGCGCCGGCAACCTACTCGTCGCCGTCACCGCGGATGGTGGTGCGAGCTGGGAAACGTGCACGGCGAACGACGCCGGATTCTCGGGTGGCGACAACGATGACCGCTCCATGGCGCTCACCACGCGCGGCGAACTCGTCGTCGCGATGGAGGACGACCGCACCGGCGTGAATCAAACCTTCACAACCGGGCTTCGCCTACCCCTGCTGTCGTACGACGACGTCGCGGGCCAGTTCGAGCTGCGCGGAGCATCCCCGTCAGCCGCCAGCCAACAGGCCTTCCTGCTGACCTCGTTCCTTCCGCCAGTCTGCAACTCGTTCCCGATCGACGTCTTCAACGGCTGGCAGAGCGACTTCGTGATCGATGCGTTCACGAGTGCCTTCCTCTCGGTCGGCGGCGCCTCGGCCTCGATTGACATCAACGGCAACGCCATCTTCGTCTACCCGAACTTCGCGGCAATGGTCGGCATCCCGCTCTACCACGCTGCGTTCCAGTTCGACTTCCTCGCGCTGCGGACGACGGGCCTCAGCGACACGATCGTCGTCACTCCGTGACCGATCGGCCCAAGGGCGGGCTCGTCTGTTAGGTTCACGCGCATCCTCACCATGCTCGCGACCGAAGCACGATGAACGCACGCCCGTCCGGCCCGCTCCAACCTCGACTCGTCCTGCTCTGCCTACCACTCCTGTGGGCGGCCTCCTGCAATCAGACTCCGCCGGAGCCTGAGTCGGGCTCGCCTGAGACCGGGCCCGGCGGTGAGAATCCGGCCGTGGTGGCCGTCGATACTCATTCCTTCGCCGAACCCGAACGCGTTCGGGTCCGGCACGTCTCGCTCGACCTCGAGGCGGACTTCGAGCAGCGAATCGTCCGGGGATCGGTGCGGCTCGACGTGGACCGGACCGATCGTTCGGCGCCTCTGACGCTCGACGTCGGAGATGGAATCACGGTCTCCGCGGTCGAGGGCGCGGATCAGACGGCCCGCGAATTCTCGATCGGCGATCCGGTCGAGCACCTCGGTCGCCCGCTTCGGATCCAGCTCGCCGACTCCGACGAGTCAGTGACGGTCCGCTACGAGGCGAACGTCGAAGCAGCTGCCGTGCAGTGGCTCGAGCCGAGCCAGACCGAAGGTGGTCGCCAGCCGTTCCTCTACACGCAGGGCCAGTCGATCTTCACGCGCACCTGGATCCCGCTACAGGACAGCCCTGGCGTCCGCGTCACCTACGACGCGACGATCCGCTGCCCCGAGGATCTGGTCGCGGTCATGAGCGCCGACGTGCGCATCGTAAAGCGCCCTGGAGTCACGGAATTCCGACTGACGAAGCCGATCCCGCCGTATCTGATCGCCCTCGCGATCGGTGATCTGGCGAAGCGAGAGTTGTCGGAACGCTGTGCCGTCTGGGCCGAGCCGAGCCTGGTCGAGGCGGCAGCGAACGAGTTCGAGGACATGCCCTCGATGCTGGCGATCAGCGAGTCTTTGTTCGGACCCTACCGCTGGGGTCGCTACGACGTGCTGGTGCTGCCCCCGGCCTTCCCCTTCGGCGGCATGGAGAACCCCTGCCTGACCTTCGCCACTCCAACGATCCTGGCCGGCGACAAGTCTCTGGTGGCTCTGATCGCGCACGAACTCGCTCACTCCTGGTCGGGCAACCTGGTGACGAACGCCACCTGGCGAGACTTCTGGCTCAATGAAGGCTTCACCGTTTACTGCGAGCAACGGATCGTCGAAGCGCTGTTCGGACCGGAGCGTGCCGCGATGGAGATTCGGAACGGACTGACCGATCTCGCGCATGACCTCGCCGACCTCGAGGAACAAGACGAGATTCTTCATATCGACCTGTCGGGTCGTCACCCTGACGACGGCTTCTCGTCGATCCCGTACGACAAGGGGGCAGCGCTTCTGCGACGAATCGAGGAGATCGTCGGTCGCGAGCGCTTCGACGAATACCTGACCAAGTGGTTCTCGCAGCACGAGTTCGTCAGCGTCGACACCGAGACCTTCGTCTCCTTCCTGCGCGCGGAGCTGCCCGAGGCCGCCGAAGCTGTCGACCTCGAGACCTGGATCAACGCACCCGGCCTCCCGAGCGACGCACCGTCCCCGGCGAGTGACGCGCTTGATCGGATCGACGCCATGCGCACAGCGTTCCTTTCCTCAGGGGACGCCACACAACTCGACCGTTCGAGCTGGACGACGATGGAGACCCTGCGCTTTCTGCGCGGCCTTCCCGACGGAACAGACCCGGCTCGACTCGACGACCTGGACCAACGCCTAGAGTTCACGGCTTCGACGAACGCCGAGATCCTCGCTGCCTGGCTCGAACGCCGGGTCCACAACAACCAGGACGAACTTCCCGTGACAATCCGCGAGACGCTCGAAGCGTTCCTGCTGCGCGTCGGCCGTCGGAAGTTCCTCACCCCGCTGTACGAGGCCTACTTTCACAGCGACGCGGACGCGGCGAGGGCGCTCTACGAGCGAGCTCGACCCCGTTACCACGCGGTCAGCCGGGGCACCCTGGATGCCCTGCTCGACTGGTCGAGCGACGACTGAGCCGAGCGACAGGTATCGGATAAACCTCGACTCGAGCCCGGTCATCCGTGGGTCATTTCTGCGACTAGGTCTCATTTCTATGTAGTTCTGCGACGCGGTCTCAGTTACAGAACTGCCCCGCGATCAGACCGACTGCCCCCAAACGCCGACACTCGACCCTGTCCCCGGTCCTGGGTCTGCTGCTGCTGAGCGGGCTCGGTGCCCAGGAGCCGACAGAGCCAGCGCATCGAACGGTCTACCTGCTGGGAACGCGATGCACGCTCCGCGCCGAGGGCGCGTCTCGCGACGAAGCCCTCGAGCGCTCGATCCGCGCGATCGAGTCGGTGGAGCAACGCCTCTCCATCTGGCGCGTCGACTCCGAGCTCTCGCGGCTCAACGCACAGCCCCTGGGAGAGGTCTTCGAGCTCTCCCAGGCTCTCCTCGCCGACTTGACGCGCGCGCGCCACTGGACGGATCGACTCGAAGGAGCGTTTGACCCCGGTGTCGGCGCACTGATCGATCTCTGGGATCTCCGGGGAGAGGGACGAAGACCGACGGACGCGACGCTCGCAGCCGCGCTCTCGAAGGTCGGATTCAGAACCTGCATCTCGATCGAGATGGGCCAGGCCACGCGCGCTCGCGACGGGTTCTGGATCGACGCCGGAGGCTTCGGCAAAGGCGCCGCACTCGACGTGGCGGTCCACTCAGCCCGGTCGGCAAGCGCCAAGAGCTTCGAGGTCGACCTAGGTGGTCAATGGGCGTGGTTCGGCCAACCGGTTCGGCTCGGTGTCGCCGATCCGATCTCGCGTCACCAGGCCGCTCTGACCCTGCAACTCCCCGACGCAGGATCGCTCGCGACGTCGGGGAACAGCGAACGTGGACTGACCGTCGACGGACAGCGCATCGGCCATCTCCTCGACCCACGCACCGGTCGGCCCGCTCCGGACTTCGGGTCGATCACCGTGTTCGCCACGGCCACCGACCACGCAGCGTTCGATGCCGACGCACTCGCGACGGGGCTCTTCATTCTCGGCCCCGAGCGCGCGCTCCAAGTCGGCGAGGAGCTCGAGGGTATCGAAGTCCTCATCCTGCATCGCACGCCTCGAGGCGACGACCAAGAACCTCCTTCCACCAGCCCATCGCCGCTAGTCGTCCGTGCGACGAGCGGGATGCAAGCGTGGATCCGTGACCTCGCACCCGGCGTGTCTCTCGCCTCAGACCTTCACCCTCCCGGCCGATCGAAGGCCGATCCGATCATCGATCGATGACTTCGCCTCCAACCTTCCCAACCCTCCGAACTCTCGCGTTCGGAACTCTCACCCTTGCACTCGCGACCAACTCCGTGACGGCGCAGTCCGTCGAAGAACGACTCGAAGCGCTCGAGAACGAGAACGCCGAGCTCCGGAACCGCCTCGACTCGATCGATGGTCGAAGCGGTGCCCTCGAAGACGGCTTCGATGCGATCGGCCGCGAGATCGAACGGCTCGAGTTTCGCGACATCATCCCGAAGGTTGGTGAGAGCAAGTTCGGTCTCGGGCCGGGCGCCTCGAAGGTCTACGGCATCGAACAGGGCATCTCGATCGGTGGCTATGGCGAGTTCCTCTACCAACACTCGCCGGACGCGATCGACAACTTCGACGCGCTGCGAGTCGTGACCTACCTCGGCTACAAGTTCACCGACAAGTGGGTCTTCAACAGCGAGCTCGAACTGGAACACGGCTCGACGACCGCGCAGTCGGGCACGACCGCGAGCTCAGGCTCCTTCTCCGTCGAATTCGCGACCCTCGACTACCTCTACGACCCGGCGCTGAACTTCCGCGCCGGCGTCGTCCTCCCGCCACTGGGATTCATCAACGAGCTCCACGAGCCCACGACGTTCCTCTCGGCGCGCCGCCCGCGGACTGAGACGCGGATCATTCCGACCACGTTCCGCTCGCCGGGCGTCGGCATCTTCGGCGAGACGGACAACTTCGAGTACCGCACCTACCTGGTCTCCTCACTGAACGGAGAGAACTTCACCTCGGCGGGACTACGCGGCGGTCGCCAGCAAGCGAACCGCGAAGCCGCCGAAGACTTCGCCTGGACCGGACGCCTCGACTTCGTCGGAATCGATGACTTGAAGATCGGTGGCTCGTTCTACGTCGGAGAGACCGGCCAGGATGGAGTCGACACCAACGGCAACTCGATCCCGGACCTGCCGCTTGGCATCTTCGGGGCGCACGTCGAGTATCGCCCGGGGCCGTGGTGGTTCCGCGCCCTCTACACCACCGCGGTCGTCGGCGATTCATCGGAGTTCAACACGAACACCGGCCAGAACCTCGCTCGCCGCCAGCACGGTGTCTACGGCGAAGTCGGCGTCGACGTTCTCGCGCTCGGCGGCAACGAGTCGGGTCAGTCGCTGACGCCATTCTTCCGCTACGAATACATCGATACACAGAGAGAACTCGCCGCGGGCTTTTCACCCGAGCCGCGTAGCGAGAACATCTGGACCCTGGGCGTCAACTACAAGCCGATCCAAGAGATCGTCTTCAAGGTCGACTACGAAGCATCCTCCCGTGGCCCGGACTACCTCAACGTCCTCTTCGGCTATGTCTTCTGATCTCCTCCGCGCGGCATCGACGCTGCTCACCATGTTCTGCTTCGTGTCGGGCTCCTGTGCCCAGGACCGACACGAACGCATTCAGCAGATCCTCGAGGCGCAGTTCCCGGACTGCGAGGTTCAGAGAACGACGCGCACACTAGGCGAAGCAGACATCGAACGAGTCGAGAAGCTCGCCGGCACACGAGCCTCTCGCGCGATCGTCTACCCGTACCGCGCGACCCGCGAAGGTGAGCTCATCGGCACGGCCTACTTCGACGCCCACCGCGTGCGCTCGAAGCGCGAAACCCTGCTCGTCGTGGTCGCACCCGACGGCCGGGTCAGCCGCGTCGAGGTCGTCCAGTTCGACGAGCCGGAGCAGTACAAGCCGTCACCGCGCTGGCTCCAGCAGTTCCGCAGCCGACCGCTGAACGAAGAACTTCGACTTCGCCGGGAGATCCGCGGGATCTCTGGCTCGACTCTCTCTGCACGTGCAGTGACCTTCGCCGTCCGCCGCACGCTCGCGATTCATCAAGTCCTCGGCGAAATCGATCGCCGCAGGGAAGAGGAGCGACGCCGAGAGGAGCAGGAGCAAGAACGACGCCGAGAAGAAGAGCGCAAGAAGCGCGAAGAAGGCGGTGGAGGTCAGCGATTTGCGCGGATCGACCTGCCGCGTTCGCGGACCACGACTCCACCCAACCGGCCGTGAAGCGCACGACCGCACGGCTCGTCCACCTCAGCTCGTGGTCGGTCACGCTGACCGGCGTCCTGCTGTTCTACGCACTCCACCTCTTCGAAGAAGAAGACGAGTTCGGCCCGATCCCTCACGAGTGGCAGAGCGAATTCCAAGGAGCGCACATCGCAACCGCGGTGCTGTTCCTGGTCGCGTTCGGGTCAATCCTGTCAATCCACGTCGTCCCGAAGCTTCGTTCGAAGTCTCGGCGCGGCTGGCTCAGTGGGTGGCCGCTGTTCCTCGGAGTGCTGGTGGCGATCCCGAGTGGATACCTACTACAGATCGTGAGCGATCCCGACTGGCTCGAAGGGAGTCGCTGCACGCACCTCTACTCGTCGGGGGTGATGCTCGTGTTCTACGCACTGCATCAGGTCAACCTCCGCCGAAAGCGCCGCCTTAAGAGCAAGCCAGCGCAAGCGACGACCTGACGCTCAGAGCTGCACACGCGCCGTCTCTCCGGCGCGCACGGAGACCTCCGTCGACCTCTCGTCTCCGTCACCCTCGACCAGTTCGATGCGATAGTTGCCCGGACGCAAGCCGCGCAGCAACGCCGAACCGCTCTGGATCATCCCGAGGCTACGCGCCTCGAGTTCGCCCTCTCCCAGCCAGACGGCGCGGACTTGGCCGAAGTTCGCGCCCTCTCCGGCCCGAACGAGCACCCGCCCAGCGCGCTCGAGATCGACACGACCGAGATCGCGGCTCTCTTCGGCACCGAGCGGTTGAATGTCGATCGAACGCGACACCTGGTAGGAACCCCGAATACGGAGCTTCAGGGCTCGAGCCGATCGAACTCCACGGAGCTCGAACCGGCCGTCCGCATCGGTTTGGACACTGCGATCGCGCATGCCCATCATCGCCCCGAGCGTCGAGTCTGCACCCGGCAGATCGGAGGCGTCGAACCCAACGTCCGTGGTCACCGCCACCTGGACGGACTCGACCGGGTTGCCCTGGTCGTCGACGACGCGCCCGGTCAGGATCGCCGCGGGAACCGCGAGGTCGAGGTTGGTCACCTCTCCAAAGACATCGATCGGCAAGACGCAGGGCATCGCGAGGTCTCGGTGATCGATCTGAACTCGGTGAGACCCGTGAGGCACTTCGAGCAACTCGTAGCCGCCATCGTAGGACGTCGTGCTTTGCGAGCCCTCCTTGGCCCCCATCAGCTTGCCGAACAGGCCTCCTTGCATCGCCTGCATCACCTCTTCGACCGCCTCGACCTCGGCGGAGCCGGTTCCCGAACCGTTGAGAAGCGAGACGGAGGCGTTCTCGAGCGGCTCACCACCGAGCGTCACGAATCCCCGAACGGTCGCGCGCTTGGGCTCTCTCAGCTCGACCTCGGTCGTCGCCCCCTCGATCGCGGTCGCCTCGACGAAGCCCGGAGGTACACCTCCGTCAGCCTGCATCATGGCCGACATCATGACCTGCATCATCTGAGGACCACCGGAGCCCTCCTCGGCGAGCGTGAAACGGTGCTTGCCTTCGGTCAGCCCCGAAAACGTCAGCTGACCGTCTGCACCCGTCGGCCCCTGAGTCTCTTCAGAGTCGGGCGACGGCATCCAAGTCTGGCCGCGCATGCGGAGGACGGACGCGCCAGCCACCGGCCGCCCCTCCGTATCCAGGACCGTGACGACGATGCGACCCCCTTCGCCGAGCCGCGCGATGATCTCGATGGTCTCGGAGCCGACCGGCGGCTGCATGTCGAGCTGCTGCCAGACCGCGTAGCCATTCGCCTGTACGGTCAGCTCCGCGGCGACCGGAAAGTCCCAGCTCAGTTCGCAATTGCCCTCGTCGTCGGTTTCCTCGCGATGGTTCCGCGGCCCACCGGACTGCATCCAGCGCTTGGTTCGCTGCTGGTTCGCCCGGTTCATCTCGAAGGTCGTGTCGACTCGGAACGAGTCCATCTGCTCGGAGAAATCGACGAACTCCTTCAGCTCGACATCGGCATTCGCGATCGGCTCGCCGGTCCGTCCATCCACGACGTGGACAACGACCATCGGTGCCGGGCGAAGCCGCACGACACCCAGATCGAGCTGAGCCTGCCCACGGAACACCTGCTCCCCGAGACTCTCGGTGAAGTAGCCGTCGCGCTGCACCTGCACGCTGCGGCTCGGGTGCTCGGGATCGGTCTCGACACCCGCGACCAGCCGGCCATCGATATCCGACTCCTGGTCCAGCGGTCGTGCGACCTGCTGCGGGAGCTCCTGACCGAGGATCTTCATGCCGAACGACTCCCCGACCGCGAACCGAGCCCCCTCGATCGGTTCGCCGGTCTGAGAATCCCGAACCTCGGCGACCAGCCGTGTGCCTGGATCGAACCTCAGCTCGACACCGGTCGCGCCCGAACGGACCGCGACAACGGCTGAGCTCCGTCGCGCCTCCCCGGTCCAGGAACGAACGCAGCAGATCTCGTAGTCCTGTCCAAGACGGAGGCCTCGGAGCTGGAACGGCCATCCTCGCTCCCCCCGTTCCTCGAGCGGCGTGTTCTTCTCGCAGGCGCGGGGGTCGAGACCTCCAATGTTCATCTCCAGGAACCCGAGCACCGAAACGCCCCCACTGTCGGCTCTCCGCGCGATGACCCGAATCTGCTCGTCCTCAACCTGCGGAACGAAGTCCTCTTCGATACCGACGACGAACCCGTGGATCGTTCCTCCGACTTCCAGAACGACCTCGAGCCCATCGACGAACTCGGCGCCCTCGGGAACCACGCCTTCGACCTGGCCGATCGGGCGATCGTCGGTCCGGGCGACGATCAAGAACTCCCGGCCGGAGTCGAACGGGATGTCGAAGTAGCCCTCTTCGTCGGCCTCATGGTCGAACTCTTCGGCGCCGACCAGAGCACCGACATCGATGCTGATCATCCCGGCGGCCTCCGAGCCTGGAGGGCGAACCGCCTGGAGCCGAGCCTCCGGAATCGGCTGGCCGTCGGAGTCGACGACCCGGCCGCGGAGCGCGACCGCGGGGCGCCCTCCGAACACGGGAACCGTGGACTCGGTCTGGGCGTGTTCGTGCCCCACGACGGCCTCGGGCACTTCGCTCTCCGTCCGAGAACCGAGTTCCTCCCCGTCGCGCGGGGCGCCATCCGCGACCGTGATGGCGTCCGGCGTGCCGGAATCAGCCTGGGTTGCCTCGGGGGACGACACCGGCGCTTGCGGACCACTCGACGGATCTCCGTCGAACACCCCGCCGAAGGCCAGGACGAGCGCGAGGGCGGCGAGAGCGCCGAGCGACAGGACGACAGATCCGAGACCGGAAGTCGAGGATTGGCCGTGGGCCTTCTGGGACGAGTTCATGGAGTGAGCGAGAAAGAAGTCGAGGAGCTTCCTGAGCGGATTCGAGTGACGAATTCGATCCAAACGGAGGTGGCCACCAGGTCGACCCGCCTGTCACCGAAGCTGTCTCGATCCGAACTTCGCGAAACGTCCCGAATCGACCGGTCGTTGCGCTCGCCTGAGCACGTCCGAGTCTCTAACCTCGGCACATCCTCTCTTTGGTCGACCCGGCGAGGCGTGAAACGTCCCTGCGCTCGGTCCGGAAGACCTCCCGACAGCTCCGCAGATGCAGTACGGATTCGTCATCGACCACCACAAGTGCATCGGCTGCCACGCCTGCACGGTCGCTTGCAAACAGGAGAACGACGTACCGGTTGGCGACTTCCGGACTTGGGTCAAGTACACCGACGTCGGGACCTTCCCCGCAGTGAAGCGCCACTTCGCGGTGCTCCGCTGCAACCAGTGCACGAACGCGCCTTGTGTGACGATCTGCCCGGTCAACGCACTCGAGAAGCGCGACGATGGCATCGTCGATCTCGACCGCGAGGCCTGCATCGGCTGCAAGGCCTGCATGCAGGCCTGCCCCTACGACGCACTCTACCTGAACCAGGACACGGGCGGCGCCGAGAAGTGCCACTACTGCGCCCACCGCACCGAACAGGGGATGGAACCCGCTTGTGCAGTGGTATGTCCCGAAGAGGCGATCATCGCCGGTGACCTGCACGATCCAAA
>JBCBZB010000135.1:0-4673 GCA_039815565.1 Planctomycetota bacterium
GCAGGACGAATCCACAGCGAAGGCCGAGGCTCTCGCCAGCGGCGAAGACGTGCCGCTCCACGACCTACTGATCGCTCAAGAGCGCGCGGACGTGTCGTTCCGCCTCCTGATCGAAGTCCGCAATCAGCTCGTCGATCAGGAGGCGGAACGACACGTCCGCGCGCTCTTGAGCGATCAGTAGGTCGTGGAGCGGCACGTCTTCGCCGCTGGCGAGAGCCTCGGCCTTCGCTGTGGATTCGTCCTGCAGCTGGTCGACGTCCTCGACCGCGCTCAACACGGAGTCGACGAACGACGCACCCTTGGCCTCTCCCGGCTTGCCGACCGACGGCAGCGACGGACCGGAGGTCGAAGTCCCGGTTTGAGCGGGGCCAACTCCCTGCGAGAGCGGCGGAAAGTTGTCGAACGCGCTCATCGACGGAAGTTCTGCAAGGTGTCCTCGATCATCGAGCGGTAGGTCCGCATCGCGGCGAGGTTGGACTGGAAGCTGCGCCTCGACGCGGCGAGGTCGACCATCTCCTGGAACGTGTCGACATTCGGAAGGCTCACGTAGCCGTTCGCGTCGGCGTCCGGGTGACCCGGATCGCGCACCGTGACGAAGGGCGTATCGACGTCACGAGCGACTTCGGCCACGCGCACGCCACCCGCCGACTGCGGCTCGTCGGCACGACGCCCGAACGCCCGCTGCGCATCGCTGAGCTCTTCCTCGAACACCACGGTTTGGCGGCGATACGGCTGCCCGTCCGCCCCCCGCGTCGTAAACGCGTTGGCCAGGTTCGTCGCGACGATCTGCGAGCGCGTCAGCTCAGCCGTCAGCGCCGAGCCGGAGATATCGAGCCCCTTGAATAGTGCCGGTCCCATCAACGACCTCCTCGAATCGCGAGCCGCAGTTGATCGAAGGTCCCCGCCGCCCGGCGGGTGAACAGGTCCTGGAGCAGTCGGACCTTCGTCAGCGCGTTCAGCTCCTCGAAGCTGTCGACGTTGTTCACACCGGGAGCCCCGCTCGTATCCCGCTCAACCGCGACGCTCGGAGCCTCCTCGGCCCCACCGTTCGTCTCCACCGCCTCGCGCAAGGCCTGTTCGAAGTCGAACTTGTAGGCCTTGAACCCCTCGGTGTTCTGGTTGGCGAGGTTCTGCAACGCCACACGCGCCCGGACCGCGGCCAGGTCCAGAATCCGCTGTGTCGTGACGAGGTCTCCTCCCAGTGCTTCCATGATCTGCTCCTCGTTCCGATCGGCGGAACGGAAGCAGCGGCTTGAGGCCGGTCCGGAAGTGGGACTCGGTGGAGAGGTCGGCTAAGGCTGCCGGTGTTGGATCCTGGCCGCTCGCCGGGCAGACCGATGCGCGACTGGACACCGGTGTGCAGCAACTCGACAGGCGCAGATCTACTTCTCCGAGTAGAGCTCCTCGACCGAGGACGCCTCGCTGGCTCCGGCACTCCACCGGACACCTGACACCAAGACGCGGCCGGCAACCGCCCGGATCCAAGCCGACTGCGCTTCCGCCTGCCTCAAAGGATCCAGGTCCGCCACTTCCGGGCACACGCTCAGCCAGTTCTGCTTGACCTCGGTCCCGATCACTTCAGACACCGAGAGTCCGTCTGGCGAGGAGATCACGATCTGCATCAGGATGACCGACCCCTCGAGTTCTGGAGAGTTTGGTATCGGTAGATCGAAGTGGGCTGCGCCACCTCTGGCCGTGCTGCGCTGCACGATCCGAGATTGTAGCTGCGGGTCCAAGACGGCGACGCCTCGGAAGATCGACACTGGGTCACGGCCGGACTCTGGGTCCCTGAACCCAACGGACAAGGTGACCACGTGGTCTCGCGGCACTGGCGGTTCCTCGTCGAACCGTGTTGGCCAACCTCTCCGCCTGGACCTGTGGATGACTCCGTCCGTCCACGCGGCGAAGATGGAGAAGTCCGAAGCTCCAAGCCGCACCCGGCCTGGGTCGAAGAGGAACGCCTCGATCTGCGAGTCGCCGCGCAAGGAACCGCCAACGCCGTACCGCACCAGGGGTCGAATGGGGAGACTGTCTTCGAGGTCCGAAGATCGAACGACGTAGCGGCGACCGGGCTCATCCGCGAACTCAGGGAGCGCAGCGAGTGTCACGTTCTCGGTGTTGGCTGGGATCAATCCCCTCGCGCAGAACGCACCCGAGTTTGCCTCGCGGAGATCAAAGACTCGATCGAACGGAGCCTGAGGAGCGGAGACCCGCAGATCGCTCAACATGAGCTGCCCGGAGTCCTCTCCCGACTCCCGAGTGACCTCCTCGAGAGTCCATGAGTAGTTGCCACGCTTCGAGTGCCTGGGCTCGACCACAAGTTGTCCCGGCCCAAGCACGAGGCGGCAGTTGAGCTGGAACTCTGCCACCTCACTCCCAAGGTCGAACACCAACCCGCGCGACGGATCCAGGCTCGCGGACCACTGAATCAGAGATCCCAAGTAGCTCGGAATAGGCACACCGAACGACTCATGGTCACCGAGGACCTCGAATCTCGGAACCTGTCCGACCGTCGGCTCGTTGTCAGTTCGTGCCAAGACGCAGAACCCGACCTGACCAGAGACAGAGTCGGATCCGAGCAAGACGCCGAGAGTCGGTTCCCAGTCGACCCCGATGAGATCCATGCCCTGCAGCTCTGAAGCGACCTCCAACTTCAGCCGATCGCCCGATTCGGAGACCTCGGCTCGAACGATTCTGGTTGTGGGCTCGCGCCCTTCCCAAAGCGTCCCGACAAGCATCCAAGAGCGCGCCGATATTGCGACGCAGAGGTGCGGAGTGTGGAACGGCGCCAGCAAGACCAGACTCGGGGAGCCGAAGTCATCGTGCGGTCCGACGAACGACACCCTCGCTTGGTGCGATGTCCGCGACGCGCCTCTGCAAACGAGCCACCTCTTGACCCGGAAGAAACCCGACTCGTCGAGTTCACCCAGCGCCGGTGCAGACTCCAGCGCGGGGAACAACCGCTGACCGGAAAGCGAGGCTCCGATCAGAAGAATCGCCACCGCGATCTGCAGGACTCGAATCGTCACGAAGACCTTGTAGCTCAGCTTCCTAGACCAGTTAAGCACCCCGACGAGCGATGGACACCCGGAGCGGAGCCGTTGCAGGGGCCCTCAACCCAACCCCTCTATCGTCGCTCAGAGAAATCTCGAACTCCCTGTCGAATCCGCCATCCCCCCGACGACTCCGAACTGAACCCGGGCACGATGGAGCACCGGGCACCCCGTAACCCCCGAAACGAAAGCGAGTTTGAACCATGCGCTACCTCTTGATGATCGCGGACGCCGAGTCGGCCTGGGATGACATGCCGGAGTCCGAGCAGCACGCGATGCTAGCCGAATACCACCAGTTCGGTGAGGAACTGGAGAAGTCCGGGGCCTTCGTCGACGCGGCGCGGTTGCAGCCGATCGCCACGGCGACCTCGGTCCGTGTGCGGAACGGCGAAACGGTGACGACCGATGGGCCGTTCGCGGAGACGAAGGAGCAGTTCGGTGGCTACTACCTGATCGACGTCCCCAACCTCGACGCGGCGCTGACCTGGGCGGCCAAGATCCCCTCGGCGCGGATCGGCACGATCGAGGTGCGCCCGCTCTGGGAGATGGACGAGTCGCAGGGCTGAGGCCCGCGAACCCCTCCGACGGACGACGGCATGGCGAGTGATCGACCAGGCGAGAGCAGCCAGATCGAGGCGATCTTTCGCGACGAATCTGCGCGGCTGATCGCCTGGCTGACTCGCAAGGTCGGCCGGTTCGATCTGGCCGAAGACGCGGTGGCCGAGGCGTTCCACGAGGCGCTGCAGGCCTGGCCGTCGCAGAACTGGCCGAAGGATCCCCGCGCCTGGCTCGCGACGACCGCGCATCGCCGGGCGGTCGATCGAATGCGGCATCAAGCGCGCCGCGAGGCCGAGTCGTTGGACGAACCAGCCGTGAGGGACTCTGTCTCCGACAAGGCGCCCGATCTGGACGACCTGCTCGGGACTTCTCTTCGTGACGAACAGCTGCGCCTCGTGTTCCTCTGCTGCCACCCGGCCCTCAGCGCAGAGGCACAGATCGCCCTCACGCTGAAGGCGGTCGCCGGTCTGAGCACACCCCAGATCGCGCGCGCGTTCTTGCAGACCGAGCCGACGGTCGCGCAGCGGATCGTGCGGGCGAAGAACAAGATCCGCGATGCCGTGATCCCGTTCGTCACGCCGCCCGATAGCGAGCTGCCAGCTCGAATCCGATCAGTCGCTCGGGTCGTGTACCTGATCTTCAACGAGGGCTACGCCTCGAACGGTGCGGACCATGCCTTGAGTCTCTCGCTCTGCGATGACGCGATCCGGCTCGCACGACTGCTCGTGCAGCTGATGCCCGACGAACCCGAGTTGCGCGGACTACTCGCTCTCTGCCTACTGCAGGACTCACGTCGTGAGGCGCGCCTGGACTCGTCGGGTCTACCGATTCGACTCCAGGCCCAGGACCGCGCGCGCTGGGATCGTCGCAAGATCAGCGAAGGCGAGCACGAGCTCGACACGGCCCTGCGCGCTCGTCGTTCCGGTCCCTACCAGTGCCAGGCTGCGATCGCTGCGCTCCACGCGCGAGCCCCCGACCATGGGTCGACCGACTGGAAGCAGATCGCTGGCCTCTATCGCATCCTCCGGGATCATGAGCCGAGCCCCGTCGTCGCCCTCAACC
>JBCBZB010000045.1:0-40040 GCA_039815565.1 Planctomycetota bacterium
CCAAGAAAGAGCGCCTGATCATCATCATGTATTACTACGAAGGCCTGACCATGCGGGAGATCGGCGAGATCATGGAGCTCACCGAGTCCCGCGTGTGCCAGATCCACAGCAACGTCATGGGCCGCCTCAAGGCGCAGCTCGACCGCCGCGACCTGGCGCTCGTCTGATCGATCACACTCCCCGCCTCGACGACGTGACGATCCAAGAACGACTCGACGAGGCCATCGCGGCGATCCCGCCGCTCCCCGACGTCGCACTGCGAGTGCTCGATGTCACCGCGGACCCCGAGTTCGCGATCGCGGACCTGGTCTCACTGGTCCGCACGGACCCGGGTCTGACCGCGCGCGTCCTGCGGATGTGCAACTCGAGTCTCTACTCGTTGCCGCAGGAGGTGCGCTCGGTCCGCGACGCACTCGGCTATCTCGGATCCCGAGCGCTCGTCCGCGTCGTCGTGGCGAGCTGTGCCAAGCGCAGCTTCGAAGGCGGCGTCGCGGCCGGCCCCTACGCAGCGGAGGAGATCCTCCGACGATCCGTGCTCCACGGGTTCCTCGCCGAGTCGCTCGCCAAACACAGCGGGGCCGTCGACTCGAGCCTCGCCTTCACGGCCGGCATCCTCCACGACATCGGACGCGTCGCGATGTCGATCGCCGCGTTGAAGTCCGGCAAGCAGTTGGTGCCTGGACGGAAGCAAAGTCTGCCCGCCTTCGAACGCAGCGTGTTTGGCGAAGACCATGCCCAGGTCGGATTCCGGATCCTCGAGCACTGGTCCGTTCCCGCTGTGATCCGCGGCGCCGTGCGCGACCATCACGGCGCTGAGGATCAGGCGCTCGACCTCCCTCTGAGCGCTGTGCTCTGCGCTTCGGAGATGCTGACGCTCGAGCCCGAGGTCCGGGACGCGAATCGCGAGGAGCTCGAGATGCCATTTGCCAACGCACTCGACGCACTCGGGATCTCCCCCGACCTCGCTCCCTCGATCCGCGCCGAGGCTGAGGCCGCGACCGAATCGATGGGTCGTTCGCTGCAGATGCGCTGAACGCGACCAGCGTTCGCGACCACGCACTGGCGAGGAAGCTTCGACCGAGAACAGGCCCGATCCGGGACCCAGACCGTTCTGGAACCCGACACGCGCTTCATTTCGGGCCCGGGTCTGTCCGATACTTCGACAGCGGAGGTGCGATGAGCAACACGATCTACGTAGACAGCAACCTTGGTCCTGAACGTTCGATCGGCGCTCGGATGCTCGGATCCGGCCTCGCTCCTGCAGCGCGCGCGATGTTCGAGAGTTCTTCGCAGGGCATGCCGAAGCCGACGATCGACACCACACTGCTCTTGAACGACCAGGCTCCGGCTGCGCCGGAGAAGTCGGTCGAAGTGCTCACCGCCGAGAACCTGCTACAAGCAGCGCGGCGCTGATTCAACGCCAGCGCGGCTCGACACCGAGCAGTTTCCGGACGAAGAAGTCGCGCCTGCGCCTCACTCCGTAGGTGGATTCCCCCGCGCCATGGCCGGCGCTCGGGAAGACCAGGAGTTCGAAGTCTTTGTCGGCCGCGATCAGGGCATCGACGACTTGCATCGTCGACGCTGGGTCGACATTCCGGTCGATCCCGCCGACGGTCAGCAGCAAGTCTCCTTCGAGCCGGTGGGCCTGCACGACGTTCGAAGACTCGTCGTAGTGCGGTCCGAGGGGCCAGCTCATCCACAACTCGTTCCACCAGATCTTGTCGACCCGATTGTCGTGGCATCCGCAATCCGCAACCGCTGCATCGTAGAAGTCGTTGTGTGCGATCAGCGCGCGCATGGCGTTCTGCCCGCCGGCTGATCCGCCGTAGATGCCGACCCGTTCGAGGTCGACCGACGGATCGGTCTCGGCGAGAGCTCGCATCCACGCGATCCGATCGGGGAAGCCAGCATCGCCGAGGTTCTTCCAGCAGACATCGTGGAAGGCCTTCGACCGCCGGTTGGTCCCCATGCCGTCGATCTGAACGACGATGAAGCCGAGCTCCGCCAGCTCGGCCTG
Source organism: Planctomycetota bacterium (assembly GCA_039815565.1). Classification (GTDB taxonomy): domain Bacteria; phylum Planctomycetota; class UBA1135; order UBA1135; family UBA2386; genus JBCBZB01. The sequence continues at coordinate 2,018 of JBCBZB010000045.1, forward strand.
GCGGCGGTGAACCCTAAAAGACTTCGGAACGTGCTGGCCGTGAGGGCCCGCGTAGATGGACTCGATGACCGGGTAGCGCTTCTGTGGATCGAAGTTCGTCGGCCGATGCACGATGCCCCAGATGTCGGTCTCGCCGTCGCGACCCTTCGCGACGAAGCGCTGGGGCGGCGACCAGCCAGCTGCACGCAGCGCCGAGTCGTCGCCTCGATGGATCTCGGCGATGAGAGAGCCGTCGTTCGTACGCCGAAGCTCGGTCACCGTGGGCAAATCCACGCGCGAGTAGCGATCGAAGTAGAACTCCCCGTTTGGCGAGAACTCGATCTCGTGCGTGCCGTCGCCCTCGGTCAGCCAGGTGATCTCACCTGTATCGATCGCGACGCGCCCGTAGTGGACGTGGTACGGATCCTGATCCGGATACATCCCGCCGGCCGTGAACAGGATGGTCCGATTCTCATCGTCGATCGCACGGACGTCGAACACCGGCCACTCACCGGCTGTGATCGGCCGAAGTTCCCCGAAGGAATCTTCGCGCGCATCGACGAGGTAGAGGTGGTTGAATCCGCTGCGCTCGGACATCCAGACCAACTCTTCGAGGGCGTCGCCCTTCGCGCCGACCCAGTGCGAGAAGCTCTTCGAGTTGTAGTCGACGAAAGTGTCGGGAGCTTCTTCGACGAGCGTTCGGATCTCACCGGTCCGCCCGTCGATCGCGGACACCCGCAGAACGCGGTGCCCACGCTGGTTGTAGCGGAAGAAGCAACGGCTCCCGTCGGCATCGAACCCGACCTGATCGATCGACCATGCGTTCTCGAACGCTGTCAGATCGAGTGAACGCAACACGAACTTCTCGCCGTCTTTGACGAACAGCCGAAGCTCGTTCGAACGGATCGCATCGCCCGGCCGCGGATAGCCGTAGTTGATGACTCGCGGCCCTCCCTCAGACCCGCCGCCGGCATGGATCACCGTCGCCACGGGAGTCGGGGGAGTCGTAGTCCGAACGACCACGAGCGACTGACTATCGGGGGACCAGAAGCCGGATTCCGCGTAGCTCGAGTAGGAAACACGCTCGGAGGCGTCGCTGGTCAGCTGACTGACTTCGACCCCAGGCTCACCGACGACGAACACATCGCCGCTCAGCGACTCGACGCGAAACTGCCCATCCGGACTCGCAACGTCGTCTTCGCGGAACCCGGGTCCACGTCCCCAACGGATTCGACGTGGCTTGGTCCTGAGCGAAGTCGTGGTCTCCGAGTCGCGTATGTCATCAAGCGGGATCGGCGAAGCGATGCCAGCAGACGGCTCGCCGACGACGTACATCTCGCCTCTGCCATCCTGCCGAACCAACTCCCACTGGTGTCCGACGAAGGTGTGCTGCCAGCGTCGTTCGCCCGGTTGCAAGACTCCGTAGCTCCGCAGGCTTCCTCGCCGAGGTAGCCAGTTGATCTCGACCGGATCGTCACTCGGATTCACGAAGAGGATCACAGTCTCTCCAGCCCCATCTGGTGATTCGAATGGGTACTGACGGTGACGTTGGTAGAACGCCGAGACGTCGAAGGGATCGGCGGCCTCGACCTCGCCCGAACTCCGAAGGACGACCCCGCAAGGGTCGGAATCGCCCGAAGGCTGAATCAGCATCCAAAAGTCTTCGCCAATTCGCTCGAGTCGATGGATCCGAGGCACCCTCTCCAGCCCGAGACGCTGTCGAAGCTCTCGACCGGTCGCCAGCACTCGTCGACCGGAATCTGTGTCGGCACTCGTGTCGACCAGGACAACCTCTTCGTCTCCGTCCGTGGATTGCGAGAGACACCACAACTCGGTCTCCGACAACCACTGCGGCTGCACATCCAAACCGACCGTCAGGCCTTCGAATCGCCTGCGGAACCCGCGCGCGCGCGCATAGTCCTCCTCGCTTCCTTGGGCCGCGAGTGGCGCGGGAAACGCGCAGACGCACAGAGCGATTGCTGCAACGAACCGGTCGAGCATCCTGGGATCATCGAGCAGGCAGGATCTGTCGTCCAACCCAGCGCATCGATCCCTTTGTCGCTCACTCGGGGATCGGCGCGTACTCGTCGAACTTCGTACTCTCGATGCGCCTGAATGGCTGACCCGCAGCAGAGCGCTGGAGACTGCCTCGAGCAGCAGCTCGCCGCCCAACTGCGCGAAGCGGGTTCTCGTACCACGTTTCGAAATGCAGCGAATTGCGCTCGCGGATCAACGTCGTCACGTAGTTGCCTCCTGGAGCCCGATCACCGATCTCTCCCAGCGGCCATTCCATCGACAGGTGATACTCGAGAACCCTCGCCAACCGCGGTTGCCCGCCTTCGATCACCGGCTCGAGGAATGACACGAACTCAGAGTCTTGAATCGTTCCATTGTGCGTGTAGCTCCTCACCGCGACCTGCCAGTCGGCGTACTCGTCCAGGTTCACGAGGTGCAGCCGGATCGGGGTCTTCCCAACCCCCGCTTCGATCCAACGCGCGAAGACCGCTGTCGGCTCCTCCGAAACAGCATCGGTAACCGAGTCTCGAAGGAAGTAGAGATGGCTCTCGACGCCGACGGTGACGACACGTCGCTCCAAGACGTAGAGTTCCAGTTCATCCGGCAACATCACGCGCCACATCGCACCCGGTCGGGCGGCGAACTCATCGGTCCGAGGCAAATCACCGGACGGCAACCCGACCCAATCCCCGACCCAATCCTCGACCAACCTGGTCACAGATTTGGGAACGTCGGCGCCCTCGAGAACTCCCCAAACTCCCGTCCTCGAGTCGACCCCGGCGACCTTCGCAAAGCCGAGTTCCTCGAAGACCAAAGCTCGCGGCTCACTCTGTGATGACCCGGCAGCGTCGACCCGCGCTCCATCTGGCAACGCATCGATGATCACACCGAGCGTCAACACGATCGCGACGGCGAAGGCTCCCACGAAGAAGCCGACACCTCTCTGTTTCTGATTCGATTCCATCCGCCCGCTCGGTGACCGCAGACCACGCGATCGCCGAATGCACGAGAGTGTCGCTCCCAAGGAGAGTCGGCAAGCCGGGGACTTGCCGCCAGCGAATGGGTGTTCTCCCTAGTCCCGCGCGATCCGCGCCTCAGCTTCATCCGCTGCGCGCTGCACGTAACCGAACGCCGATCGCCAGGCTCCACTCGACGCCATCGTCTCGGCGACCTCCCCCTGTGTTTGGATCACGGCAAGCAGGTTCCGGAGCAGGTGTTCGAGTTGCGCCGCTCGGTCGGTCTCGGGAGTAGGGTCGGTCATCAGGTCTCGGGGTCGGGAGGGTAGCAAGCCGATGAAATGGAAGGTCACTCGTTCGTCGAGGACCGACCCGAGGCGTTGCACAATCCGACAACAGAGCGTTGCGAACGACAACGGCGACTAGGTCTCGCGAACCGAGCGAACCACTACATCTTGTGGTGATTGGCTTGGCACGCACCTTGCCTTGCGCACGGCGCGATGAACTTCGACCGCCGCCTGCTCTGGCTCTCCCCGCTGTTCGCTCTCGCTCTGGTCTTCGGACCCGACGCGAACGAACCCAAGGTCCGCACGGCCGAAGGCTACACGACGGAGTCACGGGCCGACGGGGCCAGCGCGACCCAAGCTGAGCCCACTCCGGATGCGCCGGAACCCCGCACGCAACGCTCGCGCCGCCGAGCTGCGCAGTCACCAGCCGTTCCGGGCACGAGCGAAGTGCTCATCGCACTCGGTGCCGTGCTCGCCGTCGGCGGTGCCGCCCTCTACCTGCTGCGCAAGGCGAAAGCCCTGCCTCAGGGTTCCGAGTCTTCGGCCGTTCGACTGCGCCAGAGCCTCCGGGTCGGCGCCCGCCATTCGGTGCACGCACTCGAGTTCGATGGCCGCATCCTTCTGGTTGGCGAAACCGAGAAGGGCCTGACCGTGCTCGATCGAATGCCGGGCGCCGGTGAACTCGAAGAGACCGGCGTCGACCTCGCCGACACGACGACCCGCACTCAACCGGAAACCACGGTCACCGTTCCCCGCCCCACCGCCCTCCAGACGAGGACCACGGCGACGTCGAGCGCGGCCGAGGACTCGGTCAGCGCGCGCACGAAGTTCGAACCCCTGCTGCGCCATCTGCAGCGATCGGACTCAACCGAATGATCCAGGACCCTCCTCAGGAACTGCAGGGCCCGGGCCTCGACGGCTCGCCGCTCACGGACCCACTGCAGAGCGTCGCTCAAGACGCCGTGCAGGGACCGGGAATCGATCTGCGCCTTTCGACCGGTGCACTCGATCCGGACGGTATCGGCGGAGCGCTCGAGATCGTCCTGCTGATGACGGTCTTGTCGCTCGCGCCCGCGATCATCATGACGATGACGTCGTTCACGCGCATCGTCATCGTGCTGTCGTTCCTGCGTCGAGCGATGTCGATCCAGGAACTCCCTCCGACCCTGGTCGTCACTGGCTTCGCCGCGTTCCTGTCGATCTTCGTCATGGCGCCGGTCTTCCAGGACGTGCGCGACAACGCCTACGAGCCCTACGTCGAACGACAGATCGACCTCGACGAAGCACTCGACCGGGCCGGGACGCGGATGAACGAGTTCATGCTCGCTCAGACACGCGTGGAAGACCTCGATCTGATTGTCGATCTCGCCGGTGATCGACTCGACTCGGATCTCGAACTCGATCCCAACGGCGAAGTCGTCGCGTCATCGGTTCCGTTCCACGTCGCCGTTCCCGCGTTCGTGCTCTCGGAGATCAAGACGGCATTCCAGATGGGCTTCGTGCTCTTCCTGCCGTTCCTCGTCATCGACCTCGTGATCTCCTCGATCCTGATCTCGATGGGCATGTTCACCCTTCCACCGGTCGTCGTCTCGACGCCGTTGAAGGTGCTCCTCTTCGTCTTGGTCGACGGTTGGAACCTGGTCGTCGAATCGCTCGCTGGCAGCTTCGTGGAGCTCTGACGATGGACCTCGACAACGTTCTCGACCTCGCCCGCACGACGCTCTGGACCGCGATCATTCTGGTCGCTCCGCCGCTGCTCGCCGGCCTCCTTGTCGGCCTGTTGGTCAGCCTCTTCCAGACCGTCGTCGCGATCCAGGAGCAGACCCTCGCACTCGTCCCCAAGATGCTCGCGGTCGCCCTGACGATTCTGTTGCTCCTACCCTGGACGCTGAATCGCCTCGTCGAATTCGCCGAGTCTCTGTTCCTGAATCTCGATAGCTGGGGTCCGGGCGCGTGAACGAGCTTCTGCTGCGACTGAGCGAAGGCTACGCCGCGGGCTTCGGCCTGCACTTGCTCCGCGCGATGGCGTTCCTCGCCGTCGTCCCGCTGTTCGGCACGCCGACCAGCGCGCGGATGCTCCGTGTCGTGCTCGCAGCAGCGATCGGAGCGTTGACGTTCTGGACCTCGGGAACGACCACCGCCGAACTGCGCGGCCTTCCCGACCTCTTCTTGCTCGGGATGCGCGAAGTGCTTCTCGGCCTTCTCGCCGGCTTCGCCGTCCACATCGTCCTGTCCGCAGCCCGAACAGCCGGTGAATTCCTGTCGAACGAGATGGGCCTCAGCGTCGCGCGCGTTCTGGACCCTCTGACCGGATCTCAGGACGCCGCCGGTGCTCGCCTGGTCGAAGTCCTCGGACTGCTGATTGCCTTTCAGCTCGACATGCACCACGAGTGCGTGCGTCTCCTGCTCGCGACGCACGAATCGGCCCCCGTGGGGTCGGGGTTCGACCTGGCGGACATGGTGCAGGGTCTCTCCGCCACGGTCGCACAGGCTCTGGTCTTGACCTTGAAGATCGGGCTGCCGCTCTTCGCTCTTCTCGCATTGTCGACCGGCGCACTGCTCGTTCTCGGACGAGCGCTCCCGGGCATGAACCTGCTCGACTTCGGCTACGGCGTGCGGTCGATCCTCGGACTGGTCGGCGCACTGCTGTTCCTACCGACCGGACTCGAAGTCTTCGCCGATGGCGCGCTCGACGGGATCCTCGAGTGGATCACTCGCTTCACGGAGGGGAACTGATCGATGGGTCTCTTCAAGGACGACGGATCCAAGACCGAGGCGCCGACGCCGCGTCGCCTACAGGAAGCCGCCGACAAGGGGCAAGTCGCTCAGTCACGAGACCTGACGGCGGCGATGCTGGTCCTCGCGGTTGCGATCGCAGTGGCTCAGACAGGCCCCAGCTTGCTTCGCGCGATGTCCGCGGAGATCGCATCCGGACTGGACGTAGGCCGTGTCCGCTCGATGTCTTTCGAAGACACGATCGACTCGGTCGAGTTCCTGCGCGCCACGGTGACCGGGGTCTTCCCCGCAGCTCTCGGGTTCGTCGGGATCGTCGTCGCGGCGGCATTCGCCGCCTCCGCGCTGCAAGTCGGCGTTCGGATACGACCGAAAGCCCTGCGCTGGGACTGGTCTCGGCTCTCGCCGATGAAGAACTTTCAGAAGCTCTTCCGACCGGCAGCGATCTTGCGCGCGGTCATCGCACTGGCGCAGATCGGTGCGACCGCGTGGATCCTCCACACGTTGATCGGCGACGAGCTGACCGCGTTGAGTCTCAGCGGCCAGCTGCCGTTGACTGGCGGGATCTCGATTCTCACCGATCTCGTCACGACCGCGCTCGGCGCGATCGGACTGATGGCGCTGTTCATCGGCCTCGTCGACTTCGGGTGGCAGCGCTTCGACATGGGCAAGCAACTGCGGATGACTCGTCGCGAGGTCGAAGACGAGCGCAAGCGATCCGAGGGCGACCCGCTGATCCGTTCTCGCATCCGGCGTGCGGCCCAGGAACTCGCTCAGAGGAGAATGATGGAAGCGATCCCGGAAGCGGACGTAGTCATCACCAACCCGACCCACTTCGCCGTCGCGCTCCGCTATCGACGCGGCGAGCAGGCGGCACCCGAGGTCGTCGCGAAGGGAGCCGACGAAGTCGCGGCTCGCATCCGCGCACTCGCGACCGAGCACGACGTGCCGATCCAGGAGGATCCGCCGCTCGCCCGCGCCCTCTTCCGCACCGTGAAGATCGGCGAGCAAATTCCGGAGCATTTGTACAAGGCCGTCGCGTCGGTCCTGAGTCACGTGCTCGATACGAGTGTTCCCGCGGGGGCTGAACGATGATCGGAACTCCTGACAACGGTCAGAAGCGAGCCTTCAAGCTCTCGGAACAAGCCCTCGGAATCGGCGTCGTCGGCGTCCTCGCTGTGATGCTCGTCCCGCTGCCGGCCTGGCTGCTCGACCTGCTCCTCGGCACCAACATCATGCTCAGTCTGCTGATCTTGATGACGGTGTTGCACACACCGAAGCCGACGGACTTCACGACGTTCCCAACGATCCTGTTGTTCGCGGCGGTGTTTCGCCTTGCGCTCAACGTCGCATCGACGCGGTTGATCCTCGGCAACGAAGGGGAGGCCGGGCAGATCATTCAGAGCTTTGGCGATTTCGTGATCGGGGGGAACTATGTCGTCGGCGTGGTCGTCTTCCTGATACTCGTCGTGATCCAGTTCGTCGTGATCACACGCGGTCAGAACCGAATCAGCGAGGTCGCCGCACGGTTCACTCTCGACGCACTCCCCGGTCGCCAGATGGCGATCGATGCCGACCTCAACGCCGGCATCATCAGCAACGACGAAGCCAAACGTCGCCGAGAAGGTCTCACGAGCGAAGCCCAGTTCTTTGGCGCGATGGACGGTGCCGGCAAGTTCGTCCGCGGAGACGCGATCGCCGGACTGATCATCACGGCGATCAACGTCATCGGAGGCCTCGTGATCGGCATGTTCGAACGCGGCTTGCCATTCGGCGATGCGGCGGCGGCCTACACGCTCTTGACCGTCGGAGACGGCCTCGTCTCGCAGATGCCGGCCCTCCTGGTGGCAACGGGTGCTGGTGTGCTGACGGCTCGCGGCAGCTCGGATCTCGGGCTGAGCCAGGACCTGTCTGGACAGCTGCTCGACAAGCCGGTCGTGCTGCGTGTGACCGGAACGATCCTCGGAGCCCTGGCCTTCGTGCCCGGCATGCCGATCATCCCGTTCCTCACGCTCGGATCGTTCCTCTGGATCCTCGCACAACGCAGCGGCAAGCAGAGCGAACAGCGCGAACAAGAACTGGCACTCGAGCAGGCCGAGGCTCCGGACCCGGAGGCTTCCGAGCAGGAACTCGAGGACTCACTGACAGTTGACCGGCTCGGTATCGAACTCGGTTACCGACTGATCCCGCTGGTCGACCCGGGCAAGCACGGTGGCCTGCTCGATCACATTCGCTCGATCCGCAACCAGTTCGCCCAGGCCGTCGGCTTGGTGATTCCGCCGATCCGCGTGCGCGACGACGCACGCCTCGATCCGAACACCTACCGCATCCTGCTCAACGGTCACGAGATCGCGAGCGGCGATCTCCGTGTCGGACAGTTCCTCGCAATGGACCCTGGCGGTCTTGGTGAAGGCACCGACTTGGGAGGCACTCCGACTGTTGAGCCGGCCTTCGGGCTGCCAGCTCGCTGGATCCCTGAATCCGAGAAAGACCGAGCGGAACTCGCTGGCTTCACCGTCATCGACGCCCCCTCGGTATTGGTCACGCACCTGTCCGAGATCCTGCGAGATATCGCGAACGAGTTGCTCACGCGTGACGACGTGAAGGTGCTGCTCGACAACCTGAAGAAGAACGCCCCGGCCGTTGTCGACGAGGTGCTTCCGCAACGTCTGTCGCTCGGTCAGATCCAGAACGTCCTCAGTCGGCTCCTCCTCGAGAAGGTTCCGATCCGCGACCTCCAGACGATCCTCGAAGCACTCTCCGATCATGCGGAGGAGACCAAGGACCCGCGCGCGCTGACCGAGGCTGCGCGGGCCGCCATCGCGCGCTCTCTCGTCTCCCCGTATCTCGACGAGGAGAAGTCACTGCACGCCGCGGTCCTCGACCCCACGCTCGAGAAGGCTCTCGCGGATGCCGTGCAGGGTCAGGGTGGCGTCGACGGACTCCCGCCGGGCTTCCTCGCCCGCTTCGTCGACGAGGTCGCCAATTCACTCGCCGAACTCGCCCGCACTGGCCGGGATCCGGTCCTGATCACGCGAGCCTCCCTCCGACCGTTCCTCGCCGATGCCGTCCGAGGTGTCGTGCCGAACGCGGCCGTTCTGAGCTACCAGGAATCTGGCGCCGCGAAGCGCGTCGAGACCTCGACGCGGGTCGGCGTGCCCGCCGGAGAACCGTCATGACCTCGATGAAGTCGTTCCGAATCGAAGCCGCGACGCTGCGCGCGGCGATGCAAGAAGCCCAGCGCCAGTTCGGCCGCGACGTGTTGATCGCTGGATCTGAGCAAACCGCATCCGGATTCGTCGTCACGGTTCAGATCCCGTCGGCCGAGACGCAGGCCGACGCGTTGCCGCGAGCATCCACCCGCCGCAGGCGCCGGGACCAGCCCAACGAGGCGATCGTGGAGATCCCACGACCAGATCCGACCCGCCGTCGATTCTCCCGTGGATTCGCTCCGTTGGCGGAGCGCGCCCTGTCCCAGGGCTACCCGAGGACGATCCTCGAGGCCGTGCAATTCGCACTGCGCAACACCCGTATCCGCCTCGACCGTGAGGGCGACCCGGCGCTGCCGCGAGCCGCAGCTCAGGTCCTCGCGTCCCTGATCCCCACGACATCGCTCGCAGACCAAAGGACCGTCGCTGTCGTCGGCCCCACGGGAGTCGGCAAGACGACGACGATCGCCAAGCTCGCTGCTGCTGCCGACCAACGTGGTGAGTCGGTCGCCATCCTGACGCTCGACACCTACCGCGTCGGCGCGGTCGAACAGCTGCGCGCCTACGCCGACCTCCTCAACGTCCCCTGCGAAGTCGCATTCACGCCGTCGGATCTCGCTCGGCATCTCGAACGCTTCGCGGACCGCGACCGGGTCTTCATCGACACCACCGGCCGAAGCCCCTTCGACCGCAAGGCCCTCGATCACCTACGAGCTCATCTCGGCCGCAACCCAATCGCCACGACCCTCTGCCTCCCGGCGAGCTCACGTCGCGTCGACGCACAGCGCGCACTCGAGGCGTTCGCACCCCCGACTCCGTCCTCGATGGTCCTGACCAAGTGGGACGAAACCGACGCACCGGGCGAAGTGCTCGGACTTGCCATCGAACGCAAATTGCCGATCAGCCACATCACGGTCGGGCAGGAAGTGCCCGAAGACATCGTCCCTGCGAATCGCACGAGTCTCGCGCTGCGAGCCTTCGAGCTCGACCGAGCCGACGCCGGCGTGGAGGTGACCCGATGAACGCGCAAGCGAATGGTCTTCGCCGCGCTTCAGGCCGGCGCCCGGACTGGCTGGTGGTCACCGGCGGCAAGGGAGGCGTCGGCAAGACCGTCGTCGCGGCGAATCTGGCGACACTCGCCGCACGATCGGGCCGCAAGACCCTGCTGGTCGACCTCGACTCAGGGACGGCGAACCTGCACGTGCACTTCCGGCGCAGTCCCAAGTTCACGCTCGAGGACGCAGCGAGCTCTCGCTGCAGCCCGATGCAGGCACTGACGGTGATCGCTCCGAAACTCGCCGCGTTGTTCGGCAGCAGCGGTCCGTCGGAGCTCGCACTCGGATCGGCTGCGCGAATGCATCGTGCCTACGAGATCATCGACGAGGTCGCCAAGGACTTTGATCTAGTCGTCTGTGACACCGGATCCTCGATGAATGCGATGGTCCTCGAGGCCGCACGCCGAGCGAACGTGCAAGTTGCAGTCACCGGCTCCGATCCTGCCTCGGTCACCGACACCTATGCTCTGTTGAAGACCCTGCATCACGCAGAACTCCCGGCTCCAGCCCTGGTGGTCAACAACGTCCAAAGCCTGCAGGAAGCCACGGCCACGGCGACCCGACTCTCGAAGACGGCCTCGACGTTCCTCGGTCACACGATCGACCTGATCGGATGGGTGCGGACCGACCGCGCGGTTCGGCAATCGATCATCGAGCAACGACCGCTCTGCCGACGCAACGCGTCCGGGGCGGCCTCTGACCTTCAGGCCTTGTTCGCCCGGTCGGTCGCGTCGCTCTCCGACTCGAACCAGCGGCCGAGGATCTCACCGAGCTTCGTGTAACTCACAGGCTTGGACAGGAAGTCGTCCATCCCCGCTTCGAAGCAAGCCTCGCGATCCTGATCGCGCGCGTTCGCCGTCAGAGCGACAATCGGAGTGTGGGCCTCGATCAGGCCTTCGTGCTTACGAATCGCACGAACCGCACCGGGACCGTCGAGCACGGGCATGTGGTAGTCCATCAGGACGAGGTCGAACGCCTGCCCCTGGAGCAGGTCGACGGCCTCTTGTCCGTTGTCGACGACCAAACACTCGCATCCATACTTGCGCAGCATCGTCGCGGCGACGCGTTGGTTGACCGGGTTGTCCTCAGCGAGCAGGACACGACACCCATCGAAGGAGCGCTTCTTACTCTCCGGCTTGGCCGGGTTCTGTGGAGTGACCTGGTCGACGACGGCGAAGGGAACTTCAATCGCGAACCGACTGCCCTTCCCGACCTCGCTGGAAGCAGAGATCTCACCGCCCATCATCTCGACCAACCCACGACAGATCGCGAGTCCTAGACCGGTGCCACCGAACTTGCGAGTCGTGGTCGAGTCCGCCTGGACGAAGGCGTCGAAGATTTTCGAGAGCGCGTCCGGCGGGATACCAATGCCGGTGTCCTCGACTGCGAACTCGATCTTCACCCGGTGATCGCCCGTCGACTGGGTCGTGCGAGCAACCACGCGGACCTCACCATCGCTCGTGAACTTCACGGCGTTGCCGACGAAGTTCGACAAGATCTGTCGGAGTCGTTGGCCATCGCCCGCGACGAGTGATGCGAGCCCGTCCTCGATATCGACGACGAGCTTCACCCCCGAACGGGCGCACTGACCCTCGAACAGACGAGCGGTCTCCCGCACGAGCTGAGCCGGCTGGAAGGGCTCGTCGCGCGTCGAGAGCTTGCCCGCTTCGATCTTCGACATATCGAGAATGTCGTTGAGGATCGACAGGAGCCAGTTGGCCGAGTCATCGATCGTCCGGACATACTCGAGTTGTTCGTTCGCCAGTTGCGTCTGGAGCAACAGCTGCGCCATGCCGACCACTCCGTTCATCGGAGTGCGGATCTCGTGGCTAACCGTTGCGAGGAACTCGCTCTTGGCACGGTTCGCCTCCTCGGCCGCGTGGTGAGCCTTCTCAAGGCGTGCGCTCTGCTCGCGGAGTCGCTCCGCCATGCTGCGAGCGTCGGCGATGCTCGCGTCGCGCGTCTTCAGCAAGAAGAGGAAGTCCGACACCGCATCGTGGGTCGCAAAGTCCCGCAGGTTGAGACCCAGCGGATCGAGATCCGAAATGTCGGTGATCCAAGGGGTCGTCAGGAACGCGATTCGACCGCGTTCTTCATCGACGACGACTTGGCCACGGAGCCGTAGCTGACCCCGCGGGCACGCCAACTGGTAGACCGTCGACGTACGCTTGCTGATCGTGTCCCAATCGATACTCCGCAAGGCGGGTCGAACAATCCGGAACACTTCGCTGAGTTCCTGGCCCAGCACGATCTGCGGATAGACCTTCCGCACGGATCGTCCGATCTGGACGATCCGCATCTCGCGATCCGTGATGATGTGGAACGGGAAAGCCTCACCGAAGTCCGCCGGTGTCAGCGAGTAGGCGTCAGAGGCTTCCTGGCGTTCGATCACGGATCTGACTTACAAACCGTCGCGAGCTAACGGGAACGGATCAGGCCTGCCCACCGGGCGCAGCCTCGAGGACGCGAATCTCGAACGTGGCCTGGGTGCGGCCATCTGCGGTCGTCGATTCGGTCTGAGTGATCTCGATCGGCGTCTCGAAACGCTTGCCGAGGCCACGGATCAGGCCGCGAACCATCGGCTCGAGGCCAGCGCGCTCACTCGTGTAGTGGAGCGCCATGCGCTCGTCATCGATGTGCTCCAGGTGGAACGACGGCGGCTGCAGCTCGGGCATGCTCAGAGCAATGCGCGCATGCATCTCGTCGAGGTTCTGCAGGAACTCCTCCAGCGTGCTCCCCGACATCTCGAGCAGACCGCCGTATCCCTCGTTCGCAGTGTAGAGCGTCCAGAACTCGCCGAAGCTCTCGAGGAGCTGCTCGGCTGGCGTCTCGAGGACCTCCGAAGCCGCACCGACGAGGCTGTAGGTCACCGCGTCGTCGTACGGGTCCATCCCCATGAAGCCGCCGTCTTCCACGCCGGCCTTCTTGCGGACCTTCGTCCACGTCTCGGCGCCAAACTGCTCGTTGATCAGGCTCTCGATGGCCTTGTTCACCAATCCGTACATCGAATCGCCTCCACTCGAATCAGGTTTCGCCCCGGAGCGTCCGGGATGTCTCTCTTCGAGCTATCGACCGGACTGGCGGAGTCTCTTGAGGGGATCCCCGGAGGCTCCAACGACAGTTCCAAGGCCCTTATGCACAAGGACTTGGACGCGGAACCTCAGCTGTCACCGAGAAGTCCGGGGCCGGCGGCGCTCCCGCGACCGAGGGGCCGGTAGAGCGAAACCTCCCGACCCGCACGACGTCCATCGGAGAATCCGCTGTCCGATCCTCGGCCGGCACCGACCGAGACCGTCCGCATCCGCGGGTGCCGCCAACGCACGAATCGATCGAGCTCTGCGTCGACCGCGAACGGGACCAGCGCGGCCGTCGCTGGCTCGCCGGATCGAGTTTCCGTGTCGGGTCTTCGGAACATCCGATCGCGCACACCCAGCAGAAACCCGTGCGCGAACCGGGCGCGATCGCGACTGCTGCTCAGGCCTTCGCGACGGCGGTGCGCGGACCAGGCCCCCGGGATCATCGCGGTCAGGAATGCGTGGGCGTGCTCCGCGGTCTGGAGTTGAGAGCGTCGTCCGTGCACCAGCATCGCCGTGCCGTCCCGATTCTCGGAGACCGAGAAGCTGGGCACCCAGACGATCGAGACTCCGAACCCGTCCGTAAGGAGGTTGGCGAGCGCGTACTCCCAGGCCTCGTGCCGCTTCCGCACACGACCGAGTTCGAGCGTGCCGTGAGCCGGCGAAGGCCCAACGCCATTCGAGCCGTCACTCGACATCAGCTCCCTCGCCTTGCGCAGAGCAGCCGCGGCCTCGTGCGCGGAAGTCGTACCCTCCGCCAGGGCGAGGAGCTTCTGGATCCGCCGCGCGCCCGACTGCTCTTCCTTGTCCTGCTCGGATCCGGGATCGTTCAGACGACGAGCCGCAGGGTCTGCTCGCAGCCGCTCGCAAGCGGAGACGAAGGCCGGACCGTGAGGCGCCTCGTCCTCAATGCCGAGGATCTCGTCGACGAACTGGTGCGCCATCTCATGACGGAGGGTCTCCAGCACCGCGCTCCAGGGCTCACCGAGGACATGCGAGAGTGAGAGCGTGATCTGTCGACGATTTCGACACCACTGACCGAGTCGCTCTGTGCCGAGGTCATCGATTGCGAAAGTCGGCAGGCGGAGACGTCCATCGACGCAGTCCTCGTTGATCTCGACGAACCCAGCAATCAGTCGCCGTGCGACGCTGTCGAAGTCCAGATGTCCCGCCACGCGGCGAACGCTAGCGCCACGAACCCACGAACGCACTCCCGCTCGACCGCAACACCGAGGAGCCCTCCGGTCGGTGAGATCGGCGGATCGAGGCCCCAGGTCGACTCAATGCCGGGCCCCCGGGGAGCCGAAAGGCCAGACGGACCTGATGGGCACCCGTTCGCACAAACCCGGACCGATCGCGACCTACGTCGCGAGCGTCGTGTTCGGCATCGCCTTCGTGACTGCGATCCTCTCGAACGCCGAGTTCGACACGGCGCTGATCCGTGCAGCGATCGCTTCGGCCGTCAGTGCGATCCTCGCCCCGCTCCTCGCCACTCCGCTCCTGGACGCACTCGAGCGCGATCGACGAGCACTGGCCGAGCAGAACTCCGACGAGGGGGCAGCGTGAGCGAAACGACCTCACGCCGAAGCCGCGCCGAGCGGGACGAACTCGTCGAGTCGAATCTCGCGTTGGTCGGCTACGTCGTCTCGCGCATGCCGAGACCCGTGCACGAGGTGCTCGACCGAGAAGATCTCCTGGCTGCCGGCAGCCTCGGTCTGATCCGCGCTGCGGAACAGTTCGACGAGGGCCGCGGAACGTCGTTCTCGACGCTCGCCTACCGGACCATCTCCAGCGCTGTTCTGGACGAGCTTCGTCGGCTCGATCCGATGTCACGGGGTCACCGGGCCCGGATGCGGGCGTTCCGCCGTGCGGGCGAGCAGCTCCGAGAGATCCTCGGAAGGACGCCGACCAACCTCGAGATCGCAGACCATCTGAACATCGCGCTCGCAGAACTGGAGCGCGATCTGGAGTCGTCACGGCACTGCAAACCGGTCCGGCTCGACAACGACTTCGTCCTGCAGCCGGTCAGAGAACCAGCCGATCCGGGGCCAGGACCGGACGAGGCAGCCGCCGACAGCGACGAGCTCGTAGCCCTCCGAGCAGCGATCGCGAAGCTCCCCGATCGGGAGCGTCGGATCGTCGCGCTGTACGTGCAGGACGGCCTCTTCCTACGTGAGATCGGAGATCTTCTCGGGATCACCGAGTCGCGCGTCTCCCAACTTCTCTCGCGCGCGATGAAGCGCCTGCGGGACCTCCTCGATACCGGGGGGCGGAAGCGCTGACGCCGTGGTCGACCCGATCCAGAACCGCTACGTGATCCCGTCCGTGGCCCCGAAGCCGCGTATAGACGGTGCCGGATTCGAGAACTCGCTCGGTCAGCCAAGAGACCAAGCCCAGGACGGTCCGCCCGAGGATCCGGACGCAGTCGCGGAATCCGAGGCTCAGCGAATCGCGGGTCGTCTCCAGAGAGCCCCTGCGAACGGCCGAAGAGAACCAGGGAAAGGCCGCTCGATCGACGTCGTCGTGTGAGGGGCCAAGCCCCCCAGCAATCGGACGATGACGTCGAATCGAACGGAGAAGACCATCCTGCGCGCTCGCTCGGTGCAACGCAGCGAGCACGCGGTGCAAGTCCCGGTTCAGGGATCACCGAGCGACGAGGTCATGACCGTGGTCCCACTTCCGGGAACGGGTCGGATCGAAGGCTTCGAGGTCCGCTGCCGCTGCGGCGGCCGCGTGGTCATCGAGTGCCAGGCCGAAGACGCGATCGAACGCTCGAAGGAGGAACCGTCGTGAGTCCCAAGATCATCCGCCAGTTCCGAGCCGCGACCTGGCTCGCGCTCTTCGTCGGTTTGAGCCTGACCGCCTGCTCGACTCCCCCGGCGAATCCGCAGCGACAGGACTTCGATCGTGAGCCGACGAGCCGAGGCGAGGACACGCCACTCGGCAACCTGCTGGCTCTGCAGGACGAGATCGACTCGCTGAAGCGCCAACTGGACACGGCGCAGCGCGAACTGCGTATCGAACGGGATGCGAAGACCCGACACACCCTCGATCTCGAGGCCGAACGTCAACGGAGGGCCGTGGCCGAGGAAGATGCCGAGCAGCATGCAGCTGTCCGCAACGATCTCGAGAGCCAGATCCTCGCTCTGCGGATCCACGCAGCCGAGCTCGAAGGCGAGATCCTGAAACTCCGAATCCGCGAGCAGACCCAGTCCGTCGCGGCTCCGCTCGGGGGACGTCGATGACTCGCCGATCGGCCGTCGTTCTCGGCCTGATCCTCTGCGCCTGCCAGTCAACCGGTAGCCGCGACGCGGTACCGATCTTCAGCGAACGCCAGAGCGACGAAGCACTGCGCTCGGTTCAACGCGTCATGGTCCTACCGATGCAGAACGCCGACGGCGTCACCGCGGAGACCGAGCAGGTGCGCGATTCGCTCGCCCGAGCGCTGGTTCGCACTGGACGGTTTGAAGTCCGTCCCCTGCCGGACGGATCCGAGGAACAGAGCCGGATCTACGATTCGGTCCGACGAGCGACACTCGCACCCAGAGATCTCGTCGCACTCGGTGAGCGCTACCAGATCGATGCAGTCGTCCTCGGCACCGTCACCTCGTTCCGCCCCTACGAGCCACCGCAGTTCGGGCTCCGAACGCGGATGTTGTCGCTCCACGACGGATCCACGCTGTGGCAGGCCGAAGCGGTCCTGGACGCCAGCGACGACGCAGTCGCAGCCGACGTTCGGCGATACGCCGAGGATGAACAAGCTGAGGAGACTTCGCTCCACGGCTGGCGGATGACGTTCTTGTCGCCGCGTCGATTCATCGACTACGGCACGAGTCGCATCGCATCGACTCTGCGCTGAGGGCTGGCTTCAGCTGCGCTCGGTCCGACCGAGCCGCGCCGCGAGATCGCGCGCGAGGGAGTCGTGGAACGATTCTGTGGAGGAACGATCCATCCGGGCGCGGGCAAGAGCCACGACCTGGACTCGACGTTCCGGCCGTCCAGCCAGGCGAGCCGCCAGGCGAAGGGAGTAGGCACGATCCTCGTTGTCGGACGGCGAAGGCTCGGGTTCCGGACTTTGCTGCATCGGTCTTCCTCTGAGTGACCGATGTCGTGGCCACCCAACACAGTCTTCGGCAGCTCGCGGAGACACTTGAGCGATAGCCGGCGAAAACCGCCGAATCTGCTCGGGGCCCGGTCGAAGGTGCCGGCGGATTTCGCAGACTGCCCAGAGGTCGGCTCGGAACTCCCCCTCGGAGCGGCCCTTGGATTCGACGGCGGGACGGCGCGGCGATTGCTCCGTTCGCGCACGATGACGACCACCCCGTTCGGACGACTGGACCGCGACGTGTCAGAACTGCCGCGATTCGAAGCGCTGACGCGCAACGATCCGGCAGGCTCGGTCGAGCCCGACAGCTTCGAGCGACGACTGGAACGGGAACGCGCCCAGACCGTCGACCGCCGGGACAGCGGTGTAGAAGAGGCCCCGTCGACCGAAGTCCGGCAGCGATCCGACGAATCTCCCGCCCCACGGTCCGCTGTCGAGAACGACGACACTCAAGGAGAACCGACGGCGGCCCCGACCGATCCAGTCGCACAGAACACGACTCCGGAACAGGTCGAAGACAGCGGAGACACTCTGATCTCGCGACGTGAGCCAGCCGCCGATCTGCGCAACCAGGACTCTCACGGCGACCAATCTCTTGGACAGCCGCGATCTCCAGGGACCGGGGGCGGTCCGCAGGCGAACCCAACCCTGAGCGACACCTCCGCCGCCATTGCACTGAACGGCCCGTTCGCCACGACGGCGACGGTCGCCACGGCCGCGAAGCCCGCGACCTCGACCATCACGCCGGCGGGCGTCGGAAGCGCGAGCCCGTCCTCGAGGAGCAACGGGAGCAGCCAGAACTCCGCTCCGCTGGGCTCGGTCACTCCCCGCTACTTCGTCGCTTCGAAGGGATTCGACACCGACTCGATCCTCAAGCGCATCGCGGTGGAAACCGCAAAGGGCGGCGGACGAGTGGAGATCGAACTCGATCCGCCGGACCTCGGTCGCATCGACATCGAACTGGTCGTCGAGGAGGGCAAAACCCGCGTCGTCCTCGCGGTCGAACGCGGCGAGGTGGCGGACGCGATCGAGCGCCGACTCGCAGACCTGACCCGAGCACTCGAAGCTCAGGGACTTCAGGTGGACGAAGCGCAGATCCACCAGCGGGACGCGGGTGACCGATCCTCCGGAGATCGAGATAAGTCCTCGAACGAGGCAGCGGATGGCCAGGACGGCGAGGCCAAGGAGCGCCTCGGCGACCGCCGGATCCGACACCGGGTCGAAGGGTCGGGTCTGGACCTCTTGGCCTGATCCGTTCAGCGGATCCGCAGATCTAGACCCGGAGTCGTCACGATCCGAAGACCACCCGAGGTCGTCAGAATGAACCCTTGGGTCAGGATGCGGATCTCGGGGACGGTTGGCGGAAGCGGCAAGGGCAGCGTGAACCCACTGCTGGGCAACGGTGCACTGATCGGTGCGATGATCGCGGTCGCGCCCAGCCAGAAGCCTGGCAGCACCATCGGAAATGTGTCGTTGGTCGGGAACTCGAACCCGATCGAGAAAGGGTCGCCGGTGAACTGGGCGAGCGGATCCACGATGTTGATCAACACCGTGTCG
Source organism: Planctomycetota bacterium (assembly GCA_039815565.1). Lineage (GTDB taxonomy): Bacteria > Planctomycetota > UBA1135 > UBA1135 > UBA2386 > JBCBZB01. Next base: position 20,989 of record JBCBZB010000045.1, read on the forward strand.
CCACCCGTGGCCGTGTGGATCCACGACCCGGCACCACCGACCGGAACGTCGGGAGCGTTCGCGACCTCGAGCACCACCGGATCTCCGGTGCCGTCGAACTCCGGACTCCGCACGTCCATGACAACCTCGGCCGCACGCACGAGACCGAAGCCGAACACCGGGTCGCGTCCCACAGCACCGAGGTCGAGCGCGTGCTCGTACATCAGCGCCTCGACTTCGAACGCTTGGAGGTCGGGTTCGATGTTGATCGCGAGCGCCGCGGTCGCAGCCACGTAAGGCGCCGAAAACGACGTTCCGTCGACGAGCAGGTAGTCACCGGCGGTGTAGCCATCGAGCCCCGAACGATCGGTCGTCACAACATCACGTGCTGGAGCACAGAGCACGACGGACGGCCCGGTGTTGGTTCCAGCCGCCCCGAACAGCGCCATGTTGCCACTCGAATCGATCCCCGAGACGGCGAGCACCGTCGGCAGGGACGCCGGGTAGGTCACCGACGACGCGAGGGAGTTTCCCGCCGACGACACGTGCACCATGCCGTCGTCACGGGTCTGGCTGTACTTCAGGTCGATCACGGTCGACTGGAAGCCGTAGGCGTTGCTGTTCACGCTGACACGGGCGTTCACGCCCTCGGCGTGGGTCAACGCGCTGACGGTCGAGGACAGCTGGCTCGCCCAAATCCCGCTCGCGTTGAGCGTGATGAAGGTCCGAATCGACGAGGCCGGAGCGTCGGGCGCGAGCCCGGCCGATCCGAGACCGTTGCAGAGCTGCGCGATCAGACATCCCGCGACAGCTGTCCCGTGGTTGTCGAAGACGTTGACCGCGCTCCCGTCACCCGGCGAGGCCGCGTCTCCCGTGACGTCGTTTCCGGCCAACGTCACATTCAGATCCGGGTGCCCTAAGTCGACCCCGACATCGAGGATCGCAACCGGTGCATTGACTCCACCGGTATCGATGGGCCAAGCGACGAGCGCGCCGACGTCGATACCAGGAGTACCCGCCGGGCTCGAGCCGACGACCTGGCCGACGTTGTCGAGGCCCCAGGCCTCGTTGAGCAGTGGGTCGTCGAGGGCGAACGCGCTCGACGTCGTGTCGACCTCGCGAATCGCGGATGCATCCGACCGCCCGGTGAACCACGCGTCCGGCTCAGCGAACAGGACCTCGTCCCGCCGAGAGATCAGCTCGAGTGCAGCAAGCGTGATCATCCCGTCCGAACTCTCCGAACGACATCGGTAGACGCCGTGGAGGCCGTTCCAGCCTCGTGCACCCGTCGGAACGAGTCCGACCGAAGCGAGAAGTTCGAGCTCCGCGGACTCGGTGATCTCCCCCGACACAAATCCCACCAGCACTTCACGTGGGAACACCAACGCGCCACCGAAGTCATCGACTCCCACGGGCGAAGCCCAATCGACCGACGGATGCTCGTTCCAGCTCGCGGCGGTGTTCGTCCAGTTCTCGCCATCAGCACCGAGGTCGGTATCCACGAACACGATGTTCGGAAGCGGCGAGGCGATCACCCCCTCTGGAGCGTCTGCTCCGCGCAGGAGACCGAGGGCGATACGGGTGCGCTGGAGATCGACGAAACGATCCAGCTTGCCGTACGGAACTCGAATCGGTGTGGGGAGCAACTCCGTCGGTTGTTCACTGGGTCCTTGCTCCGAAGAGCGAGGGATATCCAGCAATCGAGGAGTCCCCGCGGAGGGACAATCAGCCTGGAGTGAGCCTGCGGCGAAGCCACAGATCACTCCTGCGAGCAGGAATCGATACACAGGGCGAACTTCGGTGGGAGGAAGCCGAATACAGCACAGCGAGGGGAGAGCACTGCGCCACCCCGGAAGATAACAACCGGAGCGCCCGTTGTGGGAACGCGGCTCAGATCTGCGCCCAATTCGAGTCGCCTGAGCTGGGGGCCGGCTCCAGCCTCGCGATGCGATCGGTGGTTCGTCGATTCGTCGGACCGAATTTGGCCGCCCCGGATCCGGACTCCGCCCTCGGCTGCTAGTGAAAGTCCCGGGACCCGCCGGTCGACGGGCTGCAACCAAGCTCGGGCACGAACACCGAGTCCGCGACCAGGTGCACGACCCGTCGATCCGCCTGCACGCCTTCGACCTGCAGCTTGCCGCGCACGGCGAGCAACGGCTCGGCCTTGATCAACGGCGCGAATTTCTCGGCCTTGTCCGGCCAAACCACGACGTTGCAGAAGCCGGTCTCGTCCTCGAGCGTCAGGAAGACGACACCCTTGGCCGTCCCCGGTCGCTGGCGGCAGATCACCAGTCCGGCATGCTGCACCCGGCGACCGTTCGGTAGCCCGGCGATCGTCTCGGCCCGGACGAATCGCTGACGATCGAGTTCGGCGCGCAAGGACTCGAGTGGATGCGCCGAGGTGCTGTGCCCAAGCGTCTGGTAATCCCAGGTCATCGACTCGAACTCATCGAGCTGTGCGAACTCTGGCTGCTGACCGGATTCGAGCATCGGAAGCTGGTCTTTCACCTCGCGGCCGCGAGCCCAGATCTCCCACAACGCATCCCGACGAGTCGGCTCCAACTCGCGAAGCGCCCCAGACTCGGCGAGTCGATCGAGTGAGCCCCGGTCCGGGCGGACACGATGGACGAAGTCGTCCAAGCTCTGGAACGAGCGGCCCGATCGCTCGAACTCGAGCCGCCCGATCAGTGCCTCCGGCAGCCCTCGAAGGAATCGCAGCCCCATGCGGATCGCTTTGGGCGCTCCAGGCTCGGCCCGATCCACCGGCTCGAGAGTGCAGTCCCGCTGAGAGTGGACGACGTCGACCGCGCGCACCTCGAGATCAGCGCGCCTGGCGTCCTCGACGATCGTCGCGACGCTGTAGAAGCCCATCGGCTGGGCATTCAACAATGCGCAGGTGAACACGTCGTGATGGTTGCAACGCAGCCAACCGGTCGCGTAGGCGATCAACGCAAAGCTCGCCGCGTGACTCTCGGGGAAGCCGTACTCTCCGAATCCGCGGATCTGCTCGAACACCCGTTCGGCGAACTCCTTGCGGATGCCTTTCTGCTGCATGCGCGTCAGAAACCGTTCACGGTGACGTTCGATCCGCCCCGCCTGCCGCCATGCCGCCATGTCGCGACGCAACTGGTCTGCTTCACCGGGCGTGTAATCCGCCGCAACGACGGCGAGCTTCATCACCTGCTCTTGGAACAACGGCACCCCGAGCGTCTTCTCGAGCACCGGCACGAGACTCTGGTGCGGGTAGGTGATCGCCTCCTGACCGTGTCGTCGGCGCAAGTAGGGATGCACCATGTCACCCGAGATCGGCCCGGGCCGGACGATGCTGATCTCGACGACCAGGTCGTAGAACGTCCGCGGCTGGAGGCGTGGCAACATCGCCATCTGTGCCCGCGACTCGATCTGGAAGACCCCGACCGTGTCACCACGACAGAACATGTCGTAGGTCCGCGAGTCCTCCGGTGGGATGCGTGCGAGGTCGAGTTCGAGCCCACGGTGCTCCCGCAGGAGCCGAAACGCCTCGTCGCAGAGAGTCAGCGAACCGAGCGCCAGCAGATCGACCTTGAACAAGCCGAGCGACTCGAAGTCCTCCTTGTCCCACTGGACGACCGTCCGGCCGTCCATCGCGGCGTTCTCGATCGGCACGAGAGTGTGCACCGGTTCGGAACCGAGCAGGAACCCTCCGGGGTGGATCGAGAGGTGCCGCGGCGTGTCTCGGATCTCGTCGACCAACTCGACGAACTGACGGTGAATCGGCGCGGCCGGATCGAGGCCGGCCTCGGTCAACCATTCGTCGACCGACACCTCCGAACGCGAACTCATCTTCGCGAGCCGCTCGAGAGCCGTCGGAGCCAGACCGAGCACCTTGCCGACCTCGCGGATCGCTGACCGGGTCCGGAATCGGATCACGTTCGCCACCATGGCCGCGTGATCCCGGCCGTAGCGTTCGTAGACGAACTGGATCACCTCCTCGCGGCGATCGTGCTGGATGTCGAGATCGATGTCGGGCGGCTCCTGACGTTCGAGGGAGAGGAATCGCTCGAACAACAGATCCATCCGCACCGGATCGATCGCGGTGATCCCGAGGCAGTAACAGACCGCCGAGTTGGCTGCAGATCCCCGGCCTTGGCACAAGATCCCGTTACGCCGGCAGTACAGGACGATCTCCCGCATCGTCAGGAAGTAGCCGGCGTACTCGAGGGTCTCGATGATCGAGAGCTCCTTCTCGAGTTGCTGCCGGACCTTGTCAGGTATGTGCTCGCCGTAGCGCCCCTGTGCGCCGGCGTAGGTCTGCTCGCGTAACCACTCCATCGAGCTCCGGCCATCGGGCAGAGCCTCGGTCGGATAGACGTAGCGCAGCTCATCGAGCGAGAAGCGGCACATCTCGGCAACCTGCAGGGTGCGTTCGATCGCCCCTGGATCGTCGGCGAACTGCTTCGCGAACACGCGTGGACTGCAGAGTGCGTGCTCAGTGTTCGGCCGCAGGATCCGCCCGGCTTCGTGCAACTGGCGATGCTCTCGGATGCAGGTCAGGACATCCTGCAACCGTCGCCGACGCGGTTCGTGGTAGAGCACCTCTCTGGTGGCAACCGTCGGGATCCGAAGAGAACGCAGCCGAGCTCGCAGCGCGGACTCACTCGCGGTCTCGCCTGCCTCACGATGGCGGGCGATCCGAGCGAACATCCGCTCACCGAAGGCCTCCCTGAGCGCCGGGGCCTCGACACCAGATCCAGCGAAGAGTGCGACCAACCCCTCCGCCCGTTCGAGAATGTCGTCCAGGAACAGACGGCTCGCGCCCTTTGCGCACCGCAGCCGGCCCCGAGTCAGCAGACCGCAGAGGTTCGCGTAGCCCGCTCGCGTCTCGGCGAGTAGGAGCAGAGGCGCCGCCAGGCGCTCGTCGACCGCCGCCGACCGGGGGCGTGGGTCGAACCAGATCTCCGCTCCAACGATCAGCCGGATCCCCTGCTCGGCGCAGGCCGTATGGCTGCGCACGACCCCGTAGAGCCCGTCCCGATCGGTCACCGCAAGCGCCGGCAGCCCGAGTTGCGCTGTCCGCTCGGCCAACTCCTCCGGGTGCGAGGCCCCCTCGAGGAACGAGAAGTTGGTCTTGCACCAAAGCGGCACGTAGGGGGAAGAGGGTGCGAGCACGGCCCAACGACGGTAGCGCGGCGTCGCCGGAAGACAAATGTCTACCAAGGTGCCCCGAGAGCCCGCAGCCGGATCAAGATCAGGACAAGTTCCCCGCCCGAGGTTGACCACGAACCCGAGGCGCCGACCTTGGTCTCCGCGACGCCTGAATCGGGCGTCTCGACGATCCCTATCCCCGATCCCCCCGGGTCCCAATCCCTTGAAGCACACCCTCCTCCTCGGCGCCTCGGTCCTCGCCCTCACGGCGACCGCGATCGCTCAACCGGGTGCGACCGCTCTTCAGAGCCAGGTCCTCGATCGCTCGACGACGAGCATCCTCAGCACCTCCGGCCAGACCTTCGGTCTGGCGTTCATGAACACCGCGGCCGAGGGCTTCCTGCAGAACGCCGGGAACCCGAACCTCGCCCCGACCTCGCAGCTCGTCTACCAGGCGACGCTCGACAACGGGGTCGCCGCGATGATGTCGCCGTCGATCCGACTGCGCACCTCGACGGACGGCGGCAAGACGTTCTCGCCCGACGACAACAGCCGCCTGGTCTACTCGTTCAACGCGCCGGTCAACCTGCTGACGATCCAGGCGTTCAACGGCTACCGCATCACGGCCCACGAGAATCACGTGTTCATCTTCGTGATCGACGAACTCGTCGACTCGATGGGGAACTCGATCGGAACCAGTGGCGTGTTCGCGATCGGTTCGGACGACCAAGGCCAGACCTTCTCCGACCCGGTGCTCCTGACGACGTACGCCGACCCGGCGATCGCCAACGCCCCCGGGTCGCTCCTGGATCAGGCATACCCCGGCTACCTCGCCCTGAACCCGTCGTTCACGCTGAACCTGATCAACACCCAGCAGCTGTCCGCCGACTCCTCGCGCGCCAGCAACGCCGTGCCCGCGCCGCTGACCGGCGAGGTCTACGCGACCGCGGTCTGGGAAGCGCGATTCCAGTCGTCGCCGGCGATCTCGGGCATCGCTCCCTACAACAACCCGGAGGCAACCCAGTTCGACGAAGAGGTCTACTCGCAGACCGTCTACGTCGAGCGCGTGGGCGGCCTGCCAGTGCTCCGAACTGCGTTCCCGAACGAAGTCGTCCTGACCGAGGACATCAACGGACTCGGCCTGCACGTCGCAGATGCCGACCTCGACGGCCCGCAAGACCAAGGCAACACCTCGGTGGTCTGCGAAGGCGACGTCGTCGCCGTCGCGTACGCCAACGAAGACGATGCGGCGATCGGAGCCACGACCTTCGACGAGAACACGATCGAAGTGCGCGTCTCGACCGACGCTTCGCTCAGCTTCGCCAACACCCTCGCCCCGTCGATCCGGGTCGACGACTTCTCGGGTGCGAATCCTTCGCCCCGTCCGTCGTCGAACATGGACCTCGACGTCGACAACGGGAAGGTCTACCTCGTCTGGGGTTCGACGCTGACCTCATCGCTCGCCATCAGTGGCCCGGACACGCCGACGCTCGCCGTCATCGATACGAACTCGGGCACCCCGGTCCTCGATCCACTGCTGAGTGGAACCTCACCCGTGGTCATGCCCGCTACGGGCACCGACAGCCTCGGCAACACGATCAACTTCGACGGCCTCGACACCGACGGCATCAACATCACCGTCGAGGACGGTGTGATCATGATCCTCGCACGCCTCGACGTGTCGAGTCTCAACAGCAACGAGATCGTCGCGTTCATCGACCGCAACGACGGCGCGGACATCCTGGCCCGGAATGCTGAGTTCATTCAGCTGACCGACAACTTCGTCTCGGGCACCCTGTGCGAGAGCGACTTCAAGAACGAAGTCGGCGCTGGCCTGTTCAGCCAGGGCGAGAACGCCGACGGCGACATGTTCATGCTGCTCACCACCGATGGTGGCGTGACGTTCCGCAAGGAGCGCGTGACCGACGGTGCCGACGAGACCTCGCCGGGTGCGGGCAACAGCGCCGTCGAGTTCGAGTTCGCACAGCTTGCGCTGACGCCGAACGGCTCGGTCCACATCGCGATGCAGGACCTGCGCTCGGGCCCGGTCATCGCCACCGGCCAGCGATACCCGCGCCTCGAGGTGGAGCTCGCTGGACCGCTCGAGAACTTCATCGTCCGCGATGCGAAGCCCGGCAACGCCATCGTGCTGCTACTCGGCCTGTCCGGTCAGGCGCCCAACGACCTCACGGCGACACTCGGACTGAACAGCGTGTTCGACGCGACGATCTGCCTGAACAACGACGGCTTCGTGCTGGCCTCGCTCTCCTCGGTCTTCGGACTCTCAGGAGTCGGCCCGGACGGTTCCTCGACGATGCCACTCGCCCTTCCGGCAGGCATCCTGCCGGTGTTCCTGCCGGGCTTCGACATCAACATGGTCGGTCTCGAGCTCGAACTCGGCCCCACGCGGGTCCGGAGCTACACCGATCCGATCGTGCTCGAGTGACAGATCGGGCCGCCACCTGAGGCCCGGCTCCGTTACAAGAACCCACGATGTTCTTGTCACGGAAGATCGGTGCGGTGCTTCGCGGACGCGCAACGCGAACGCAGATCGTCCTCGGAGCGCTCCTCGGCATGTTGCTGGCGTTCGTCCCGGGGTTCGCATTCCCAGACGGCTCGGGCGGCGGCTTCACGCAGGCTCCGGGGCTGATCCTGTTCCTGATCACGCTCGCGCTGGTCCTGGACGCCAACGTGGCGATCCTTGGACTGACGCTGCTGATCGGGAAGCTGGTCTCGATCCCGCTGCTGTCCGTCTCGTATTCGGTCGGGGAAACCCTGCTCGGAACCGGCCCCGATGGTGGCCTCCTGTCCGGCCCGTTCCGCTGGCTGATCAACAGCCCCGCAACGGCCTGGTTCGGGTTCCAGTACTACTCGGTCACCGGCGGCGTCGCGCTCGGCCTGATCCTCGGACTGCTGTTCGGATTCGGATGGTGGCGAGCGATCGACGGCACGCGGCGCAAACTCGCAGACCTCGACGAGAACTCTGATCGGTGGCGAGAGATCACCAGCAAGCCTTTGGTCCGGCTCGTCACCTGGGCCCTGCTCGGTAAGGGCAAGGGCAAGAAGAAGAGCTGGGACGAAATCAACGAGCGGGCGCGCGCGCGGAAGCGCCCGGTCCGGTTGACGGGGTTCCTTGCCGTGGTCGTCCTGTTCGCCGGCCTCGGATTCGCTCACAACTACTTCGGCGGCACCTGGTTCGAACGCACCGCGCGGGTGGGCATGACTCAGTGGAACGGTGCGACCGCCGATCTGGGACGCGCCCGGCTCGACCTGATCGACGGTCACCTGACGATGTCGGACCTCGCCCTCGCCGACGAGCGCGACCTCGAGACCGACACCTTTCGCGCGAAGAACCTCGACTTCGATCTCTCGACCGGATCGCTCCTCGAACGACGAGTAGTCATTGAACGCCTCGCCGTGACCGAAGCCGAATCCGGCTCACGCCGCGAGACGCCGGGGGCTCGCCTCGGCTCGGAAGACGAATCGGGCGGCGCTGGTGGCCCGGGTGGCCCAGCTCCCGACCCAGTGCCCGAAGGTGAGGAGAAGTCCACGCGCGGGCTCGAGGAGCTCCTGGACGACGTCGAGATCTGGCGAGAACGCCTCGAGACCGCGGAGGTCTGGATCGATCGCCTGTTCAGCGACTCCGAACCCGCGAGCGAAACTGAACGCGAAGCCAGTGCGGATCTCTACGGTCTCGCGACGATCGTGGCGGAGCACCTCCTCGACAAGGAGCCGACGGTTCTGATCCAGGACCTGCGCATCGAGGATTTCACCGCACGCGCGTTTGGAGGCATTCGCTGGGATCTCACCGGCAGCAATTTGTCGTCGAACCCCGCCCTCGTCGGCGAACCGGCCCGCCTCGCGATCACCTCCGAGGACGGGCACAACGCGATCCGCCTGGAACGCGGAGCGGACGGCCTGATCGGGATCGCTTGTGACTTCCGCGAGCTCCCGCTCGCGATGCTCAAGGAACAGATGCCGTGGTTGCCGCTCGAGGGAGGTCTGATCGACTTCTCGCTCGACGGCTCGCTCGGGGTGACCGAGGAAGGGTTCCGGCTCGACCTCCCGCTCGGCATCGAAGTGCGAAACACGACGATGACGCTCGGCAGCACGTCGGCGCAGTTCGAGTCGCTGCGGATCCCGGCGGAGGTGCACGGACCACTCACCGCCTTGTCGTTCCACGTCAACTCTGACGAACTCCTCCGCCGCCTGCAGGACGCCGGTGCCCAGGCGCTGGTGCAGGGGCTGGCTTCGGAGTTCGGTGTCGCGCCAGACTCGCTGCAGCAAATCCTCGAGGGAGGATTGCTGGAGGGCGAGCTGGATGCCGACGCTCTTCAGAACGCCGGCGAGAATCTGCTCGAGGAGAGCGGACTACTCAATGAAGCCGAGAACGCCACCGAGGAGGCGGCGAACCGACTTCGTGGTCTGTTACCTGGCGGCGGACGACGTCGAGACTGACGGCATCGACACCCACATGCGGTGCAGCAGCCGGCCGCGACCGCCGTCGACGTAGGCGCTGCGGTCGTGTGCGAGCGAGCGGTTGTCGACCCAAAGGATGTCGCTCGGCTCCAAGCGGAACTGAACGTGGTGTTGCGGGTCGTTCAGCAGTTCGTCGAGTCGGTCGAAGGCGCGACACTGCTCTTCGGTCAGTGGAGTGCCGACGCGCTCTTGGCCGCGTTCGATCCAGAACCGCATGTAGCGGAAGGTCAGACCGCAGGGACGATCCGAAGGACCAAAGACCGGGAAACGGTTCTCGCGGACCGCTTCGACGCTCTTGTCCGCATTCGGCGTGACGACGTCGCGCACGAAGTCTGATTCGAGGACGCGCAAGAGCTCCGGCTCCTCGGCCGCCAAGCGATCGCGGATCGCGCGGACGTTGGCAACCATCGAGTCCCCGCCGCTCTCGCTGACACGCTCGCAGAGTAAGCCGACGAAGTCCGGGACGACCGACTTGTTGCTCGAGTCGGTGTGGAAGCCAGTGCGCTCCTTGGTCATCGAGACCGGGACCGCTTCGTGCACGTAGTCATTGCCGCGATCCCGCACCTCGTAGAGCTTGCCGTAGACGGTGAGAACCTCACCGAGCGCAGAACCCAAGCAGACCTGGAACAGGCGCCACACACGCTCGTCACCGAAGTAGCGGTCAATCCCGCGAACCACGCGGAAGCCTTCACGGCTCAGCACAGCGTCGCGGATCTGGGTCGCGAGGGCGCAGAGCCGCGGCAGGGCATCGAGCTCCGGCTCGTGGTCCGAGACCGCGTCGAGCGCGTCGGCGTGGCACTCCAGGTACTCCTGGAATTCGGCAGCCATGTGCTCGTCGAACGCGATCTTGTAGCCGGCGCGCTTCTGGAGCTCGTCGGTGGACCACAGGGCGACGGGATCGAGAACGGTCATCAGACTTCCTCCGGGACTTCGACACGGAACGCTTGGTGGAGCGGTAGCCCCTTCAGCGGCGTGAAGAACTCCGGGTCGAAGGCGACGTGCTCGTCGGTGACTCGCAGCTCCTCGACGTCAGGGATACTCGTGAATCCCGCGTCCTTGAGGGCCTTGAAGTAGTCGGACTGGGTCTTGTGGACACATCGAACCGGCACGGACTTGCCGTCGCGACGCCAGATCTGGCCTTCGAAGGTCTGGTCACGGCCACCGAAGTAGTCCGCACCCTCCGGATCGAAGAAGAACGGCTTCTGCTGCTTGCAGAGGAAGGGCAGCGACGGGTGCGGGACCGAGAAGATGAATCGGCCACCCGGGCGCAGCGCACGGCGGACGTTCGCGATGATCTTGCGCATCGCGTCGATCTCGACGTAGTTGAACAGGAAGACGGCGACGACCAGGTCGTAGCTCTGCGCTGGCAGTTCCTCGACCTTCGAAGCGTCTCCGACGCGGAACTCGAGCGCGGTCTCGTGATCGACCGTCGCCTTCTTGGCGCCTTCGATCATCTCGCTCGACAGGTCGATGCCGAGCACCGACTTCGCGCCGCGCGCGGCCAACTGGCGAGTGACGTAGCCTTCGCCGCAGCCGAGGTCGAGAACATCCGCACCGCGAACCGGCTCACACCAGTCGAGCAGGAACGGGCGGGCAGTGAAGTCCGAGAGAAGGACCGGACCGGTGCGTTGCCAGTCCTGGGCTGCTTCGTCGTAGATCGCTTCGGTCGTGCTCACGACTGGACTCCTTCACCGACCAGGCCGGTCTCGACCGCTTCGCGGTAGAGGTGGTTCCAGAGTTCGACGCGCAGATCGAGCGCCGTGTTCACGCCCTGGCGCAGCGCACTGCGGCCGAGCGGCGTGTCCGCAAGATCGGCGGCGATGCTGAGCAGGTCCTTCTGGTGCTGGTCGTCGACCTCGCAGTGGAGCTCGAAGAACACGTAGTCTTCACGGCTGAGCTTCGGCAACCGGGCGATGCCCTTGATCAGACGCTCGTAGAGCGGGCCAACGATCGTCTCGGTCCCGATGCCCATGGCACCGACGCCGGCGGCCGGGTGAGCCTGGGCGAGGAAGGTCAGGAAGCGCGTGCGCCAGCGCAACGAGACGGCCGGAGCCTCCGAGCAGTCGACGCCGAGCGCATCGACGTAGCGACGGAACAGAGCCGGGTGCGAGACGCCTTCGACCGAAGCGACGTCGATTCCCCTCTCGACGAGTGCTTCCCGGTCTTCCTCGTGCAGCGTGCCCTTCTCTTCGGCGAGGTTCTCACCGAGCAACTCCTGGTGGCGCGGATCCTCGAGGCGATCGATCAGCGTCTTCAGGTAGCGCGGGAACCAGGCGGAGTAGGCCTGGTAGTGCTTGGCGAAGGACGAGCAGAGATGCTCGAGAAGCTCACCCTCGGCGTTCTCGACCAGCTCGATCCAGGGGTGGTTCAGCGCGCGATGGCGCATCGCCTCCTGTTCGAGTTCTTGAAGGAACGCATCGACCGAAGCGCGGTCGTTGGTCTGGATCAGCGTCTGAGCGGCGGGCACCGGGGGGGTCACGTCGAGTCTCCTGGGATTCGAGAAATCGCGGGGGGCGGAGACTCGGCATCCGTCACCGGAATCTCCAATCAGTTACCGCGGCCCCTCACCCGATCCGGGGTTCCTGCAGCTCGAAATCCCGCAGTTTTTTTGGACGGACATGTCGGATCTGACAACGCCTTGGCTCGGGACCGTCCGTTTCGGTGTCGCGAAACTGGACGGCCCGGGCGGACGAGTGCCGTCAAGATGAACACCTAGACACGCCGACGCATCGCCTAGCGGATCCCTCCGCGACAAGCGATGCATACAGCCCTACGACTCTTGCTGACCGCCGCCGTTCTCGCTGTTCCAGCGATTGGGCAAATCAAAATCTCGGCGCCGTCCGTGGTGAACGGCGGGACGACCGTCGAAGTCCAGGTCACTGGCTCGCCAGACCAGTCCGTCGAGGTCGTCGTCTCCAACAACGACCCCAACAACCCGCAAGAGCAGGACCGCTACCACATCACCCTGAATGACAAGGGGCAAGCGAACCTTCAGGTTGACGTCCCGCCGGACTGGAAAACCATGCGAGTCAAGTGCGAGCAATCGGCAGTCACTAGCATCGTGCTTCCCGCCGCCGCGCCCGCCGCGCCGCTAGTCGCTTTCGACAATCCGCCCAAGAAGAACGTCTCGAACCGCGTAGATGTCGTCAATCGCAGCGGCCGGATTCTCTTCGACGAATTCCAGGCTGCTGAAGTCCGCTCCAAAAATTCGAGTCAGGACCCGCTCGCAGTCCTCGCCAAGTTCTGAGACCACGTTCGGGAGGTTCTCCGCGGAGACCACCCCATCGAGCAGATCCTGGCGGTTGGTATCCAACCGCAGTCCGATCGCGTCATCCGGAGTCGGGTGACTTCGAGCATTTGAAGCCGCCTCGACGATCCGCTCGATCCGATGTCCGACCAGCTCTGCGACCTCTGGGTGCTCCAGCGCGACGCCGCGCAACACCTCCAGGGCAGCGGTAACTTCGATCAGCATGAAGCTCATCGAATCCTTACGCTCATCCGCCTCGGCGGTCGAATCGGTCATCCGAGCCGTGTGGAACGCCACACTCTTATTGTTGCCCGGACTATCCGGATCCGCGTCCGCTGACGGGAAGAATCGGACGCCCGCCGCCACCAGCAGTAGCGCCGCGGCACCGATGCGCAGGCGCGACCAGCGGCTCGGGCCTTCGAGCACCTTTCCACCCTCCTCAGCCGCGGGAGGGGTCGAACCCGGCCCCGGCAGGATTGTGGCGTCGTCTTCGCGTCCGTCAGAGTCGACAACCGAGGCGACCATCTCAGCGACTCTGGTCTCGTCCAGCGGGCGCTCGACAGCCTCCCCGTCGACGGTCAAGGCATCGAGTGAGGCGCAGGCGTCCGCCAGCTCCTCCTCGTCGATCTCGTCGACCCAGCTGTCTTCTCCAGCGCCATCGGCTTCGGACCGCATGCGCTCCGCCAGGTGCTTCCACACCCAGGGCTCGAACTCAGGATCTCGATTGTTCTCAGATGGGTTCATCACGATTCGCCCCCCTGTATCTGGCCGTCCGTTTCGTCGTCAGCCGACGCGCCGGGACCCCGAGAGAGGTTCTCACCATCGATACCGCGGCGTTTGAGCCGCTTTTCGATCGCGCGTTTGGCTTTTTTGCGGGCGTTGTAGACCGCACCCGCCGTCGTGCCGACCTCCTGAGCGATCCGCTCAGCCGGAGCGACTCCGGATGGATCCGCCAAGTCGTTCTCGATAACGGCCCTCTGGAGCGGCGCGAGGGTCTCGATCACCTCACGAAGGATCTCGGCGACCGGGTTCGTTTCGCCTGACCGCTCATCGGGAAGGGTCGCCCACTCCTCGATCTGCTCACCACCAGACTTGGCCCGCTCGGCCAGCACGTCGACCGCGATGCGCCGGCAGATGACGTAGAACCAGGCACGCAGCGGGGCCTTCTCGGGCTTGTAGCTGGTCGCGTGCTTCCAGGCCTTGCCGAGACCGCGCTGGAGCGCGTCGTCAACCTCGTCCGGACCGAAGTTCGGGAAGTCGAACGACAAGCGGCGCGTAACCGTGGCCCCATGCTCCCGTAGGAGCATCGCGAGTCCTTCCGGGTCGCGGGCCACAAGTCGCTGGCGAATCTCCTCATCGAGTCGATCGCGGCCGGCATCTCCTGTCGGTGCGTTCACCATCGAGTATGCGCCGAGATGCTACCCGGCGAGGGTCCGAACGGCTCGTCTGATCGGTCTCCGCCTCACCAAGGGATTGGAACCGGTCTCGATCCCGGAGTCCCGAATCGGTTCGATGGCCCGCGACGTCGTCCATGCGAGATCTCCTTCCAAACGTCGACTGGCCGCGAGCATCCGCCTGGATCCTCTACGACACCGCAAACACGGTCTACACGGCCACGATCGCGTTTCTCTTCGCGCCGTTCGTCGCCGAGACCTTCGCGGACCGATCGGCCCTCGGAGCGACTCAGACCGTCTCGATGATCCTCGCGGGATTGTCAGTGCCGGTGCTGGGCGCCCTCGCCGACCGCACGCGATTTGCACGCAGCCTGCTCTGGATCTCGACGCTGGCATCGGTCGGGCTGATCGCGACCTTCGGACAGTTCCAATCGAAGTGGGCGCTGCTCGGGGCGTTCTTCTGTGCGAACTTCGCCTTTCAGTCCGCGCTCGTCTTCTACAACGCCCTGTTGCCGAGCGTCGCCCCGATGCGCCGCACCGGCCTGATCTCGGGCCTGGGAGTCGGATTCGGCTTCGGCGGCACCGTTCTGACTCTAGCCTTCGTGCCCGGGTTCTCGGCCGAGCCTGCCAACCGATTCCTGCTGGCAAGCGGGATGTTCCTGGTCATGGCGCTGCCCTGCCTGTGGTGCGTCCGCGACCGGCGGGACCTCCCACAGGCCCGGATCGACTCCCAACTGATCGGTTCAGCGCTCCGTGACGTCCGCCAGACTCTGATCGGTCTGCGGAGCAATCGTCCGCTGCTGCTGTTTCTGATCGGCAACTTCTGTCTGACCGATGTGCTGCTGACCGCGACGCTCTGGTTCGCGGACTACACGCGGCAGACCTTCGACCCGATCTGGCGGTCGGGCGGCCTCGAGCTATTCGGCCGGACCTACGCGTTCGACGCCGAACGCACCACGACGCTCAACGGCTTCATCGCGACGCTCGGTCTGGCCCTCAACGGCTCGGCACTGATCTTCGGCTCGCTCCAGGGCGCGCTCGCCGACCGCTTTCACCCCCTGCAGGTTCTTCGCGTCACCGGCGTGATGCTGCTCCTCGCGTTGATCGCGGGCGGCCTCTTCGCCGGCGACCGTCCCGAGGCCTATTTCTTCGGCATGGTCATCGGCGGCGCCTTTGGCATGGCAGGAGTCCAGACCGCGGGACGAAAGCTGCTCTTGCTGATGATCCCGCGCGAGAAGATCGGCGAGTACTTCGGGCTCTACGGAATCACGACGAAGGTCTCGGTCATCGGAAGCCTGACCTTCGGGGTGCTGGCCGATTCCTACGGGCTGCGAACCGCGCTGTTTGCGCAATCCGTGCAAGCGATCCTCGGACTCACGTGCCTGTTCATGATTCGAGTCGACCGAATCGGCCGATCGTGAAGACTCGGACGAACCCGCTCCCGCATCGGTGCGGTCTGGGTGCAACGGAGCTTCGAGCCGGAGTCATCCCACGACGGCATGGGTCGGGACCGTCGAGAACCACAGGCGCCCGCCCAGCGCCAGCAATGAAGCCCCGATCAATTCGCGCGGTTCTCCTGCGCATTGGAACTCGTCGCCGCTAGCCTGCGGCCATGGAGAGCAACGAATCCCCGTCGGAGACTCCGGAGAACGGTCACGAATCGGAATCGGCGCCGCGCGCGCCGCGCTCCGGCTCCCGCGGACGTCGCGAGTCTGGATCGAGCAGCGAACGCGTGGCCGCGCTTCGCGCCGCTCAAGCCGAAGTCATCCGCCCTGAGAAGACACCGATTGCGATTGGAGTCGCGTCGGGTGCCGCCGTCCTCGGAGCGATCATCTGGGCGCTGATCATCTCTCAGATGGACTTGGAAATCGGCTACGTGGCCTGGGGCGTCGGCGGTCTGGTCGGCTTTGCAGCCGTGGTCGTCGGTGGACGAGGGACGCTCGTGGCCGGACTCTGCGGCGCGCTGGCGTTGTTCGCGATCGTCGGCGGCAAGTACCTCGGCTTCGAGTGGAGTATCGAGAAGGCCATCGAGAAGAACCTTGGCACGAGCTTCAACCAACAGCTCTACGAGATCGACCAGAGCTGGGCAGAAGACGTTGCGGGCCTCGACCTCTCCAACCGCGAGTCGGTCGTCACCTACCTCGAGGAAAACGGCTGGAACACGGATGACAGCCCATCGCTCTCCAAGATGGAGATTGACGACTTCATCGAGTTCGAGGCTCCGATCCTCGCGAAGCTCCATCAGTCGAAGCAGACCTTCGAAGAATGGAGGGCAAGTCGGCTGGAGCAGATCAAGGCGCAGATCGATAAGACCCAGATGCTGATCGACTCTCTTGAGCCCATCGACTTGCTGTTCGCCGGCCTTGGCATCGTGACAGCCGTCGGCCTCGTGATCCGCAAGACGCAGGACGACGAAGCCGCCGCTCGCCGCGCTGTCCTGCGTGAGCACCGGACCGACTGACCTCGATCAACCTGCCTGCTATCGTCCTCCACCAACCAAGAGGAAGACGATGAGTGAAGAGTCGATCGAAGCACGCAAGCGGAACCGCAAAGAACTCGAAGCCGAAGCCCTGACGACCGGCAAGGGCGGCCTCGCACTCGCCGGCGGTCTCCTCGTCGCGCTCGGATGCGCTGCCCTGTGGGCCGTGCTGATCGTCTACATGGGCGTGCAGTACGGACTCCTCGCCTGGGTCATCGGTTCGGTCGTCGGAGGAATGATCGCCAGCCTCGGCGGAAGAGGCCTCGGCATGTCGATCGCAGCCGCGTTCCTGTCGTTGATCGCGATCTTCGGCGGCCAATACGGTGCCATCGTCTGGCGAATCCAGGACCAACCCGTCGAAGAGATCCTCACCGACGGAGCGACTCGGAAGGCGTACGGAAACGCGCTCGATCGGGCCGACGAGTTCGAGAACATCGACGTCGACAGCGATGAAGACGTGCGACTGTTTCTCGCCGACTTCGACCCGAAGGGTCGAGAACCAGCCGAGTTCAGCGACGCGGAGATCCGTACGTTCCGGATCGAAGTCGCGCCGCGACTGAAGGCGTTCGCTGAGAGCCCACCAAGTCGGGAAGAGTGGCGAGCCACGGAGGCCGAACGGATTCGGAGTCAACGCGACGCGACCGAGTTGTTCGTCGAGTCGCTCGATTGGTTCGACCTGCTGTTCGCGGCACTCGGAGTCGGAACAGCGTTCGCCGTCGTCCAACGCATGACCAGTCAGGCCCTCGGCGCCGCGCGGCGAAGGCGTTCGCAGGCACGGCGCGGAGCCAGCTGAGTTCCGTGCTCAGAATCCGGTGCCGGCGAAGCAGTCCTCGACCGGCAGCGGCGATCGAGGAAGGCCGGCCGCGGGCTTCGAGAGGTGGTAGTCCACCGGCGCCACGTCGTTCGGCATATCCGGATGAAACAAGCTCGCGAGCGCTTGGATGTGGCGCCGACCGACGTCGAGTTCGAACTGCCCCCCGCCATAGCAGCGAATCCCGCGCGCCTCGCAGTAGTCGTAGACCGCGAGGAGCGACTCGAGCGTGCCGAAGCGCGAAGGCTTGATGTTGACCACCTTCGGCTCGGTCTGCACCTGCCACAGATCCTGCACGCTGTGCAGGTTCGCGTCCCAGGTGATGCGATCGATCGCGGGCATGAGAACAGCAGCAGTCTCCTCGTTGATCTCGGGGTCCTCGATCCACACGTCTGGCAGCCCTTGGACGACGCGCTCGTACCCTTCGCGACTCGCCGGAGGACCCTGGAAGCTGCCGCGGTAGAGCCCCTTGAGATCGACGACGTCGACGACACCGAGGTCGCTCAACTGCGCGACGACCTGATCGTCCCAGTGCTCGGAGTAATCGAGCTTGAAGCGGAGCTCGGGCTCGGCGTCGAGCCAGGTGCGAAGGGCGCCGATCGGGTCGGTCTTCGCAAGCCCCATCGAGCGTGCGAACCGAACCGGCTTCGACTCACGGCCGAGCACTTCGCTCAGACTCGTCTCGGACTGCTGCAGAGCCAGGGCGAGCGCCGCTGACTCGAAGGCCCAACGGCGGTACATCCGCATGTCGGTCCGGCCCTCGACGCCGTCGAACAGAGCGACTCTGTTCAGCGCCTGTAGGAATCCGCCGAGCGTCGATCGGATCGGCAACTGCGACTGCAGCGCGTCTGGCACGGCCTTCTGCCACGTCGCCTGAAAGCGGAGCTGCTCGTCACTGTCGTAGTTGACGTCCTCACCAGCACCGACCTGCCCGAGCCCTAGAAGCCGCACCACGGTGGTCCGTCGGGTCCAGGCATTGCTGTTCTGCTCGCGTGCAGCGACGTCACACTTCTCGACGGTCAACGGCAGTGCGGACAGTCGCCCGTAGCTCGGTTCGCTCACCGCCCAGTCGCCTCGGACGGGTAGCGGACGAAGAACCGCCCCGGAGAGTCTTGGCCAGGAATGTGCACGGCGGAGACTTCAGGGTCTGCACAGTTCGGTGGGATGACGGCCGCCGTCGGCACGAAGCTCAGTCGCAGCAGCGAACGGTCGGGCAGCAGGTCCCTCGGCGCAACGAGCTCGACCCAGCGAAAGTCGCCGGTGCCCGCCGGAAGCGCCTCGCGAAACGGCCCGAGGTCGATCTCCTCCACGACGGCGCCGGGTCCGATCGGCACGCAGAGCTGCCCGGCACCAAGACCGGACTCGGGACCGATCCAATCGAAACAGGCCCAGCCCTGGAATTCCCCGCGCACCATCGCACCGAGGTGCAGATCGTCACCGACGAACCAACCGAGAAGTGAGTAGCTTCTCGCGTCGTCCGCCGCCTTTCCGCGGATCGTCTCGCGGAAGAACCCGGGTTCGTCGAGTGCCGGATCGTCG
>JBCBZB010000028.1:0-53305 GCA_039815565.1 Planctomycetota bacterium
CATCTGGAATCGGGCCCAGCTGGGCCCCGTCAGTATGGGCTGCGCTCGGGAAAACCGAAGGGCCGATCCCGGACTCCCCGCGGGTTGAATCGATCCTGGTATCGTCGAGCCTCCGGGCACCCGAAGTCATGATCGATCGAAGCGCCGCCACAACCCTCCTAGCCATCGGAATGATGGCGACCTGTTCGCTCCGCGCCCAAGACAGCGCCCCGCGATCCAGCGAACAGAAGGACCTCGTCGCCGAATGGTTCGCCCTCGACTCCAGGAACCGTGAGGACCGCTCCAGGCAACTCGAGATCATCGAACGCCTCGACCTCGTCTTCCTCGAGAAGGACAGCGCGATCAAGAAGTGGCGCAAGGCCATCGAGAAGCACTGGCTGCGCGACGGCCCCCGCCTCGAGCGCAACGGCGACAACTGGTACTTCGAACAGCGGTTCTTCGGCGACGAGTCTGCCGAGCGCGGCCGATACATCGTCGGAGGTGAGACCAAGCGGCCGCGCGGCCTGCTGATCTCGATGCACGGCGGTGGTGCCGGCTCCGGCGATGCCGGCGGCGCGCACAACGCCTACTCGTCGGCCGCCAGCCGGCTGGGCCTCGTTTCGATCAGCCCAGAAGTCCTCGATAAGACCGAGTATGGCTGGACCGACTCGGGCTCCGAGGAGTTCGTGCTCGACCTCGTCGACGCCGCGATCCGCACCTGGAAGATCGACCCGAACCGTGTCTACTTCGCCGGCCATTCGATGGGCGGCTACGGCTCCTGGACGCTCGGGGCGCACCACGCGGATCGCGTCGCCGGACTCGCGCCATCGGCCGGGGCACCGACCCCGATCCTCGAGCGCGGGTCGGACCGCGTCCTCGACGTCGAGGAGGGCATCATCCCGAACCTTCGGAACACGCGCATCGCGATCTTCCAGAGCATCGATGATCCGCGCGTGCCACCCGAGCCGAACCAACGAGCGGTCGAACTGCTCGGCGAAGCTCAAGAACGCTGGGGCGGCTACGACTTCGAGTATTGGGAAGTCGATGGCCGAGGCCACGGCCTTCCGCCCGGTGGCACCGTCGAGCTCCTCAAGAAGGTCGTCGAGTCGGAGCGCAACGTCCTGCCCGAACGCATCACCTGGCAACCGACTCTGTCGTGGAAACGGCAGTTCTACTGGCTGCACTGGGAGCAGCCGGTGCCGAACGCGATCCTGCAGATCGACCGCAACGGCAACACCGTCTCGATCGAGTCGGAGAACGAACTGCGTGGCCTCGAGCTACTGATCGACGAGCGACTGTTCGACCTCGAGCAGGAGATCGTGATCGAGGTAAACGGCGAGGAGACGTTCCGCGGGCATGCGCAGCGGACGCTCGGGTCGTTGCTGAAGACCTCGCTGCATCCGGACGAGCACCTGCAGTTCACGGCGCGGGTGCCGGTGTTGGGGGGTGACGGGTGAAGCGGCTGGCGAGGGCGTCGCGAGTCTTGATGGCAGGGATCTCTGGGATGCTGCTGGCTTCGGGCCTCGGCGCCCAGGAGCCTGAACGCTCGGTCCGGATCTTTGCACTGGACGCTTGGCAAGCGTCCGAACGCTGGACCGAACGACCGAACCCATCTCCACTCCGGTCAGACTTCGATATCGACTGGGACACCCCGACGTCGACGCTCGACCTCGCTTGGAGCTGGACGTCACAAGCAGGTCGCGACCACTGGCTGGACGCACTGAGTCGTCTGACGTCCGAGGGAACCAGTGCAGACGACCGCCGGCCGAAGGCAGACCTCGAGCTGGACGAGACTGGGCGTTGGCTGCTCGCCTACGGAACTGACCGAGAACTCGAGAGAGTGGCGCGTGCTCTGACTGAACTCGAGCGCCTGCTCCTGGAGCCAGTGACGTTCCGGGTCACCGTGCTCCATCTACCCGGGGACTTCGACTGTGAGCGACTGCGGACGACGATCGATTCCGAGCACGCGACTTCCCTCCGGAACGAATTGCCGGTTCTTGCCGACCATTCTGCGCGCCTCACTCCGGATCAGACGTTCCACTTCGCCGACGAACGAATCTCGATCTTCGTCAAGGACACTGAGGCCGAGGGCGCCCGCGGCGTACGCATTGCCGATCCCAGATGCGACTTCATCCGTGACGGAATCCGAGTCGGGGTGCAGAGCATCGCGACCCCCGATCCGGATCATCGGCTCTTGGTCGTGGAGTTCCTGGTCGGGCGACGCGACGAAGAGATCGCTGCACAGCCATCCAATGACACTGCGCTGGGCATCATCCAGGCTCCCGTGCTACGCGGGACTTACGGCCGGTTCGAAGCTCCCGCGCGGAGAGGCGAGGCTCTCTGTTGTTGGTCGACCGGCCGTCCCCAGCACGGACCGAACTTCCTCATGCTGATCGAGAGTTTCGCCGAGAACTCGCGAGAACAACTCGAAGCGGAACCAGCCCGAGCTCGAATCGAAGCGATGCGGTTCGATGTCGTGGCTCGGAATTGGTCAACGCCGACCGTCCCGATCTCGAACCGACTGGGCGCATTCCACCTATATCACGGCCTACCTCGCCCCCCGAGAGAGGAAGTGATCCCGAGCCTTCTCCAGTGGCTGAGGATCGTGGATTGGGGCTCCGAACGACAAGTCGGCCCTTACCTGCTGTCCAAGGGCGTGCAGCAAGCGGACTCGGATCGCGCGATGTTCGCACACGTCACCAGGGAGTCTCTCCAGCGCTTCGGGAGCCAGGCCCGAATCCGGGCAACGAACGGATTGGAACTCCACTCGGCGACGATCCTCGGAGCACCGACCCGCCGTACGGCGGCTTGCAACCTGGTGCGTGGACTCTGGACCTACGAGGTCGGCGACTACTTCGTAGAACTCTCGATGGGAGCCTCTCCTGCAAGCCCTTCGAGCTACTCGGTCTTCGACGGAATGCACTTCTTCTCGTCGGTCGATGAGGCACCGAACGAATCGACCAACGACTCCTGGCTGCCACGAGTGCAGGCCACGATAGAGAGCAGCCACGTCACACCGACGGCCCCGCTCAGGCTCCGGGGACTCAACCTGGGCACTCTCCATCACCACGATCACGAACGTCGCCGATATCGACACCACGGAGTCGCCGCGGACGGAATAATCCGATGGGCACCCCAACCGATTCGAGCAACCCACCGCCCCGCCCCTCGCGAACCCTCACAGGTACGCGAGTCTGCGTCGGTCGAGTTTCGTCTGGAGCCGATTCAATGAAGAAGCGCCCGCTCCCTGTCAGCGGCGAGCAAGTCCCGAGGCGCTCGTGGGCCACGCTCGCGCTGCTCGCCTGGATATTCTTCGCGCCGCGACTGTTTGCGCAGGACGAGACAACCTCAGAAGCGCCTCGGCTGCGCAGCTTCTCGTTGAGTGGGTGGCATCCCCCGCAACTCGCCGACCCGAATTCGCCGGGCGGATTCGTGCCTCGTCCGGTCGACTGGGACTTGGTCTACGAGCTGGAGACGCGCGAGGACTGGCTCGGACTCCCACTCGAGGACTGGCAGGACTTGTTCGATCGGATGATCGAACAGTCGCCCGTCGGGATCCCAGAACTGGAGTTCGGTCGGGACTATCGCAACCTCCTCGCCTTCGGAACGGACTCGCAACTCGAATGGACGGAGAAGGTCCTGGCTCGACTCAGGGAGCAGTTCCTACGCACCGTGGACGTTCGCGTCACGGTCCTGCAGCTCGCCCCCGGAGAGACACCGAAGAACACGCCGAACGTGCTGACCAGAGAGGAAGCCGAAGGTCTCCGGGAGCGCCTTAGGGTGCGCTTCGACCAATCGGAACGCGTGTTGAGCGGCCACCTCCATGCTGCCATCCACGAGCGGTATTCGGCCTTCGTCCGAGACTATGAAGTCGAAGTCGCTCGCGAGCAGGTCATCGTCGACCCGAGAACCGACATCATGAGCGATGGTCTGCGACTATGGCTCATCGCCGAAGAGACGTTCGACGAACGGGTCCATCTAGACATCCAACTCGAGATCGGTGACCGCGACGACCCCATCACCCTTAGACCGACCGGAGCGGAATCTCTGGGGGTTCTTCAGACTCCGGAGCTACGAGCCACCTGGATCTCGTTCCACGCCCCGATCTCTCCCGGCGAAACACTCGCCACCTGGTCTATCGGCCCCGAAAGGCACGGCCCCAGCTTCGTGGTCCTGCTGGAAGCATCGCGGACTGAGCCCGCCCCCACGAACGACAACGCCGCGGGCGGTCCATTCGTGGATCGCATCCCACTCCGCAGCCTGCAACGACCCACGCAACTTGGAGGACAGAAGATCCGGGCGGATCTACGCGGCTGGTATCAGGCCGAGGAGTACTACGAACCAAGTGACCCGAATCAGTTCGCAGACGACTTCGGCGATGTGCTCGAGCAGATCGCAGACTGGACCGAAGGACAGGTCGTCGAAGGAAACCTCGTCTTCCTCGACCGCGAGGATGCGACTCGAGCACGCCGGATGCTGCAGTCCACGGTAGAGAGTTCACTCTCAAGGAGCTCTCTCCGACTCACGTACGCCCAACCTGACTGTCGTATGTTCCTCTCGCTCCCGATACAGAGCGGTGGGCGCGTCGCCATGACACACGGCGTCACGTCCTGGACGCTACCGGACTACGAGGTGGAGATCGCAGAGAACGCGGCTGCTAGCAACCCGAGCACTGTCGTCGTCTTCGACGGGCTCTTGTTCGACGCACAGATCTTCGAATCGACGGACCCGAACGCTGATCCTCGAGCGGCGATCCACGCCGAACGACACCGCCTGGACCCACTCCGCACCGTGGACCTCCGAGCGACCCATCTCGGCAAGCTGTTCGTCAACGATCAGTGGCTTCACCGCTTCGATCACCGTGGAGCACTCGAAGATGGCGTAGTTTCGATCGAGTCGAAACTGAGCTCCGAAGACGGTCCCGCCCGACTCGAAGTCCGGGTTCGCTAGCCCTCGATCAGCGGCTGCACGACCTCGCGCAGCTCGGCGAGCCCGAACGGCTTGCGCAGCGCCGCGTCGAATCCATGCGACTTCGGATGCGCGAGCACTGGAGTGTCGCTGTAGCCACTGACGACGATCGAACGCAGGTCAGGGTCGAGCGCGCGCAGGCGACGTAGCGCCTCGAGACCGCCCAGACCTCCGGGCACGGTCAGGTCGAGGATCGCGAGGTCGATCGTCTGGCCGGCATCGCGCGCGCGACGGAAGGCGGACACAGCCGAGTCGCCATCCGCACAGTCGATCACCTGGTAACCCATCTCGACAAGCAGGCCCTTGGTCGCTCGGCGAACCATGTCGTGGTCGTCCATCAAGAGCACGCGACCCGGCCCCGAGCGACGCGGCCGAGACGGCGCGGGCGCGGCCTCGGACGCGCCGGTCCGCGGGAGAACCATCCGGAACGTCGATCCCGTCGACGAAGTCTCGACGAGTGCCAAGTCACCGCCGTGCCGCTGCACGATTCCGAACGCGGAGGCCAGCCCGAGCCCCGAACCGCGCTCCTTGGTCGTGAAGTAGGGCTCGAAGATGCGATGCATCGACTCCGCCGAGACGCCCTGCCCACTGTCCTCGACCTGGACCTCGATCGCCGGCTGAGTCTCGTAGTGACAACTTCGGATACGGATCCCAACAACGCCTTCCGCGCCGTTCATGCTCTCGGCGGCGTTCAGCACGAGGTTCTGGATCACCTGCGCGATCTGGGAGGAGTCGATCAAGAGCGGCTCGATTCCCGGCTCGGCATCCAGACTGGACTGCACGCCGAGTCCCCGCAACGTGAAGTCGGCGGTCGAACGGACAACCTCCACGAGATCCGTCTCGCGCTTGACCGGCGCGCCTCCACGAGCAAAGGCCTGCAACTGTTGGGTCAGGTCACGCGCTCGGAAGCATGCGGCTTCGGCCTCGTCGAGGCTCTCGAGCACCTCGCTGGGACCAGCCTCGAGATCCGAACGCGCGAGCGAAATGTGCGCAGCCATCCCTTGGAGCAGGTTGTTGAAGTCGTGCGCGAGACCGCCGGCGAGGACTCCGAGTGACTCGAGCCGCTGGGCCTTGGCCTGCTCCTCCTGCAGTCGCTCCCGTTCGAGCCCTTCGCGACGCAGTGAGGCCAATGCCTGCCTGAGCTCGGCCGTCCGAGCTGCGACTCGCGCCTCGAGCTCTTGGTTTGCCGCCTGCAACCGGAGGTCGGCTTCAAGTCGACGCTGCTCTGTGATCGCCCCGGAGATCCGCGGTGCAGCGATCGCTGCCAGACTCTGCAAGATCTGGATGTGGTTGTCGGTGAAGTAGCCAGGTTCCGCGGCTTCTGAGTCGATGACCGCCTGGCACTGGCCTTCGAACAGCACAGGGACCGCGAGCTCCGACAAACCGGAAACTGAGTCAGGGACGTAGCGCGGATCACCGCGAACGTCCCGCACCAACTGGACCTCACCGGTCGACGCCGCGGCACCGGTGATCCCACGCGAGATCGGGAAGCGAAGAGGCGAAACGATCTCTCTCCGAGCCGGACTCTTCGGGCCGTAGGCCGCGGCCTGCACGAGCTCGCCGGATTGCACCAGGTAGATGACGCAGTCCTCGAATCCAAGGAGCCGACCGATGTTCGAAGCCATCTCCCAGAGGAGATCCTCGAGCGTCTGCTGCTTGAGGAGCGAGACCGCGAACTCGTTCAGGATGAAGAGTTGCGAATCCGCACTCGCGCTGGGTTGTCCGTCCTGCGACCAGGTCATCTCGACTGAAGGCCGAGGATATTCGATCGCGTCACGGAGTGCCGCGACTCGTTCTCGTGATTCCTCGACTCAGGAAATCGAGTTCGCCGATCTTCGATCGACGACGGCGGCGACCACGGTGTCGCTGTAGACGTTCCCGACTGTGCGCAGCATGTCGAGCGGCCGATCGACGACGAGGATCAACCCGACCAGGGCGTCAACCTCCGGCCCCTCCACGTCGAGGGTCTGCATGACGAGGAAGATCAGCGTGATGCCAGCTGAGGGGATTCCCGCAGCCCCGACCGACGCCAGCACCGCGACCAGGACCAGCGTCACCGACATTGCCGCAGTCAATTCGATGCCAAGCACCTGACAGAGAAAGACCGCGACGACGCACTGGTGCATCGCCGTCGCGTCCATGTTCACGGTGGCCCCCAGTGGCACGACGAAAGACGCGGTCTCCTCAGAGACACCGGCTTTCTCGGTCAGCGCTGCCTTCGTGACCGGGATCGTCGCGGCCGAGGACGACGTCGAGAACGCGGTCAAGACCGCCGTGCCGACGGAGGCTCGCGGGACACGCATCTCTCGCCCACCGAGCAATCGACCCAGGAGCGGCAAGACGACGAGCGCGTGAACCGCGATGCCCGCGATCAAGACCAGCGCGTATCGACCGAGCTGTTCGAAACGATCGAAACCCTGCGTCGCGACCATCGCGACCATCAGACCAAAGACTCCGATCGGCAAGACTCGCAGTACCGCCTGAGTCACGACCATGACGACATCGAGCAACGAATCGAGAGTCTCGATGAGCGCCTCCCCTCGCTTTCGATCGATCCGAGGAATCGCGAGGCCGAGACACACCGACACGAAGATCAACGCCAGGATGTCGCCATCCGCGAGAGCCTCGAACAGGTTCGTGGGGACTATTCGGAGCAAGACTCCGTAGAGCGAGGCACCCTCGGCCCCTTGCGCAGACTCAATCCCCTCCACTTCGACCGACCCGGCTCCGGGCTCGGCGAGCGTTGCGAAAACGAATCCGAGGATCGCTGCGGCGAGACTCGTCACGAGAAAGCTACCGATCGTCCAGCCGAAGAGTCGTGCCGGCGAACGCGTTCCACCGGCGTCCTCGATCTTGGAACCGCGGCCAAGTCTCGCTGTGCCGACGATGATTGAGATCGTCGTCAGCGGAATGACGACCATCTTCAAGAGTCGAAGCACGAGCGAACCGAGCCACGATGCGACGTCGATCACGCCACCGGCAAAGCTCGTGGGCTCGGGCACGCCACCGATCCGCAGGGCCGCCCCGAACAGCACACCGAGCCCGAGCGCCATCAGGATCTGCCAGTGCAGAACCCGCCAGAACGGCGGACGAGGCTTCTCCGGCGATGCGGCGTCAGGCATGGGCGAAGCGTAACGCTCCACCCCAAGCCCTCGCTACGAGGCGGACTTGCTCAGCTGCGCGCGGTGCGGCGCGAACGCGAGCGCTTGCGGTCGGAGTGGTCCGCAGACGAGTCACCGGCCTCGTCGACACCGGCGCCGAAGCCGAAACTGTCGTTCGAGTCGTCAGACACCGAGGCACCGAGGGAGACCGCTGCAGCCGAGGCGCGGCGGGATTCCCGCTTCTTGGAGTCACGGCCACCACGCGAACCCTGCGGGCTCTCCTCGCGCTCCGACTCACGGTCGGAAGTCCGGCGTCGACGACGACCCGAGTCACGATCCTCCCGCGAATCACGATCTGATTCCTTCCGACTGCGCGGACGCGACTCCGAGCGCTCTTCGCTCGAGCGGGAACGCTTCGAGTCCTTCGCCATCGGGGCCACCCGCTCCTCGCCATCGACGAGAACGCGAGCCAGTCCATCAGAACTCTTCGCCAGGTGCTTCACGATCTGCTCGCAGAGCGAACGATCCATGCGGCCGACGTAGGTCACGGCCTCACCTTCCTTGCCCGCACGACCGGTCCGGCCCACGCGGTGGATGTAGTCTTCGAGCGCGTGTGGCATGTCGAAGTTGACGACCAGACCGACGTTCGAGATGTCGATGCCACGAGCTGCGACATCGGTCGCGACGAGGAACCGGAGTCGACGCGAAGCGAAGCCCTTGAGCACGACGTGGCGTTGCTCGGCGCTCTTGTCACCGTGCAGCGAATCCGCCGGGAGGCGCGCGGCCTTCAGCTTGCGGCCAAGCTCTTCAGCGCGCTTCTTGGTCTTCACGAACAGGATGACCGTGTCGTCCCGCGCCTCGAGCATCTGCACGAGGTTGCGCTCCTTCTGCTGCGGCGAGAGAGACTCGAATCGGTGAACGATCGTCGTCGCCGCCTGAGAGCGGGATCCGACCTGGATCCTCACGGCCCCTTCGAAGTGCTCCTTGACGAGCTTTTCGATCTCCGGCGGCATCGTCGCAGAGAACAAGCCGTTGCGACGCACCTGCGGGAGATGCGCGACGATCCGACGGATCTGCGGCATGAACCCCATGTCGAGCATGCGGTCCGCTTCGTCGAGGACGAAGTCGGTCACACGATCAAGGGTCACGTTGCCGCAGGACAGATGATCGATCAGTCGGCCAGGGCAGGCGACCAGGACGTCGAGCCCGCGCCGGAACGCAGCCTCCTGGATCCCGATGCCGATCCCTCCGAACGCCGTTCGGACGTGCAGCCCGGTGAACTCGGCGTAGATGCGCAGGTTTTCGGCGACCTGCACGCACAACTCGCGCGTCGGCACGAGGATGACGGCCCGAAGGCCCGGCTCGCCAGCTTCGCCTTCGGCGGTCAGCAAGCGCTCGAGAATCGGAAGGCCGAAGGCCGCGGTCTTGCCGCTGCCGGTCTGGCCGAGTGCGATCAGGTGGCGACTTTCCAGGGCCGGCGGAATCGCCTGCACCTGGATGTCGGTAGGCGCGTCGTATCCGGCTTTTCGGATGCCGCGCAGGACGGGCTGGCTCAGCCCGAGGGATTCAAAACTCACTATCTATGTCTCTCGTCAGCGCGGGTTCGTCGCCGCGCGAATGGGGAGTGGGTCCTCGGCACGTTTCACACGTTGTCGCTCGACGGAGTCTTCCGCCCTGTAGGTCGCTCCCGGATACGCCAGGGAGACGACTTGGGATACAGCCGCCGCTCGGGGGGACGAGCCAACGGGAAACGCGAGGTCAGATTGTCGAGAAGGCCACGAGCGCTAGCGGTCGTGAGCGGAGCCCGAACAGTGGCTCGGCGAAAACCTTCCATGCCTCCCAAAGGGGGAGTGTAGCGCCGAAGCCCCTGTGAGCAAACCTCGTGGGCCTTCGAGCTCGATCGGGGCCTGGAGGGCACCTGTGGCTTCATCGGCTCGATCAGACCGGAACTTCAGTGCCAAGATCAGTGCCGGAACAGACGGCGGGAAAGGTCCGTCTGGAGCCGGTCTCGTGGATCCAGACGCTCCTTCAGGCCCTTGAAGGTCGCGATCGCCTCCGCGCCGTGGACCCGCTCGAAGTCCTGCGGCCGCAGAGTCGCGTCCTTGGCCCAATAGAACTTCCCCCCGTGGTCGAGCACGTGGTCGGCGAGCCGGAAGGTCAGCTCCCAGAGCTTCTTCCGGCGAGCCTCGGATCGTGGCACCCCGAACTCGATCGCGAGCGAGTAGCCCTCGAGCCCGTGGGACATCAGATAGTCGTCCTCACGATGGCGCTTGAGCACCCCGAGGTAGGGCGAGAATCCGGCGGCCTGCGCCTGCTCGACGACCTCCCGCAGGACATGACTCTGCGCCAGCGGCACGAACGGCTGGAACTGAATCAGCCCGCCGGGCTTGGTCATCCACTGCCAGCGAGGAACGTAGTCGAGCAAGAAGTGGAACGCGCCGTGTGTCTGCAGGTAGGGCGAGTCGCGCCCCTCCTTGTAGCCGGCTCGCACCTTCACTGCGTTGATCGTGCGCACCATGCCGAGCTGGAACGCGCACCACATGCCCGGCCAGATCCACCCCTTCGGCACCAGGCCGAACAACGTGCTCGGCACGTCTTGAGCTTCCGGACGCAGCATCGCCTCGCCATCCGGATCCTCACCGGCATCGAGCTGGTCCGCGCGGTGCATCACCCCGCGTCCGAGTCCACTGCCTTTCGCGTAGAGGTCACACCAACCGACGAGGTAATCCGCACGACCACGATCGGCCTCGAGCACGGCGAACCCGTCTTCGAGGTTGCGGATCGGGTAGCCCCAGACGCGCATGCGCCCCGAGTGCACCCGCTTCAGCTTCAGCTCGATCTCGACCAGACAGCCGAGCATCCCGAACCCCCCGATCACCGCATGGAACACGTCAGCGTTCTGCTCGCGACTGCAGTCGAGAAGCTCTCCCGAGGGTGTCAGCAAGCGCAGCGAACGGACACAGTCACCGAACGGGCCGACCTGGGAGCAGTTCTTGCCGTGGACGTTCATCGACACGGCCCCACCGACGGTGACCTGCATCGTGCCCGGCACGACCGGCGGCCAGTAGCCGAACGCGATCGAGTGGCGCCAGAGGTCGCGGATCCGCACCCCGGGCTCGACACGCGCGATTCCGGTCTCGGCATCGAACGCGAGGATCCGATTC
This sequence comes from Planctomycetota bacterium, assembly GCA_039815565.1. GTDB lineage: Bacteria > Planctomycetota > UBA1135 > UBA1135 > UBA2386 > JBCBZB01. The sequence continues at coordinate 11,213 of JBCBZB010000028.1, forward strand.
ATCGCGGTGAGGTCGAGGACCTTGCCACCGGTCGCCATCGACGCATCGCCGTAGCTGCGGCCGTTGCCGCGGAGCGCGATCGGATCGTCGCTCGACTCGAACGCGGCCGCGATCTGCTCGGAACTGGCCGGGCGGAACACCTCGGCTTGCCCACCGACGGCCATCCCCCACCCACCGACGTGCTCACGGCTGAAAGTGACTTTGGGGTCGGTGGTCATCGGCAGTTCGATCCGGGCTGGGAGCGTCTCGGTGCAGTCAGACGTTCAACTTGCGGAAGATGAACGACGGAATCGCTTGGATCACATTCATGATCGGCCGCCAGAGGAACGGGGTGTAGGCGATCGCAGCACTACGACTGCGCGCCTTGACGATGCCTTTGGCGCAGCGGTCGGCATCGATCAGCAGCGGAAGCTTGCCGAGGTCCGCCGTCATCTCGGTCTTGACCGGCCCTGGACGCACGGTGGTCACGCGGATTCCGTGGCGCCACAGTCGGTTGCGCAGCGCCTCGAGATAAGTGTCCTGTGCGGCCTTGGACGCGTTGTATCCCGGGCGATCGAGTCGCCCACGAATGCCCGCGACACTCGAGACGCCGGTGAAGTGTCCCCGGCCGAGCTTCAGGAAGCGGCGAGCCGCCTCGTTGCCCCAAGCCATGCACCCGAGCGCATTGACCCGCAACATCTGCTCATCCTTGTCGGTCGGGAACTCGTCCATCCCGACCTCCGGCATGACCCCCGAGCAGTAAAAGACCTCGTCGATCGGCTCGAGTTCGCTCTCGATCCGATCCCAACAGGCCGCAACCGATTCCGTGTCGAGCACGTCGTGAGCGAAGGCCTGTGCGCGCCCGGTCCCGACCTTGTCTCGAATCCGGTCACAGAGGTCCGCGAGCCGATCCTCTCGCCGGGCCAGAACGGCCACCGGCCGGGCCTCGTGCGCGAGGCGCATCGCCAGGGCCTCCCCGATTCCGGAGGAGGCTCCGACGATCACGATCGTTCCACTGGTCTTCTGGGCCATGAGAGCGCGAGTGTGCGCTCTCCCAATCGCCGCGGCACGCGCCTTTTTCGCCCCTACGTGTGATCGCGGTGGGATGGCGCCCAGAGCGGGACGGCGGGCCGCGGTCGGTCGATCCGATCCCCCGGAGAGACGCAGGGAATCTCGCTGCGCGGGGAGTTCCGGGAGTCGGGCGGCGTCCCGAAGCGTCCTTGCACGAATGGCTTCCGAGCCTTCACCTATCGGCCCCTGATCCCGAACCAGAAGCCTCCCGGATCGACCCTCATGAAAGCGTCCTGCGCAATCGCCCTTTCGACACTCCTTTGCGGCCTCACCCTGGCCGGCGACGTCACCGCTCAGATCCCTCAGGGTCCGGGCCAAGACCCCGCCGCTCGCCTGCAGCGCCGTCTGAACCGACTCCGCAATGAGATCGTCCAGGTCGAGAAGCTCCGTGAAGAAGGCGGCCTGGTGAGCCGACTGCAGAGTCGTCTTCGCAACCGCCAGCAGGAACTGCGCTCGGTCGAGGTCAAGCGTGGCGTGCCTGCGAACAGCGGCCCGGGCTACGGCGAGCAGCCGGCCGCGCCACAGACCCAGTCGACGGTCGGCCTGATGTCTGAGGAGCTCAAGGGTCGCCACGCCGAAGACGTGATCTGCGTCGTCGAGAGCGTTCCGGCGACCGAAGGCGAGTTCAACGCGCTGCTCAGCTACCTCACCGCGCAGAACCCGGACGCTCCCGCCGAGCGACTCCAGAAGGACGCGATGGTCGCTCTGCTGACCCGCAAGGTCGCACGCGCCCGCGCCGGGGAGGGGATCACCAAGGTCACGAGCACCGCCAACGAAGTTCTGGCGAAGCTGAACGAAGGAGCGGACTTCGCAGAGATGGCCCGCAACTACAGCGAGGGCCCAACTCGCACCGTCGGTGGCGACCTGAACTTCTTCGGTCGCGGTCAGATGGACCTGAACTTCGAAGTCGCGGCGTTCTCGCTCGAGAAGGGTCAGACCAGCGGCCTCGTCGAATCACCCTTCGGTCTCCACATCATCAAGGTGACCGACACGAACGAGAACGGTCAGGTGCGCGCAAGCCACATCCTGCGACTGTTCCAGGCGGATGCCAGCGCCGCGCGCGCCGCCGCGACGGAAGTGCGTTCCGGTCGAGTGAAAGCGCTCTTCCGCGACGCCGCATGGCGCCAGAAGTACGGCTTCTGAGACAATTGGCCGAACGCGTGAACTCGTCACGCGAATCGGCCACACTGGGGGACTCGCCCGTCGCGCTGTGCGACGGCTCTTCTTCCCAGGCCCTGGCGGTTGAAACAGGCCTGGTCACCGAGTCTCTCGAGGGGCATGTTTCGCCGGTCAGGCAGCTTCGTCTCGTTCTTCGTGTCGGGTCAGATGCCGACACCTCATTCCGAGGAGTTCCTTCAGGCACTCTCGGAACACCGTTTCCGGGACATCTCGATGGCGTCCTCGGAAGAAGTCTCGACCGGCTGGGTAACCCCCAAGGACCCGACCGGTGAGACCTTCGACGCGGATGCACTCGAACTCGGGGACACGATCTGGATGCGCTTTCGCACCGATCGGAAGAAGCTCCCGACGGTCTGGGTGAACATTCACCGCGCGACGGCGGAGCAGAGTGCCGGCCGCAAGCTGTCGGCGAAGGAGCGCAAGGACCTCAAGGAGGATCTGATGCAGCAACTGCTGCCGCGTATCCTCCCCTCGGTCGCACTGATCGACGCGCTCTACCAACCACGGCAGAAGAAGGTCGTTCTGTTCGGAACCGCGGTCGCCGTGCGGGATGCGTTCCGCAAGCTGATGTTCGACAGCTTCGGCGTCGAGCTGACGCAGGCCGACGGCTACGAGCGTGCAGCCCGTTCGGGACTGGACGGCGACCTACTCAAGCGACTCGGCGAAGTCTCGCCGGTTCGATGGGCACCAGATTCGGAGTCGGGTCGCGACCTACCTGATCCGGTGCGGGACTCGTTCGAAGAGCCGACTCCGGAACCAATCGCTGAGCCGCACGACGTGGCCGAAGACCAAGACCTCGAACACAAGGGCTCCGAAGAACCGGAGTCGGAGGTGTCGGCATGACGGACGAAGCATCACACGGCTTCCTCGGGGAAGAGTTCCTGACCTGGCTGTGGTTCCGCGCAGAGACCTCGGGCGGCGAACTCCCGCTCGGGGACGGCAAGACCGTCGGCTTCACGATCGACGACCTGATCGAGTTCGCGCCACTGGACGAAGACGAAACGCAATCGGCGGTCAAGCGTGGCTCGCCGACCAAGAGCGCCGTCGCTCGCGCCGCGCTGAAGAGCGGCCGCCGTCTTCGGAAGGCCCGCCTGATCCTCGCCGTCGAAGACCGCGTCTACAGCGCAACGGTCGACGGCCCGACGCTGTCGTTCTCGTCGGTGAAACTCCCCGACGACGACCCGGATCTCGAACTCGCCGAACGCTCCGAGGAACGAGCCCAGGCCTTCCTCGAACTCGAGTCGATCGTCGATGTGCTCTACCGACAGTTCCTCGAACTCCGCCTGGATCGCTCGTTCCAGGGCGGCGAAGGGGAACGGCAAGCGAACTGGATGGCCGGCTCGGCCCGCAGCTGACTGCCCGCCCGCCGCTGCCCTACTCGGGGAGAAGGCCGCGCTTGCGAGCTCTCAACACGAGCTCGACGGCGCGGCCGTAGTCCGCGACACCCTCGCCGACGCCCTGCGACTTGAGGTAGCCGTCGTAGACGGTTCGCACGACCGCCGTCGCTGCTTCGGACCGTTGACGCTCGAGCCGACGCACACGACCGAGGTAGTCCGCCCGAGCAAACTCGGGCAGTCGATCGAACATCAGCTTCCAGCTGACCGGGCCGAGATCCCGGCCGAGAATGCCGAAGGTTCGCAGTGCAACGCAGTAGCGGGCGTACGGATCGTCCGCGGTAAGCCCTGCGAGGATAGCGACGACGTCCGCATCGGCTTCGCCGTTGATCCCGCAGAGGTGTGCGAGCTCGTGAGCACCGACCGCAACCCGGTGGGTCGGCGAGAGGACTCCGTCGAGGTGCGCCTCCAGCAGGAACGGCGACACGATCCCCGTGAACCCGGAGGTCGACAGAACACCGGTCGGCAAGGTCTTCACCCGCGACGGCATCGCAGGAGTCCAACCATCGTGCTCGCGGATCCAACGCTGCAAGGATCGTTTCACCGCAGCCATCGCGACTCCCTGGTCACGATGAGCAGGCTCGACCGAGAGGATCTCGGTGAGCGAGTGCGCGAAGCCCAGGAGATCCCCGGCTTCCGGCGCTTCGGTCTCGACCAACCCCCAGCGCTCCTCGATCGGGGTCTGCCGGTAGCCCAGCCCCCAGGTCAGCAGGAACCAGAGCCACACGCACCACAGGAGGCGCAAGACTCCGAACAGCTTCGATCCAACCCCGCGAGTCGAAGGACCGGCCCCCCGACGCCTTCCCCATCGGAAGACGAGGAGCACCAAGAGAGCTGCAAGGGCGACGATCAGCGTCGCCGAGAACAGCACCCCACTACTCCCGGTGATCGGCACCAACACCCGCTGGAGGATCGGGTAGAGACCACGACTGTAGACCGAGGTCACGACACCGGGCGGCAACAGCGGCGCAACCACACCGACGAGAACGGCCGCGATGAGGAACGCTCGCCGCCTCACCTTCCCCCGCTGATCGACCATGGATCGCGGCTTCAGCGGCTTGGAAGCCGCTCGGCGATCCGCTCGTTCGCGTCGCGGGCTTGCTGCTCGACGGTGACGGTGCGGATCTCTCGGAGCCGCGACTCGTTCCCCCGCCCGACCCTCACGTCGTCACTGAGCTGAGGCTCGTCAGCGAGCCCCGTCGGCCCGACGAGCGCGCTACCGATCACCCGACCGGGACCGCCGATCACGTCGGCCGACCAGATCGACTCACCGGCACGAACGTCGACGAGACTCCAACCCATACGGAAGTCTTCACCGAGGCCGGCCTTCGATACCTCACGCAACAGCAGGTAGTCGACACCGCGGTCGGTGAGTACCGCGAGCGCATCGGAGTTCGCGACCCCGTCTCCCGCTTCAACTTCGAGCGAGGTTCCGCTCGAGCGCAGGATGGTCGCCGTCACAGCAGCCGGGACCGCACGATAGCCTCGGTCGTTGAGGAGGAGTTCGACGCGAACGTCCTCGAGAACCGAGAGCAATTGCGACGAGACATCCCCCCCAACTCCTCGATGCTCGACCACCGCGACCAGCGGCGCGTTCGCATCGAGCTCGGGTTCGCCCGAGAAGAACCCGCAGCCGCTGGCCGAGACGGCGATCAGAGCAGCTGCGATTCCACGGGCTCTCCGGATCACGAGGATTCCTCGGGCGGGTCAATCTCGATCAGCAATTCGCCGGCCGACACGGCCTGACCGACTTCGACGTGCACCTTGGACACGACCCCGTCCGCCTCGACGTGCATCGGGTTCTGCATCTTCATCGCCTCGAGGATGACGATCGTCGACCCGGCGACAACCGTGTCCCCCTCGGCGCACTGGATATCGACGACGACGCCCGGCATCGCGGCTTCGATCAGCTGACCGAGACCGCCCTTGTGTCCGGCGACCGCGGCCGCGGCGCGTTCGCGCTCGTCCTCGACTTCGAGGACCACGCGCTCACCGAGCAGCTGGACGACCGTACTGCTGCCCGCGCGCTCGATCAGGCAATCGATGTTCCGACCGTCGACGAGCAGAGAAACCGCGCCGTCACTCCCGGGCGACAAGTCGACCTCGAAGGTCCGACTCGAACCGTCCTCGAGGGTCTCAACCGCCAAGATCCGACGACCATCACGGCGAAACTCGAAGCAGCGTTCTCCGAGTGTGGTGTGAGCAAAGTACTTCAACGAATCCTCCTGCCGAGACGTGCAGCTCGATCGACGAGAGTCCAGGCCGGCAGGCCGGAGCCAGCTCCCGCCCCCTTCTCGACCGGCACTTCTTCGGTGCGCAGGTACTTGGTGAGGGCCGCGGCCAAGGCGGCATGACCGACGACGTCTTCCGGCGGACGCTTGTCGATCGTCTCGAGAATCGAAGTGTCGTAGTCACCACTCCGGAACGGCTCGGACTGCAGCGCCCGCATCGCGATTCCGGTGGACGTCGTCACACCGCATATGCGGAGCTCCTGCAACGCGCGGATCGCACGCTCGATCGCCGAGTGGCGATCCTGGGCGTGCACGATCAGCTTGGCGAGCATGCTGTCGTAGTAGGGAGTTACTTCGAAGCCACGATAGAGACTCGAGTCGAGGCGAACTCCCGGGCCACCTGGCACGTTCTGTCGCGCGATCGTGCCGAGCGACGGGAACCAGGTGTCCGGGTCCTCCGCGTTCACGCGGATCTCGATCGAGTGCCCCTGAGGCTCGGTGCACTCAGCAGCCTCGAACCCAGCGCAGACCCGGAACATCTCCCTCACCAGGTCGACGCGGAATCGTTCCTCGGTGATCGGGTGCTCGACCTGCAGCCGAGTGTTCATCTCGAGGAAGTAGAAGCGGCCCTCGGAGTAGAGGTATTCGACCGTGCCAGCACCGACGTAGCCGACAGCTCGAGCGAGGCGCCTCGAAGCCTCCTCCATCTCGGCGCGAAGCTCCGGCTCGAGGACCGAGCAGGGCGACTCCTCGACCAGCTTCTGGTGGCGACGCTGGACCGAGCATTCGCGTTCCCCCCAGGCCGTCACATTGCCGTGTTGGTCTGCGATGATCTGAATCTCGACGTGCCGTGGCTTGGTGACGAACTTCTCGAGATAGACGCGACCGTCGCCGAAAGCCGACTCGGCTTCCGCCTTCGCCATTCGGAAGGCCGGGAGAAGCTCGCTCTCGTCGCGCACGATCCGGATGCCCTTACCACCACCACCGGCGGCGGCCTTCAGCATCACCGGGTAGCCGATGCCGAGCGCCGCGCTCGGCAGCTCCTCCTCAGGCACTTCGTCCTTCAGTCCCGGCACCAGTGGCACTCCGGCCTTCTCTGCGACCCGCCTCGCTTCGACCTTGTCGCCCATGAGACGAATCGCCTCGGAGGACGGACCGATGAAGGCCACATTGGCCGCAGCACAGTCGGCCGCGAAATTGGCGTTCTCCGAGAGGAATCCATAGCCCGGATGGATCGCATCCGCGCCGGTCTGCTTGGCGACCTCGAGGATGCGATCACCGCGCAGGTAGCTCTCGGACGGCGCAGCACCGCCGATGCAGACTGCGTGATCGGCTCGGCGGACGTGGAGCTGGTGACGGTCGACGTCCGAGTAGACAGCGACCGTCTTGATCCCCATCTCCCGAGCCGTCCGCATGACCCGTAGCGCGATCTCGCCACGGTTCGCGATCAGGACGCGCTTGAACGGCGGGCCCTCGTTTTGGTTCTGACTGCTCACAGATGGTTCAGAGAGGGATGTTGCCGTGCTTCTTCGGTGGGTTGTCGTCGCGCTTGCGCGAACACAGTTCGAGCGCGCGGATCAACTGCGGACGCGTCTCGCGTGGCTGAATCACGTCGTCGACGTAGCCACGGGCAGCCGCGAGATAGGGGTTGCTGAAGCGCTCGCGGTAGTCAGCGACGAGGCGAGCCTCCTCGGCCGCCGGGTCATCGGCTGCGGCGATCTCCTTGCGGAAGACGATGCGCGCCGCGCCTTGGGCTCCCATGACGGCGATCTCCGCCTGAGGCCAAGCGAGGTTCACATCACCTCGGATGTGCTTGCTCGACATGACGTTGTAGGCACCGCCGTAAGCCTTGCGCGTGATGACGGTCAGCTTCGGGACCGTCGCCTCGCAGTAGGCGTAGAGCAGCTTCGCGCCGTGCGTGATGATCCCGCCGTGCTCTTGGTCGCGACCCGGCAGGAAGCCAGGCACGTCTTCGAAGGTCAGGAGCGGAATGTTGAAGCAGTCGCAGAAACGGATGAATCGAGCACCCTTGATCGAAGCCTGGATGTCCAACACACCCGCGAGGTGGTTCGGTTGGTTGCCGACAACACCCACGACTCGACCTCCCAATCGGGCGAACCCGACCACGAGGTTCTTCGCGAAGTTCTTGTGGATCTCGAAGAACTTGCCCTCGTCGACGATCCGCTCGACGACGTGACGCATGTCGTAGGGACGGTCACTCTCGAGCGGCACGATGGTGTCGAGGTCCGCTTCTTCCCGTGCAGGGTCGTCGCTGGTCTCGACGAACGGCGGGTCCTCGGCGTTATTCAGCGGCAGGTAGCTGAGCAACTCACGCAGCTGCGCCATGCAGGCCGCGTCGTCGGGCGCCGTGCCGTGGGCGACCCCGGAGACCGAACTGTGCACCCGCGAACCACCGAGCTCCTCGCTCGTCGTGTCCTCGTGCGTGACGGTCTTCACGACGTCAGGGCCGGTGATGTGCATGAAGCTCGTCCCCTCGACCATCCAGACGAAGTCCGTGATCGAAGGCGAGTAGACCGCACCGCCGGCGCAGGGGCCGAGGATCGCAGAGATCTGGGGCACGACTCCCGACGCGAGCGTGTTGCGGAGGAAGATGTCGGCGTAGCCGCCGAGCGACATCACCCCCTCCTGGATTCGCGCGCCGCCAGAGTCGTTCAACCCGAGGACCGGGCACCCCATCTTCACGGCGAGGTCCATGATCTTGCAGATCTTGGCCGCATGCGTTTCCGACAGAGAGCCACCGAACACGGTGAAGTCCTGACTGAACAGGTAGACCGGACGCCCACCGACCCGAGCCGAGCCGACGACGACGCCGTCACCCGGAATCAGATTCTTCTCCGCATCCATGCCGAAGTCTTGGCATCGATGCGTGACGAAGCGGTCGATTTCGGTGAACGAGCCGGGATCGACGAGCATCTCGATGCGCTCGCGAGCCGTCAGCTTGCCCTGCTCGTGCTGGCGCTTGATCCGGGCCTCACCACCACCCTGGAGGGAGGCCTCACGCATCTGCTGGAGTCGTTCGATTGCGTTGTTCATCGGCCACCTCCGGCTGCGGTTCCACCGTTGGAGCCAGTGGCTGGCTGGTCCGCGGGATGATGCGGGTCCTCGACGATTTCGGTCAGGACGCCGTCGTTCGACTTCGGGTGCAGAAAGGCGACCCGGGTGCCGTGGGCTCCGGGCCCAACGCCCTTGCCGATGACCTGGGCTCCGCGATCCCGCAGATGACCGACCTCGGCGTCGACGTCCTCGGTCTGAAGCGCGAGGTGGTGGATCCCGGGCCCCTTCTTGGCGAGGAACTTACCGACCGGCGAATCCGCCTCCGTCGGCTCCAGCAGCTCGATCCGCGTCGGTCCGGCGCGGAGGACGGCCACACGGACCTGTTCGGCGGGGACCTCGTCGATCCCGATCAATTCGAGGCCGAGACCGTCCACCCAGCGTGGGAGAGCCTCGTCCAGGGAGTGCACAGCGATTCCGATGTGGTGCAGCGCTCGGATCATCGGGGCCACTGTAGCCCTCGTGCTTCCGGAAGCCTGCGCCGCAGACGGAAGATTCCCCGTCACGGACACAACTCGCCACCGACGGCCGGCTCTATCGAGCGGCGGCTCCACTGTTCGGAGCGGTCGGTCGCAAGGATCCCGGGTCGGGAGCGCCCCGAGCGATGCGCTCGGGACGGTTCGATCGGCCAGCCTCGGGCCGGCCGATCAGGGTGTGCGCCATACTCGATCGATGGCGCGCCCCTCGATCACGGGTTGACCGTGACTTCGGCGAAGTTGGTCGAGCCGATGAATCCGCCCGGCGCCAGGATCGTGAAGCCGAAGTAGAAGGTGATCGGCAGACCCGCGATGACCGGCGGCAGACCCGTCGTGTCGAACAGGATCTGGTTGCCTTCGATGTTGTTCGTCGGGAGCGACGGGATGAAGAACATCGTGTAGGCCTGCGCGTTGACCGCGTTCAGGAACAGACCCGTCGTCGCATCGAAGACCGGCAGACCCGGGATGCCCGGAGGCGTGACCTCAGGGTCGGTCAGCGAGACGAGCATGATCTGCGGCTGAGCGAAGCCGAACGAGGTGAAGGTCTCGAGGCCGATCATGTCGCCCATCGAGATCGACGCCATGTTGAACGGACCGCCGAGCAGGTTGTTCTGCTGCAGCGCGGCACAGTCGAACTGGCCCTGAGCGACACCCGGCGACGGCGCCGAAGCGGTGAAGTCCGTCAGGTTGTCGTCCGTGTCCGTGCCCGAGGGGCAGCGCTGGATCGACAGCGGCGCGAAGTAGTCGCGGGTCGACATGCCTTCGAAGTAGGTCTGGCCTTGGGCCGGACCGTTCAGGGCGAGGGCACCGATGCCTGCGGCGTCGGCGTTGCCGTAGCCAACGGCGTCGACCACGATGCTCGAGGCATCGAGCAGGACGATCGAGTCACCACCGTTCTGGAGGTCCATGTCGGCGTCGACGAAGTCGGCGTTCGCGACGAGCGTCGCACCACCGTCGAAGTCGCCGTCCGCGACGACGAGGCAACCGAAGCCGTTGCCATCGTTCGGGATCAGCGTGCCCATCGGGAACACGAAGTTCTCGTTGTTGATCTCACCGGCGGCAGCGCTACCGGCACCGGTGTTCGTGCCGGCCTCGTAGGCCTGGAGGATCCAGCCACCGACGTCAGTGCCGGCCGGGCCGTAGATTTCGACGAAGACGCTCAGGGCGTCACCACCTGGCGCGTCGTAGGAAACTTCGTTGATGACGACTTGCGCGCTCGCGAAGCCGCAAAGAGATGCGCCCAGAAGGGCGGAGCGGAGGAGGGTGTTCATGGAAGGAATGGGAATCTCGTGTTCGAGATAGGTCCGAGAAGGTAGCGGTGGCGGAACACTCCAGAAGCCCCTGGATTGCGTTCTGCACGATCTTGATGGCCTGTTTACAAACCCTTCAATCGGACCGCGATCGAAGCCGTTGGACGGAGCCGAGAGAGCCGGTTCGGAGCGCCGTCGATGGTTTCCGCGAGCCAGTTCGAAGTTTGATCGATCGCGAAAGAGCGCGAGCGGCCGACCGCAAGGGCCCCACCGCTCGTCAGGGGGAACACCGGCCCGGAGGCCGGGCGCCCCATCGGGTCGGAGACCCTCGGATCAGACGTCGAGGATGAACTCGACGAAGTTCGTGCTCGGGATGAACCCGGTCGGACCACCGAACACAACCGTGCCCGCGTAGAAGGTGATCGGGAGACCCGTGATCGGCGGGATGAGCTGACCAGCGTCGAACATGATCTGGTCACCGGTGGTGTTGTTCTCCGGCAGCGAGACGATGAAGAAGTTCGGGAAGATGCCGGTGTTCGCAGCATCGATCAGCGCCGGGGTCGCCGCGTCGAGCGGGATCGGGAACAGCGGACCGGGGGCGACAACGTTCGGATCGGTCAGCGACAGCAGCAGGAGCTGCGGCAGACCACCACGCACCATGTTCGGGCCAGCAAAGCTGGTGTAGGTGTTGAAGCCGAGCTGGGTCCCCAAGGCGAGCGATGCGACGTTGAACGGGCCACCACCGGTGACGTTGTTCACCTCGAGCGCCGAGCAGAAGAGTCCGTTCAGCTCACCTGGCGTCGGCGTGCCGGGGTGGAAATCGACCGAGTTGTCGTCGGTGTCGACACCATCGGGACAGCGCTGTACCGACAGCGGGCCGAAGAAGTCGGTGACCGTCGAGCCTTCGAAGTAAACCTGACCAGCGGCCGGGCCATCCACAGCGAGAGCCGGAGCAGCGGCGTCCGGAGCGCCGTAGCCGAGCGCATCCACGACGTTGCCCATCGCATCGATCAGCACGACGGCGTCGGCGCCATTTTCGAGGTCCATGTCACCGTCAACGAAGTCGGCGTTCGGGACCATCGTCACACCACCGTCGACGTCACCGTCAGCGACGACGAGCAACTCACCTCCGAGGAGGATCGTTCCCATCGGGAACGTGAACTCATCGACCATCGCACCCTGGACCATGCCAGAGGTGGTAGCGGTTCCGAGTTCGTAGCCGACGATCTGCCATCCGGACACGTCGGTCGACGCGCCGAGGCCGATGATCTCGACGAAGACCATGCCTTCGTCGGCACCATCTGCGTCATAGGAAACTTCGTTGAGACGCGCTTGCGCAGTCGCAGCAACGGAGAGAGCAGCACCGATCAGAGCGGTGCGGAGGAGGGTCGTGGTCATTGGGGGAGGGTCTCGAGGAGGAAACGAGAACGTGCTTAGGCGGCCAGATCGTCGCAGACCGGTATCCGGTCGACTACTCGCAACCCTCGGGAGAGCCCCAACTTGATCGCCTTTTGACCGCGCAGGAAGTCAGCCTCCGGCACCATCGGAAGTTGGGGACTTCCGCGGCCTCGAAACCCATCTCAGGTCCAGCGGAACAGCCGTAACGCCAGACCGAAAGTCAGCACCCCAAACCCGACCAGCAGACCCAGAGCACCGAACGCGGAGACCGAAACATCCATGTCGAGCAACGCGGAGCGCAAGCCATCGCAGAGCCAGGAAAGCGGCACAGCACGAAGTAGCGGCTGCACGACTTCCGGGAACGAAGACGTGCTGTAGAACGCGCCACCGAGCAACCACATCGGCAGCATCACGAGGTTCATCAGCCCCGAGACCGCTTCGAGAGTCCGAGCTCGACTCGAGATCAACAGGCCGAGACCGCTGAAGGCGAACGCCCCCACCACGACGAGTAGCGCAAACATCGGCAGCCCGTCGCGAACCGGAACCCCGAAAGTCAACGAGCCGAACAGCAGGATCACGAACGGCGGCACGAGTGCGAGTAGGCCGCGTGCTCCGAGGAAACCGAGCAGAAACTCCGCGCGCCCGACCGGCGTGACCCACAAACGGCGGAACAGCTTCTTGGCCCGAAGCTGCGTGATGTTGTAGCCGATGCCGTAGCCCCCCGCGCCGAGGAGGTTCAAGGCGATCAATCCAGGCAGGACGAAGTCGACGTAACGCCCACCGGGCTCGGTGATCGCGCGCACTTCGAGTCCTGGTGGCGGCTGCCCGCCGCCGAACGCATGGAGCACGTTGCGCAGACGAAGCTCAGCGAGCACCGCGCCCGGTCGGGCTGCATCCAGCACGACATCTTCGTTCGCATCAGATCCGAGTAGGTAGGCGTCGATCCGTCCCGAGATCATGGCTCGGTGGACGGACTCCTGATCCTCGAACGCGACAAATCGGATCTGCGCGTCGCTCTCCCCGGCCACAGCACGGAACGACTCCGCGAACTCCGCGCCAACGACCCCCACACGGGATGGCTCTGGCGCCGACTCGCCGAATGCGAAGCCGAGCACGAGAGTCATGACGAAAGGGAACCCGTAGGTCCAGAACACCGCCTCCGGTGTCCGCAGGTAGTCACGCCAGGCCAGAGCCGCGACCTCGCGAACCGAGGCCCAACGGAATCGCATCCCGGTGGCTGACGCAGAACTCACGACTCCCCCTCCCCGTCACGGAGGTGGCGACCGGTCAGGTGGACGAACACATCTTCGAGCGAGCGACGACGTGTCGACAGGGCTGACGGCTGGACGCCGATTCCATCGAAGTGCCGAAGCAGTGCCGGAACCGAATCGTGGAGCGACGCAACAGCGACCGTCATCCGGTCTCGATCCCACTCCAGCTCGGCCACGGACGGCAATCGGAGAACCGAATCGGAGTCGACCCGATCCCTGAGATCCTCAGCCTCCACCTCGACGATGTGCGCCGCTCCCAGGTCATGAACCAGTTCCTCGGGCGAGCCCTCAGCGATGGACTTCCCGTGATCGATGATCGTGATCCGGTCGCAGAGAGTCTCCGCCTCCTCCATGTAGTGCGTCGTCAGAAGTACGGTCCCACCGTCGTCCCGGAAGCGCCGAACGACCTCCCAGAGCGAACGACGAGATTGCGGATCGAGCCCGGTCGTCGGCTCGTCGAGGAACAACAGCTCGGGCCTTCCGACCAGAGCGATCGCAACCGCCAGTCGCTGCTTCTGCCCTCCACTGAGCTTCCCGAACCGGCGATCGTGGAGATCCTCGAGCGCCGTCGCCGCCAGCGCCTCCTCGACCGAGATCGAATCGCGGTAGAAGGCACAGAACAGCCGGATCAGCTCACCGACCGTCTGACGTTCGAACAGCTGCGTCTCCTGAAGAGTGACGCCGATGCGTTCACGAATGCCGAATGCATCCTCGGACCAGTGGCGACCGAGGATGCGAACCGATCCGTCGGTGGGCTCGAGCAGCCCTTCACAGATCTCCACCGTCGTGGTCTTCCCCGCGCCGTTCGGCCCGAGCAGGCCACGCACCTCACCGCGCTCGACCCTCAGGTCGAAACCATCGACGGCGACCACATCGTCGCCGCGGCGTACGCGATAGACCTTCCGCAGTCCTTCGATCGCGATCGCAACCGCGGCGCGCGCAGAGTCGGAACTCAACGCGGGAAAGCCCCTGCGACACCAGCGTCGACCGGGAGCACGGCACCGGTAGTCGGCGTCGCCCCCTCGACGAAGAACGCGACCGCCCGACCGACGTGGCGCGGAGTCACTTCGACTCGCAGCAGGGATCGGTCGCGGTAGAACTCGCGCATCTGCGAGGGGTCGAGCCCACGGGATCGCATCCGGTCCGGACCGACTTCGTCCCAGAGGCCGGAACTGCGGTCCTGATCCCCGAACACAGCGTCCGCGTTGATCGCGTTCACGCGCACACCGAAGGGAGCCAGCTCCATTGCAGCGATCCGAGCCAACTGCAGAGCGCCGGCTTTGCTCGCGGAGTAGGCCCCGAACCCTGCTCCTGGTGCGAAGACGTTCTTGCTCGCCTGAACGACGATGTCTCCGCCGGCGTCCTGGAGCTTCAGCAGCCGGGCCGCAGCACGAAGACAGCGCTGCACCCCCTGGAGGTTCACGTCCATCACACCTGCGAAGTCCTCGTCGCTGAGATCGGAAAGCTCGGCGACCTTCGCGATGCCGGCGTTCGGCACGACCGAATCCACCCCACCGAATCGTCGCGCAGCCACGGCGAACAATTCATCTACGCTCGCCGCGGAACAGACGTCGGCAGGCTGCACGAGCACGCGCGCGGAGCCGAAGCGCTCGACGAATTCTCGTCCGAGGTCGTGGAGGGCCTCGCCCTCGAGGTCCGACAACACGAGGCACGCGCCGCGTTCACCGAGTTCGATCGCGACGCCCCGACCGATCGCACCCGCAGCGCCGGTGATCACGCTCACGTGGCCACGCAAGGAGGGAATCGGCTTCCTCAGCTTGCGCTGCTCGAGCTCCCAATACTCCATCTCGAACAACTCTCCGGCCGGCAGTGGGTCGTAGCGACCGATCGACTCGGCAGCCGAGATGTTGTCGAGCGTGTGCTCGGCGATGTCCGCGATCGCGGCCGCGGACTTCGGATCCGTGCCGAACGCCACCAGCCCAAATCCCTCGACCACGAGCACGCGCGGCCGCGGGTCGAGCATCGTCAGTGGACCGGGCATACGGTTCCGGTTGGACTCGAAGTAGTCGCGGTAGCGTTGCTCGTAGCCCTCGAACGCTGCATCGAGAGACTCGCGGTCGGCGAGGTCCGAGACGCTGAGGTGCAGATAGTGCCCCTTGGTCCGGATCACGTGGTCCGGGGTCAGCGGCCCGCGTTGGCACAGTTCCTTGGCATCGGGACGTGCAGCGAACCCGAGAACGACCTCACTCTGCCGAACCTCCGAGACGAAGCGTCGGTAGACACCACGCTCTGCCGTTCGAGCCATCGCACCTCGAAGCCGAGGCAGCAGACCCTCTGCGGCACTCCCACCGTCAGGACTCGGCGGCACCGCGACCGCGACGCGTGCCCTCTGCACCTCGGTCTCCGCGAGTGCACAGAGCGAGATCATCCGTTCGTAACTGTCGCGCGCCGTGCCTCCGAAACTGATGACCCCGTGGCGCAACAGGACGATCCCATCGATCGACGGGCGCTCGTCGAGCGCTTGGGCGACGGCCTCGGCAAGCGGATAGCCGGGCATGATCCAAGGAAGGATCGCGACGCGATCACCGAACAACTGCTCGCAGCGCTGCTGTCCGTCGGGCTGATCGGTCAACGCCAACACCGCGTCGGCGTGCGTGTGATCGACGAACTTGTGCGGTGCAAACGCGTGGACCAGCGTCTCGATCGACGGATTGGGAGCACCAGCGTCGAGCAGCTGCGTCCGGATCTGGTTGACCATCTCGTCGTCCGACAAGGCGGCGAGACCACGGAGCTCACGGAGCGGCTCCAGTCGGACTGCCGGAAGGCCGGGCGGCTCGATGTCGACGAGGTTCCAACCACTGCCCTTTACGCAGAGGACGTCGATCTCCACCCCGGCTCGGACGCGATCGCGGACGCGGGTCTTCACCGAGGTGTTGCCACCGCCGTGCAGCACGAGCGTCTCGTCCCGGCCGATCAGCTGCGAGGTGTAGACCCGCAGCGCCAGGTCTTCACCGGCGTCCGCGAACCGGTCGAGGTAGCTCGAAGCCTCGGCGTCGTCCCAGAGTGAATGCACAGGCTCGAGGGTATCGAGAGGTGGCAGCGAGGCGAATGGCTCGCTGCCGGCTCACTTCGAGCGGCTGGCCCGCATCCATTCGAGGAGACGGACCATGTCCGCAGGCAGAGGCGCCTCGAAGGTGATCGGCTCGTGGGTGCGCGGGTGGACGACCTCGAGCCGATGCGCGTGCAGGCATTGCCGGCCGGGCCCGGGAGCGCCGTCCGGCAGCTCGAACTGCTGCGCGTTCCGAGCGATGTAGATCCGGTCTTCCAGGATCGAGTGCCCGATGCTCGTCATGTGGATCCGGATCTGGTGCGTGCGCCCGGTCTTGGGCTTGCACCGCACATAGGCGTAGCCGCGGAAGCGCTCGACGACCTCGTAGAACGTCTGCGCCTCCTTCGCCTGGTCCTCGGCGCGCGCGATGACCATGCGATCGTTCTGCTTCGGATGAACCGCCACAGGCCTCTCGACCCAGTCGGAGTCGAATCGCGGCTCGCCGAAGACCAGCGCCAGATACTCCTTCTTCGTCGTCCGTTGCTTGAACTGCGCCTTGAGAAAGTGCAGCGCCTCGTCGTGCTTCGCGAGGACCATCACACCGCTCGTCTCCTTATCGAGACGGTGAACGATGCCGTGGCGATCGTCTCCGGCTGCCGGAGCCAGCGGGATTCCCGCCGTCCGGGCGAGGTCCGAAACGTTCGGAACCCGATCGCGTGCGGACCGCGTCCGGTGCGCGGTCACGTGCGGTTGCTTGTCGACGACGTAGAGGTCGGCGTCCTCGTAGAGCACCCGCAATTGCGCTCGGTCGCCTTGCGGGAGGAGCTCGGGATCGTCGTCGACAAGAGCCGGAACCAGACGCCAGCAGACCTCCTGGCCCCATTCGAGCGACTGCCCGGGCTTGGCCTTCACTTCGTCGACGGTCACTTCCCCAGCACGGATCAGCTCCTGGATCCGGGTCCGGGAAGGGGCGTCGGGCTGAGCCGCTAGGAACACGTCGAGCCGTGTGCCCGCGGCGGTCTGCTCGACACGCAGTCGGTGCTCTTCGATCGACATCGGGCCGAGCACCGTAGGTGGCGGCCCCTGAAGGACAACATTTTCCTCTACTCCGTAGGTGGAGAACGACCAACTCTCCACAGAGTCCTCACAGCCAGCAATCCCAGTGAAACTGCGGCCTCCAGCCGACTCGAGGTCATCGCTGCGGAGTTTCCCGCTCCGGAATCACCCAACTATCCAGACTTTTTGCACCCGATACCCTCGATCGGTCTGGGTCCGGCCGCGACACTCGCCCGCGGCTTTCTCGCCTCCCCAGACCCTCGCTCGCGACGGAGCCACACTCGTGACCACGCTCATCACTGCCCAAGTCGAGGTCCGGCCTAGCAGGAACTCTCACTCCATTCTGCTGGTCGACGACGAAGGTGCGACCCGGCACGCGCTGACAGCCGTGCTGGACGGCGCCGGATTCGAAGTCACTCAGGCGACCGACCTCGAAGGGGCCGGACGTCAGTTGGCGGCGAACCGATTCGACCTCGTCGTCACCGACCTCTATCTCTCCGCAGACACCGACGGACTCCAGGTCGCGGACGTCGCGGCCCAACAGACTCCCCGAGTCCCAGTCGTGCTCATGACGGGCCGCCCGAGCTTCGGAGCCGCTCAGAACGCGATTCGAACGCACGTGCGGGAGATCGTCGCCAAGCCAGTCGACGGCGATCAGCTGATCGAGACCTGCCGGCGGACGATCGAAATCGTCGAAGTCGAGCGGCGCGCCCGCAACGTCCAGGCGCAGAACCGCGTACTCGCGATGGTCGCCCCTCGGATGGTCGAGGCGAAGGATCCGACGACCAGCGGCCACGCCTCCCGCGTCGTCAACTACGTCGATCGAATGGCGGAGCGCTTCCAACTCGACGAGGACACCCGGGAGGACCTGCGCCTCGCCGCCCTCCTCCACGACGTCGGGAAGGTCGGAGTGCCGGACGAGATCCTGCGCAAGGAAGGGCCGCTGACCCCGAAAGAACGGGAGATCATCCAGCTCCACCCGGCCGTCGGCCGCGACATCCTGGCCGAACTTGACTGCGAGGACGCCCGCCGCTGGGTCTACCAGCACCACGAACGCTGGGACGGGAAGGGCTACCCTGAGGGCATCGGCGGCGAAGAAGTCGACTTCGCCGGTCGCATGCTGATCCTCGCGGAGGTCTACGACGCCCTCGCCGAGCAGCGCTCCTACAAGGATCCGTGGCCGATCGAGAAGATCGTCGCATTCTTCCGCGACCAGGCCGGCAAGCATTTCGACCCCGAGCTGGCGCTCGAAGTCGCCGCCGGACTCGAGAGTCAGGGCTCGCGCTACTTCTCGGCTCGCAACGAGCTGTTCTGAATCGACATCCGACGGCCTCGAGGCCTCCGGATCAGCCCTCAGAGACCGGGTCGAACGCCCTTCGTGCGCCCCCCAAGTCGAGGCATTCTCGCCCGGGCGCCCGGGACCGATGCCATCGCAACCTGAGGCCCGCCGTCCCGTCCGTTTCGGGTGACCGGGTCCCGGCCCTTGGCGTCGACCGTCAAAGGCCACAAAATGGGGCGCTAACCTTGCCCCTCGACCGAGCCCCCCTCGCCGGTCGGACCTCGCACCACCATGAACCGGATCTCCTGTTCTGCGGTCACGAGCTTGCTCGTGACGATGTCGCTCGTCAGCCTGACCAGCAGTTGCCAGGCTCAACGCTCGAGCGCTCGGGCTGACAAGCCTGCCCGTGCTGAAGCCTCGACGAACGAAGTCGGCCAGCGCGATGGCCAACCCGCACTGCCGGCGAACCTCCTCCCGGTTCCCGCCGGCGAGGTGACTCTCGGCACGGAGGCGAAAGTCCTCGTCGAACAACTCGAACTCATCCACGACGAGAACGAGGAGAAGATCGCGAGCGACCTTCGGCGCACGATGAGTGAGCTCGGCGGCGAGCAGGTCTTCGTCGAAGAGTTCTTCCTGGGCGAGCACCCGGTCACGAACACCGAATACAAGCGCTTCATCGAGGCGACCGGTCGCCGGTGGCCGAGCCACTGGTGGGACGAGCCGGGAGCCGACAAGCCGGAAGAGGCACGAGAGCTCTACGACAAGATTCAGGAATGGGGAGCAGACCTGCCCGCGAAGGAACGGAAAACCGCCTACTGGCGTGCGCACTGGCAAGAACTCCCCTGGAAGATTCCGACCACGCGGGTCGGCCGCACCGAGGTCTCGATGGACGACTACCCGGTCGTCTACGTCTCCTGGGCCGACGCGAGCGCCTACGCCCGGTGGGTCGGCATGCGCCTGCCCGACGAGGCCGAATGGCTGCGGGCGGCGGTCGGTGATGGCAACAACCCCTACGTTTGGGGCGAGGACCCGAACGGCCACGGCTTGAAGAGCCGCAACGCCCAGACCGACCGTTTGTTCGAAGTCGGCCACTTCCGCGACTTCGCGACCGGCCCCTTCGGCCACACCGACATGGTGCTCGGCGTCTGGGAGTGGACCGGCAACCTCGGTTTCGCAGCGCTACCGGCCGGCTCCGACTACGACCGTCGCCGCAAGCAACTGCTCGGCTCGTTCAAGCCCCGCGACCGCGAACTGCGCAACCGACTCGCGACTTTCTTCCCGGAGTTCCGCAACGACCGCGTGGCGTTGAAGGGCGGATTCTACGCCAGCGTTGGTGTCGAGCTCCGACCGCAGACGCGTGCCTACGCGGCGTCGTCGCAAACCACCTCGGCCGTTGGCTTCCGCGTCGCCAAGACCGCGATCCCAGGCCGCGATGCCGCGATCTCGGCGTTCCGCCTGAACTACGATCGCTCGTTCTGGCCGCAGGGCGTGCGCCCGAACATCGCCGACCAGATCGGTATCGAGCGCTACCAGTTCGAAGACAGCGAGCGAAAGCAGATCAAGAGCTACGACTCGGTGTCGTTCGTGCCGGTCAACTTCGTCACGACCGACCAGAAGCTGAAGAAGCTCGCCGACCTGCTGAAGTTCACGATCGAGGAGAACTCTCCGGTCGTCCTCGGCACGCTCGTCGTCTCGATCCCAATCGCTGAACCGGCCCTCGAACCGGGCATCTACACGGTGTGCTACCGCGCCGCCGGTGCGCCAAAGAACTTCCAGCGCGACGTCACCAAGGCCGCCGAGGCCTTCGCGTCCGGCCGTGAGCTCACCGACGAAGACACTTTCATCGGCCGCCTCGCCCGCTTCGGCATTCGCCAAGCGGAGGTGGAAGAAGGCCCGGTCAACTACGTCCGCTTCGCCAAAGGCGAACTCCGCGTTCCGTTCGACGTCGGCCGCTTCATCCTGCGCAACGCCGATGGCGACTACGTCCACCACTGGCCCGCTGGTTCCCAGATCGAGGTCAAGTCGGGCTACGAGGACGGCGATGCGACGGTCAAGGTCGACGCGGAGTCCGACGGCACCGAGACCGTCCAGATCGACTTCGGCGTCCGCCAGACCGACCGCAGCAAGAAGAAGGTCTACAAGGTGCGTCTCGAACTGACGCTGGGAGCCGAACAGGCCGGCGGCGACAACTGGGTGCTCCCGAAGACCGAGTGACGTCGGCTCTTCGGCGGGCTCTGCCCGCCGGATCGAGCCCCGCCGCGAGTCGAAGTTCCGCGCTCGCGGTAGACGCCGGCTCCAGCGCTGTCTACGAACAGCGCTCATGGAACTGAACGACCGCGCCCGCGACGCCTACTCCGTCCAGGACTACGGCGGCGCGACTCCGATCGAAGGAGTCCAGCTCGTCGAGCTGCGCCGCTTCAACGACGACGGTGGCGCGATCACCGAGCTGGGCCGCCTGAATCAGGGCGTCCACCAAGACCTCGAAGGCTTCGAGGTCCGCCAGGTCAACTTCAGCGAAGTCGAGCCGGGTGCGGTCAAGGCCTACCACCTGCACAAGCGCCAGACCGACGTCTGGTACGTGCCGCCGGGCGATCGCATGCTGATCGTGCTGCACGACTGCCGGAAGGGTTCGCCGACCGAAGGCGCAACGATGCGCTTCATGCTCGGCGACGGCCGTTCGCGGTTGCTTCGGATCCCACCGGGCGTGGCCCATGGCTGCACGAATCTCGGCCGCGAAGCCGCGACGATCATCTACTTCGTCGACGTGCAGTTCGACCCGGATCCGGCCCAGACCGATGAGGGTCGCATCCCCTGGGACTACCTCGGCGCCGAGATCTGGGAAGTCGTGAACGGCTGACTCGCCGACGACTCAGGCGTCACGCAGCATCTCGTCAAGTGAACGCTCGCATCCAACCTCAGTCGTCAGAGAGACGTCAGCCGGCCGGGATGCATCCCGGTTCTCGACCTCCTGGAACTCGAGGGCGATCGGATGCAGTCCCAAGAAGCGCGTCGCGAGCTCCGAACGGCTCACACGCTCGGGTCCGCCGCAGTGCTCGAATCCGGTGCGACCGGACGCGATCGCTTCGAGCAGCCGATCCGCCGCATCCGCGATGTGGAGTGGGGTGCGAAACTCGTTGGAGAACAACGAGAGCGCACGGCATTCCTCGGACGCCGCGCGCAGCATGTCGGTTGCTCCCCGACGCCCATCGAAGCTTCGCCCGAAGAGCAACGGCAGGCGGACCACCAGGCCGCCGCCCGCCACGACGGCCGATTCGCCCTGAGCCTTGCTCGCCCCGTAGGCACTGAGCGGGCTCACCGGATCCGCCGGTCGATACGGCGCCGAACGCCCGTCGAACACCAGATCGGTCGACACAAACAGGATCCGCGCACCGACTTCTGCGAGGGCCGCCGTCGACTCGGCGTTCCGACGCATCGCCCCCTCGGGATCCTGCTCGCAGGCGCCCATTCGCGATTCCGCCGCGACGTGGAGAATCCGATCCGGTGCGAGTTCTCGAACGTAGTGGCTCAGTCGATCGGGATCGTCGAGGTTACAACGAGGCTCCGCCGCCCGACTTGGGCTCAGGACTTCGCAGTCCGCAGCCCAGGCGGGCCTGGCAGCTCTCAGCCGCTCGAGGATCGCTCGACCGAGAAACCCTGTGGTCCCGGTGATCAGAAGCCGTTCGCCACCCATCGACCCGGATTGTGAACCTGACGGTCCGCCACGCAACTCCGAGCACCACTCCCACTATCATCCTGCGGTGCCAGCCCAGCCCACAGAACGCGCCAGCGTCGGCGCCGTGACCTTCGGAGGCGGATCCCGCCTCCCGATCATCGCCGGTCCCTGCGTGATCGAAAGCCGTGACCACGCGCTCCGCCACGCCGAGGCCCTCGCGAAAGCATGCCGCGCGGTCGACCGCCCGTTCGTGTTCAAGAGCAGCTTCGACAAGGCCAACCGCACTTCGGTGTCAGGCTTTCGGGGGGTCGGACTCGAGGAGGGCCTCGACATCCTGCGCGAAGCCGGACGCGAGAACGAAGTGCCGGTCCTGACCGACGTCCACTCACCGGAGCAGGCGATCGCCGCGGCCGAAGTCGTCGACTGTCTGCAAATCCCGGCGTTCCTCTGCCGCCAGACAGACCTGCTGCTCGCCGCAGGGAACACAGGCTGCGCGGTCAACGTCAAGAAGGGGCAGTTCCTGGCGCCCGAAGACATGCGTCACGTCGCCGACAAAGTGCTGTCGACCGGGAACGAGAACGTGATGTTGACTGAACGTGGCACGAGCTTCGGCTACCGCACGCTGGTCGTGGACTTCGCCGGGTTCCCGACGATGCGCGCGACCGGCCGCCCGCTGATCTTCGACGCCACGCACTCGGTCCAACGACCCGGCGGTGGCGATGGTCGTTCGAGTGGCGACCGAAGCAAGGTTCCCTACCTGATCCGCGCTGCGGTCGCGTGCGGAATCGATGGGCTGTTCACCGAGGTGCACGAGGACCCTGACCAGGCACCGAGTGACGGCGCCAACATGATCCGCCTCGCGGACCTTGGAGCGCTGCTCGAGGAGATCCGACGCGTCGAGGACGCCGTCTCCCCGACGACATCGTGAACTCTTTCGAGGCAGACTTCGGTCGGCGGGCGGAGTTCTACACCTTCGCACCCGAGAGCCTCGACGAGGCGATCCCCGACTACGACATCCTCCGCGAAGTCGGCAAGGGGTCGATGGGAGTCGTCTACGAAGCCAAGCGCCACACCGACGAGGCGCGCGTCGCGATCAAGCTGCTTCCGCCGAGCCTCACGCTGACGGAGCGGGCTCTTGCGCGATTTCTGCGCGAAGCCGAGCTGATGCGGAAGATCTCGCACCCGGGCATCGCGCGGGTGTTCGACGTCGGCAAGAGCGGGAAGCTCAACTGGTTCGTGATGGAATTCGTCGACGGGCAGACGCTCGGCGAACGGCTCCGCGTGGGCCCACTACCGGTGAAGGAGGCCGTGCGCATCGCGCTGGAAGCCGCGCGAGCACTGCACTACGCGCACAGCCACGGCATCGTCCACCGCGACATCAAGCCGGAGAACCTGATCCTGCGCAGCGATGGCGGCGTGTCGATCACGGACTTCGGTCTCGCCCGCGAGACGGGCACTGGCTCGATGACCGAGAGCGGAGCCATCGTCGGGACGCCGATGTTCATGGCGCCAGAACAGGTCCTCGGTGAGCGGGCCTCGGTCGGCGCACGAACCGACGTCTATGGACTCGGGTCGACGCTCTACACCTTGCTCGCCGGCGTGCCGCCGTTCGACGGCCCGACTGCCCAAGCGGTGCTCAAACAGGTGCTCGAGAAGGCACCGGCTCCGCTTCGTCGTCATCGCGGCGACGTGCCGACGACGCTCCGGGCGATCGTTCACAAGGCGATGGAGCGACAGGTCCACCGCCGTTACGCATCCTGCGCGGAGTTCGCCGACGACCTCGAAGCGTTCCTGGACGGCACCAAGGTTCAGGCCCGCCTCCCGAGCGCGTTCGAGCGCGCGCGCCGAACGGCGGTGGACCGCCCGATCGTGACGGGCCTGGTCGCGATCACGATTGCCTTGTCGGTGACCGCGCTCCTCCTGCTCGACCGTCGCCGAGAACAACGAATCGCGAACCAATTGCAGGAAGCCGAGCTGTTGCTGAGGCGAGCGTCCGGCACGCGGGACGCCCTCGGACAAGAACTCGACGCCGACGAACGAAGACGCCTGCTAGACCAGGCGATCGCGCAAGCAGGCCGGATCGCTTCGGCCGAAGACGCTGCTCCCGCCTGGTTCCTGCTCGGCCGCGCCGCCCACCTCGACCGCCGCTATGCACAGGCCGCAGCGCACTTTGATCGCGCCGAGGCCGTCTACGGACGCACCTCGACCGAGCTGCTGCACTACCGCATCGACTGCTTACGCCACCTCGACGACGAACTCTCCAGGCAGCGACTGCTCGAAGACCTTCAGACTCTGCTCGATCAGGATCCGGGCCGCCGCAGTCGCGCGCTCGTCGCGGCCTACCTCCTTGACATCGGCGAGAAGCTCGACGGCCAACCGCGGCAGGAGGTGCTGGCCTCGATCGACTCGATCCTTCCGAACGTCGAAGACGACGCTGACGTCGCAATCAGTCGCGCACGCCTCACCGCGCTGCGTGGCGAATCGTCCGAGGCGATCGCGTTGATCCGCGATGCTCGACGGGACTGGCCTCGGAACCCCCTGGTCCAACGGGCGGCGGCCCGACTGTTTGAGCAACTCGGGCTACCACGCGAGTCTGAGGACGCGGCGGAAATCGCCCGAATCCTCGACCCTGAGGCTCGGGAGGACCCCAAGCCCCAGTCCGTCGACATCGGAGCGATGGGCGGATTCCTGGAAACCGTCGAGCGCCTGGTCCGAGGAGCGCGCGAAGCGTCGAGTCAGGAAAGCGGACCAGCCGACGAACCGAACGACGAGACGAACTCCCCGGACGGTCGTGACCAGACCCGATGAGCGCCCGCATCCTCGACCCCAGACCCTGGCCAACCTACGACTTCGGCGAGGGCCACGTGTTCGCCCCGGACCGTCAGCTTCCGCTGTTCGATCTGCTGGAGACGACCTCGCTCCTCCGCTCGGGCGACGCTCTGGCAAGTGAGGCTCTCGACTTCGAAGGCCTGCGCGCGGTGCACCGGCGTGACTACCTGGAACATCTGCGAGACCTCGACCAGGACCCGGCGCTGCGACGCTCGGGCGTCGTCCACGGACTCGGCTCTCTCGATAACCCGATCCGGCCGGGGCAGTACGACGCCTGCGCGGCGATCGCCGGCGCCGCGGTCGAAGCAGTGAGAGCGATCGTCAACGGTCGTCATCGACGGATCTTCCACCCAGCCGGAGGCCTTCACCACGCGATGCCCGCAACCGCATCGGGATTCTGCCTCGTCAACGACCTCGGGCTGTCGATTCACGAGGCCCTGTCACTTGGCCTCGAGCGAGTGGCGTACATCGACTTCGACGTGCACCACGGCGATGGTGTCGAAGCGATCTTCGCGGAGGATCCACGCGTGCTGACGATCTCGTTCCACGAGGACCCGGCGGTCCGATGGCCTCACACCGGTCGAATCGAAGATCGGGGACGCGGAGCGGGTCGGGGCTCGGTCCTGAACATCCCGCTGGCTCCGGGCACCACCGACCGCAGCCTCGTCGAGTGCTGCGAGTCGGTCTCGGCGAGCGCCCTCGATGCGTTCCGACCGCAGCTGCTGGTGACGCAGCACGGCTGCGACCCGCACCTCGGCGATCCGCTCGCCGATCTGTCGGTCGGAACGAGGGCCTTCCTCGCGACCGCGGAGCTCGCACGCGACCTCGCCGAGAAGCACTGCGACGGTCGCTGGCTCGCGACCGGCGGTGGCGGCTACCAGCCCTACACCGTCCTGCCTCTCGCCTGGTCGATCGTGTGGTCGGTCCTCAGTGATCGCCGACTCCCCGATGACGTGCCGCCGGAATGGCGCGCGCGCTGGGAGAACCACGCGCAGGGCTCGACACCGATGCGATTCCTCGAAGACGAGCCCACGGACCCTCGGCGTCGACGCGCAGCTGAGATCAATTCGAAGACTGTTCGCGAGTTGGGCACACTGTCCGGGCTGTTCTGACGCGAGCGTGCAGGTCTTCTACACCGATCCCTTTCCGATCCCGCTGCCCGAAGGGCACGCGTTTCCGCTCGACAAGTATCAGCGGGTCCGCGAAGGCGTCGCCGCAACGCCCGAAGGCGAGCGCGCGGTGTTCTCGATCGCGAATCGAGCGACGCAGGAAGACCTCCTCCTGGCTCACGAATCGGAATACATCGCGGCCATTCGCGGCGGCACGCTGAGCCGGGATGCCGAACGACGCCTCGGCTTTCCCTGGTCCGAAGCGATGGTCGAGCGATCGCTGCGGTCCTGTGGATCCACGGTCGCAGCTTCGGACCACGCACTCGAAGACGGTGCAGCGGTCTACCTCGGTGGCGGCACGCATCACGCGTTCCGCGACCGCGGCGGCGGATTCTGCGTCTTCAACGACTGCGCGGTCGCCAGTTTGCGCCTCATCCACGGCGGCCGACTCGGGCGCGTCCTGATCCTCGACCTGGACGTTCATCAAGGCGACGGGACGGCGTCGATCCTGCGTGACGAACCGCGGGTCTTCACGTTCTCGATGCACGGGGCGAAGAACTACCCACGCATCAAGGAGCCGGGTGACCTCGATGTCGCTCTCCCGGACGGGTGCGACGATCGAACCTATCTGGAGACCCTGGATGAAACGATGGATCGAGTGTTCGAGCTTGCCCAGCCTGAGCTCGTGTTCTACCTCGCAGGCGCGGACCCGCACCGAGACGACCGATTCGGCCGGCTCGGGCTCACCGAGAACGGTCTCGCCGCCCGCGATCGTCGTGTCTTCCAGGCCTGCAGAGAACGCTCCGTTCCGGTGGTCGTGACGATGGCCGGCGGCTATGGCAGGAAGCTCGATGTAACGGTCGCTATCCAGATCGAGACCGTTCGCCAGGCGCTCGCCGCCTACTGACACACCTCCAACAACACGATGAACATCCCCGACAGCTGGCCGCCCGAAGGCACGGAAGCATCGAGCACAGCACGCACGGCTCCGATGTTTCCACTGCCGGGTGTGTTTCTGTTTCCGCGCGAACTCCTGCCGCTACGAGTCTTCGAGCCTCGCTACATCGAGATGATCGAGGACTCGTTGGATGGGCCGGGTCGCATCGTGATCGGCACCGTGCTCGAACAAGATCGCGCCGACCTCCCCGGAGCGCCTCCGGTCCTGCCGATCGCCGGTATGGGCGAGATCGCGCGCCACGACCGTGCCGACGACGGGCTGTTCTACATCTGGCTCGCCGGTGTGGGCCGCGTTCGGATCGACGAATCGGGAAGCGACCGCGCCTACCGGCAGGTGACCTACGAGCCGCTGGAAGAACGCCGACCCGGTAACGAGGACGATTCTGAACTACGACCTCAAATCCTCGAGGCGATTGAGGAACGTAACAAGGAAGCCGTGGACGTCGTCGACGAGATGGACCTGAGCGGACTCGCGGACCTGCTCGCTCAGTTCGTACGCGCTCCGGAGCCGGTCATGGCCGACCTGCACGGCGAGCTGGACGTGGCCGAACGAGCACGAAAAGCGCTCTCCGCGCACGAGCGCTTCCCCCGCTCATCCTGAGCGAGCTCCATCGAGCGAGCCTCGCCCAGGCCTGACTGATAAGCTCCGCGGGCCCAATGCCCGCACAACTGGAATCCGCGCGGAAGTTCGTGCCTTGGCTCGCGCTAATGGCCCCCGGCTGCGCTCTCTCGGAACCGCCGGCCGAGCCATTGGATGTGCCGGCGATTCGCCTCGACGTCCTCCATTACTTCGGCGACCCGCTCTCCGGGCCGACTCAGTCCGGAGCTCGAATGGAGTTCTCTTCGGAGTCGGCGAGCGCGGTCCGGTGCTCGGCCTACTACCTGGAGAACGCGGCGCCGATCCTCGAACCGCTCGCTTCGCGCCTCGACCTGGTGATCGGAATGCTCGACCACCGGCCAGTCCTTCCCTCGACGACCCTGGCGGCGAGTGCGCGCGTCGGAGTCGGAATCGACGCGAACGACGTGCGCCTGGCGCTCAACCCGGTCCGTGACCGCGCGCTCGTCGAGCCGTTCGGACGCGTCGCCCTGCTCGGCTCACTCCAAGCCTTGGCCCCTCTCGGCGGCAACGCGGTCTTCGACCTCTCGAACGCGATGTCCGAAGAGCTGCCCGCCGAGGAAACGGTTCAGGAGTCCGGAGAGCCGACCGCCAAGACCGACGTCTTGTCCGATCCGACGGACGACGTCGAAACCACACTGATCATCTCGCAGGTTCGCCCGGCGGAGTTCGAGGTATCGCTCCTGGTGCAGCACGGCACCGCGGGCTCCAGCGTCGAACGGCAACTGATGTCACTCGAGGATGCTCCCGTACGCAACGGCGGCCCACTGATCCTCTTGCTTCCAAGCGCGTTCGAGCCGGACTCATCACGAGCGATCGCTTTCGTGATCGAGGCGACCTCCGTCGACCCGAACAGCGACCTCTATGCGTCCCTCGCCTCCGAGTGTGAGGCGAACCTCGAGCAGACGGCTCGGGAACTCACGGAGGAGCAGATCTCGGCCGAGGGATTTGAGCGAGAGGCCCAGAACAAGGCCCTCGACAGTTTCATTCTCGAAGGGTCCGCCGCTCGCCTGGATCTGATCTACGCGATCGAGGACCGCCCCGTCGCGGTCGCCCGCGACCTCGCGATCAGCGGCTCGGATTCGATCCTCGACGAGTGGTCGAGTCGACTGCAGTACTTGTCCGCGCGACCCGTCGGCGACTGGGCTTTGACCGCGTCTGCCCTACTCCTGCTTCTCGAGTTTGCGAATCAAGGCGACGGCGCCCCGGAACTGGACGCCCTCCTCGTCGAACACGCGGGCCAACTCGGACGCCGATCAGGCCAACTCCGTGCGATCGTCGACTCGACCGTTTCGATCGAGGATTGGCGCTCGACCATTCTTATGGAGAACTTCGACTCGCTCCGCGACTCGGACCCGTCCGCACGCGTCAGGGCCTTCGACTGGCTCCGCGCCCGAGGCATCGAGGTCGACGATTACGACCCGCTCGGTGGTGACGATGCCCGACGCGCTGCCCTGCGGGCGCATCGAGAACGCGCCGAACGGGAGGAGAACGACCAATGACCAGCCGACTCCGACGCATCCGGAAGTGGACCCTCCGGATCTTCGCGGCCTTCGCGATCCTGCTCGTCATCGCGCGGATCTCGCTCCCCTACGTCCTACCGTGGCTCGTCGGAGACATCGCGCCAGGGTTCCGGCTCGAATGGGACGAGCTGGACCTGTCGTTGACCGGTGGCTCGGTCAAGATGCGCAACGTCCAACTGGGTGAGACCAACGATCAGGGCGACCTCGACCCCGAGCGCCTGATGCTCGAGCTCGAGTACCTGAACTTCGAGATCAGCACGCTCGCGCTGCTGACCGGCTTTGACATCGAAGTCGGTCGTGTCGAGCTGGACGGCGCCGACATCCACCTGCGCCGGCACTCCGATGGCCTCTGGAACTTCGAGCGCCTGAGTGCCGGGGAAGAGGAAGACGAACAGGCGGTCGACGATGAAGACGAGTCGGACCCGAACGCCGCTCTGCCAAGCTCACTCGGCTTCGAACTCTTCGCCGGTCGGGTGCAGCACATCCGCGTCGACGTCACGGACGAGTCCGTCTCGCCAGCGATCGAGACCTGGCTCGACGCGACGCTCCGCGTCTCGCACTTGGGGCAGGACGATCGCGATGGACGAGCCTCGCTGACGATCGTCGGCGAACACCTCGAGGTCTTGCGCCTCGACACTCGCTGGCAGACTCCCGGCGACGACCTGTTCGCTCAGACCCGACTCGAGCTGGAAGGCCTGACTCCTGGCGGGCTCGAGGCCTGGCTCGAGCCGATGGGCCTCCTCAACGAGAGCACGACATCGATCGACTTCGGCCTGGCGATCGAATCCGAGCTACGCCGAGGAGATGGAGGGAACGACGGCCCGGCACTCCTCGGGCTCAACGTCCTCAATGGCCAGCTGAAGGTCGACAACGGCGAAATCGTCGGATTCGACAAAGTCGACGTGCGGATCCGCGATCTGCTGTCGTCAGGAGGACTGGTCGAGCAGCTCGTCATCGAGCGTCCGCGAGCGCGGGTGGAGATCGACGAGCGAGGAGACCTGGCGTTCGGCTCACTCCGCCTCACGAGCGTGGAGAACGATTCGACGAATCCGCCGGTCAGCACCTCTTCCTCCGCGCCGGCTGAAGAAGACGAATCCGAGCCATCCCGCTGGGCCCTCAGCGCAGTCGCGATCCGCGATGCGGAGTTCGACTTCGTCGACCGAAGCAAAGACCCGATCGCGGAGATCAGTGGTCGCGACTTCGGCCTCGAGTGGAGCGGACTCGAAGACCTGACCGACACGGACCTGCGCGTCCGAGGACGAATCCCCGGCGTGGCTGAGAACCTCTCCCTCCGTGGTTCGGCGACAGTCGCCGAACCGGAGATATCTGCAGGTCTCGACCTGTCGCTCTCCGGGATGACGTTTCGCAACGTCAAACCCTGGCTCGACGAAGCCGGTATCCAAGTCGAGCTCTCCGACGCCTCGCTCGAAGTGGCACTCCAGACCAGCGTCCGCCCGGAGGACGACGCGGTCCGTGGATCGTTCACCCTGTCGGAGTTCCGTTTTTCGGACGCCACATCCGGTGAGACCGAAACGCTGTTCCGACTCGACGAACTCTCCGTCACGGATTTCGAGTTCGGGGGAGCGCGTTCGGCGATCGACCGCGTCGTCGTCGCCGGACTCCACACCAGCGCAGAGATCGACTCGGACGGGGTGATGCGAACGGTCGGACTCGCGTTCGGAGGAACCGCTCCGACGTCTTCGTCTGCCCTCAGCACCGAGCCGCCCACGGAAACCAACGCCCCGTCGGAGACGCAGATCGACGAAGAAGCCGCGAACTCTCTCGAACTGAAGAGCCTCGAGCTCCGAGACATCGCCTTCGGATGGTCCGACCGATCCGTCGAACCCGCGGTCGCTCTCGAGGCCCTGTCGATCGAAGGCAGCGTCAGTGACCTGCTGCTGTCTCCGGAAGAGGGACGCGGAACCTGGCGA
Source organism: Planctomycetota bacterium (assembly GCA_039815565.1). Lineage (GTDB taxonomy): Bacteria > Planctomycetota > UBA1135 > UBA1135 > UBA2386 > JBCBZB01. The sequence goes on from JBCBZB010000028.1 coordinate 42,517, forward strand.
CTCGACCTCTCGACCGACAACGACCTGTTCGATCAGTTCGAGGTCTCGGGCCAGGTAGAGCAAGACACTGAGTCCCGCTCCCTGACGACTCGATGGTCGTCGACCGGACTCCGTCTCGACTCCGTGGCCGGCTACCTCTCGGCAGCGGGCCTCGAATCGACCTTTGAATCAGGCGGCTTCTCGGGCCGCTTGGACTGGACCCAGTCGCTGACGAACGAGAGCTCGGACATCGAACTGACCGACCTCACGCTCGAGGACGGAGAACGCGAGCTGTTCCGCTCGCCGTCGATCCGGGTCCTCGACATGACCGACTCGGGGATCGAGAGAGTTGTCGTCGAAGGCATTCGAACCGGGGTTCACCGCCTCGCGGACGGTCGGATCGAGACCTGCGGCCTGCGGACCACGATCCCCGAAGAGTCGGCCAGCCAGCCGGTGCAGACCGCCGTCTCTGGCGACGCTCCGGCCAACCTGGATCGCCCCGAGCAAGACGAGCCCGAACCGACCGCCGGAGTCGAGAGCGGGTTCACGATTGGATCCGTCCGCGTCGAAGACCTGGTCGTCGCGCTCGCGGACGACGCGATCCAGCCACCACTGGAGACCGAGGCGCGCCTTCGCGTGATCGCCGACGACTTCGAGAACGGTCTCCCCGCGTCCGTCCAGGCGACCCTCGGTGTGCCGGAGTTGATCGAGGCCATCGAGCTCAACGCACAACTGACCGACGGTGGCGATTCGATTCGCGCCGGCTTCGACATCCGGCACCCGACCGACAAGGTCGAGGCTTACCTGCCGCCCAACATCGAGTTGCTGGACAGCCGACTGACCTTGCGTGGCGAGGTTGTCGCCGAACTCGGCGATCCGACCGTCGAACTTCGACTGGAAAAACTCCGGCTCGAGAGCCCCTCCGCTCCCAGCCCCTGGATCGACATCCCGGTCGCACAGCTCCGCGGGCGATTCGGAAAGGACGAGAGCACCGACATCGTCGTCGAAGTCGGCGGTGTTCGTGCGATCGCACGTCAAGCCGAGGGAGCCCTCGAAGTCGCCGGACTCCGAATCCTCGACGAGGCACCCGCAGACCGCGTCCGAGTGGAGAACTCCGGCAGCGAGTCGGAGAGCACCGAACCAATCGCCATACCTGCGCTGGGCTCCCAGCCGAGACCGAAACCGCTTCGCCTGCACCTGGAGAAGTTGGATCTCGAAGTCGCTGACCTCGAATGGACCGATCGACGCTCCGCTCGCCCAGCCCCGGTCCACGCCAACCTGAAGATCGCAACTGCGTCGCCGTTCCGGATCGGATTCAACCGTGAGGACGACGACGACCGAGGTGTTTCGGACTCGCCTCTGGAGCTGTCGGTTCAGATCACCTCGCCCCGGATCCTGGACAGTTTCCGTGTCGAGTCGATCGTCGACTTGACGCGACTCGAACCCGAGATCGACGTGAGCTGGGAACTCGACGGCCTCAAGGGACCGGCCTTGACGAACGCACTCCCCGCTCTCGCAGAATCGGTCGACACGTCGGAGCTCACTCATGGTCGCTTCGTCGGTGAACTGCACCTGACGCTTCATGCGGATCGGGACGCCACTGGACTCCCGGACCTCGAACACGAATTCGGCTTCGATCTCCAGCTGCGGGACCTCGCGCTGAGCCCGACTCAGGACGGAGAGGATGCGATCTCCCTCGCCGACTTTGAGATCCTGGCTCGACGGATCAGCCCGAACGGTGCCGTCAGCCTCGACTCGGTCGATCTCGCGGGGCTCCGCGCAGAAGTCGAGAAGACTCCGCACGGCCTGCACTTCGCCGGCGTGACTCTGCTGACCGACAACTCAGCCGAAGAAACCACCGCACCGAGCACGCCCGAAGGAGCCACCCCGGACGAGGGCGAACCGGAAGACTTCCCGTCGGAATCGGAAACGGCCGCCGCGCCGTTCCGTCTTGGCCGCCTGTCAGTGCAGGACACTTCGTTCCGGTTCGTGGACTCGACTGGCGACAAGCGTGTGGTGCTTCCGATCGATCAGATCGAGGTCGATGTCCAGGGCCTCGACCTGTCGAGCAACGACACACCGGTGCGGTTCTCGCTCTACCTCCAGGCGGGCGATACCGAGCTGCCGGTTCCCGAACCCCAGGAATCGGTGTTCGGCGGCATCCTCAGCTCGGCGACCAACCTGGTCACCGGTCCGAATGACCGAGGCACGGAGATCCGTCCGCTGTTCGAGACGATCGGCCTGACCGGCCAGACGACCCTGGGCAAGGAACCGACCGGCCGGGTTCGACTCGATGTCTCGGAGTTCGAACTGATGTCACTTCAGCCGTTCGCAACACCGGCCGACATCGACGTTCGCTCGGGACGGTTCACGACCCGAATCAACGTCGACCTGAAGGGAGCAGAGGGCATCCAGGTCGGCTCTCGACTGGTCTTCCAGGATCTCGGCCTCACGGATAGCGGCAACACGATCTCCGACTACCTGGGCCTGAACGCGCCGATCAACACCGTGCTGTTCGCACTGCGCAACAGCTCGGGGCAGCAGGTGATCCCGCTGTCGTTCGGGCTCGATTCTGCGGGCGGTGTCGACACGACCGAGATCGCCGGAGCAGCGAGCCAAGCGCTCGCTTCCGTCGTCGGCGAAGCGATCGCTACGGCTGGCCTGCGGGTCGCAGCGCCGCTCACCAACCTCCTGCCCTTCGGTGGTCCCGAACAGACGGAGCCACTCGCCCCACTCGAGGTCCGTTTCGCGGCCGGCGGAATCGACTGGGAGCCGACGGATCAGGCTCTTATCGACGAAGCCGTCGCCTTCCTCCTCTCCAAACCGAACTCGGTCCTGATCCTCGAGCACGCAATGAGCGCTGCGGACCAGGAGCGCGCCGCCCGGTTGGCGAACCCGGATCCCGAACGACTCGCGAGCATCGTGTCGCGGATGCGGCAACGCCGTTCCGTCCTGCGTACGGAGCGGCTGCGTCGCCTCCCCGAAGTTCGACGGCTCTACGGCAGTGGCCGTCTGCAAGAAGCCGACAAGGCGCGCGCCATCATCCAGGATCTCGACCAGGAGATCGGTCAGATCGAAGCTGCACTCGACGAGCTTCTGCGTCTCTTGCGACCGGGCGCCGAACGACGAACCGACCGCCGGACCCGCGCCGCGGCGACCGAGATCGCAACCCAGCGTCTCCGTCGGATCGAGGATGCTCTATGGCAACGGCTCGGGCCGGCCTACCAAGACCGAATCGACGCGAAGTCGGGACGCGGCGCTGTCGTCGAGGGACTCGAACGCGGCATCGTGCGGATCCAGCGACGGTTCCGGGCCGGAAGTTGATCGACGAACCCGGTGACGCCGGGCCGCGCGCGGACTAGCAGTCCGGTATCGCGCCGCCCAGGCTCCGAGCGTCCAACACCGAGCTGGTAGACTCCTGCGCCGGCACTCCGAACCCGATCCCGCATTGAAGCCCCGCGAAGCATCCATCCTGCTCCTGGTTCTCGTCCTCGGCCTCGCGGCCGTCGTGACGTTTGGCTTCGGCGGAGACGAAGACGCACCGCCCCCGGCAGGCGAGCCCGAACAGGGAATCCCGGCGGGTGTTCCGGTCGCGCCGTCTCGCACCGGTTCGAACGAATCGGATCGGAACCCGATCCCCGAGCCCATCGATCCGGTCACTGGCGCGAACGACACCCGCCCCACGCGAGAACTCCCGCCCGACGCCGAAGCCGGCGTGATCGACGGGGAGCTGATCGTGCGTGGAGACCTCCTCGACGTGATCCCGGACTACACGATCCTCGTCAACGAGCTACTCCACGACCCGACCGGGCAGCAACGCGGCGAGCATTTTCGTCGCGTGTTCCGCATCAACCCCGACGGCCTGCAACTGTTCGCGATCGAGAACGTGCCGTTCTCGAACCGCGGCTACCGAGTCGAGATCTTCGCAGACGGCATGAACGGCTCGTCGACGATCGTCAGTGTCACGCAGCAAGCGCCGGTCGCGGAGGCTGTGCTGACCCTGATGCAGGCCGGTCCGTTCACCGTCCGGCTGACCGACCAATACAACAACGCGCTCGAAGGCAAGCAGGTCGAGCTACGCCCGACTCCGCCGATCGGCCGCCGAAACGTCTTCAGCGAATCCGACGGCTACGGCTCGGCCGTGTTCCCCGTTTTGGTCGCCGGCGACTACGAAGTCTGGGTCGACAACACCTACCGCGACACGATCGCAGTGATCGCCGAACTCAACGGCAGCAACCCGACGAGAGCGGGTGCCGGCTCCACCCTCCTCCAGCTCCCGGTCGGCCGAAGCCTGCAAGTCGAGCTCGCGGACCGGGTGAACAATCCGATGGCTGGAATCACGGTCCAGTTGCGGAAAATCGACACTCGCGACAGCCGCACAACCGAACGGACGAGCGACTCCCTCGGTCACGCCGTGTTTGAACACCTGGAGCCTGGTCCCTACCGCCTCGAGGTCCGCGGCGAGTCGATCCGCCCGACGTTCCGGCGCATCGACGTCCTCGAACCGGACGAGACCGCACAGGAGATGCAGCAGATCCAGATCCGCGTGAACCCACGCTGATCGGCGAATCCGCCCTCGGATGCGCATCGAACCCGGCCCCATGCAGATCCCTGCGATCCGTCTGACCGATCGGAACGACCGACCGTTGCGCCCAGACGGCGACTTCGTTGTCTACTGGATGAATGCCGCCCGGCGCACGCGGAGCAACTTTGCACTCCAACACGCGGTGGATCTCTGCAACCGCTACGGCAAACCGCTCGTGATCCTCGAGGCCCTGCGCTCGGGCTATCAATGGGCGAGCGACCGACACCACGCGTTCATCCTCCAGGGAATGCGAGCGAACCGCGACGCTGCAAGGAAGAGCACGGCGCGCTACTACGGCTACGTCGAGCCGAAGAACGGTGAGGGTAAAGGCCTGCTCGAAGCTCTCGGGCGAAGTGCGGTCGCAATCGTGACGGACGAGTGGCCGTGCTTCTTTCTGCCGCGGATGGTCGAGAGAGCGGCGGCGAAGCTGGACGTCCGCCTCCAAGCCGTCGACAGCTGTGGCCTCCTCCCGCTACGAGCTGCGCCGAAGGCCTTCTCACGCGCATTCGACTTCCGTCGATTCCTGCAGCGCGAACTGCCGGACCATCTCGGCGAGCAACCGGTCTTGAATCCGCTCGCTCGCCTGAAGAGCAAGCGGCAACCCAATATCCCCCGCGAGATCTTGAGCCGTTGGCCCGAGGCCGTCTCCGAACCGCTCTTGGCCGGCAAGAGCTCCGCGCTTGCGGATCTTCCGATCGATCACGGCATCTCGATCTGTGAGGACGAAGGCGGTGCGGTAGCCGGACACCGAGCGCTGTCAGCGTTCGTCTCGGACCGTTTTGCGCGCTACGCCGACGACCGAAACCATCCCGACGACTGCTCGGCCTCTGGCCTGTCTCCGTGGCTCCACTACGGGCACGTCGGAGCACACGAAGTCTTCGAAGCACTGACCGAGCACGAGGACTGGGATTCGTCTCTGATCGCCAACCGTAGTGACGGCAAGGCCGACGGTTGGTGGGGACGCTCGCCGGCACTGGACGGCTTCCTCGACGAGTTGATCACCTGGCGGGAACTCGGTCTGAACTTCGGTCACCACCGACCGGCGGAGCTCGACCAGTTTCAGTCGCTGCCCAGCTGGTCGCTCCAGACGATGCGCGAGCATGCCGGCGACGAGAGACCCGCGCACTTCGAGCTCGAGACCCTTGCGGCCGCGGAGAGTAGCGATCCGATCTGGAACGCCGCCCAAACCGAGCTCCTGACGACAGGACGGATGCACAACTACCTCCGCATGCTCTGGGGCAAGCTCGTTCTCGCCTGGAAGCCGAGCTACGAGGAGGCCGCCGCAGACCTGATCGAACTCAACAACCGCTATGCACTCGATGGCCGGGATCCGAACTCCTATTCGGGCATCTTCTGGGTCTTCGGTCGCTTCGACCGCGCCTGGGGTCCCGAGCGACCGATCTACGGCAAGCTCCGCTACATGACGAGCAAAAGCACCCGAACCAAGCTCCGCCTCAAGGGCTACCTCGAGCGGTTCGGCCGTGAGGCTCGCCAGGGCAGCCTGTTCTGAACCCGCGCCGACGAGCGAACACTCAGTCGCCGAGCAGCACGAGCTCGACGACCTTGCCCTTCGAGGGAAGGAAACCCTCCGACACGGTCGGCGGATTCCGAAGCAGCTGGTTGAGCCGCTGCCGATGCTCGACCGGCATCTGCGACACAGCCCCCGCGAGTTGCCCGAGCTTCGATCGACGCGTGAGCACCATGTGCCCGGGCTCGAGCATCCACTGCAGAGCCTGAACAGGTTGCGGCGGCAGCTGCGGGTCGTTCATCAACTTCTCGACGGTCTGCGATGAGTAGAAGACGAGGCTGGGTATCGAAAGAGCGAACTGGTGGACGATCTGGTCCCGCGGCAGCCAGCCGGTGCTGGTCTTGAAGTCCTGTTCGATCATCGACTGCCGGAGCTTCGGCATTGTCGCCGAGCCGAACAGACCGAAACCGAGCAGCGAAGTCATCGCCGTCGCGAGCAGCGCACCTCGCGCATGGCCGTTCCTCCAACGGTGGGCAGCGAGCAAGAACCCACCGAGGAACACCAAAGAGGTGACCGCGCCCTGCGCCTCGATCGGAAGACCCGCGAGCGGGAACACCACGATCAACGCCACCGCGAACAGGACGCCGAGCACGCGAAGGCACCAGGCGACGATTCGGTCGGCGTTCTGAGTATCGAGTCCGACATCGCGGGCACGCTGGAGACCGAGGGTGATCCAGATCGCCAGGGCCGGAAATGCCGGCACCGGGTAGTGCGGCAACTTGCTGATCGAGATCGTGAACACCAGCGCGGTCCAGCCCAGCCAGAGCTTGCAGATCCGGACCGCAACGTTCGGGTCAGTGCCGGGGAACGCTCCGGGTTCCACTCCTGGGAATCCGCGGTGCGCTCGGTGCAGTCCCCGCCACGCGAACAACGACCACGGCAGGAACACGACCGGGATCATGTAGACGTAGAACAACAGCCAATGCGGACCGTAGCCACCGTGGCCCTCGAACGGCTGCGAGGCGCGATCGATCACATGGTGGCCAACGCCCTGGGACAGGAACGCGCCATCGGTCATCCAATTGGCCGGCAGCGCCCAGGCGAGGAAACCCACAAGCCCGCCCAACGTCGCGAACGCGACCTTGCCCCAAGAGACCTCTTGTGACTCTCGCCACAGACCGATCGCGAGAGCTGCCGGCCCAATCCAAGCCGGAGGTCCCTTAGTCAAAGTCAGAGCCGCGATCCCCAGGCCGAGCAGGGCCCAGGTCCTCCAACCTCCGAACCCCTTCCACAACCGAACCTGGACCCAGGCCGTGAACGCGGCCAAGCCGAGCAACAAGGCATCCGCCGTGCACGTACGCCCGAGGAGCTGAACGATCCCAGCACTCGGAACCATCAGTGCGGCGAGCAAGGCCCACCGCGAACGCAGGCCGAGCATCCGCCCGATCCCGGCGACGAACGGCACCGTCAATGCCACCGCGATTGCTGATGGCAGTCGCGCTCCGAACTCCGAGCCAAAGAGCGGCCCGAAGATCTTCATGCAGGCTGCCTGCAGCCAGTAGATCAGGATCGGCTTGTCGAATCGGTAGTCGCCGTTGAAGCGCGGAACGATCCAGTCGAACTCACCGAACGCCATGTGGCGCGAGGCGGTCGCAAACCGCGGCTCGTCGACGTCGACGAGAGGAAACGCCCCGAGACCGATTGCGAGAGTCAAGAACACGGCAGTCGACGAGGCGAGGACTGCCGGTCCGAAACGAATCTGCTCGTCGGGCGATTCCTGAGAGATCACACCACCCCCCGCTGAACCAGCCTGCGACCCGCGATGCGAACTTCGTGATCCGCGATCCGTTGCAGGGCGATCAGCAGAGTGGCCGACCAGAGAAGCAGCGCCCAGGCCAGGTTCGGAATCGATCGTTCATCTTCGAACGGGAACACGATCGCCGAGCGTAGCCATCCGATTCCGGCCAGGAACGCCAGGAATCGCGGAGATCCGACCCAACGCGGCATCAGCACCGGCAGCCGGATCGCATACGAGGTGCAGACGCAGACGACCCCGAGTGATGCGACCAGGTCGGCTGGCCAGTGGCGTTCGAGCATGACCCGCGACCAGGCCGCCAGCACCACGAAGCCGGCGAACAACCGGAAGCCGCGAAACTTCAACACCAGCGCGACGACGAACAGCGCAAACGCCGAGCTCGCGTGACCAGAAGGCCAGGAGCCGATGTCACCATGCGGCCGTGCTCGGCAGGCGATCACCTTGAGCAGGTTGACGACGATTCCGGAGATGATCGGAACCAGGAACAGCAGCTGGATCTTGCGTCGCGACCCCAGGAGTAACGCGACCAAGGCGAGCAGGGCGATCAAGGCATCGCGGGCAACGGCCTGGGACGCCAGCTCCCAGAACCAGATGAGCTCCGGAAGGTCCCAGCCGACTGCACGGACGTAGTGCCAGAACTTCGACGTTGTCGACCGAGCGTCCCCGAACCCGGACTCGATCGCCCAGAGCCCGAGGCTGACGACGATCAGGACAGCACCGACGACGCGCAGTCGCGTCGACAGCTGATGCCGCTGTGGATCCGTTCCGAGTTGTTCGCTCGCGTCCGCCACCGTCGGGAATGGAACGCTCGATCCCGGCGCGTCGCCAGCCAATTTCCGATCAAGGAAACGTTCACGTCTCGGGCGACAGATCGAGGGCCTGACCGCGTTCGAGCAGCAAGGCTCGCAGGCGTCCCAGGAGTTCGATCTCCATGATCTTCCGCTCTGGATCAGCGGCCAACGCCTCGCAGCGGGCCAGCCGGTCGGGCAGCACCGCACGCAGGGACTCCCGAACGAACTCGTCGAAGCGCACCCGCTCAGCCTCGGTCAACGATTCCGGCGCCTCGCGGGCTCGAAGCCTGAAGGCCAGCTCACGCAGTCGGGCATCTTCGAACTCGTTCTCGAGCCCCGGCCAGTGGGCTGCACCCCGGCTGTGGAACGCCTGGGCCCGTCGCTGATCCGAATCGCCGACGAACCCGTCGTAGAGTGCCGCGGCGACGTCAGGCGACTCACCGGCTGCTCGCCCCTGATGCACGGCCTGCACCTTCTCGGCCAGGGCTGCCCGGTGCCGGACGACGAGCTGCGCCCGTGCCTCGACCGTCGCCCGATCGAGCTGCATGCGATCCCAGGCGGTCTCGTCGGCGTCGAGCACCGACCAAGGCGCCAGCACCGGCGCCTTGTTGAGGTGCACTCCCTTGATTCCAGGCCTCTCGAGCGCAGACGTATCGTTTTGGCCCGACCGATCACGAGGCGCGAACAGACGTTCTCTCAGTGTCTCCGCGGACTCGTCGAGAAGGACCTGAGGATCGCGCCGGAGGTCCGCGCAGAGAATCTGGTTCTTCTGCTCCTCATGCACACAGAGCGGCATGACGAGAGTCGCGCAGGCGAACTTCGCCGCGATCTTCCCGGACACGTGAACGATCGGCTCGGTGGTTCCGAGCGGAATGCGGTCACGGTTCGCCTGCTTGCGCCGCGAGTCGAACAGATAGCCGTAGAGCTTGCCCGAGGCGATCCGCTCCCGCAGCAGCCGCGCCATCGAGATCGTCGCCCGCACGTCGGCAACCGCGTCGTGTGCCTCGCCGTGATCGATACCGTTCGCCGCGGTCAGGAGCTCGAGCTTGAAGGACGGCGTACCATCCTCCCGCATCGGCCATTCGATGCCTTCCGGTCGCAAGGCATAGGCCGCGCGCAGAGGATCCAGCAGATCCCAGCGGGAGTTACCATTCCGCCACTCCCGGTCATAGATCGGCAACAGGTTGCGCCAGAAGAGAAACCGCGAGAACTCGTCGTCGAAGCGGATCGAGTTGTATCCCGCGACGCAGGTCTTCGGTTGGCGGAACGCTTCCTGGATCTCGCGGGCAAACTCGAGCTCGGAGACCTCCTCACTGGCGAAGTCTCCCGGCACCACTCCGGTGACCAGACACGCCTCCGGCTCGGGCAGCACCTCGATCGGCAACTCACATCGCAGCGCGATCGGCTCACCAACTTCCTCGAGGTCGAGCGTGGTCCGAACAGCTGCGAACTGCAGAGGGCGGTCGGCCCTCGAGTCGCGGCCGGTTGTCTCGTAGTCGTGCCAGAGGATGGTCTCGGTGCTCACGATTTGATCGGAGACGATCAGGCGGCTCAACACAACGGAACTGCCCCCCTCGCGTGTTGGGTCGGAAGCCCGCGTCGCCGGATCTCGACTTTCTGAGGTCACCGGGGCGGGTTTCTGTGCACCGGGAGTGCGAGAGGCCCTCGCAGTCATCGAGGGCTTCCTCGCACCCCGATGTTCCGACCCAGCCACTGCCCCTACCCCGAGTGCTCGATGCATCGCGAACCCTCGGAGGACTTCTTCACCCGCCACGGCTCCTACCAGCCCTTATGCAGGGCGCATGCGGTGCCCCGCTTTCGGTGCCGAAGCTGCCGACGGACGTTCTCGCGCCAGACGTTTCGGCAAGATTTCCGGGACCTGCGGCCCGACCTGAATCCTCTGGTGATGCTGCTGCTGACGAGCGGCGTTGGACTTCGGCAGACCGCCCGACTGCTTCAGATCCGCCCCAAGAACCTCGCCGCCAAGGCCAGGAAGATCGCGGAGCACTGTCGGCTACTGAACCAAAACGTCGCGCAGCAGCTGCCCGCGGGTTCCACGCTCCAGATGGACGAGCTGGAGACCTACGAAGGGCGCCGCAACACGAGGCCACTGACTCTTCCGATCCTGATCGAACGGAAGACACGCCTGA
>JBCBZB010000030.1:0-49943 GCA_039815565.1 Planctomycetota bacterium
CCCGATGCGTTCCGCTTCCCGCCCGAACACGAAGTCATCTACGAGAAAGACTACGTCTCAGGCGACAACCGTCCGCGATGGTTCGTCCCGGGTCGCAAGCCTGTCACTGTCGAGGACATGGGCTGGCACGAGTTCCACTTCGCCTACATGGACAACACCGCGAGCTACGCGGTGACGCACATCCGGGTCGAGCGTGAGACCGATGCCTACCTCTACGTCCGAAGTGACGACGAGGCCTCGCTGTTCCTGAACGACGCCCTGGTCGGGAAGGCCGATACGCCTGGTGGCCCGATGGGACCCTGGCGCATCGGCTGGCGGACTCGACTGCCGGACGCCGTGCGGTTCCCGATCACCCTGCTCCCCGGCCGCAACAAGGTGCTCCTGAAGGTCCGCAACACCCGCGGCCCGTCGGGCTTCGCCGCGGCGGTCACCGATCGTCGTGGACTACCGCTCGAAGAGTGGAGCAGCGAAGCCGGCGCGCCGGACTCGGCCGAGACGACGATCCCGGTTCCGGACACCAAGCGCTGGAAGAGCGAGCTGCGGCTGAGCTTCAAGAAGAAGTCCGCACTGCGCGCCTTCGACGTCACGGTCGGCGACTTCAAAGTCCGCCAGCAGTCGATGCAGGGTCAGGACACCGATCGCGGCGTCGCCTGGCGGAAGTACACGGTCCGCCCGGGCTTCCCGAAGGACTCCCCGTCCAACCTGGCCTGGCTCAAGGAGAAGGCGACCGAAGACCTCACGGACTTCGAGCTCCTACTCTGGATCACACCGAACGAACGCGCGCCGAAGATGCTCGTGCAGTTCCAGGGCGAAGGCCGCGACGACGGCTTGTCGGGCTGGACGCTGATCCTGCAGCCGCGAGGCTCCAAGGTCCGTGCACGCCTCGAGCGCTACGACCGGCTCGTCTACCTGTCGGACTGGGTCGAAGCGACGACCGAGAAGACGGATGCGATCCCGCTCCGCCTGACCGTCTACCAGAACGCAGTCACCGCGACGATCAACGAACAGATGCTGTTCGACCGCGCACCGATCCGCCCGATCGAAGGCCGCCACCGCATCGGCATCGCGACCTGGGGCCCGGGCGTCGGGATCGCTCAGCTGGAATTGCGTGCGCCGAGGAAGACGCGGTGAGGGTCAGGGTCCGATGCTGAGGACGCTGTGCGGGAACTCGTCGGAGAGCTGCACGACCACGTCGTGCTGACTGGGCAGAAGAACCCCGGCGGGCTCGAAGTCGTCGAGGCGGTGGTTCCTGGAGAATCGCGACGACAACGGATGCACCTCGTTCGCTCCGAATAGCACGTCGTCCGGCCAGCGATCTCCCTGGACCAGGTTCCAGGATGTCGCGCCCCTCAATGGCTCCCGAGTCAGCACGGGCCCCGCTCGATCGCTGACGATCCGCTGCTCGCCGATCTGCACGACCACCCCCTCGACCGGACGCCCGTCGGTTCCGACGAAGCGGACCGAAGCCCTCTCGGACCAGGTCCGGTTCAGGTCGTCGGAGAAGACATCGATCCAGACGAACCCGAGTGCAGCATCCAGCAACTCGAGCGGGTTGAAGCCGAGTCGGAGCCCATACCCCAACGCGATTTCCGCCTCGAGCTGGCCATAGTGAGGCCGGAACGACGAGCAATCCGCGGGCCGAACGCTCAGGTCGAGTGGACGCCCGCAGACCCGGACTGCGAACACATGAGTTCCGATGAAGTCCTTTCCACGAGCGGCGTGCCGAGCGTTCCAAGCGGAGACCTCCCGAAGCCCAGCGAGCGGCAGCGAAATGTCATGGCAATGAACGAACTCCCTCCAGAACCCGATCCCGTCGCGGTAGCCGGCGATCTCACCGTAGCCGCCGAACCCGGCGACCAGCGTTCCAGCCCGAGCGCCGACCCCGTAGCCGTCGAGCACCGTGACCGTCAATGGGTCCTGCAGATCCGCCCAACGATCAGCCCAGTAGTTCGCGCAGCCGCCGCTCGAGACAATCGTTAGCAGGAGCAAACCCAGACTCGCCTTCATGCAGCCGAGTCTATCCGGTGGGATCGACGACGCTCAGCGCCGCCGGATCGGACCCGGCGGCCCGGACAGCTGGTAGACGAGGTCTTCGACGCCAACCTCGACCGTGCCGCCCGCGACGTTGTAGCGATCGTGGACAAAGAAGCGTCCACCTCGGCGCATGCGGATGATCACGCGATCACCCTTCAGGCGGGTCGAGACGATCTGCCCCCCGCTATCTGAGCGGTAGGTGCGCCCATCGATCACGCAGCCGACGTCCTCGACCGGGTTTCCATCGATGTCGACAACCGTCAGGGCGACGCGCTCGTCGAGCGACTCCCAAACGTCATCGTCGTAGAGATCGACTCCGACGAACCCGACGAGGAAGTCAAAGAACTCGCCAAAGTTCACGCCGACGCGCAGACCGGCACCGAAGCCGACAACAGCCTCGACCTCGGTGTAGTACGGCCAGTGCGTCCGGTCCTGATCGATGATGTCCTCCGCACCCCAGATCAAAGCACCCGAAGCTGTGTAGCCCTTGTGGCGGAGCGACGCCCACTTGTCGGTCGGATTGAAGTTCTCGTATCCCCCAAACAAGAAGCCGATGTCACCTTGATCGTTGAGGTCGTTGCTCTTCGCGTCCTTCGTCGCCGTCAACGCGCCACCGCGCAGACCGCGGGACTCGCCACCGGCGAGTAGTCCGATTGACAACGGTCCGACACGCCCCTTCGCCCCGATCGTCTCCTCATACGAAAGCGTCAGGATGTCCGCTGCGTCACGAGCACGGTCTTTGAGGTAGGCGCAGCCGGAGAGCACGAACACGGTGGCGGCGAACGTCACCGAGTGGAGGGCCTTCTTGATCATCGTCTTCGAACCGCGGAGAGGGGCCAGCGGGCGCCTCAGCGTCGCTCAGAGCCTCAGCGTTGTCGAGACACGACTCGGAGTTCAGCGAGTTCCGATCACATCGCCCTCGCCACTCGTATCCCCTCTCTCGAAACCCTCACTTCCACAGTCTCGGGCTGACCTTGAAGAAAGAACTTCGACGACTGGACCAGGCCTCGATCGACCCAACGGCCGGTTCGCAGTCGAAGAGACAACTCCAAAGGCAAGTCGTTGGGCCGATCGAACACCAACCAGCCCTCCGCGAATCGTTCGGGTGACTCCCCGTTCAGCCGGACGTCCAGGTCTCGCACCTCGACGTCTGGCTGAACGACGATCCGCACCAGGACTCCCGAAGTCCCCGAGCCGAGGTCATCGCCGTAGATGTCGACGCCAACAAAACCGAGGAGGAAGTCTGCGAACTCCCCGACGTTGAATCCGAGCCGAAGGCCGCCGAACAATCCGACCGCCGCCTCCACGTTCGTGAACCAAGGGGCGTAGAGGCTTCGCTGACACTCGAATCGCGCAGAGCCGACACACTCCCACCACCTCGAACTCTGGCCGCTTCGCCAGCGCTTTCCGCGCGCCCATGACTCTGCGTCGGCGGGTGACCAAGAGTCCCAACCGATCGGCCCAGCCCAGACGTCTTCGAACCCATCGTTCAATCGAGAGTAGTCGCGATCCGATCCGGAATGTGTCAGCGCACCTCCACGCAGCCCTGCACTGCCAAAACTGAGGAACAGGCCAGCACCGATCGGCCCAGCCTGAGCCTTCGCTCCGAACGAGTTTTCGACCGCGAACGTGAATGGGGCCCTCGCGTCGTCCCACCGGTTCCGCCAGTAGCCCGAACAGCCCGCGAGAACTAGGACGCCAACGACGACCAGCGAACGGTCGAGCCGCAGCCTCAACCCCAATCGGTTGCGCATTCGAGAACCGTATACGCTCGTCGAGCCACCTCACCGCTGAATGCCTCCCAGGATGTTCCGCGACCGATGACCGACTCCGCCCCAGATCTTCCCCGCTCGATCGACAACCTTCTGCAGGCGAGGCTGACGGACACCCTCCTGAAGGAACTGCAGACTCTCTACCCGGACTTGCTCGCCGAGCACCGGGCGGTCCTCGAGGCCGACGCGAAGGATGCTGAGAGCCGCCGGAGGCTCAGCCGATCCGTGAACGCTGCGATCCGAGCCGCGAAGGACGAAGTCAAGTCCGCTCGATCCTCGATCACGGACGACGACGAACTGCCGGAGCGAATCGAGCTGCTGGAAGATCTCGCGGAAGACCTACGCGAAGAGCTCCACGAAATCCGAGAAGACGCAGAGTTCACCACCACCGAGCGCTACCGAACCATGAAGCGGATCGAGGCTTGGAGTCAGCCCTGGTCCGTCGAACTCCGAGCGCAGCCGGAGTTCAAGGAAGTCCTGATCGGAATGCACGGCGAGACGCAGCGCCCGATGATCACCGGCTGGGTCGGCGACGAAGAAACCTTGGAGCGACTCGAGGCGTTCCTCGCGACCACGAAGCCGCCAGAGGACCTGATGATCAAGGTCCGCGTCGGTGAGCCGCCCGCTTGAGACCAGGCATCCCTGTCGCGGGACGCCCGAGTGCTCACGCAACCTCAGCGGGCTGCGGCGACTTCTCTTCGGGCTTCGAGTCCGACTTGCTGCCGCGGCGCATCGTGATCTTGCGCTTCGTCTCTTGCAGGAACGACTCCATCTTCGAAGTCTCCTTGCCGCGGAGGAAGTTCCAGAAGATGCGGACGAACTTGCCCGGGTGGAAGATCAGCGAGTTCAGGTAGAAGCGCGCGACGATCCGATACTTCCACCGCGTCATCTCCTTCGCGGTCATGTTCGGGTTGTAGTTGCGATCCTCCGACATGTACTTGTTGTGCACATAGATCGGCAACTTGAGGAAGGCGTCGTTCAGCTCGACCTTGCCCTCCTTCTCCAACTCGAAGTAGATCTCGGTGTTCGGCAGCGGGAAGAAGAACCCGGCCGACACGTCGTCGACGCCGACGCGAGCCAGTCTTCCGACCATGCGGCGAGTCGCCTTCATGTCGACCGGCTCATCGGTCGGGTAGCCGAGCACCAGGAAGATGCCGACGTTGAGGCCCTTCTTCTTCGCAGCGCGGGCCGCGCGGAAGAGCTTCTCGTCGGTGAGCATCTTCTTCATCGCCTTGCGAGTCCGTTCGGATCCCGACTCCGGCGCGAGGTTGATCGAACGGCAACCGGACTGCACCAGCAGACCGGCGACCTCTTCGTCGATGATCTCGGAGCGCGTGCCAGCCGGCAGCTGCCAGGTGATCTTCAGCCCACGCGAGAGGATCTCGCTCGTGAACTCGACGACCCAGTCACGCTTGAGGATCGCGGTCAGATCCTGGAAGGGGAAGTTCGTGGCGCCGTAGAGATCGTGATACTGCTGGATCTCGTCGATGACGTCCTTCGGCGTGCGCGCGTACCAACGCGTCGTCCACATGCCCGGGCTCGAGCAGTAGGTGCACTGGTAGGGGCAACCGCGAGTTGCGAGGATCGGAACTGTCCGACCGTAGTGAATGCCGGAGACCAGCTTGTTCTCGTCGTAGGCCGCGACGTCGAACAGATCCCAAGCCGGCTGCGGAATCTCGTCGACGTTGCGAATGCGATCGCGACGCGGGTTCTTGATCAGCTTCGTGCTGTCTTCCGGGTCGCGGTAGACGACACCGGGGATGACCGACACGTCGAGGCTCGCCTCGAGCGCACGGAAGAGCGCGATCGCGGTCTCTTCGCCTTCGCCGGCGACGATGTAGTCCATCGGCGCTTCGGCCATCGACAAGTCGGTGACCGCGGTGAAGTGCTCACCACCGCAGACGATCGGCTTGTCCGGGAAGCGCGCGCGGATCTTCTGCAGGAGTTCCCGCACGATCGGCCACGCGTAGCTCCACATCAACGTGACACCGATGACCTCGGTGTCTTCGTCGATCCGCTCGACGACCTGGTCGGTCGTCAAACCGATGCGCCAGATGTCACCGTCGGCAACGGAGGTATCGGGCGCTTCCCCGAGAGCATCGACGACTGAAACCGAGTGACCGTCGTCGCGGAGAACCGCAGCGATGTATGCGAGCCCGAGGGGGAGACTCGGTCGCAGTGCAGTCAGCCCGCTGTCGTTGATGTAGACCGGGGGGTGGATGAGCTGGATCTTCATCGGAGGAGAGCAGTCCGGGGGCCGAAGTCTAGCATCGGCCACGCCCGGTGCGGAACCAGAGCAGGTTTCCGCAAGCGCCGAAGCTGGAACAGCTTGTGATCGGCCAGACCGAGGGGAACCCAAGGCCTGGTTTGCACACTTCTCCAAACCTTCGGCGGGGGCGAACTTGCGCACCCGCCGAACCGAGCGTGAACGCGCTCAGAAGGAGATCTTGAGCACCACCAGCTCCTCTTCGCGGCGCACGGTCAGCGTCCCGGATCTGGAACCTTCGTCCGCCTGCTGGATCGCACGCAGGCCCAAGCGCAGGCGACCGAGCGAGTCGATCCGCGTCTCCCCCACCGAGTGGAGCCGATCTCCGGCCTTCAGGCCCCAGCGAGCTGCGGTGCCGCCGTCGGCCACCGACGTCACGTCCAGGTTGCCTTCGCCGCCGAGTTCCATCCCCAGGATCCGCTCGATAACCGGCTTGGCATCGCTACCACGAGCGCGACCGATGCCCTCGCGCGGCAGCATCTCCGGCAGATTCGCCGTGCCCAGGGCGGCCATCGCGAACACCGTTGCGTTGTGCCGCATGTACTCCGGGATCGCGACGTCGTAGGTATCCCACTGCGTGTGCCAGGTGTAGCCGAAGTAATCGCTGCGGCCGGTCAGGCTCCAGGACAGTCCGGGCACGCCCTTGCCGAGGAACGACGCGTGGTCGCTACCGCCGCCGCGCCCGCCGAAACTCTCGGTCTCACGGAAGCGGAACACCGGCCCCTCGTGATCCACGTCCGGAGGCGTCAGCTCCATGATGGGAGCGAAGACCGGCTCGAGCATCTCACGCATCCCCGGCGTGACGGTCAGGCCCGCGGCCCAGTTCGTCCCGGTGTCGTGGTTGTAGACCGCGGAGATCTTGTCGAGCTCCTGACGACGGATCGTCGTGTGCTTCGCCGAGCCGAGCAGCCCCTGTTCCTCACCCCCCCAGAGGCAGAACCGGATCGTACGCTTCGGCTGCGCACCGACCGCCATCAAGATGCGCGCGGTCTCCATTGTCGACGCGGTGCCCGTGCCGTTGTCGGTCGTGCCCGACGCCTGGTGCCACGAGTCGAGGTGGCCACAGATCACGACGACTTCGTCCGGCTTCTCGGTACCGGGGATCTCGGCGATGACGTTGTGGAGGTCGATCGGCTCCGCACGCCATCGGTTCCGGACATCGAACTCGAGCTCGACACTCTGACCCGCGTCGACCATCTCGAGAATGCGGTCCATCTGGTCGCGACGGACCATGATGCGTGTCGACTCTTCCGGCGGCGTATCGAAGGTCGGGACGCGACCGCGCATCGTCGCCGAGCTGAACACGCGCATACGGTTCGGGTAGTCGGCCGGCGCGCCGCGACGACCACTGGCGGTTGAGCCGTAGGCGAAGCCGAGGATACGACCGTAGGTCTGCTCGAGCAGGTCGGCGAAGAACTCGCCACGCGGGCTCGGCAGCGGACCGACGAGCCACGCACCATCGAGCTGATCACTGACTTCGGCGAGTTCCTCCTGGGACCGCGGCGTGCGGATCGCCGGACCACGCTGACGACCACGAGTGCCGTTCACGTAGGCCTCGGTTGCGACCTGCAACTCCATCGGTTCGGGGCCGAGTACCCGCCCCATCCACTGGCCGCGGTTCCAGACGATCGGCCAGGTGTCCCACTTTTCGAGCTGCACGTTCGACAGCCCCATCTCTCGGAACTCGTCGGCGGCCCACTCGCAAGCGCGCGTGAAGTTGTCCGAGCCGGTCAGCCGATGGCCGATACCGTTCGTGAGCTCATCGAGGATGTCCATGACCTGGCTCTCTTCGAGGCCGGCCTGGCGGATCGCCGCCGCCATTTCTTCGTCGATTTGAGCGGTGGTCGGGAGGGCGAACAGGGACGCGCAAACGGCCGTCGTGAGGCCGTGTAGGGTCAGGGAGAGTGGGTTTCGCATCGGAGGTACCAGGGCGGAATACGTCGGCCGCAGCCGCCCGGAGAGGCTGCGACCGGGAATCAAAGAAGCGTCAGCGAGGCGATTTGCCAAACCGCAGAGCGGTCACCGGCAGCCCCCCGGCACGGACCGAGAGGGCCGGCTCCAGGGCAAGGCCGGATCGCCGTGTCAGCCCCACATCGGCGGACAGGATCAGGCCCCCGCGGACCTGCTCGGAACCACGGCACAGCTCACCGAAAGATTGATGCAGGACCGCGAGATCGTCCCGCGCGCGGCCCGAGACCCGCAGGCCGAACGGCGGATTGGTGACGACGCGAATCGGTTTACCGGTCGCGAACGCCCGCTCGAATCCCTCGCTGAACGTCGAGCGCTCGAAGGAGCATTGCTCGCCGACCGTCGCGCGCCCAGCGTTCTGGCGCGCGGCCTCGACGACTCCTTCGTCACGGTCAGAACCGAGAACGGTGAACGCGTCGCTGACGGGCTCGAATCCCCCGTCCCCGCGTGAAGGCGAGGCCCCCATCCACCGAGTCCGCTCGTAGGCAAATCGCCGGACGCCGTTCGGCGGCTCGCCGGCCGCGAACAAGGCAGCATGGATCGGAATCGAACCCGAACCACAGAACGGGTCGAGGAGCACTTCCTCCTGTGGGTCCCAACCACTCGATCGGACCATCGCCCAGGCAAAGTCCTCGCGCAGCGGAGCCTTGCCGACCTGCAGCCGAAACCCCCGCCGGTGCAGCGGCGACCCGGACGTATCGAGCGACAGCGTCACGTGGTTCGCTGCAACCCGCACGCGGATCTTCGGGATCGACTCGTCCTCGGGCGGGTCTTCACGGTCGGACTCGGGAACACCTGTGACCTCGGCCAGCACCTTGGCAACCCGCTCTTCGAGCGCACCGGTGTGGTAGAGCTTCGAACGCTTCGAGGTCGCCTTCACTGCCACCGGTTGCCCTCGCTGCAGGAGCTGATCCCAGGCCAGCCGCCGAACGCGCTTGTCGAAGTCGCGCAGATGGTGACAGGGGAACGCATCGAGCCGCACCAAGACGTGGAGCGCCGAACCGACGAATCGATTCAGGAGCACGACCTGCTCGATCCCCCCTTCGCAGGCGATGCCGCCTGGCTCGACGGTCAACCGCTCCGAGCTCCGAAGGACCTCGACACACTCGACAGCGCACAAGTCCTCCAGCCCGGGAGCGCAGGCCACGAGAAGATCGAGCGGATCGTCCGGTCCGCGGTCGGGTGAGAAGTAGTGCGCCAAGACGGCTAACCTTCGGCTCGTGACCCAAGGCGTGCAACTTCTCGGCCTCCGACGAGACCAGGCCGTGCAAATCGGGGAGCGCTCCGGCATCAGTGCGAGCGTCGCGGCGAAAGCCCACCGGCTCGCCCACCGCGGGGGACGGCTCGAGGAGGAAGTCCGATCGACCTTCGCGCTGGGGATGCCCTCGATCCACGACCGGATCCGCGGCGACGACGCGACCTCCTTCCGCGGCGAGACGGAGAAACTCGTCCTCGAGTTCTCCGACGGTGCTCGAGTCGAGACCGTGCGGATCCACCGAGGCCGCGAGCGAGAATCCCAGTGCCTCTCGACCCAGGTCGGCTGCGGCATGGCCTGCCAGTTCTGCGAAACCGGTCGGATGGGCCTGCTCCGCCAGCTCGAGCCCTCGGAGATCGTCGGCCAGGTCGTCTCTGCGCGGTCGCTCGAAGCTTGGAAGCCCCAGAACCTCGTGTTCCAAGGCATGGGCGAACCGCTCGACAACGTCGAGTCCCTGATCCAGGCGATGGAAGTGCTCTGTGACTCGAACGGACTCGGTTTCGGCCGCGACAAGCTCACGGTCTGCACCGCGGGCCACGTCGAGGGACTGGAACGCCTGCACGAACTCGGTTGGCGACGGCTGAACCTCTCGCTCAGCTTGAATGCCTGTGACGACGAGCTGCGCGACCGACTGATGCCAATCAACCGGCGGTGGCCTCTCTGCGAGCTCCAAGCGACCCTCGTGCGCACCCGGCATCGTGCGAACGCGCAACTCGGGATCCACTACTGCCTGATGCCTGGCCTCAACGACGGGCGCGCGGCCGCGACAGCGCTCGCCGAGTTCTGCCGCCCGCTCGGCCGCGTCCTGATCCACCTGATCCCCTACAACCCGGGCTCGAAGCCCCTGACCCGCGCGCCCGAAGACGACGAGATCGACCGCTTCGTCGGCTGGCTTCGGGACGAAGGACTGCCGGTCCGGCGCCGCATCACCAAGGGGCGCGCCTCGATGGCAGCCTGCGGTCAGCTGGGAGACATCGAGCACCAACGCGAGATGTTCCGCGAGCAACGCACACCCTGAAACGCCCCGAGATCGGGACGCCAGAAGGGGATCGACCTGCCGGCCGTTCGGCCGAGCGCACGAAGCCTGGCGTGAGTCCTACACAAGAATCGGCGCGAGGCCGATCGGGCGCTCAAGGGACGCGCGGAAAGTGGTTACCCGACCAGGACTCGAACCTGGAATGGCTGGACCAAAACCAGCTGTGTTACCAATTACACCATCGGGTAGGACGGCGTCCTCAGGACCGGCAAACGCGGATTCCGCGGCCGATCGGGCGGCAAAGGTTAGCAAAGCCCTCGCCGAAGTCACCCCCGTTCTTCGACCAAAACCGGCGGAAAACTGCAGGCTGAGACGGCTAGAGGCTCAACCCGGCCCGAGTTCGCGGAGCATCGTGGCCGTCGCCTCCCAGACCGAGCGCTGGCGGACGAAGTCACGGCCCAAGTTGGGGAAGTGGCGGGTCCAGGCCCGGCTGCCGAACGGGGTCGCGAGGCCGAAACACACGGTCCCGACCGGCTTCTCGTCACTTCCACCGCGAGGGCCAGCAATCCCGCTGGTCGCGAGTGCGAAGTCCGCTCCGGTCTCTCGCCGGGCGCCTTCGGCCATCGACTGAGCGACCAGCTCCGAAACCGCTCCGTGGGCGTCTAGGAGTTCCCTCGGCACGCCGAGCGAAACTGTCTTCTGCTCGTTGGAATAGACGACGAATCCGCCGGGGAAGACCGCTGAGGATCCGGGCACGTCAGTCCAAGCCGCAGCGAGCATGCCTCCGGTACAGGACTCGGCCGACGCCAGGGTCTGCTTCGAGCGCAACAGGCGATGGACGAGGGCGGTCGAAGGTGAGTCCTCGCCGCGGTAGAGCAACATCGGACCGAGCCGGCCGACAATGTCATCGGCGACCTCCAGCGCCAACCTCTCCGCCTCTTCGCGCGAGGCATCGATCGGCTGCACGACCTCCGCCTGCGACTGCGCGGCGACCCGCACGACGAGCAGGCCTTCTTTGGCCGTCACGCCGACCTCAACCGGACCGCCCGGAACCATGCGATCCTCGAGGATCGAACCGAGCTCCGCCTCGCTCGGTCCGAGCACCCAGAGTGTTCGGTGCGCGAGCGGCCGCAGACGATCGCCGAACACTTCCCCGAGCACGGGTTCGAGTGCTTCGGCCGTCATGCCACGCATCTCGGACGGCACACCGGGGAGCGCGGCGAATCGACAACTCCCGATCGTCGCCAGGAATCCGGGTGCCGTGCCGAGGTGATTCGGGAGCGACCTCGCCCCCGCCGGCAGGAAGGCCTGGGTCTTGTTGCTGGGGTCGAGAGGGCGTTCGCGCTTCTCGAACCAGCGTTGGATCTCGGTCCAGGACCGTTCGTCGAACTCGTGTTCGACACCGGCCGCGCGGGCGACCGCAGCCCTCGTTCGGTCGTCGGCCGTCGGGCCCAGCCCGCCAGTCGCGACGCAGAGGTCGGCCTTCGGCGTGACCTCGGCCAAGAGTTCGACGAGTTGCTCTTCGACGTCGCTGATGCCGCGGATCTCGTGCACGCGGAACCCCAGGGCCTCGAGGCGTCCCGACAGCCATGCCGCGTTGGTGTCGACGACGCGACCGTGGAGGAGTTCGTCGCCGATCGAGATCAGCACCGCGGAGGGCGCGCTCAGACCTCAGCCCTCTTCGCCCCCGGCCGCGTGACCAGCAGACCGATCACGTAGAGGACGATGACCGGGCCCGCCATCATCAGCTGAGTGAACGGATCCGGCGGCGTCAGCATCGCCGAGAACACGAACGCGAGCAGGATGACCCAGCGCCAATTCTTGCGCATCGCGTGGTGCCCCATGATCCCGACCTTGTCGAGCGCGACCATGAGAACCGGCAGCTGAAACACCGCGCCGAGCGCGCCGGTCAGCATCAACAGGAAGCCGAAGTAGTTCGACACGCCGATGACCGGCTGCACGTAGCCGAAGTTCATCAGCTTCACGAGGAAGTACAGACCGGTCGGCACCGCGACGAAGAACCCGAACGACGCGCCGGCAATCAACAGAAGGACAGCGAACGGGAAGACCCGCAAGACGACCTTCTTCTCGTGCGGATACAGACCCGCGGCAAGAAACGCCCAGGCCTGGTACAGCACGATCGGCGCGCCGAGCAACAGACCAAACAGGAGCGTCGCGCCCATGAAGGTCCAGATGTCTTCGATGCCGCTGAACGCGGTCAAGGTGCGTGGAAGTTTCACACCTCCACGGGTCTTGATGAGCTCGTAGCCTTCGGGGGGAAGCGCGCCACTGCGGATGTCTTCCTCCTTCTCGAGCAACCACTCCATCTGCTCGCGAACAGAGCTGTAGATCTCCTCGCCGTTCTCGTCGGCAAGCCGGATCCGCTCTTTCGCCTTCGACACCGCGTCGTCGAAGTGCTGGAACCACATCTGCTCGTACGGGCGGGTGTAGATCCCGGTCACCGAGTCCTTGAACGGCAACACGAGCACGACCCCACCGACGATTGCGAGCAGGGACCAGGCGATCCGACGACGGAGCTCCTCGAGGTGGTCGCCGAGCGACATGCGGACGAGCTTCTCGTCGCCGTCCTGGCTGACAGACTCGACGGCCTTCGGTTCCTCGGTACTGCTGGTCATCGCGGAGCGGTGGATCGAAGTGGATGCGATCGCGCCTGCGGCGGCAGTCTAGGTGCGCAGCGCTCGATCGGGAGCGAAACCCCGAGAGCGCGCGCGGCTTTCAGAGACCGACCAGAAGTCGGCCTCCCCGGCCCCGCTCGATGAGCGGGCCGAAACGCGGCGCTCAGCGCGGCGAAGCGTTGTTGGTCGCGGTCGAGCTCAGGAACTGACGCATCTGCGTGACCGGACGCATCTCGAGGCGCAGGAACGACGCCATCTTGAACTCGTCGGTGTCGGTCAGCGGCGTGAAGCCCGAGCCTTCCGAGTTGATCGTGTCGGCGCCGACCAAGACCAGGTCGACCGCCGGGCTGAGCTCGTCGACGACGCGGTTGCCGAGCGCCTCGAGCTGAGCCTTCACGACCGGACGGGTGAACGGCGCGATGAAGCGACCCATCAGGTAGACGTTGCGGCGCAGGTTCGGCGAGTAGAGATCGTTGCGGACCTGGTCGTCGGTGCGAATCGGATCCAGGCGGTTGGCGATCTCGGTCAGCGTCATCTCGGCGCGGTCCGACTCGACGCGGGTCACGATGCCGCGGCCCTTGACCTTGTTCGGGTCCCGAGCGTCGACGATGTCGAAACCGGTGCCGAGCGGAAGCATGTCGCGCTGGCCGAGGTTGATCCAAGCACGGCCGGTAACCGACGAGGCCGACAGAACGAGGCCATCGGCGTCTTCCGGCGGGTTGATCAGCGAGACGAGCTGCTGCTGCGCGTCGATGCGGCCCTGCAGGATCTCGATCTCACCGCGGAGACCGCGAACGCGCTCCTGATGATCGGCGTTCTGAGCCGTCATCTGCGAACGGAGCTCGCTGAGACGCTCGTTGGTCAGGTCGATCTGACCCTGACGCTCTTCGACCGTGTCGCGGAGCTGGCTGACTTCCTGCTCGCGCTTCTGGACCTCGGCAGCGACCTCTTGCTGGCGGGCGCGGTCGGTGTCCTGGTTCGCCGACTCGAGCGACGTCGCGCGGTTGCGCTCGTCGTCGCGCGCCGACTCGGCGTCGGAGATGCGCTTCTCGAGCGAGACAATCTTCGCCGAGACGTCGGTGAACAGCGTCGAGAGGCTGTTCTTGTTCTTCAGACCCGCGCCGGCGGGCGAGCCGACGAACGCATCGATCGTCTGCTTGACCTCGACCGGGACCGGACCGCCGGAGATCTCGATGTCCGCCGAGGTGACGCCGTCCAGGTTGTTGTAGACCGCGCCGGGGTCGCCCGTGAAGGTGCCGCTCGAGCCAACGACACCGGCGAGCTGCTCGGTGTAGTCGGCGAGGATGCCCTTCCGCGCATTGACGAGATCGTTCTCCTGCTTGAGCTCGGCGTTCTTGGCCACGAGCTCGTTGTTCTTCTCGGCCATCGAGTACGCGAAGAACGCGGCACCCAGGAAGAGGACCAGAAGGAACAGGAAGAACAGGACCGGAACCGAAGCGGCTCCACTCTGACGCCCGAAGGCGCTTTGGGTCTTGGTGTTGAGGTCGTGCATGACCGTGAGCTCCGAGTCGCGGCCGCCGCCTTCTGCCCGCGGCCGCAACCTCCCGTTCGGCATGAGCCGGGCGGGTCGGAGACGGACTGCGAACCGAAGTTCGAACGTGCGACGGCGAGGGGTGTCGCGAGAATTCACGCGCAGCCGGGGAGAGGGGTTCTCCGACTGGCCCGGGAAGCATAGGGAGCCACTTCCGCCTAGACAAGAATGCGGCGCCGTTCCGGAGCCAGGGCTCGCTCGATGGCCGGAAACCCGGTCGAATCGGGCCAGAGGCCCCGAACTCCCGCCCCGGGTCGGGGCCCCGCCCCCCGCCGAAAGACCGTGACCGAGCACCCCACCAACAAGAACCAGAGCGGACGGCCGAGCCCCGAGGGCCTGGTCATCGGTCTCACCGGCGGCATCGCCAGCGGGAAATCGACCGTCGCCGGCCTGTTCGCGGAGCGCGGGTTCGCGGTCCTAGACGCCGACGAAGTGTCCCGCGAGGTCGCTCGACGACCCGAGATCCTGCGCCGGGTCGAGGCGGAGTTCGGCGCCCAGTCACTTGGAGACGACGGCCAGATGGACCGGGAGGCGCTCGCTCGCCTCGTTTTTGTCGATCCTGAGCGACGAAAGCAGCTCGAGGCGATCCTCCACCCGGTGATCCGAACGGAGCTGCTCGAGGCCCTCGAGCAGAACCGCTCCGAGGGCCAGGACACCCTCCTCGACATCCCCCTGCTGTTCGAGTCCGGCTGGAATCGCCATTGCGATCACATCGTCTTCCTCGAAGTGCCCGACGAGATCCGAGAACGGCGGGCCCGAGAGCGCGGCTGGGAAGACGGCGAGCTCGAACGCCGGGAGAAGAACCAGTGGCCCCTCGCCGAAAAGCGCGCGGCAAGCGACACTATTCTTCCCAACGCTTCGGATCTGAACGAGACCAGGACCGAGCTCGACGCCGTTCTCGCACGATGGCGGTCGAGCTGACCTGAGCTTTCGCCCGTCCTCTCTGGACCCGGCTCCTCTCGATCCGTCTCCGAGGCCACGGGCCCCATCCCGCCACGGGTCCCTCCCGAACGGCGACCACCTTCCACCCCTCACCCACGGCATCCCGTGACCACCCCATCCAACGGCCAGGACTCCCAGAAGTCCGCACCCACCAACGGCCACAAGGCCCCGGTCGAGGGCCTCGACCCCGATCGTCGCAACGAAGTCTACGAACAGGCAAAGCGGGCCGACTACGAGATCCCGAAGCTGCAATCGGCCCCGATGTCGGAGCTGATGCAGACCGCACGCGAAGCCGGCGTCGAATCGATCGTCGGCCTGACCAAGCAGGAACTGATCTACGAGATCCTGCGCACCAAAGTCACGTCCCGCGGCCTGGGCTGGGGCGAGGGCACGCTGGACATCCTGCCGGACGGCTTCGGCTTCCTCCGGAGCAAGCGCTTCAACTACCTCGCCGGGCCGGATGACATCTACGTCTCTCCGAGCCAGATCCGGCGCCTAAACCTCAAGCAGGGTCATGAGCTCGCCGGACCGGTTCGTCCGCCGAAGGACGGTGAGAAGTACTTCGCACTCCTGCATGTCGAAGCCGTCGATGGCGAACCAGTCGAGTCGCTGCGAAAGCGCATCCCGTTCGACGACCTGACACCGCTGTTCCCGTTCGAGCGCCTGGTTCTCGACCACGAGACCTCGGGCCTCGACATCCGACTGATCGACCTGCTCGCGCCGATGGGCCGTGGTCAGCGCACGCTCGTGCTCGCGCCGCCGCACTCGGGCCGAAACAACTTCCTCGTCAATCTGGCGAGCTCGATCCTCGCCGGCAACGAGGACCTCTACGTGATCTTGCTCTTGCTCGACGAGCGGCCCGAAGAGATCACCGAGGCCGTGCGCAAGACCGGTCCGGATCTGCGCAGGGAAGTCGTCGCGTCGACCTTCGACGAACCAGCGAGCCGCCACGTCGCTCTCGCCGAGATGGCGGTGATGAAGGCTCGTCGCATGGTCGAGTCGGGGCGCCACGTCGCGCTGCTCGTCGACTCGCTGACCAGCCTCGTCCGCGCCTACAACCAGGAAGTCCCTCACACCGGCAAGATCCTGGCTGCGGGCCTCGACGCCGCCGCCCTGCAGGAACCGAAGAAGCTCCTCGGCGCCGCGCGCACGGTCGAGGAAGGCGGTTCGTTGACCGTGATCGCTACCGCGTCGACCGATACGGAGTCGCGCGGCGATCGGATCATCGCGGACGAATTTCGCGGCAAGGGCAACTGCGAGGTCGTCTTTGACGCTCACCTCGCAAGCCTGCACGTCTACCCCGCCGTCGACGTCTTCGCGACCGGCACACGACGCGAGGATGCGCTCCTGTCGGCTGAGGACGTCGCGCGCCTGCGCAACCTGCGCAACGA
Source organism: Planctomycetota bacterium (assembly GCA_039815565.1). Taxonomy (GTDB): domain Bacteria; phylum Planctomycetota; class UBA1135; order UBA1135; family UBA2386; genus JBCBZB01. The sequence goes on from JBCBZB010000030.1 coordinate 16,793, forward strand.
AATCGACCAGGGGTCGCTCCAGGAATCGCTCGAGCTCGCCCTCGATCGCGTCAAGAACACGACGTCGAACCGCGATCTGCTCGACGACATTCCCGTGAGCTGAACGTCTCGCTGGCGCTCTGCGTGGCGCGCGGCGCGCGGATCGGTGACGATCGGCGGGGCCCTCTCTGTCCTCGCCGTTGCGATTCGATCCGAACAACCCCCGAGAGCCGCAGCGTTCCTCGGGGCCGCTCGGCCTCCTGATCCCGCTCGGGATCCTGCTGCCGATCGTCGTCGCGTTCTTCGTGACGAGACCGGCCGTCGACGGTGGGCTGATCAGCGACGACCTGTTGGCGCCCGCGCTCTTCTTGGACGACGAGGGCGAGGTTCGCTGGGACGAGGTCTCCGCGGACTTCTCGCGCCACTGGCTCGGGCTCGAAGCACCGCTCTACCGACCGATGGTTTCGGTCTCACTCGCCATCGACTTGGCGAGCGATGACTTCACCGCATCGATGCACCGCACGAATCGCTGGCTGCATCTTCTGGTGACCGGTTTGTCTGCGTGGCTGATCTGGATCTGCGTCGACAAGTCCCGCCCGCTGCTCGCACCGATCGCGGCGCTCGGCGGAGGCCTCCTCGTCGCAATCCACCCGATCCACGTCGAGTGCGTGAGTTGGATCGCCGCACGGAACTCCTCGCTCGAGGTCACGTTTCGTCTCGCGGCCCTCGTGGCGTTCGCGATCGCGATCCGCACGCAACAACGTCGGATCGCGCTCCCCCGGCTACCGCTCGGACTGGCCGCCGGATTCTCGGCGCTCGCGCTCGGCACGAAGGAGTCGGCGGTCGTGTTGGCCCCGTCGTTCGTGCTGCTCGATTTGCTGCTGCGTTGCCCTCCCAAGCGCGCAGAGCTCGGACGACGCCTCGCGCCCTGCCTGTTGCTTGCACCGGTCTTCGCCGCCTACCTCGGGCTCAGACTGGCCCTCTTCGGGCTCGACCAGACCGGACCCGCAACCGAGTCCACCTCAGCTTCCGAGGGTTTGATCTCAAAGTCCCTGGCCCTGTTCTTGAACGGCCAACCGATCGACACGACGGACGGACTCCGCCCACTGATCGGCTTCGTGCTGCTGCTTGCAGGCCTGCTGAACGCCAGACGCGCCCTCCTGCTTTGCAGCTGGATCCTGTTCCTGTTCCTTCCGACGCTGCAGAAAGAAGTCTCGGCAGAACTCGTCGGCAGCCGCTTCGTCTACGGCGTCGTCCCAGTGTTGGCACTCGTACTCGCGACGGGTGTTTCCACTTCTCGCGTCCGGATGCTGATCAGCACACTCGGCCTGATGGTGTTGCTGCCGAGTCTCTGGCTCACGTCCGCCGATCGCCACGACGCCTACCGGGAAGCCTGGGACGCCCAAGCTGCACTCGAAGAAGCCGTCGCCACGATTCCCGACGGTTCCGTCGCGATCGCCGCCCTACCGACGACTCCGAATCAGCTCCCGCCGTTCAACCAGAACAACTGGTTCCTCGCACTCCAGCCCCCCCTCGCCGATCGCGGCGGCGCGACCTTCGGACTCGGCCACCAGATCGTCGAGGTGCCTGGCTCGGAGGATCTCTACGAAGACACGCGCATCGAACGCATCCTGTTGTCCTCCGACATCCCGGTCCTCAACCTCGTGCCAGCGGCTAGCGGCCGCGTCGAAGTGCAGCGACTCGATCTCGTGAACCGACCACAGGTCTCCGAGCCGGTTCGCATCGAATTCGGCGCGGACGGTTCGGCGCCAGTTCCCGCAGGCCTGAACGCATTCTCGTTCGACCTGGTGCGCTGGGTCGACCACGGCCTTACCGCACCGGACTCAGCGACGCCGACCTTAGAACTCGAGATGCCCGACGTCCCAGGAGTTCCCGAGTCGTTGCAGCTCCCACTTCGCCGACAGCCGGATGGAAGCCTCGTTGCGGACTGCCGCCCCTCACTCTGGATGACCGCGCTCGGAACCTACGCGCTGAGCCCGACCGCGATGCGAGTCTCCGGCGACTCTCGCGGATCCCTACGACTCGAGACGGTCACGACCGTGGCTTGGCCCGACGCAGTCGGCGAACGAACCGATCCGATCGCACTCGAAGACCTCAAGATCCGACTTCCTTCCGAGCCCGCCGACGCGAGCTGGCATCTGCACCTGATCGGACCGCACGCGACGTTCCGACTGTCCGGCCGATCCGGTGAGACGCTCACGATCCCACCCGAACGCCTCCGCGACCTCGCACTGGCAATGCGTATGGCCCGCACAGACGAACTGCTGTTGTCCGCCGAGACGACCAACGGTGCGTTGGTCGTCACTGAGTTGAAGTCGATCGAGGTCGCCGACGAACGTTGATCCTCACCCTCCCGTCGCCTTGACCAACAACGCCTCGAGCTCCTCGCGGTAGCGCTGCCGGTCGTCGGTCCAGACCTTGCCGTGGCCGGAGTCGGGCTCGATCCAGAGCACGGAGTTCGCTCTCGAGGGCAGTGCCTCGTAGACCGCGCGCACGCCTTCGGGCACAGCGATCACGTCGTCTCCGCCGCCAACGATCAGGGCCGGGAGATCGGGGTTGAGGGACGGAACGACCTCGACCGTGCTGAGTGCGTCGAACGAGAAGCCGCCGGACCATTGCATCGTCGTGAGCATCACGGTCAGCATCGGATCGGTGACCTGGCGGCCCAGGTAGCGACGAGCGCTTTGACCGAAGTCGTCGAACGGTGCATCGAGGACGAGGCCACGCAGATCCGGAAGGCGCGCCGCAGCACGAGCGGTCGCGACACTGCCGAGACTGACACCGAACAGGACCAGAGGCCGGTACGGCTGCCAGCCCTGCGCAAACTCGACCGCCGCCAGGACGTCGTCCGTCTCACGGTCACCGAACGAACAACCAGCGCGCTCGCTGCCACCGTGGTTGCGCAGGTTGAGAAGCACGACCGCGCATCCGAGCTCGGAGAACATCTGGGCGACGGGATCGATCTCGAATCCCGACCGGAAGAGTCCGTGGCTCAGGACGACGACCGCACGCGCCTCACCCACAGCCGCGACCGCATGGATGCGCAGGCCCGTTCCGTCCTCGGAGCGCAGCGTGTGCTGTTCGACCCGACCGGACTGATCGGCGAACAGCCCTGCGCTGTCCTCGTCATCGTCCAAGGCCGGCGGCAACCACCGGCCGGCCGAGTCGATTCGAGGACCGAGGTAGCCACGCTCGAAGTCCCGAGTGCGAACGATGTGCGGCGCGAAAGCCCCGAGGACCCCCGGCACCACGAGGAACCACAGCGCGAGGAACGTCAGCGCGGCGCGGCCCCAACGAACGCGCCTGCGCATCTGCGGTTCGCCACCGTTCGACCGCTTCTTCACCGCCCGGACGCCAGCACCAACCGCCGCTCCGAGGAGGACCAGAACGAGGGCGGGAATCGCGAGGAAGAGTCCGAACATCGACTGGCAGGAGGATCGGACGAGATCGTCAGCTAGGCAACACCGCTCCGAACCGTGTGTGCTCTTCCACGCGGGCAACCTCGCCCTCCAGCTGATCGATCGAGCCGATGGTCTGACGGAGCTCGAGCTCGACGAGTTCCTTCACGCGCTTCCGCGCACGATGCAGCATCACGTGGACGTTGTTGGCGTTCGTTGCGAGCTTCTCGGCGATCTCCGGCCCCTTGAGAACGGGGCCGGCTTCGAACGACTTCGTCGTCAGGTCCCATCCGTGCGCGAGACAGAGCGCCTTGGCCGCGTTGGGCTTCTCTTTCGCGTAGGCGTCGATCGCCATCCGGAGGACGTGCTCGGAGTAGAGCTGCTCATCCTGTTCCGAAACAAGCTCGGCCGGATCGGGTTCGTCCGACGGCAACCCGATTTCGGCTTTCTCGTCGCCTTCGCCAAACTCGGGCAACGGCGCGTCGAGCAGCTTGCGCCGGTTGCGACTCCAGGCCATCGCGTAGCGGGCGATGATGCCGCAGAGGAACGGACGGAATCCTCGACTCCGATCCGCTCGCGACACGAGGTCGTGCTCGTAGAGGTAGGACCAGAAGTCGTCGACGGCTTCGGCGGCCAGAGAAGCTGTCAGTCGACGGCGCAACAGAGTCAGGATCAGGTCGCGATACTTGTCGCAGAACCAGTCCCAGGCCGGCTGGTGGCTACCGTCGCCAATCGTCCCTCCTTCGAGCATCTGATCGAGGAGGGTCCAGCGTGTCTCAACTTCTCTCATGGCCGGGGTGATCCCGGCCGGAGAGTAACCGAATCAGGCGTCGCGGTTCACAGGGACCGGAAGTACGGACGGAGTGTTCACCGGGCCGAGGCCCAGAAGGTACCACTCTTCGTAGAGCGACTCGAAGGTCACGCCCTTGTCGCGACTCGCGCAGAGGGGATGCACCTCGGGTTCCGTGCCGGCTCCCTCGACCTGACGAACGAAGTAGGCGTTCAGCTGGACCCGAGACTTCAGGCGGTTCGAGGACACGATCAACGCGTTGAAGCTGCTCTCGTCGATGCCGAACTCACCAACCGTCACGATGATCATCCCGGACTCGAGGCCCGCTTCCGAATCGACCGGGTTGAAGCGAATCTTCTCTTCCAAGATGCGATGGACGATCCGGCCCTTGAGGTACTCCAAGTCCTCGCTGCTGGTCGATCCATAGGACGCATACCCGGTCGGTGCAGGCGGGCGCACCGTCGCGGCGACCGAGCCGGAGGACACGCTCCCCCCGCCGAACAGCCCAAACAGATCGAGGCCACCGCCACCGCCTGACCGAACGCCGCCACCGGAGTCTGCGACGGAGAACACCAGGAGCCCGACGCCTTCGTTCAGGGACGTCCGCACTTCTTCGGGCAGAAGCTCGAAGTCGATCTCAGCCACCGCAGCATCGATGGCCGTCGAGAGCGTCTGCTGCTCACGCGAGAAGCGCTTGCCGCCACCGTGCGTCGGGAAGCCGCGGCTGACACAGCCAGTGGAAAGCACACCGAGCAGCCCAAGGACTGCGATTCGAGCAAGAAGAGTGGTCATCGTTCGGGATCAGCTAGGAACGCGGCGGAACTCCCGCCGCTTGGTTGGAATGTGTGGAGCGAACCGACAACCGGCAGCACGCTCGTCGTGGTGAATCTGTCTAGGTCCGACGAAGGATCAATCGGACCCCGATGCGGTCGTCCAGGGCGCGACCGAGCGGCAGGTCGATCTCCGCGGGTCGAGGTGTCTGCCCCGGCTGAAGAACCCCCCGCCGGTGGCCTCCGCAGAACCAGCCCTGCCACGCACGAGAATCTGGAACCGAAGACGCCGGGGCGTCCAGACAGAGCTCGGCGACGTTCCCGATCAGGTGGAACAATCCGAAGACCCCGTGGCGGCGATCACCCTTGCGCGCGAGTTCCAACGACGTCCGGTCGTTTCGCTCGCCCTTCATGTTGGCGAGATCCCCAGGAAGCATCGGATCGACGTCGATCGAATCGGGGTCGTAGGCCGACGACTGGCCGGAGCTCTGGTGAGCGATCTGCCCCCACTCCGCGAGGGTCGGGATCGAGACCTCCCAAGAGAACTGCGGATCCGCCGCTTCGAGCGCGTCGTCGAGCCAGGCAGCGAATCCCAGTGCCTCCTCGATCGTAAGGAGCCGCATGGGCGTGTAGCGCAGGGAGCCTTTCGGAACGCCGCGAAGCCCGCCTCTCGAGAAGTCCTCGCTCCGCTCGCGGGCTCGCTCCAGCCAACGATCGAGCAACGCGGATTCGTTCGTGAATCGGCTCAGGTAGCTGCGGTAGCTCTCCCCGTCCTCGCTGTGGAGGAACGCTTCGAATGCGGCGATCGACAGCTCGGCCTCGGCGGCCATCAAGCCTTCGTCGATCCGGACGAAGAAGATCTGCGCCGCCTCGTCGGGTCCGAACCGCAGTGCGACGCGCAGATCGTCCTGAAGGGAGTAGACCAATCGGGGCTGGCTCGGCTCGGAGCCACGGGACTGCAAGGCGTCGTAGCGCATGGCACCGACCGCGAGTTCGTCCTGGACCTCGAGACGCGACAGGCGAGTGCTCTCGGTCTCGGCCCCGCGGTTGACGATCAACGCGAGTTCGATCGAAGACTGCTGCCGGTCAAAGGGCAGTCGAAGTTCGAACGAGCCACCTTCGATCGGAGTCCCTTCCACGAACTGCTCCCCGACTTTCGCCGTGATCGAATCGACCGATTCGTTGACCGCGACGACGACCTCAAGACCGGTTCGCTCGACGGCGTAGCCCTCGACGGTCAGCGCCCCGGTCAAGACGCCATGGTCCGATTCCGGCCCACGCTCGAACGACGCGTTGCGCACCTCGATCGAATCGACGCTTGGAGGAGGCGACGGACTCACGACTGGCGCAGGCTCGCGCACGCTCTGCTCGTCGTCCGGCTGCTCGAGGACTTCGTCACCAGGCGAGACGTCTCCCCGAGATTCGTGAACGACGGAAACCTGCTCGGCGTTCTGGACCCCTGACGACTCCGAGTCCTCCCCGGACTCCGAGGTCCGTCGGTGATCTTCGCTCGGAGCCTGATCAGACTCCGGCCCACCTCCGGATCCGTCGCCAGATCGCACCGACAGCGCGTCGTTCTCATTCGAGGCGGGCTCGCCGGTCGCCCACGGCGCCCACTGGAGCAGCGCGAACGTGGCGAGCGCCGCCGCTGACAACAGGCCGAGCGCACGAACCAGAGCCGGGTTCGAAGGCCCAACGGATTGGACGACCGTCGGCTCGACCTCCGGCGAACTCTCGTTCGCGGATCCGAACACCGCGCGAATCGCCGAGTCCTCGAGGTCAGGCAGCTCGACGATCTCTGCGATCGAGAGCACGGTCGGATCGTCGGGTCGAGCGGGATCCTCGGCGGGGTCGCTCCCCGGCGGCAGGTCTTCTCGCCCCCACCGCGGTTTCCCCCCGGTGATCTCCCGCCAAGCCGCGAGCAGTTCGACTCCATCCTGGTACCGATCCTGCGGATCGCGGGCCGTGCAGCGGTCGATGATCCTCGCGATGTCCGGTGGGATCTCCGTCCCTTCGAAGAACACCGGCGCGCCGTCGGTCTCGCTCCCAAGCTGCGCCGTGCCGAGGTAGAAGAGCGTCATCCCGAAGGCGTAGACATCGACCCCCGGCGTCAGATCCGAACGACCCGCCGCCTGTTCGGGCGGCATGAACCCAGGCGTCCCGAAGACCTGCCCGGGGATGCTGACCTCCGACTCGCCCAGCGGGCGCGCGAGCCCGAGGTCCGCGAGCTTGAATTCACCCCGCGACGACAGCAGCAGGTTGCCCGGCTTGACATCGCGGTGGAGCAAGCCGTGACCGTCCGCGTGCCGCACCGTGTGCACGGCTTCGAGCGCCTGAGCCAGCGCGTCACCCACGGCGCGGATCTCGGGTGCAGGGCGTGGCGCCGGCCGACCGTTCGCGGACAGGCGCTTCATCCGCGCGTGCAGATCCTCTCCCTCGACCCACTCCATCACCATGTAGACGAGCCCCTTGTGCTCGCCGACGTCATGGACGGTCACCAGATTCGGGTGGTTGAGGCTCGCCCCGAGGCGAGCCTCGCGGAAGAACCGCTCGCGCGCCTTCGGGAGGATCGACGCCAAGTGGCCGTGCATGCACTTCACCGCGACGTCGTGGAGCAGGCTCAGATGACGGGCCCGATAGACCTTCCCCATGCCGCCCGCCGCGATCTCCCGATAGAGCACGCAGGGGCCGCAGACCTTGAAGCCTTCGATCGTGCGCAGATCGTCGAGCGCCGAATCTTCCCTCAGATCGGGAGCGATTCGCTCGTCCTCGCCCGGGCTCTGGTCGCGGTCGGTCAACGGATGGTCTCTCCTTTCAGCAGGCCCTGGCTTCGAGTCGAGGGCCGAAGCCCGCTCGTCCCCGATGGGGCCTGCGGCCTCCAGTGAAGCGCTATCGAGAGCGCGAAGGAAGGCAGGTTCCGGGGCCATGACAGGACTTGTCTGGTGCTCGGGACACCCTTTCAGTTTTTTTGGCCACTGCGGGAACGCCTCCCGACCTCGGATCGTCTCCCCCTCGTTCTGACCGCCCAGCTCGCTTCCCCGCCGATCGACGATCAGGCCCTCACCGAACGTGCGGTGAGCGGCTCGCGCCCGGCGTTCGAGGCCCTGGTCCAGCGCTACGCGGGGCGGGTCGTCTCGGTCCTCGAGCACCGAACCGGTGACCACGAGACCGCGTGCGATCTGTGCCAGGAAGTGTGGATTCGCGTCCACCGGAGCTTCGATCGCGGCGACTTCGACCCTAGGACGGGTGGCAGTTTCCGCTCCTGGCTGTTCTCGATCGCGCTGAACCTCGCGCGGGACGAGGCGCGGAGCAAGGCGCGGAGGGCGCGCCATCAGGACGACACGATCGATCCTGGGGACCGAGACGAATCGGACCCCCGATCGAGTGGAGCCCTCGAACGGATCGAACAGTCCGACGCGATCGAGCAAGCGCTGGCGCGCGTCGAAGAACCTTTTCGGACGGCGATCGTGCTCGTCGACGTCGAAGGCCTCGACTATCAAGAGGCCGCCGAGAGTGCCGGTTGCGCTCTCGGCACGATGAAGTCCCGGGTGGCGCGCGGTCGCGCGGCCTTCCGGGAGCACTGGCAGATCCTGGTCGGATCCGATCCGACCGACGGACGACCCGAGGAGGGGACGAACCGATGAACTGTGACCACACCCGCGAAGCCTTCTCGAAGGCGTTCGACCTCGAGTTGGCCGGCGACGAGTTGATCGCCTTCGAGCGCCACGTCGCGTCCTGCGAGGAGTGCCAAACAGAGTGGAGGTCCTACCAGGCATCGATCCGCACCCTGCGCAATCAGCCCCTGAAGGAGACCTCACCCGAGCTGCGGCACAGCATCCTCGCGGCGATCGATGCAGACCAAGGAGAGTCCGCGGCACCCCCGCCGGTTCTCGTCCCCGCCGGCGGCCGGTTCCGCCGTGACGTCCTCACGGTGCTCCTGGGAGCCGCCGCCGCGACGCTCTTGTGGTGGGCCCTCTCATTCGCGCAGCAACCCCGGGTCGTGACCGAGACGGTCGCTGTCGAAGTCCCGGTCGAAGTTCCCGTCGAGATCGTTCGGGAAGTCGAAGTCGTTCGCGAGGTGCCCGTGCAAGTCGTGCGCGAGGTTCCGGTCGAGGTCGTTCGGGAGGTCCTCCGCGAAGTGCCGGTCGAGACGATCGTCGAACGCGGGCCACTGCTCGCGATCGACACCGCTCCACTCGCGCGCGGGATCGAGCGACTGTTCGACCGCGTCGAGAATGGCTCGGTCCAACTGCTCGCCAACGCGATCACCGCGCGCATGGCAGACACACGCCCTGGAGGTCGTGGGATCGCCGCACCGCGGACTCCTACCAGGCCATCGTTTCCGCCGGACGACGCGAACCTCGCCGCGAACCCGCTTCTCGCCGGCGTCAGCGACGGCGATGAGGAACCGGCTCGCATCCGTTGGATTCGCTCTGGCGGCCGAATCGAGATCGTCACCTCGGGTCCGGTGGACAAGGTCGTCCCGATGTTGATCGGCCAACTCGACTCAGCCAACCGCGACGTCCGCCAGGCGATCGAGAACCGCCTCGCCGCGATCCACTCCGAGGCAAGCCGGGATTCCCGCATCGCCAACCAGCTGACCAATCTCCCGGACGGCTCGCCCGAGGTCATCGAACGTTCGGGCTCGTTCTTCGAGACCGGCCGTCGGCGCGACCTCGTCCGCGAGCGGAGCAAGGGCGAGGAGTGGACCGACTGGTGGAACGAGAACCGGACGCTGTTGGCCCTCGCGTCCGCCGAGGACTGATTCGCCGCTTTTTTTTCGCCCCGATCGGGAACCCGGCGGCAACGCCGGACGTGCCCGCGACGACACGAACGAGGCATGACCATGAGTTTCCTGCGACGCATTCTCCTTCTAGCCCTCGTGGCCCCTGCGATGCAGGGCTGCGTGGGCGTCAGCTACACCGGCTGGGACCTCGGCAATAGCCAGGCCCAGACGATCGGCACCAAACTCGCCGAGAACGTCGACGAGGACGGCAACCGCCAGTCCTGGCGGATCTTCCCTGGCGATTCGACCGAGCAACCGCGACTCGAACTCTCGGAGACCACCGTCATCGAGATCCCGCGCATCGGCGTGACCGTCGGCTCGATGAACCAAGACCGGGCCAACAACGCCGGACTCGAACCGTTCAACGGAGTCTGGGTCCTGAGCGCGACCACGCAGCTGCCGGCCGGTGCCGCGGGCCTGCGCAAGGGTGATGTCATCCTGTCGGTGAACGGCAATCCGGTCCCCGGCGTGCCGCAGTTCAGCTCGATGATCGCGGACTCGGCCGCGGAGAACCCGGACCAACCGATGGAGATCCGGGTCCTCTTCCGCAACCGTCGCGACGAATCGGAGAACGGTGAGAATGTCCTGAGCATCTCGCCGACCTTCGTCACCAACGAGCAGAGCCAGATCGAATCGTTCGCTCTGACCCGCTCACGCGGACTATTCGATTACACCGGACTCGAGATCGCGACCCTGCCCCAGGAGTTCGCCGAGCCGATCTACGGCACCCAATCCCCAGTGCACGTCGTTTCAGGCGTCGTGACCGGTTCGCCGGCCTACGAGGCGGGTCTGCGCGCCGGAGATCGCTTGCTGTCGGTGATGGACCGCCCCGCGGACTCGCTGTCGGTGCTGAACGAGTCGGTGCTCGAACTCGTCCGCCGCGAGGATCCGACCGCTCCGCCGCTCGACCTTCTGAACTCGTCGGCTTCGTTCGCACCCCTCCTCAGCGAGGACGACGACGTCGTGACCCTGATGGTCGACGGCCCGCTAGGCCCGCACACAGCGGAACTCGGTGTCACCCTCGACCTCGATGCCGAGTCGGACGTGAGCATCCCGATTCTCTTCAACTACGAGCAGAGTCGGACCAAGCACGAATCGGGCCTGCTGAACTTCATCTTCACGTTTGGCTACGACTACGAGCGTCGCACCTACGCCTCGGCCACTCGAGCAGCGCGCGAGTCCTCCTCGCTGTCGATCCTGCCGCTGAGCCTGATTCAGCGTCACCGCCGCCCGGGCAACACCGAGTGGCGCGTGCTCTGGTTCATCTCCTGGGACGCGTGAGAGAGGACCCTCCCGGGACTCACTCGAGTCCCGCGACGATCGCCGAGCCGCCCATGAGGGGAGCGGCTTCGGCGATGAGCTCCAGATCGGCGGTCTGCGAGCGCACCGACAAGCGCGACGAACCGGTCGACGTGTCGTAGACCTGCCCGCGCCGACCCGGAGCCCCACGACGCCCGTGAAAACGCAGAGCGCCGTCGCCTCGGACACGACCACTCTCGGTTTCGAACCGGATCGACTGGAGAAGAGCCGGGTCACCTCGAAGTCCGATCGGTCCGCAGACGGAGCGCAGATCGACCGAAGCGACAGACGGATCGAGGTCTTTCAGGTCGACCTGGAGCGCCCCGCTGCCGGTCGCGACCCGGAGATCGTCAAACCGACCAGCGACCGAGATGCCCCCCTTCGAACTGAGGAGTTCGCAAGAGGCCGCTACCCCGCGAACGGACAGTCGCCCACTCTCGGTTTCGAGCCGGACCTCACGAGCACTTGCTCGGTAGTCGATGTCGAGCGCCACCCCACGCACCGTGAGTCGGAGTTCTGGCGGAAGAACGAGCTCGATCCGCACGGCCAACGGCGCCCACGAATCACTTTCGACCGCAAGCCGCGCCGCCCCCCCATCGACCGAATCGCACCGGAGACGTCCCGTCAATCGCACGCCGGCGAGCACATCCACTCGATCTTGGCCAGAAGCCTCCACGACGACTCGCGCCGAGAGCTCGTCGCCGGAGATAACGCGAACGATCCCCGAATCGGCGAGCACCTCGACCTGCTCAACCGTCCGAGACTGGCCCTGGCACGGCCGCCATTCGAGACTCCGCGCAGCGATCGAGAGATCACAGGACGGTCCCGACGCGCAAGCGCCGAGACCTGCGAGAGCTGTGAGCAGAGCCGGACGGGCGAGGGATCGGAGAATCGAAGAGCGACGTGCCATGAGCCGAATTGCCCGGCGCAAGTCGGCCCTTACAGCCGCAACGATTTTCCGATCGCTCTCGATGCGGTCAGGCAGATCGCGGGCCCTTGAGCGGTCGATCGAATCGACCGCCGAAGCCGACCGGTCGATGGGTCACGGCCTTGTTCATCGCTCGGAAGCTGTCGGAGTCGGAACCAGCGACGCACATCGCGACCGCCGGAGCGGCCATGCGCGCGCCCGAACACCAACGCAGATTCCATGGTTTCCTCGAACCAGTCCGCGCCGGGCGGCATTCGATCTGCGTGGCCGCCCCAGCCCTCGATCGAACCGGCGTCTTCGCCTCCGTCTTCTGTGCGATTCACTGTGCAGTGGCGCCGATCCTGCTCCTTTCGATGCCGGCGTTCGGAGGCGTCTGGGCCCACCCGCTCTCCCACGTCGGGATCTCCGCGGTGGTTCTTCCGATCGCCTTCCTCGCTCTCCGCAAGGGATTCCGGACTCACGGGAAGAGCTGGATCCTCGGCGTCGGGATCGTGGGTATCGGCCTGGTGGCTGTCGGGACCGCCCTCCCTTACCTTGGCAACGGCTCCGTCGATGCCTCAGGAGCCTGCGTCGACGACTGCTGTCCCTCGTTCGTCCTCGACGAGGAAACGAACACGAAGACCCTTCACATCCCGAGCGCCAGCGTCGTAACGCTTCTCGGCGGCCTCTCGTTGATCGCCGCCCACTTCGGCAACCTGCGTTGCTGCTCCCGCTGCTGAATCACCAAACGCCGAACTCACCATGACACACCGACTCCTTTCCCTGGCGCTGCTGTTCACGCTCTTCGCATGCGGCGACGAGCCGAAGTTCTCGATCGCGGGCTCCTTCAAGCAGGAGCTCGAAGGCGATCAGAAGGGAATGACCATCCAGTTCGACAGCAAGACGGACAAGATGCTGGTCCACACAGCTCCGGACGCCTCGGGAGGTCACGGCCACGTCGAGGGCACCTACGTCTTCGACGACGCGAACAACACGGTGACCGTGAAAGGCAAGATCGCCGGCCGAACGAAAGGTGACGAGTGGACCGGCAAACTGGAAGGCGACCACCTGACCCTGTCCTCCGGCGAAGACTCGATGCACTTCCACCGCTCGGACGCGCCGCACGATCACTGAGTCGAGCGATTCTTCGATCGCCGAATCGATCGGCATCGAGTCGATCAAGACTCGTCGTCGTCTTCGGCATACCAGGCAAGCCCCGGTTGCGCGGGCTCGGCCTCGAACGCATCGAGGAGCACGGTCTTCTCGACCTCGATGCGCGGCGGATCGGCCTCGTCGTTCCGCACCATCGTACGCAGGTCCGGCATCGCCTGGACCGCGTCGATCGCGATCTTCTCCGCCGTCGGCCCATCCTCGGCGACGACCCGGCGAGAAGTGAAGAATCCGGCCCGCACGACGCGGCCGTGCATCTCGACCAGGAAGTTGCGGCCTTCTAGGGAGACTTGGAAGTTGCGAGTCATCGAGCTCGGGAGGAGACCTGCGCCGCCAGAAAGCACCACTTGGCGCGTGACCGAACGTCGGGGCGCGACACTCTTCCGATGCGTGCTAAGTTGAAGAGCACGCGGTTCGGAGGCAAGCGCGAAGCGTGCCTCGCCGACCAGGGAATCCACGCCATGCACGATCTCTCAACCTCGATCCTCGAAACGCCTATCGGACCTCTCGTCCTTCGCGCCGATCGCGATGCGGTGCGAGAAGTCCGCTTCGCGAACGACGCCCGACCAGCGCCCGAGACGACTCGTCGCACGGGGCCTCTGCGCGAACTCGAGCGCGAGTTGAAGGCGTACTTTCGTGGTCGCGTGCAGAAGTTCGAGACACCGTGTGAGCCGCTGATCGGCACGGAATTCCAGCGTCAGGTCTGGAACGCGCTGCGAGGAATCCCCTTCGGTGAGACCCGGAGCTACGGCGAGATCGCCGAACAGATCGGTCGACCTTCGGCAGTCCGCGCCGTCGGCGCGGCGAACGGTCGCAACCCGATCCCGATCCTTGTTCCGTGTCACCGGGTCGTTGGTTCGAATCGTTCGCTGACCGGCTTCGGTGGTGGCCTCGAGGCCAAGAAGGCTCTGCTCGAACTCGAAGGCCTCGAAGTCGACTCGCGCGGGCAGAGTCTTGCGCGGGAGCCGATGCTGCCGTTCGGCGCCTCCGTCTGATTCGCTACGCTCGCTCGCATGGCGAGTGACGCGCGATCCTCCGACTCCGAGCCCCAGGCCGAGGAGCTCCCCCCGACCGTCGTCCACCAGGACGAGGCGCCCGGTTTCGAACGTCGCCCGTCCGAGCATTGGGGTGCGATGTTCCAGTGCCTGACGCCGTCGATGCGACCCCGCGGCGGCTCATTGAACGTCAACCGGATGCGGTTGAAGCCGAAGACCGGTGGGGTCCCGTTCCACAGCCACCGTCGCGAGGACGAGGTTTTCTACGTCCTCGAGGGACGCGGCGTGCTGCGCTACGGGGACGAGCCGCTCCGAGAAGTCGGCCCAGGCGACTGCATCAGCTGTCCCGCTGGGCTCGGAATCGCCCACCAGCTGGCAAACCCGTTCGACAAAGACCTCGTCTACCTGGCGATCGGCACCTACGAGCCGGACGAGGTCTGCGAGTACCCCGACAGCGGCAAGGTCATGGTTCGGGGGCTCGGCACCGTCGGCCGGCTAACGAAGACCGACTACATGGACGGTGAGCCCGAGCGACCGACGCCACTCGATGAACCCGCGCCCTGAGCTCTCGGGTGGCGCCAGAAACCACCCCTGGTTTCTGGGGAGCTTGTTGAGATGCATTCTCAACAAGCCTATCGTCGAGCGGCTCATGACTCCCCTTCCAGACCTCCAGCTCGGCTCCGACGGCGTGCTGTCGCGCATCGAGTCCGAAGACGGCCAGCGTCGACGGCTGATGGAGATGGGGCTCGTGCCAGGGACAACCGTACGTCTGATCCGCCGCGCACGCGTCGGCGATGTGATCGAAGTCGAGGGGCGCGGCTACCGCGTCGCGTTGCGCCTCAGCGAAGCGAAGGCACTCCTGATCGAGTCCGCCTGATCGAGTCCGCCTGATCGAGCTCGAACCTGACGATGCCCACCAAGTCCGCTGCCCCCTCAACTGCTCCCGGCGAAAGAGCGCCCGATGGCGCAGGCGCGCGACGCGCCGTGCTGGTCGGCAACCCGAACGCCGGCAAGACCACGCTGTTCAATCGGCTCACCGGGTCTTCGGCCAAGGTTGGCAACTTCCCGGGCATCACGGTCGAGGTCGAACACGGTCGGTGGCAGTTGCCGAGCGGCCAACGCCTCGAGCTGTCGGACCTTCCCGGCACCTAAAGTCTGACGACAACCAGCGACTCGGAGGAAGCCGAGGGTCGGCTCGACGAGCGAGTCGCGGTGCTCGCGACGGCTGGCATTCCGCCGGCCCCGAAACCCGACGCGATCGTCCTGGTCCTCGATGCCACCGAACTCGGGCGACAGCTCTACCTCGCCCTCCAAGTCCGTGAACTCGGCCTTCCGACCGTCGTCGCACTGACGATGGTCGACGTGCTGGAACGCAGCGGCGACCGCTGCGAGATCGAGCAGCTGACGGAGGCTCTCGGGATGTCCGTTGTCCCCGTCCGCGGATCGAAGGGCCTCGAGGCCCTGGGTCAGGCCGTCGAACGCTCGCTCGAAGTCAGCCAACTGAAGGGACCCCGCGGGGAGGCCTGCGAAGATCCAGCCGACGTTGCCGACCCGGTAAACACCCTGTCCGTCGAGGTGCCGAACAGCTGGAGTCGCGGGCAGGAACAACGCGCACGCGAGATCGCTCGCCTGACTCTGATCCAAGTCGACGACACCGCCGCTCCCGGACCACGCACGACGAACGACTCGGCGGATCCAACCGCCTCGGAGCGACGCGCTTTCCACGACCGCGCCCGCACCATCCGGGCCGAGGCTCGCTCGAACGGAGTCGACCTCGACCAAGCACTGATCGCCGCCCGTTACCGCTGGATCGACGAGCGTCTCGAGCGCTTCGTCAGCCACGGCAAAACCGACCACCTGAAGCGCTCGGACCGGATCGACTCGGTCCTGCTGCACCCGGTCTTCGGCCTGGCGATCTTCGCGCTGCTGATGACGCTCGCATTCCAGGCCTTGTTCGCCGGCGCCGATCCGATGATCGGCTGGATCGAGTCCGCCGTCGCCTGGGTCGCCGACGGCACGCAATCGCTCCTCGAACCGTCCCTGTTCCGGGAATTCCTGGTCAGCGGCGTGATCGAGGGTGTGGGCGCAGTCGTCGTGTTCCTGCCGCAGATCATCATGATCTTCCTGTTCCTCGGGTTCCTCGAGGACACCGGCTACATGGCACGGGTGGTCTACCTGGTCGACCGTGTGATGCGGTTGGTCGGGCTGAACGGAAGAGCCTTCGTTCCGATGCTCTCGGGATTTGCCTGCGCTGTGCCCGCGATCCTCGCGACGCGCACAATGGAACGCCGACGCGATCGTCTACTCACGATCCTCGTCGTGCCATTGATGACCTGCTCGGCTCGCCTTCCGGTCTACGGGTTGATGATCGCGGCGATGTATCCGCCAGGCGAAGGCTCATCGCTCGCACAGGGCGCCCTGATGACCGGCATGTATCTGTTCAGCATCGCAGCCGCGATGTTCGTCGCCGGCCTGATCGGCCGGACGATCCTGAAGCAGAAGCCCTCTCCGTTGGTCCAACAGGTCCCGCCCTACCGCCGCCCCGAACTGATGAGCGTGCTGCGTTCGATGCAGCGCCGCGTCGGCATCTTCCTGAAGGAAGCGGGCACCGTGATCCTCGCCTGCACGGTGCTGATGTGGGGCCTGTTGAGCTTCCCACGAGACAGCGAGGGAGAACGGGCGGCCGAGACCCAGCTCGAACAACTCGAGCAACGTGCGGAGGAACTCGAGCCCGAAGACTTGGAAACCCAGGTCGCCGAGCTCGAGAAAGCGGCGGCGAGCGCTCGCCTGCGCAACAGCTACGCAGCTCGCTTTGGCAAGACGCTCGAGCCGACGATCCAACCGCTCGGCTACGACTGGCAAATCGGAGTCGGACTGCTCGGTGCGTTCGCCGCACGCGAGGTCTTCGTCTCGACGATGGCCGTCGTCTACGGCCTCGACGGAGAGAGCGACGAGCAGAGCCGCCCGCTAAGGACAGCGATCCGCGAACAACGCCGCGAGGATGGATCCAAGCTCTACACGGCGCGGACCTGCCTGTCGTTGATGATCTTCTTCGCGCTCGCCTGCCAGTGCCTCAGCACGGTCGCCGCCGCGCGCCGCGAGACCGGCGGGTTCCGCTGGCCGATCTTCATGATGATCTACATGACGGCGCTGGCCTACGGCTCGAGCTTCGTCGTGTATCAGGGCATGGGACTCCTCGGATTCGAGTAGTCCAACGCCCCTCTCGAGGGAGCCGAATCAGCGACGGAAGCCCGGCAGCTCGGACCGGCTGTCGGCGAAAGATTCGGCATCGACTCCGAGTGTCCGCAGCATGCTCAGCAGGAGATCGCCAAACGGCAGATCGTCCTCGCGGAGCTTCCGGTCCGAGTGCAATGGAACGACGCCATCATCCTGAAGACGCTCGGCCTTCAGCTGCTCGGTCCGCGAATAGGTGTGGAACTCGCCCAGACGGACGCCGAGGTCCCGACCACCCGCGACGGCGAGCGGGTAGTTCCGGGCGTTGTGCGTCGTCGAGCAGCAGGATCCGTAGAGGATCATCGAGCGATCGAGCAGCGGTCCGTGCTCGTCGCTGGTCGACTTCATCCGATCGACGAAATAGGCGAATTGCTCCGCGTACCACCGGTCGTAGCGACCCCACTGCTCCCAGTGGCCATCGTGTTGGTCGTGACTGATGGTGTGGTGACCACGCGGCACACCGACCGCGAGACGCGGCCAACGGTCGCCGATCCCCATACCGTCCTCACGCGCCATCATGAACGTCATCACGCGCGTCAGGTCGAGCTGGAAGCCCAGAACCATCAGGTCGAACATCGTGCGGAGGTAGCCCGACGGGTCGACGGCCGCTTGGATGCTGAAGTCGAGGTGGCTGCGATCGAACTCGGGGATCGGTGTATCGATCCAACGCTCGGCGCGCTCGATCCGAACTTCGAGATCACGGATCGATTCGAGGAACTCCTCGAGCTTGGAACGGTCGCTCCGACCGAGCACTCGCTCCAGATCCTTCGCGTCTTCGCGCATCAGGTCGACGACGCGGCGCTCGCGGGCCAGCTCCTCGCGGCGCTGCTCGCTCATGCCCGCCGTGCCAGCCGCAAAGCTGCGCTCGAAGATGGCCCGCGGCTCGTGCTCGGATGGGATCGGCTTGCCAGCGCGATCGAACGACAGCGTCGAAACCCGCGACTTGTAGCCCACGCCGCCGTCGGTCGAGAACGTGAACGAGGGGTAACGCGTGTGTTGACCGAGCGACGCGGCAGCGACCTGATCGACCGACACACGGTTGTGGTATTCGCCGCCCCGGAGATCTCCGCCGGTGAGCCAGCTGTCACCGGCCAGGTGGCCGAGCAACTCACGACTCATCGGGTGGCTCAGACCGCCGTAGATCGACAGGTCATCGCGATGCGGCTCGAGCGGCTCGAGGACCTTCGTGAATCGGTAGTCCGAGCCCTCGCCATCGGGGAACCAACGCCAGGGACGATGTCGCTCCTCACCGATATTGGGGAGACTACAACCGTTCGGGAAGTAGACGAACGCCGCGCGTCGCGGACCTTCGACGTCTCGCCGGACCGGCCCCATCGCTTCGAGATACGGAGCGAGGCACACGACTCCAGAGCCGCGCAGGAAGGTCCGTCGATCGAGCTGCCAGGACTTCTTCATCGCATTCAGCGGTCGCGGAACGACTCGGATTGAACGAGGGAGTGGACGAGCGAGCGGAGACCGAGCCCCTCGGAACGAGCATTGTCGACGATCTGGTCGACCTCCGCTTCGTCCGCAGGACCTGGTTCGCGCCCGAGAGCGTAACCGAACAGAGTCCTCGTGAACGCTCTGGCGAATCGATCCGCACCCGGCCCGACCAGGTAGGCCCTCAGTCCGGCCACACCATCGACCTCCGTCCCGTCGGGGAGCACCGTCACAGCGTCGACCGGACGGCCCTTCCGCCGCGGCTGCATCCGACCGACAGCATCGAAGCTTTCGAGTGCGATGCCATAGGGGTCGAAGCCGGCGTGACACTCCATACAGGACGGGTTGTCGCGGTGCTGCTCGATCCGCTCCTTGAGCGTCATCTCGTCGAAACCCTCGATCGTCGGATCGAGATCGGGAACGTTCGGCGGCGGAGGAGGGGTCTTCTGACCGAGCAACCGCTCCTTGACGAAGATCGCCCGCTTGATGGGGTGAGGCTCCTGACCGTCACTGTGGCCGGCGAGAAAGGCGCCGTGCCCGAGCAGCCCACCACGCCCCGACTCCGGCGTCACGGTGACCGGACGGAACTCGGATCCGCGCACACCCAGGACGCCGTAGAACTCGGCCAGGTTCTGATTCAGCATCGCCGTGTCGGACTCGATCAGATCGAACACCGATCGATTCGCGAGCAGCTGATGACGAACGAACCGCCAGGCTTCCTCGGCCATGTCCTCCTTCACGAAGCGGGTGAAGTCCGGGAAGTGGCCGGGGTCGATCGTGATCCCGTCGAACCGGTCCATCCGAAGCCACTCGTGGACGAACCGACGGAAGAAGCGCTCGGCGTTCTCGTGCTCGAGCAGGCGATCGACCTCGCCACCGAGGGACTCACGTAGACGCCCGGATGCCGCGAGCTCGGTGAGACGCGCGTCCGGAGCACCGTCCCACAGGAAGAACGACAAGCGGTTCGCGAGCGCGTACTCGTCGATCCGATCGCTCTCCTGCTGCTCGAGCATGTAGAGGAAGCTCGGTGACGAGAGCACGGCCGCGAGCGTCTCGCGCAGACTCGGAACGAACCGGCCGGA
Source organism: Planctomycetota bacterium (assembly GCA_039815565.1). Lineage (GTDB taxonomy): Bacteria > Planctomycetota > UBA1135 > UBA1135 > UBA2386 > JBCBZB01. The sequence goes on from JBCBZB010000030.1 coordinate 36,664, forward strand.
CCGCTCGGACTCGTTGCGCCAAAACTCGACGTAGCGCTCGACCTCTCCCTCACCGACCGGGCGCCGGAACGCACGAGGAAGGAAACGTCCGAGGATGCCACGCACCGTCTCGACCTCCTGGTCGGGCGACAAACCGTAGACCTCGGTGTCCCCGACGATTCGACGATGGGTCTGAGGAGGCCACTGCTCGAACTCCGAGGTCACGACCTCCATCGAGTGGATCAGGAGCGGCGGGCCGCTCTGGTCCGGTGACTTCACGAGGTGGTGGTTCCAGACCCCGAGCACGCAGTAGCCCGAGAGGATCTCGGTGTCGCCGGTGTCCGGCTCGGGGATCGGCAGATCTTCGAGCCGTCCGTGGAACTCGTACTGTTCGTAGTTCCCGATGGCCGTGTCGACCTTGTGGAGTTCACCGAAGCAGCGGTAGTCCATGCCGTCGTCCGTTCGCGTTCCGATGAACGCCCGCAGTTCCGGCACGAGCTCCGCGCTCCGGGCGGCATCCTCGGCATCGAGGCGCTGCGCGAGCGGATGGTCGTCAGGCAACGGCGTCATCACCAGGTGTGAGAAGCCAGTGAAGAAGGGCCCTCCCAGCAGAATGTCGTGTAGCCCTTCTTGGAGGCGAGCGACCCCGATGGGCGTCACAGCGAATCCCGCAGATCGAGCGGTCTCATCGAACTCCGGCCGCAGATCGACTCGCATGTCGTCGATCTGCAGGCGGATCGAGGCCATCGCGTTCTCGTCCGGCACTGGATGCACGAGATCGAACTGCCACAAGCCCGCCCCGAGGGCCTGCCGGAACTGCGCGGAGCTCTCTTCGGGCAGCTCTTCCGCCCGAAGCACGCCGGCATCCAGGATCAGATTCTCCGCCGACTCGACCCGGTCGACATGAACGACGATGGTGCCGTCGCGGTCCGCGACGACCCCGACCGGCTCCTCGGCCAGACGTGTGCCATCATGAAGGACGTTCACGTAGGAACCGAAGCCCCCGCCGTGGTTCACGACCTTCAGGAGCAGGTCGTTTCGCCCTGCTCGAAGATCGAGCGAGACGCGGTTCTGATCGGCCGAGACACCTCGCCTCACGTCCGCCTCGAGGACGGACTCGCCGTTCAGCCACACGAAGACGGCATCGTCACTGCCGATGGACAGCTCCATCGAACGCGGCGACGGCGCGTCGATCACACGACCGAGCATCACGGCTCCGACATGTTCTGGGTAACGACGAACCCGGCCATCGAGCTTCGGAGCTCGTGCCCAGAGTCGTTCCCCGTCGTCCCCGATGGCCTCGAAGTCGAGCAGCCCGTCGGGGACGTATCGCGTGCGGGTCGCCTCGTCGCCGCTCTGCGTGCGAATCGGGCCCAGCAAGTGCCAGTCCCCCATCTGGGTCTCCTGAGCTCCCAGCGCGTCGGAATCGGGCTCGAAGTCCAGACTCACCGTCGGCCCGGCGCCTTCTTCGAGCGCGCTGGCCGCGAGCAGCAACTCGCGACCACCTTCGGCCAGGACGCCACGCGACGCCTCGACACGAAGCACGAAGTCCCCTCGATCCGGGAGGATGCGTTGCAGTTCGAGCTTCAGGTTCGGGGACGGCCCCTGCCAGCTCATCGGCGCGACTTCGCGACGTGGAAGCGCGGAGTAGAGCACCAGCCCGTCGTCGACGACGTGGAACCGGTCGAGACTCGATCCCCGTAGTCCAACCGTCATGCGCTGCCGGTCTGTGGTCGACAGCAGGCCCCGCCCCTCTGCCTGAGGCTCCGAGATCCGAAAGTGGTTCGGATCGAGCGGGACGGACTGGTAACCGCCGGTTCGACGGTTGCCTTCGCCCATGCCGATCCCCCGCCCGAACTCGAAGCGGAGCTGCAGCGGGTCGGGCCTCAGCCCGTCGACGAGAGCCTCCTCGAGCGCCATGCGCGCGATCGAACGGAACGACTCGATCCGCAGCGCCGAAGTCGAAAGAGCCTCGCCGTCGCTCGAGAAACCGGCTTCGGAACGAGCGTCCGGCGGCAGTCGCCGACCGAAGTCGATCCCGACTCCCAGCAGCTCTTGCAGAGCGTTCGTGTATTGATCTCGGCTGAGTCGACGCAGCGCTGGGCCGCGCTCGAGTTCTTCGTCAGCCGCGATGAGCGCGGAGCGGATCCAGTCGACGAGCACCTCGCGCTCCTCACCGGTCGGCTGCTCCTCCGCCTTGCGGCTTGGCATCTCCTCCGACTCGATCAACTCCAGGGCGAGCTCGAACAACTCTCGGTCGGGACCTTCGACCAGGTCCGGGTCGAGCTGGTCCAGGCGCACATCACCACGCTGCCGCTCCTCGCCGTGGCAGGGAACGCAGTAGCGGGCGATCAGCGGGCGAACGACTTTCTCGAACGTCGGGTCCGGGGCCGCCACCCGGTGGGCCGATGCGGTCGCCTCCATCGACTCTGGGCGATCGGGTCCACTCACGGTCGCGAGTCCGAGGCTCGTTCCGAGAGGCACGAGCAGGCGCCAGATCCAGGGCGAGGGAGAGGTCCTCAGCATGTGGTGAGTCTACGGACCGGGCCCGTCAAACCCACTGGTGAGACTGAGTCGCAGAAGCGTTTGGTCCTAGTCCGAGCCTATGACGTTGTGGTGACGCAGGAATCACGCTTCAGGGTTCGATGGGGTCCAAATGGTGAGCTTGACTCTGATCGGATCTGATGCGCGCGCGGTTCGGCCGTCTAGGCTCCGCGCGCTGTCCGACCGTCAGGATCTGATCCTCGACAACCTCCGCCAGCTGCGTGCCGATGGCGCGATCCAAGGCGGACTCCTGATCTCGACCTGCAACCGGGTCGAGGCGTTGATCCACGCGACCGACCCGGCCCCGGCCTGGACTTGGACCGAGCGACTGTTCGGAATGCGCCCGGACTTCACCGTCCACGCCTACGAGGGCCGCGAGACCGTCGACCATCTTCTACGGGTCACCGCTGGCCTGGAGTCGACCGTGCTCGGTGAGGGCGAGATCCTCGGCCAAGTCCGGCGAGCCTTCCAGGACGCCGACGACCAAGGCCTGATGAGCAAGCCGATGCACCGGCTGCGCACTCGGCTGTTCTCCGCGGCGCGCGGACTCCGCTCCCGCACCGGCCTCCAGCAGCGGGCCAAGTCCGTGGCCTCGGTCGGCGCGAACCGCCTGCTGCAAGCCGGCCCGCGTCTCGCGATCCTCGGTGCCGGCGAGACCGGCGAACTCGCTCTCGAGTCACTGATTCGTCGTGGCGTCAGCGACCTTCTGGTCATCAACCGCACCTTGTCACGAGCCCAGGAACTCGCCGCTCGATACGGTGTGCGCGCGATGTCGCTGCAAGAGTTCCAACAGGATCGGCCCGAAGTCAATGGACTGCTCTGCGCGGTCCACAGCCCTTCGCCGATCGTCGACCAGGAGCTCGCTCGCGCGCTCCAATCGCGTGGGCTCAAGAGCATCGTCGACGTCTCGCAACCGAGCGTCGTCGCTTCGGCTGTTCGCACTGAGTCGGGACTCGAAGTCCTCGACCTCGATGACCTCGCGGAGATCGCCGCCAAGGACGCGGCCGAGCTCGAGGGCCTCGCGGAGATCGGTCGGGCCGAAGCCCGCCTCCAGGCCGAGCACATCTGGCGCGACCTAATCGCGGAACGGATGAACATGGGGCGCGTGGTCGACCTGCACGTCGAGTCCGCGCTCGGCGAACTCGAACGCGCCCTCTGCTCGAGTCTGCGTCACCTCGACACCGACGACCAGGAGCGACTGCGCCAGGTCTTCGAACGCCTCGCCAAGAAGCACGCGCACTTCCACGTGCGCGACCTCAAGGAGCTGACTGGATCGTGATCCGACTCGGTAGCCGAGGGTCCGACCTCGCGCTCACCCAGTCGCGGACCGTCGCGCGTGACCTCGAGAGCGCGACCGGCGAACGCGTCGAGATCGAGATCTTCTCGACCAAGGGTGACCGCATTCTCGACCGCCCCCTGCCCGAGGTCGGCGGCAAGGGCCTGTTCACGGAGGAACTCGAGGCAGCGCTGCGCGAAGGCCGAATCGACCTCGCGGTCCACAGCCTGAAGGACCTGCCAGTCGAAGACTCGGAAGGCCTGACGGTCGGCGCGGTCCCCGAGCGTGCGGCGGTCGCCGACGTCCTGGTGTTCGACCCGCAGTTCTACGACGACGAGGCCGGCGCTCTGCCGCTGTCCGACGGCTCGATCCTGGGGACGTCTTCTCCTCGCCGAGCGGCAGCGATCGCGACCCTGCGCCCCGGCCTCGAGATCCGCGACTTGCGCGGCAACGTCCCGACACGGGTCAACAAGGTCCGTGAGGGCCTCTACCACGGCATTCTGCTCGCCCGGGCCGGCCTCGATCGCCTCCGACTCGACCTCGACGGACTCGAAGCGGTCGACCTACCACGCACGCGATTCGTGCCAGCGCCGGGACAAGGGGCGCTCGGCGTGCAGTGTCGCCAGGGCGACGACCGCATCCTCGAACTCCTGTCCACGATCCACGACGAAGAGACCGCGAAGTGCGCTCACGCGGAACGAGCGCTGTTACTCGGACTCGGCGGCGGCTGCTCGATGCCGTTCGGCGCCTCGGCGATGCGACTCGAGAACGGCGACTACGAGATGCGCGCAGCGCTCGCAAACCGCAGTGGTACGCCGGCAGGCTTGAAGCATCTGAGGCTGCAGGGCCCTCAGCTCGAGGACCTTGTCGTCCGGGCGCTCGAACGCCTCAGCCCTCTCGCCCGAGAGCCGCTACTTGGTCGACGACTGGTTGTCGTCCGACCCGGTGGTGCTGACTCCGCGCTGCAGACCGAGCTCGCGGTCGCCGGGGCGGAAGTTCATTCGATCGCGTTGACCGAGGCTCTTCCGATCGCTCCCCTGGCCTCGGAGCTGCCACAAGCGGAAGACCAGTTCGATCTAGTCGCGACGAGCGCCCGCGCCGTCGATCGAATCTTCGAGGAACTCGCTCTCGCCGACTCCGACTGGCGGCCTCGACACGCGTTCGCCGTCGGACCGTCGACCGCCCGAGCGCTCGCCGAGCGAGGCCTCGAGCCGAGGACTCCTGAGGATCCCGCCGGAGGCGAAGCTCTGGGCGCGTTCCTCCTGGAGCAGATCCCCGAGGCCGATCGACGGCCGCTTCTGTTCCCCTGCGCCCTCGAAAGGCACGACGGTCTCGAAACTCGGCTCACAGGAACCGGTTTCGATCTCCGCGCCGTGGCCCTCTACCGCATCGATGTCCTGCATGGTTCCGAATGGCCTTGTGAGGACTGCGACGCCGTCGTCTGGACGAGCCCTTCCTCGGTGGACGCCGCCGCGCAGGCCACCGACACTCCGAACCCGGAGACCAGGCTGCACCTCGCGCTCGGGTCGACGACCGGATCCGCGTTGCTAGAGAGCGGACGAGGACCGATCGAGATCGCTGCCAACCCGACCCCCGACGCCGTCCTGGAGGCCCTGACCCGGTCGCTCGGACGCTGAAACGACCGAACCGACTCCCGATGACACAGACCGACCGCAACGCCGAACTGTTCGCCCGCGCCTGCGAGAGCCTTCCCGGTGGAGTCTCCTCGCCAGTCCGTGCGTTCGGCGCCGTCGGCGGTCGTCCCTTGTTCTTCGATCACGCCGAAGGCGCGCACTTCGTCGACGCCAACGGCGATCGCTACCTCGACTTCGTCCAGAGCTGGGGACCACTGATCCTCGGCCACGCACATCCAGAGGTCGTCGCAGCGGTTCAGGACGCGGCTTCGCGAGGGATGACCTTCGGCGCTCCCCACCAAGGTGAGGTCGAACTCGCCGAGCGCATCAAGGCGCAGGTCCCCGGCGTCGATCGAGTGCGATTCACCAGCTCTGGCACCGAAGCGACGATGTCGGCGATCCGCCTCGCTCGCGGCGTCACCGGTCGAGACCTGCTGTTGAAGTTCGATGGCTGCTACCACGGCCACAGCGACGGCCTGCTCGTCGCCGCCGGAAGCGGAGCGATCACGTTCGGGGAACCCAGTTCGCGCGGTGTCCCCAAGGCCACTGCAGAACTCACCGTCGTCCTACCACTCGACGACGAGGAAGCGCTGCACTCGTTCTTCCAGGAGCACGGAGACCGACTCGCGGCCGTGATCCTCGAGCCGGTCCCCGCCAATAACGGCCTGCTGATCCAGCGCTGTGAGTGGCTTCGCAAGCTCCAGAAGCTGACCAACGACGCCGGTGCGCTGACGATCTGGGACGAGGTGATCTCCGGGTTCCGCGTCGGTCCTGGCGGCGCAGCCGAGCTCTACGACGTGAGGCCCGACCTCCTGACCTACGGCAAGATCGTCGGTGGCGGCATGCCTTGCGGCGCGTTCTGCGGTCGCGCGGAGCTGTTCGACCAACTCGCTCCGCTCGGCAAGGTCTACCAGGCCGGCACACTGTCGGGGAACCCGCTCGCGATGGCCGCAGGCGCCAGGGTGCTCGAAGTCTGTGAACGCGACGAAGTCCACGCGCGCCTCGGCACGTTGGGAGCACGGATGGAAGACCGCATCGAGTCGATGCTCGCCGAGCGACCACACTGGCGCGTCGGTTTCCGCCGACTCGGATCGCTGTTCTGGTTCAGCTTCGGCAGCCGCGAGGTCCCGACGACGGCGGCCGGAATCCACGAGGACGCTGCGAAGCTGTTTTCGGCATTCTTTCAGGGCTGCCTGCGCCGCAAGGTCTACATCGCGCCGTCGGCCTACGAAGTCGGCTTCTTGTCTTCGGCACACACCGAGGAGCATGTCGATCACGCCGTCGGCGTGTTCGCCGAAGCCTTGGCGGAAACGTTCGGGACCTGAGCCGTGACGACCAGGACGAACAGCCGGCGACCGAAGTCGCGCCTCTGGTTCGGCATCGTATTCGGTTGCCTCGTCGCCCTGTGCCTCGCGCAGGTGACCTGGTGGATCGTCTTCCAGTTGCAGGAAGCCGACCGCCTCGACCACCTCGCGACCGCGATCGAAACCGAGAACCCTGCCAACGCCCTCGGCGCCTACGGAGCGGACTCCGTCGAAGCGCTCCGTGAACGCGCGGCGCAACAGCGTTCGATGTTCGCACTCGAGGGTGCAACGCTCGGCATCCTGATCCTGCTCGGCGTCCTGTTTCTCTACACGGCACTGATGCGCGAGCGCCGAATCCGCAAGGAGCGCACTCGCTTCCTGACCGGAGCCACGCACGAACTCAAGACACCGTTGGCAACCATCCGACTCGGGCTCGAATCGATCGGCCGCGCCAGCATGCCGGAAGATCGACGCGAGACCTACGTGAAGGGCATGCTTCGCGAGGCAGACCGCCTCGAGACTGGTGTGACGAACATCCTCGTCGCCGGCGGTCTCGAGTCGACCTCTCGTCAGGACTGGGTCACCGACGACCTCGCGCTCGAACTCGGCCGGCTGCTCGACAACTTCGACGAGCGCGCGTCCTCGCAGCAGATCCGCATCATCCGTCAGGCCTTCGATTCGTGCCCGGTTCGACGAAGTGGCGACACGCTGCGGATCGCGATCCACAACCTCTGCGACAACGCGATCAAGTTCTCCGAACCGGGTGACACGATCGACGTCCGACTCGAGCGCACGGATCGCCTCGCGGTCCTGACGATTCGCGACACCGGCCACGGGATCGACCCGCAGGAGATGCCCCGGATCTTCGACCGCTTCCACCGCGCCGGCCCCGACCACATCGGCGGCACCGGCCTTGGACTCGCGATCGTGCGCGAAATCGTCGAACACCACGGCGGTTCGGTACGGGCGGAGTCGAAGGGACTCGGGCACGGCAGCGTGTTCCGCGTCACCTTGCCGATCGACAGCTCGACGCCGGGCGAAGAGCTGGCTCCGGATCCCGCGGGGGCGAACGCATGAGCCGATTCTGCCTCGTGGTCGAGGACAGTTCCCCGATGGGCGAGATGCTCGCGGACAACCTGCAGAGCGACGGCTGGGTCGCGGAGCTGGTTCGCGATGGGCTGACCGCGATCGAGCGACTCGAACGCGGTGGTGTGGACGTCGTCGTCCTCGACGTGATGCTCCCCGGATGCTCGGGGTTCGATGTCTTGTCGCAGATGCGCACGCGCGGCGACCAGACTCCGGTATTGATCTTGTCGGCACGCTCCGACGACCAGGATCGCATCCGCGGCCTCGAGCTGAAGGCCGACGACTACCTGACCAAGCCCTTCAACCTGCAGGAGTTGCTCCTGCGGGTTCGCGGCCTGCTTCGGCGTTCGGCACCAACGCCAGTCGGAACTGACACCTTCGCCACTCCGCACTGCACGGTCGACTTCCGCTCGCACGAGGCGACGCGCAAGGATGGCTCGGTGCGACGTCTCACCGAGTCGGAGATCAAATTGCTGCGACTCCTGTCAGGGCGGCCCGGCGAAGTCGTCACCCGCAAGGAGATCCTCGACCACGTGTTCGGTGTGCGGTCCACCGCGAGCCGAACGCTGGACAACCTCGTGCTGAGTCTCCGCCGACTGCTCGAAGCCGACAGCGGACCACCCTGCCACCTCCTGACGATCCGAGGCGTTGGCCTTCGTCTCGTCGCCGACCCGGCGGCCGAAGTCGAGTGACGATCGGACGTGAACGATTCATGACATCGCGACGAAACGGACCCTACTTCGAGGCAGCGCGCGGCTCGCGCGGCGACCGACGACCGCTCTGGATCATGCGGCAGGCCGGCCGCTATCTACCCGAGTATCGAGAGGTGCGGTCGCGGATGAGCTTCGAAGAGCTCTGCGCCGACGCGGACTCGGCTTGCGAAGTCACGATGCAACCGATCCGCCGCTACGACATGGACGCGGCGATCCTGTTCACCGACCTGCTGACGCCGGTCGTGCCGATGGGCCTCGGCCTGCACTACGACCCCGGCCCGATCCTCGACCGCAAGATCGAGTCGATGGACGACGTCCGAGCTCTCGAGCCCTTCGATCCTGAGGTGGGTCTGAAGCCGATGCTCGACACGGTACGGAAGGTCCGCGCCCAACTCGCGGACGACAAGGCGCTGCTCGGATTCGTCGGCGCACCGTTCACGATGGCCTGCTACCTGATCGAAGGCCGTGGCTCGAAAGCCTGGGACAACACCCGGCGGATGATGTTCGCCGAGCCCGCGTTGTTCGACGCACTGCTCGATCGGATCACGACCTGCCTCGAACCGCTCGTGAAAGCGCTCTCGGCTGCCGGCTGCGACGGTGTGCAGGTCTTCGATTCGTGGGCGGGTGTCCTGTCGGCCGACGACTACGCCCGTCGAGCCGCACCGGGCACCCAGCGCTTGCTCCGGACCGCACGCGAAGCGGACGCCATCGCGATCAACTTCGTGAACGGAGCCGCCCAGCATGTCGAGACCCTTGCGGGACTCGAAAGCGACGTGACCGCCGTCGACTTGCGTCTACCGATGCGGAAGGTTCGGGAGAAACTTCCGAGCTCGATGGCCCTTCAGGGCAACATGGATCCCGCCCTGCTGTTCGCCGATGAGGCCACGCTCCGCTCGGAGGTCCGCCGGATCTGCGAGGAAGCCGGACGCGAGGGCCACATCTTCAACCTCGGGCACGGCATCACACCGAAGGTCGATCCCCAAGCACTCGCGGTCGTCGTCGACGAAGTCCGCAAGCACTGAGAGAGAATCAGCCGACAAGGAGGAAGCGATGGAACCGAACCACACGTCGATGTCCGAGACGAAGGCTCTGCTCCAGCGCTACGACCGTCCGGGCCCTCGCTACACGAGCTACCCGACCGCGCCGAGCTGGACCGATGACTTCGGCGGCGAAGACCACCGCCAGAGCCTGCTGCGCGCGAGCGAGCATGCCGGCGCCCCGCTGTCGATCTACGTCCACATCCCGTTCTGCGAGTCACTGTGCCTGTACTGCGGCTGCTCGGTCCTGATCACGCAGCAGCAATCGAAGGGCATCGCGTACGTCGACGAGCTCCTTGCGGAGGCCGACCTGGTCCGACGTTCGCTGACCGCTGAGCGCCCGGTGGTTCAGCATCACTGGGGCGGAGGGACACCGACCTTCCTCCCTCCGGACGAACTGGTTCGACTGTTCGAAGGCCTCGCCGAGCGCTTCCCCGTCGCTGAGGACGAACAGGCCGAAGTCAGCATCGAGGTCGATCCGCGGGTCACCACGACCGAGCAACTCGAGGCTCTGCGCCGAGTCGGCTTCAACCGGATCTCGATGGGCGTCCAGGACTTCACGCCGAAGGTCCAGGAGACAATCCATCGCGTTCAGAGCTACGAACTGACCCGCGATCTCGTCAACGCAGCGCGCGACCTCGGCTTCCAGTCCGTCAACCTCGACCTGGTCTACGGCTTGCCCTACCAGACCGTCGAAGACTTCGAGGAGACGATCCAGAAGGTCCTGACCCTCTCACCCGATCGTCTCGCGTGCTACAGCTACGCGCACGTGCCGTGGCTGAAGAAGCACCAGCGCGTGTTCGACGAGGCTTCGTTGCCGAGCGCGGAGCTCAAGATGCAACTCTACCTGACCGCACTCGGGCGCTTCACCGAGAACGGTTATGCCGTCGTCGGGATGGATCACTTCGCGAAGACCACGGACGCGCTTGCAGTCGCCGCCGACTCCGGAAACCTGCACCGCAACTTCATGGGCTACACCACGCGTCCTGCCAGCGACATGGTCTCGCTCGGCATGACGTCGATCTCAGAAGTCCAGGGAGCATTCGCCCAGAACCTGAAGTCTCTCGGCGAGTGGCGCGCATCGATCGAGCGCGGCGAGCTGCCTGTGACCCGGGGACTCCGTCGCAGCGCGGACGATGAAGCAAGGCGAGCGCTCATCCTCGACCTGATGTGTCGCTTCCGACTCGAGTTCGAAGATCACGGCAGTCGAGAGGTGTTCCTCGCCACCTACTCGACCGCGATCGAGACCCTGAAGCCAATGGCGAAGGATGGACTGTGCTCCATCGATGAAAACGGCATCTCGGTCACCAAGGCCGGCCGACTCTTCGTCCGCAACCTCGCAATGCCGTTCGACGCCTACCTGAAGAATCAGCAGAAGGGCGGCGGACCGGTTTATTCCCGAACCGTGTGAATCGTCAGCGTTCGGGCGAGGACGCGCCAGCCGGGAAGACATCGATTCCGCTCGCGTCGAAGCTCGCCATGCAACGACTCTTCGGAATCAGCGTGGTCGTCCTGGCTTCCCTCGCGACCGCGGCGATCGGCCTTCCACCTGAAGTCGGATCCACGAACGAAGCCGAGGCTTCGATCTCGAACGACTCACTCCTGGGACTCAGCGGCGATGCCCTGTTCGAGCAACTCGGCGTCCCGAGTCAGTGCGGGGATGCGGGCAGCCGCCTCGAAACCTGGCTCTTCGCGGACGACGCACTCAAGGTCACGCTGATCTCGGATCAGGTGATCCGCGTGCAGGGCGAGCTTCCCGCGGACTTCAAGCCACTCCAGCGACCCGAGACGGGGCTTTTTCTGGGGCAGAAGGTCGGAGAGGCCGTCCAGCAGCTCGGACAACCTCTCGCGATCAACACGGGCTCCCAGAGTATCCACCTCGTCTTCGAAGGCGACAGGGAGTGCGCGGTCGTCGGCCTGCGTGGGCGGATCGGGTTCTGACCGCCCGACCTCAGTTCGTCCAGAAGAACGGGGCGAGCGGCTCGCCTTCGGCGGAGTAGATCGCGCCGGACTCCCAGTTCAGCCGCATGCCGTAAGCGTGCCCACCGCCGAACACGTGACGGAGCTGAATCGGCCCGCCGGAGAGGGCTCCCGGCGGGAAAGCCAGGGTCAGCTGCGTCGATGTCGACGACAGCGTGAACGGCTCGACCAGACCACCGACCCGGACTTGGAACAGGAACGGGTTCACGGTCGCGGTGACCGTCGGGCGCGGGAGGTCGATCACGAGCTGATCTCCCTGCTGAGTCACCTGCGAAGGCTCGAAGAACCGATTCGAGTCGGCGATCCCATTGACGATCTGCGAGGCGAACTCGATCCGCTCTGTGAACAGGAAGTGGAAGAAGTCCGCGTCGTTCACGAGGTCGTAGGTGTGGGCGACGATCCGGTAGTCCACACCATCGATCCGCTGCAGGTGGAGCGCGCGTTGCGCATCCCGGATCTCGTTGAACTGCGCCTCAAACTGTTCGGTGGCCGCTCCGTAGTCCTGCGGGATGTCCGTCAGCGTCGCCATGTAGACGTCGAGGTTATCCTGTCCCGTCCAGCGCCGAACGGCACCGAACATCTTGGCCATCGTTTCGGCGTAGACGAGCCCAGGCGTGCCGAGCTGCGAGTCGGTCTCACCGTGGATCCAGATGACCCGGACCTCGTCGCTGTCTCGCCCGAACGCCTCGATCGTCGAACGATGCTGGGCGAGGATCGACATCGGCCCGGTCGGATCCAACCAGGCCGGGATACCGGTTGCGACCTGCTCGCCGGTCGTCAGGCTGAGCGCTGACCCACCGACGCAGAGCTGCACCATGTTCACGCGCGTGCCGGGAGCCTCGAGGTCGTAGAGCCCGCGACCGAGGGTCGCCATGGGGAACAACGCGACGTCGGTCGGACCGGGGTCGGCGAACTGCCCGAACATCGCGAAGTGGTTCGGGTTGACGTCGTTCGTGTGGTAGAGCAGCCCCGGTGCGGCGAGTTGGGGAGCAGTGAGCAGCGACGGAACCGAGATCGAGACGTGACTCAGCTGGTAACCGTTGGACTGGCCCATCACCAAGTAGGTGACCACGCCCTGGCTTTGGCCTTGCAGCCGAAGACTGCGGCTCAGTTCGTTGCCGGGCTGAATCTGGGCGGAGGCGTTCGCGCACAGCCCGAAGATCACGAGCAGTGAAGCGAAGAGTGGAGATCGGAGGCGGCCGTTCACGAATGCGGGCTTCCAGGGAGGGTTCATGGGGACCGAATCCACGACAGCGGGGAGGACACCGACGAGTCTCGGCAGCAGGACGAAAGACGCAGGATTCGGGCAGGAGAGCGCGGGACTGATTGGATCCGGCCGGACCCGACCTTGGTAGCCCCAAGCCGGCGAATGCAGGGCGAAGCTGCCGCGAACCAGGTCGAACGGAGCGAACTCCCGTTGGTGTAGCAGCCCACGACAAGGGGTCGTCAAGCGCAACGCAAGCTCTCGGAGAACACGTTCGGATCGCCGCCCCAAGCCGGGAACTTTCGGTTCGCCGCTCAACTCGACCAACTTGGGCGACGGAGCGATGGACCCTCGGGAATCGGCAGAGAAGCCTTCCAGCGGAGGCTCGAGACGCGGAGATCGAGGCCCGACGCTCTAGGATCGCCGCTGCCCACCCGACCACGAACCTACGTCGAATCGAAGAACCCGATGCGTCGACAACTGCCGACCCTTGCCACACTTCTGCCCCTCCTGTGCTCGACCG
>JBCBZB010000049.1:0-35778 GCA_039815565.1 Planctomycetota bacterium
CCTCCAGATCACCGAGACGAACTTCTCGCTGATCGACACGCTCGAGGGTGCGCTCACACCGCAGGTCGGTGCCCTCGACTACTTCGAAGGCAACAACCTGATCGTCGTGACCGACACCAAGCCGGTCGTCGAGAACATCGAGAAGATCCTGCGCGACATCGACGTCGAGCCGGCTCAGGTGTTCATCGACGTGCGCTTCGTCACGACGTCCAACCAGGATGTCCTGGACGTCGGCGTCTCGCCGGGTGCGGACGGCTACACGATCGGGCTTGGGCTCGGCTCGATCCCGACGACGCTGCCGTTCGACCTCGGTGTCGGTGGCTTCGACGACGACATCATCGCCAGCAACGGTCGCACCGACCCGACGATTGGCGATGGTCTTCGCCTCGACGGCTCGGCGCCGTTCGGCCTGCAGATTCCAGACGCAGTTCTCGGCAGTCTGGACTTCACCGGGGTGACCGCGACGCTGCGTCTGCTGAAGCAGGACTCGTCGACCGAGATCCTGCAGGCGCCGCGCCTGATCGCCGTCGACCACCAGGTTGCGACCATCTTCGTCGGTGAGACGATTCGCTACGCCCAGGCCTCGGCCGAGCAGGGCCAGGCCGGTGGTCTCCAGCTGACTGTCGAAGAGGCTCCGGATTCGCCGGTCTCGACCGGCTTCCAGCTGCTGGTCGTGCCGCACGTCATCCCGGGTGAGGACAAGGTCCTGATGGAGATCATCCCGCAGTCCGACTCACTGTCCGGCACGGGCACCTCGGCACTGGCTCCGGCCGGTTTCGACGTCTTCCAGGTCGGTGCAGGCACGGAGAGCGGTGGCGGCTCGATCGCCCTGCCGCGAATCGCGTCCAGCACCATCGCGACCAAGGTCTTGCTCTCGTCGGGCCAGACGGCGGTCCTCGGCGGCCTCGTGACCGAAAACGACACGATCACCGAGACCAAGATCCCGTTGCTCGGTGACATCCCGTTCCTGGGGTGGCTGTTCAAGAACGAAGCGTCGACCAAGACCAAGCAGTCGCTGATGGTCTTCGTGACCCCGTCGATCATCCGCAAGCCGGAGGAGATCGACCGCGAGCTCTACGATCTGATCAACGAGCGCCGCACGCGGATGCAGAACGAGGAGAGCGCGATCTTCGGTCGCGACAACTGATCCTCTCCGGATCGGGGGCACGGCATGGCCGAGCCCCGACTGAGCAGCCTTCCCGCAACGCCTGTGCGTGGGGGGGCTGACCCCGATTCGACCCCGGTCCGGGTCGGACTCGGGCCGAACGCGGAATCGTCGCGTCGAGAGTCGCAGCGAAGCGTGGCCCACTCCCGCGGCTCGGCGTAAGATGCCGCCGCGGTCGATCGCTCGGCCGCGAGATTGGAATTCCGCGCCGTGCGACCATCGCCCAGAGACCGAGGCTCCGCCACCGTCCCGACTTCGTCGGACGAGGGTGATCCGCCGTTCGGGATGCGAGGGCGGGTGACGGTGCAATCAGAGGTTTCGCACCCGGGCCAGATCCGCTCCGTGAGCTCTCACGGCGTGGTCCGAGGTCCGACGAGGCTGGTCGCCTTCGAGGCGCCTACCCCGCGAAACCGGCCACGCGTTCCCCAGGGTGGGGGCGCCAACGAGGAAACAACCGGTGAAGAGGATGCTCATCAACGCCGCCGATCCCGAGGAAGCTCGGATCGCGGTGGTCGAGGACGGCGTGCTGCAGGAACTGCAGGTCGAGATCGCGAATCGCGAGGCCTACCTCGGCAACATCTACAAGGGACGGGTCGTCAACGTCGAGCCGTCGATCGGCGCGGCGTTCGTCGCATTCGGCGGTCGTAGCAACGGATTTCTCCACGCCTCGGACGTTCTGCCGGCCTACGCCGATCCGGACTTCGAGCTCGAGGGCGTGATCCAGGGGCGAGCCAGGATCACGGGCGATGAAGGCCCCGATTCGGTTCGCGCCGCACTCGCCGACTCGGAGGACTCCGACGACGAGGATGACGGGGACGAGTCGGAAGACGTCCGCTCGGAGGCCGAGGACGCGACCTCCGACGACGACGACGACGCGGCCGAGGATTCGGGCCACGAGGCCACCGAGGACGACGAGGACCACTCGTTCGACCAAGACGCGGACTTGGACTCCGACCACCTGGATTCCGACGACGACTCGTTCGGGGCCGAGGCGATGGATCGGCGGGCGGGAGTCGACTTCGATGACGAAGACGAGTCCGACGACGACACGGCAGTCGAGGACGGGTCAGACGACGAGCCAGACGACGACTCCGAGGAAGAAGAGGAAGAGTCCGCCGCTTCGGAGACCCGGCGTCCACGTCGACGTCGCCGACGCTCCTCGCGCGGCGAGGGCGATTCGGACGGATCCGAGCCGCAGGCCGCCTCAGACGGCGAAAGCGAGCCGGCCGCGGCACCTCAGGCGAAGACTACGAAGAGCCGTCGATCGGGCGGTGATCGCAAGGGGGCAGACAGGAAGAGCGGGGCCAAGAACGGCCGCAATCGTCGCAAGGGGGCGCCTCGCTCCCGAGTGCCGATCGAGCAGTTGGTTCGTAAGGGCCAGGAGCTGATCGTCCAGGTGACGAAAGAGGGCATTGGCGCGAAGGGCCCGAGCCTGACCACGTTCGTGTCGCTTCCGGGGCGCAGCCTCGTCCTGATGCCGAGCCTTCCGAAGTGCGGAGTGAGCCGGAAGATCGAGGACGCGAAGGAGCGCCGTCGTCTGAAGCGCATCGTCAAGGACCTCGACGAGACCGGGAACGGGGGCGTCGGGTTCATCGTCCGGACGAACGGCGTCGCGAAGTCGAAGGACGATCTCCAGCGTGACCGCGACTACCTCAAGCGCATCTGGGAGCTGATCGGAGACCGCGTCAGCCGCACCCGCGCGCCGTCGCTGCTCTACCAGGAATCCGATCTGGTCCTCAAGGCGATGCGCGACCTGTTCTCGCCGGAGATCGACGAGGTCGTGGTCGACTCACGGGATGTCTATCTGCGCATCCAGGACTTCGCCGAGAAGCTGATGCCGCACCTCAAGGACCGCATCAAGCTCCACGAGTTGCACACGCCGCTGTTCCACAGCTTCGGCATCGAGCAGGAGGTCGAGCAGCTCTACCAGCCGCGTGTCGAACTGAAGAACGGCGGTTCGATCGTCATCGAGCAAGCCGAAGCACTGGTGGCCATCGACGTCAACTCCGGCCGCTTCAAGCCGGGGTCCGACCTCGAAGAAACGGCCTACCAGACCAACAGGTCCGCGGTGCCCGAGATCTGCCGTCAGCTCAAGCTGCGCGACCTCGGCGGCCTGGTCATGATCGATTTCATCGACATGAACAGTGAGAAGCACCGTCGGGCGATCGAGCGGAAGGTCATCGACGGCCTTCGGGGCGACCGTGCGCGAATCAAGATCGGGCGGATCAGTCCGTTCGGGATGCTGGAGCTGACTCGTCAGAGGGTCGGGCCGGGTCTGAAGCACACGGTCTTCTCCACCTGCAAGCACTGCAATGGCTCGGGCCTCGTCCGTACGGTCCAGAGTAAATCCCTGGCGGTCCTCCGAGAGGTGCGGGCGGTCCTTCACCTCAAGGGCTTCTCGGTCTTGCAGGTGTTCGTCGCACCGCCGGTCAACGACTTCCTCGCCAACCACAAGCGCCGGGCAGTGTTGGAGTTGGAAGAAGCGACGGGCAAGTCGATCGTCTTCCGCGCGGAGCCGAGCTACCCGGTCGAAGCCGTGCACTACCGTTTCCTGACCGGCGACGGGCAGGAGGCGCGGGTGGCCATTCCAGCCGGACTGGGCGTGAAAGCCTGAGATCCGGCGGCCCTCCGCGAGTCGGGGGGCAGTCTCGCCGCCCGACAGGGTGGTTTCGGTGGTGCGGGGAAGCCTGTGCGAGCGGTGTTGACTTCGGTCGACCTCTCGCTACTCTGCTCCGCCCTACTTCGACAGAAGTCCCAGGAACAGCGCATGCTTGCAGTCGTCGACGATCGGAATCAGCAGTACCGCATGGCGGCCGGAGAAACCCTCCTGATCGCTCTCCAGAGCGATCTCGATGAGGGCGCTTCGATCACCTTCGACAAGGTCTGCCTCGTCACGGGTGACGCCGACACCAGGATCGGTACGCCCTACGTCGATGGCGCCACGGTTCAAGCCACGGTGACCCGTCAAGAGGTCAAAGGGCCGAAGCTCGTGGTCGCGAAGTACCGCCGCCGCAAGAACTCGCGTCGCCGCACCGGCTTCCGAGCGCGCTTCACCGAGATCCGGGTCGAGTCGGTCAACGCCGGCTGATCTACCTTTCCACCACGTAACCCAGCGAGTCCTCCAGAATGGCACACAAGAAGGGTCAGGGTTCGACCAAGAACGGTCGCGATAGCAACCCGCAGTACCGCGGCGTCAAGCGCTACGGTGGCGAGAGCGTCACCGCCGGTTCGATCATCGTTCGCCAGTGCGGCACGAAGTTCCTCCCGGGCAAGAACGTCAAGCGTGCGAACGATGACACGCTGTTCGCTCTGAAGGCTGGCGTTGTCCGCTTCCAGTCGAACCGCCGCATTCACATCGACGTCGCCTCCTGAGGGCAACCCCTCCGAGCGTCGCCCGATCTCGGTGACGCCTACCCCGCCCGATCGGCTTCGTCCGACGGGTTCCGCTGCGGACCGGCACTCAGCGTCTCGGATCGCGCGACTCTCTCGCCCCCAAGTTCCCCGCGATGTTCCTCGACGAGCTCGAATTCGTCGTCCGCGGCGGCAAGGGCGGTGACGGCGCTGTGTCGTTCCACCGCGAGAAGTTCGTTCCGCGTGGCGGGCCGGACGGCGGTGACGGCGGGCGCGGCGGCGCGGTGATCCTGCGCGCCTCCCAGCACGAGAACACGCTCTACCACCTCGCGGGCAAACCGGTCTACGAAGCCCGCAAGGGCCAGCCTGGTTCGCGGCGCGACATGACCGGTCGGTCGGCGGACGACCTCGAGCTGCTCGTGCCGGTCGGGACGGTCGTTCTCGACGCTCAGCGGGGAAACTCGCTGCGGGACCTGCAGAACCCGGACGACACCTTCGAGGTCGTCCGAGGAGGTCGCGGTGGGCGGGGCAATGCCCGCTTCTCGAGCTCGACCAACCGGACGCCGCGGGAGGCCGAGGAAGGGCAGCTGGGAGAGGAGCGCCGGATCCGGCTCTCTCTCAAACTGATCGCCGACGCGGGCTTGGTCGGACTTCCGAACGCCGGCAAGTCGACCCTCTTGGCGTCGCTTTCCCGGGCCCGACCGAAGATCGCGGATTACCCGTTCACCACGCTCGAGCCGAACCTCGGAATCGTGCCGTTCGTCGGCGGTGGGTCGGCGGTTTTTGCCGACATTCCGGGGCTGATCGAGGGCGCCCACGAGGGCAAGGGCCTCGGCGTGCAGTTCCTCAAACACATCGAGCGGACGCGAGTCCTGCTTCACCTCGTCGACTGCTCCTCCGGAGCCGATGAGGAGCCGCTGAAGGCCTTTGAGGTCATCACGAACGAGTTGAAGGGCTACTCGATCGATCTGATCTCCAGACCGCGTCTGGTGCTGGCGACCAAGGTCGAGGACGAAGAGTCTCTCGCCCGTGCGGCGGAGCTGCGGGGCGCGGTGGGGCTGGAGGTCATCCCGATCTCCTCAGCGATGAACCGGGGCATGGAACGCTTGTTCCACTGGCTTCGGGCCCAGCTGCAGACCGGCTGAACCAGCGCCTCGTGCCGGGACCCCTGCCGGAAACCCCTCAGGCAGGGTCGTGGATCCGGTCGATAACGGGAGCAGGAGAGTGCCGCTCGTGTCGCATCCACGCATCGCTGAATTCCTGAAGGTCGCCGTCAAGGAAGGCGCCTCCGACCTCGTGCTCAAGGTTGGCAGTTGCCCTGCCGTCCGTCTCGCCGGGTCGATCCGGTTCCTCGGGGATACCCCTCTGGAGCCTGAGCCGCTTCAGCGGTTTCTGGTCGAGGTGCTCGACGAGCGGGCGATGGCCGAGTTCGAGGAGCAAGGCGCTTCGGACTTCGCTCTCGACCTGCCGGGGGTCGGGCGCTTCCGCTGCAACGCGTTCCGGCAGTCCGGTGACGTCGGGTTCGTCTTCCGGCGTGTGCAGACCGAGACCCCGGACTTCAAGTCGCTCCACCTGCCAGTGCAGCCATTGAAGAAGCTCGCGTCGATGAAGCGCGGCTTGGTCCTCGCCACCGGCACGGCGGGCTCGGGAAAGTCGACGACGCTCGCGTCGATGATCGACTACGTCAATCAAAACGCGCGGAAGCACATCATCACGATCGAGGATCCGATCGAGTTCCAGTTCGAGGACCGGATGTCGATCGTGAATCAGCGCGAGATCGGCACGGACTGCGCGAGCTTCGCGGCCTCGCTCCGGCAGGCTGTCCGCCAGTCTCCCGACGTGATCTTGATCGGCGAGATGCGGGACCGAGAGACCGTCGAGGCAGCGATCGCTGCGGCGGAGACCGGTCACTTGGTCTTTTCGACGCTCCACACGGTGAATGCCGTGCAGACCGTCGAGCGGATCATCTCGTTCTTTCCGCCGCACCAGCACCAGTTGATTCGACTGCAGCTGGCGCTGAACCTCGCGGGCGTCGTCTCGATGCGTCTGATCAAGACCAAGGAAGGCAACAAGATGATGCCGGCCGTCGAGCTGATGATGAACACGCCAACGGTCCGCGACCTGCTCCAGCAGGGCGAGACCCGCAAGCTGCCTCAGGCGCTGTCGGAGGGTGGCTTCTACGGCACAATGACCTTCAACCAGTCGCTGATTCGGTTGTTCGAGGCCGGCAACATCTCGCTCGAGGACGCCCTGGCCTCGTCGGACAACCCGGACGAGCTCAAGATGCAGATGCGCGGCATCACGGCCGGAGGTCAGACCAAGTCGACGCCGTCCGCCGCCCCGTTCCGGGGTTGAGACCGCTGGTCGGAGACGGCCGTTGGGGACGGTTTCAGGCCGGATTCGGTCGCGGGGAAGATCTTGGCGATTCCAGCGTCGTAGGGTGGTCGCGCGAACCCGCGCGGTCCTGCTAGACTTCTTGGTGCGCCGATGAAGGGACTCCTCCAACCGCTGCTTTACCTGGTGATCGCCGGGCTCGTCGCTGGCTTCGGCTGGCAGATCTACCAGCTGGCGGAGTTCAGGAAGGACTCGAACGCCGCCGCCCGGGAGAGGGCCAAAGACCGCAATCAGGAGGAGTTGGAGCTCCTTCTCGAAGAGGGTGGTGAGGAGGTCGATGCTGGTGCGGCCGGAGACGTGAACTACCGCGCCGCAGACCCCTGGGACGAACTGCAGGAGGCGAACTTTCACGGCTACGTGAAGCCGGAGCCGGTCGTCGAGACTCCGGACGACGACGAGCCGGATGTGCCGGAAGAAGCGCCGAAGATCCCGCTCGAGCAACTCTTCGCGATCGAGGCGCTCTACTACGACGTGCGAGGGAGCGGTGACGAAGTCCAAGACTTGTCGCGCATCTCGATTCGCTACCAGGGCTCGGCGAACGTCGAGCCGCCGGCCGGCTACGAAGCCGGTGGGGTCTCGTCCTTCTCGCCCGGTGACACCGCGCGGACTCGTCAGGGCACGAGCCGGAGTGTGGCCAGCCGTTCGCCAGGCAATAGTTCACCGGGCAGCCGTTCGGCAGGCAATCGTTCTGGGGGCAATCGCTCGGGTGGCGGTCGCCCACGCACGGGGGCGTTCCCGGCCGCCGGAGCCAGTGGGGAGTATGCCCACATCCTGCGTGTCGGCGACACGCTCTGGGCTCCGCACGAGAACATCCGTCTCGTCCGCGTCGACGATTCGGCGAACTTCGCCTACTTTGCCCGCGAAGAGCAGAACTCGGAGAACTCCGAGGACGAGCCGGAAGAAGAGCGCATGGCGCGTGAGATCGACGGTCTCAGCGTCTCGCAAGAGGTCCTCCAGAAACTGATCGATGGAGGCTACGAGACGACAAGTCAGGCGTCGGATTCCGGCTCGCAACAAAGGGCCTCGGTCAGCCCGTCGGGATGGCAGGAGGTCGAGGAGACGACGATCTTCCGCCGCAATGGCGAGACTCGCGTCAACTTTGCGCGAGACGACCCGGTGATGCAGGACCCGGCGCGGTTCTTCAACGATCAGGTTGGAACGCGGAGCTACAACCGCGGTGGTCGCCGGGGTGTGCAGATCGTGAGCGCACCGCCACGCGCGGCGCAGGCCTACGGCGTCGAGACCGGCGACATTCTGATCAGCCTGAACGGAGTCGAGGTCGGTTCGCGGGCCGAGGCCCTGCGCGTCGGACGCCGCCAGTTCGACCAGGGACGTCGTGGCTTCAACGCGGTGATCCTTCGGAACGGGCGACAGGTCACTCAGACCTTCGTCGCGCCCGATGAGTGAGCGCGGGCGATGAGGCTCGGGCCTTGGGCCGCGGATGACTGAGCACCGGTCGGAGCGCGCGCAGGTGCTGCTGACGATCGACTGCGGCAACTCGACCTTCGATCTGCGTCTCTGTGACGTGGATGGAGTGCCGATTCGCCGTGAGCGCCAGGTCGATCTCGATCTGGCGAGGTTCGTCGGCGATCGAACGCCCTTCGTGGTCGCGTCGTCGGTGCGAAGCGATCGATGGGCGATCGTCGAGCGAGAGCTGGAAGGGAAAGGTTGGCCCGTGCGGATCGCTGGCGTGGACTTCGCTTGTCCGCTCCAGCTCGCCTATCCGAACCCAAAAGAGCTCGGGACCGATCGTTGGATCGGAGCCCTCGCTGCGGTCCGACGTCACGGAGACGCGGTGGTGATCGATTGCGGCACCGCGGTGACCTGGAACGTCGTCCGGCGGGACGGGGTGTTTCTCGGTGGCGCGATCGGCCTTGGTCTCCGAAGCCAGATTCGCTCGATGCGTGAGCGGGCACCGGAGTTGCCGGACATCGAAGACGCCGTGCTCGAGGCGGCTGAGTTGCCTCGCCTTCCGGCCGTCACGACCCTGGATTCTCTCGTCCTCGGGATTCACCGGGCGTTCGTGCACTCCCTGGTCGGGCTCCGAGCCGAGCTCCAAGTCAAGGCCGGGCTGGCGGCTGTGACAACGGTCGTGACCGGAGGCGACGCCTGGTTGGTGCTCGGGGGTGGTGGGGCCGACTTGCTCGGTCCGCGAGTCGTGGTCGAGTCCGAGCTGATTCACGACGGCCTGGCGGATCTCGGCCGACGTAGTCTCGGTCGCATCGAGTTCGGGCGAAATGGGGTCCACCCGGAATGAGTGGCGGTCGTGAGTCACTACGGGTTCCGCAGTTTCGTGTCTTGACCGCGTCCGGCCGGGCGGGGGTCCAGGTCGTCGAGGTACGAGGGTTGGACCGACTGGCGCTCTTGGCTCGGTTCCTTCGAACGCCGAGCGGCGACCGAGTCGAGGGCGAACGACTGAAGGGGCGGGGCCCCGTGCGCTTGGACTTGTTCGATGGCGACACTCTGCTCGACGAGGTCCTCTTCGTTGACTTCGCCGAACGGGGGCGTAGCGAGCTGCACCTACACGGTGCTCCGGTCATCCTCCGCCGACTCGAAAGATCTTGGCAGCGGCGAGAGGACGCGCGTTCGACCGACTTGTTCCTCGATCTCCTGACTCGAGCCCAGACCGAGGCTCAGTTGGCCTTGGCGATCGAGCAATCGGGCTTTGGTCCCGACGACTGGCGAGCGGATCTCGAAGCCGGTGGTCGCACCGGGCGCGAGGCGTTGGCGGCGGCGTTGCGGGCTGCCGAGGCTCTGTTCACGCCCTTCGACCTCGCGCTCGTCGGGCGACAGAACGCCGGCAAGTCGACGCTGTTCAACCGGCTCCTGATGCTCGAGCGCAATCTGACTGGGCCGACGCCAGGGCTGACGCGTGACGCGATCCGTGAGGTGGTCGACCTCGGCGGTTACCCGATTCGGTTGGTGGACACCGCTGGGCTCGGGGCGGTGCAGGACTCGATCGACGCACTGGCCCAGGAGCGCACGATCCGAATTGGTGCGCGGACCGCGCACGTTCTCGTCGTCGCAAGCGACGAGGGGTTCGGGCCGGCGGACTTCGAACGTCATGCGGGGGCTCTGTTGACCGTGCGGAGCAAGAGCGACCTTGCTCAGGTCGGCGAGTGGCCCGCGGACGAGGAGCTCGTGTCACTCGACGCCCTGCATCGCACCGGGTCGAGCGGGGTTCGGGCTCGGTTTGCCGGGGCCCTACGGCTTGCTCGGGGTCTCCCCGAAGTCTCGGACCGAGGCGTCGGTCTCGCGTTGCCGAAAACGCGCGAAGCGATTGCTGAGTGTCGGTGTAAGCTCGCCCCCTGATGGCGAAGCCGCCGAAGCGTGATCTCGTCTCGATCGACGACCTCTCGACGAACGAAATCATGGCGTTGTTCGAGCACGCCAATCGGTTCGCCGACGACCTCAGGGCGTTCAGCGATCAGTGTCGTGGCTCGATCATGGCGACGCTGTTCATGGAGCCGAGCACGCGGACCCGGCTGAGCTTCGAATCGGCGATGCTGCGTCTGGGCGGTGGCGTGATCACCGCGGCGGACCTGCAGAGCACGAGCTTCGCGAAGGGCGAGTCGCTCGCCGACACCGTCCGCGTTGTCGGTGGTAGCTACGCGGACATCCTCGTCGTCCGTCATCCACAAGACGGGGCTGCGCGCGTTGCCGCCCGCTATGCGCGAGTGCCGGTCGTCAACGGCGGAGACGGGTCCCACGAGCATCCGACCCAGACGCTTTGCGACCTCTACACGCTCTACCGCGAGAAGGGCGCGCTCGAAGGTCTCGACGTCGTTCTCTGCGGTGACCTGCGCTACTCCCGCACGATTCACAGCTTCGCCTACGCGCTCGCGCGATTCCGGGCGAACATCATCACGATGCCGTATCCCGGGTTCGAGATGCCGGCGCACGTGCTCGAGCGATTGCGGCGGGACTTCGGTGTGTCGGCTGCGATCGCCGACGTCGGAGAACTGCCAGGCATCGCGAAGAGCGACAAGGGCGTTGCCTACCTGACGGCTTCGCGTCCGCACCAGCTCGCGTTGTTCACTGAGTTGTCGAGTGTCGACGTAAACCGCATCGACGCGATCTACATGACGCGTGCCCAGCGCGAGCGCCACGATGGAGAGTCGACGCAGGGCTATCCGCGGCTGTCGGTCGACTCCCTGCGTTCGGATTTGATGCGTGATGCGCGAGTGATGCACCCGCTGCCGCGCGTCGACGAGATCGACTACGCGCTCGACGACGATCCGCGCGCGGTCTACTTCCGTCAGGCGGAGCTGGGGGTGCCGGTACGGATGGCGTTGATGGCGTACCTGCTGGGCACGATCGAGCTGGATGCCGAGCCGCCGGCTCGGTTCGCCACGGACCGCGTCGAACACCCGGCGAAGACGCCGCTCGACTGCCGGAACGCTCGCTGCATCACGAACGGCGAGGTCGGGCAGTATCTGAAGCCGGAGTTCCGACGGATCTCCAGTGACCCGCCGCGGCTCGGTTGCGCCTACTGCGACGCCGAGTGGGTGGCGACCTGGGTCGGTGGGGGTGACGGGATCCCTGTGCGTCGCTTCGACCGTCCGGAGCTCGAAGCGGTGCCGCAAGACGAGCGGGTCTACTTCGAGACCGCCGAGCAGGCTCGGGCCCGCGGGTTCGAAATTGCCGAGTGATCGGCCTTTCGGGTCGCTTGGAGGCTTCCTGTCCGGCGAGCGATTCCGCACAAACTCGCCGGGCGAGCGCGCCCAATCGGTGCTCCTCGGAGGGTGTTGGTTCGGGTTCTCTCGGGACCGATGGCGACTAAATTTGGCTCGAATGACGCCGAGAGGGGCTCTAGCGGGCGACCGCAACGATGAGCCCGGCCGATCGGGGCTCTCGAGACCACGCGGCACATCATTTGAGATTCGTGCCCCGGACGGGTGCTGATCCGTCGCGTGCGTGCTCCGGCGTCGTTACAGTGACGCGGACGTCTTGCTCACTACGGCCCTGCGGAACGGTGGGGTCGAAGTGGTCGGGCGTCCCCTCCTCGAACGGCGCGCTATCCCTCCGCTCGCCGCGTTCGATCGGTCGCGATCCGACTTTCCGAAGACGGTTTCTCCGTCGTCGGCCGAATTCCAACCACTGATGAGATTGACCGTGACGCTTCGCAGCCCACGCCCAGACTCCGCCGCCGAAGTCGTAGTCCCGTCCGAAGGGGCGGGATCTTCGACGCGGGGCTTCTCGCGCACTTCCCCCGATCAGGGGTTCCTGCGACGGACGATTCGCACGTTGTCGAGCCGCTGGGCTCCAGCGGTACTCGCCGGCCTGACGCTCGGCCTCGCTGGCTGTAGCAGCGGCGGGGGCGGCGACGCTGGAGGGGCCGACGTCGGTGGCAACAACGGCAACGCCCAGGTCGTTGCCGTTCGCTTCGGCCGCCTGGCGACGATCCTCGGCTACGAGGTGGTGAACGGTGAGAACGTCATCACTGAGTTCGCCGAGAACGTGCTGATCGGTCCGGACATCCAAGACGAACGTCCTCCGGGTTCGACGCTCCGTGATGTCGAGATCCTCTACGACTTCCTGTCGACCGATCCCGAAACGCTGCAGGCGCGCGTCCTCATTCCGCGGGTCCTCGGCTCGGACGAGTTCGACAACGCCTTCGGCGGCCTCGGAAACCGTGCTCAGGAGGTCGCTCCGGCGATCTTCGGCAACGATCCGGCCGTCCAGCCGTTCAGTGTGATCCCACGCAACGCCGCGATCGAAGTCGAGTTCTCGGAGAGTCTCGGGATCGATCAGGACTTCTTCGTCGTCCGCGACGAGAACGGCGTGATCACCGGGCAGCGGAACACCGAGGCGATCCAGCTGCTCGAGATCCGTTCCGATCCGAACGACGAGTTCACGGCCGGTGACTTCCGCGTCATCCCGGCGCGGTTCTTCCCGGATGGCAACCGACTGGTCATCGACCCGGTGCTGTTGGGCGTGGAGGGCCCGCAGCTCGGTCTTCGCAACAACGCGAGCGGCCTTCCGCCGTCGTCCGACAACCTCGGAGCCAACATCCGTCTCGCGATCGCACTCGAGGGACCGCTGGCCATCGATGGCATCTTCGAGCCGGACCAGTCCGACTTCCGCGGCCTGAACAACAGCGAGATCGAGAGCGTCATTCGCGACTTCCGCTCGGGCAACCTGGACGACAACGGCGCGGACATCTCGCGTGGCTTCGTCCTGGACCCGGAACCGCCGCGCATCATCGGCGAGATCCCGATGTTCCTGGCGCGTGTCGAGCAACCGAGCGCGAGCACCCAGACGATCACGGTCTTCAAGGATCAGGTCGTGCACGAGCTCGACCAGGGCGACGTGGTTCGCATCGTCGACCGAGACACCGGTGTCGTGATCGGCAGCGGTGAGGTTCTGAACGAGCCGGCCGACGACGAAGGCATGCCGGATGTTCCGTTCGTCCGAATCAACATCGAGACGATCCAGGGCCTCGAGGACATCGACCCGCAGAACCTCCCTGGTTTCCCGGACACCGATCCGGACGCGCAACCGCTGTTCCTGCGCAACAACGCTCCGCGTCTGTTACTCCTCGCTGAGTTCTCGGCGGTCCGGGCCAACCGGGGCGACCCAGAGGCACCTGACTACATCGCCGGCGACTTCATCCAGAACTTCGTCACGTTCTCGCCGACGCCCCAGCCGCTGGCGGACGGAACTCCGTCGGCCGTGAACGAGAACGTC
The DNA here is from genome assembly GCA_039815565.1 of Planctomycetota bacterium. Taxonomy (GTDB): domain Bacteria; phylum Planctomycetota; class UBA1135; order UBA1135; family UBA2386; genus JBCBZB01. The sequence goes on from JBCBZB010000049.1 coordinate 13,601, forward strand.
TCGCCGTTCGCCGAGGCGATCATCCGTTTCAACAAGCCGGTCGACATCGCGACGATGCGGGCCTTCGACTCGTTCTTCTTCGCGACCCGCAACGTGGTCGACGAAGACCTGATCGAGGCCGAGTTCCTGGTCCCGCGGGGCATCGATACGGGTCGTTTCAACTACGATAAGTTCCGTATTCCTCACCTCGTGAGTGCGCGGGTCATCGACGAGGACGGTTCCCAGACCACGATCCGCCTCCAGTCGCTCAGTGGCTTTTACCTCGACGACGTCATGCGTGATGCCGACGAGGCTGCTCTGATGATGGATCCGGAGTTGGCCCCGGAGGATCGTCCGTTCCCGTACTTCATCCACGTGGTGGGCGGCGAGGACGGTGTCCGGGACCTTTCGGGCAACCCGATCGACTTCAACGCCGAAATCGGCGTCGTCGACTTCCAGGTCATCCCGTTCTCACTGGACACCCGTCGTGACGACCTCGACCGACCGCTGTTCCCGGACAACCTGTCCGTGAACGTCGTCCGCCGTTTTGCCGATCTCGACGAAGATCCGCAGCCGTCGGTCTTCCGTTACGACGCCGTGTCGAACGAGCAGCCGCTGGTGGACACGCCTCTCGGCATCGAGGGCTCGCCGCTCCAGGACGTCTTCGGTGACGTGACCTACCTCGCCAACGGTCGATTGCTGGCTCGCATCACCTCGCGCTTCACGCGCACGGTGGACGACCTGAACCAGCAGGGCACGCCACCGCAGTCGTCGTTCCAGCGCTTCTGCCCGACGATTCCGGACTCGACCGCGAGTCGTAGTGCTGCGACTCCGTTCGGTCAGGGTATCCAGAACCCGCTGAACCCGTTCGGCGCACGCGTGCAGACCGTCTGGCGCGAGCTCGACATGAGTCTGTCGCGTGTCGACCCGGCGGACTTCGACCTCGACATCGAGCAGATGTACTGGGCGCCGTTCCAGGACTCGCCGGTGATCGCGGACCAATTCGACATGGTGTCTCTGCGCCTATCGCACTCAGAGTTCCGTCCCGAGCCCTGCGTCGGTTCGTTCAGCTCGTTGGCCACCCTGCCCAACTCGGGCCTGTCGGGCAACTTCGAGACGAACATCGCGCGCAACAACAACGTCAACGGTCAGATCGAGCAGCTCGAAGAGCAAAACGTCGCGTTCGACAACCAACCGCTGGCCATCTCGGCCGCGGAAGCGGTGTTCGAGCCGAACGAGATCAACCGCTTCTTGCCTCTCCCGGAGTTCCAGCAGCCGTTCTTCACCTGGCGGGACCAGACCGTGATGTTGCAGGGTGGTGCGCACGGCATCGGCAGCGATATCGGCACGACCAGTGGCCTGACTCCGTTCGTTCCGTCGCCATGGCGGGGCGGTATGGGCCGAGCGCAATTCGTCGCGGCTGGCATGACCACGCTGACACAGGTCGCCTGGGACAGTCAGTCGAACTTCAACTTCTCCGGTGGTGCGGACACTCGTACGGGCGGAGGAGTCGGCACGATCGCGCTGCCGCTGCTGTTCGACTTCACCACGATGTGTGACCAGGCCGACCTTCCGGTCGAGAACCCGTCTCTGGCGACCGGCTTCAACGGCTGGCAGATCTCGCTGTCCGTGCAGTCGGGCGCGACGCCGAACTTCCGCTCGTTCTCGGGTGGGTTCGCCGGCAACGCCACGCGTCCTGAAGTGTGCATCGGTCCTGGTGACCTCGACTTCCGCACGGCACGTGGGGGCTTCAACCAGGCCGGCAACCGCGTGGGGCCACCGTCGGACAACTCGGTTTACTGGGTGATGGCGGACTTCGTTCGTCGTCAGACGGTCGCGACCTACGGATTCGTCGACATCTACGATCCGCACCGCCGACTCGTCGGGGCCGCGGGTGCGCTCGCGGAGCCGGCGATGATCGACCAGGATCCTCGTCTCGGTCCGTTTTTCTTCGACTCGATGGCGGGTGAGCCGATCCTTCCGGCCGACATGGCGCCGCGCTTCGACTTCGTGTTCGAGCCGCCGGTGTCGACCCTGCCAGGTGGCACCTCAGTCGTCGCGGAATTCCGCGCGGCCACCGAGGTCCCGGCCCTCCCGTGGCGTTGGGATCGCCAGCGCAACCGCCTCGGTGTTGGCAACGTCGAGCAACCGACCGAGGTCAACGTGCCGCTCGATCCAGCCAAGGCCACGGACGCGCACATCCGTAAGTTCGACAACCGTGATGGTCGGAACTTCTGGACCTACTACTACAACGACTTGGTCTCTGACTACACGACGAACATCAACGAGTTGGCGACGGAGCCGTTCCTCAACCGGTTCGCCGGCAACGGTGCGTCGTTCACCGTCGACGATCTGCGCTACTTCAACTGGCGCTTCGTGATGTCCAACAACGTCGACGCGGATCCGTCCGTGTCGCCGACCATCGAGTCCTTTGCGGTGTCCTACCGCTTCGAGTCCCGATGACCCAGTGGTCTCGCGGCCTCGATCGCTCAACGATCGGGGCTTCGGACCGCGACCGCATTCGACCCGTCGGCGCCTCGGCGTCGCCGGGTTCCGATCGGTGGGGGTGAAACCCGGCCGGTCGACCTGTGACGAACCTTCCCCCTCGAAACTAGACCCTCCGAGCGCGGACCTCCCTCCGGGCTCGACTTCGAACGATGTCTGCGATCCCCTCTGACCGAGTGAGCCAGAACGCCCTGCGTGGTGCCCTGGTGAGTCTCGCGGTGCTGTTCGCCGGCTGCTCGGGCAGCGACGGCAACCCCGGGTCCACGACCCCAGGAACCGGTGGCAACTTCGTCGTGCTGCGCACGACGCCACCGAACAACGGCACTCTTTTCCTCAACGAATCGATTCAGATCGACTTCTCGAATCCGGTAGACCTGGATTCGGCCGACCTGAACACGGTCAGTTTCGAGGTCACGGACCTGAACGGCGTCCCGCTGGCGGAGTCGCCATCGGGGACCTTCGAGGTGGCGACCTCGCCCGGTGACTCCGAGCCGGGGCGACGACTCCTGTTCACGCCTCGCTTCCCGGAGAACGACACGTTCTCCGACGGCGGGTTCCGTTCCGGGCGTCGCTACACCGTGCAGCTCGTGGCCGGCACCTCCGGCAACGGCACGACGCTGGTCGACATGAACGGACGGGGCCTGCAGGCGCCGTCGACCTTCACGTTCGAGACCGCGACGGGCACGACGCCGAACGACCTGTTCCGCGACACGATCGCTGGCGGTCCGCGTGCGATCTCGCTGACGGTCACTCCGAACGAGCCCGGTGGAATTCCGCTGAGCCGTTCGGCACTCGACCCCGTCGAGGTGCGGATCCAGTTCGATCAGCCGCTCAACCCGTCGAGCGTCAACATCCCCGAGGAGATCACCGAAGACCCGGTAACCCGTGGGTCCAACTTCGGTCGCGTCTTCCTCGAGTACGACGACCCGGACTTCGGACCACCTCAGGTCATTCCGGCGGTCGTGTCTCTCGAGACCAACTCCCGGACCGGTTCGCTCCTGGTTCTGCGTCCGATCGGCGTTTTGCCGAACAACGCGAACGTGCGAGTGATCGTCGAGCGGACGCTCGAAGACCTGTCGGGTGAGTCCAATGTCTCCGACCCGACCTTCAACCGCATCGCGGGCACGTTCCAGACGGCGACCGACTTCGAGCCGCAGTTTGACGCTCTGGTGTCGACGTTTGGAATGGGGAACGAGATCGACGAGTCCTCGGCCTTCCTCGAGCCGCAAGCTCGCCTGGACGGTGGTCGACTGAGCGCGACCTTCGACTTCTCCGGCACCGAGAACCTCCTCGAGTACCGACCGAACACGACCGAAGTCGTTCTCAACACCGACTTCACCCAGATCAGCCCGGTCGGCACCCCGCCGATCAACGTCCCGGGCGGTGTGTTCCAGTTCCGCGAGGTGACGATCCCTGAGGGCGTGACCGTCCGCGGCGAAGGCACCAATCCGATGGTCTGGCTCGTGAACGGTGACTTCACAGTCAACGGTACACTGACCGTGCGTGGCGGCGACGGCGATCGCGTCGACACGCTGAACTCGGCCAACTTCCCCACGGCCGCCGGCTCCGGCGTTGCCGGTGGCGGTGCTGGTGGAGCCGGCAGCCCGATGAGCAACGACCGCAGCCTCAAGGGCGAGGACGGATTCGGTCCGTTCAACGCGACGAGTGGCGGTGGTGAAGGTGGTGACACCGCGACGATTGCCTGTGGACGTGGCGCAGGTGGTGGTGGAGGTGGATTCACGACCGAGGGCGACCCGACCTACCCGCCGGCGACCGTCGTTCCGTGGCCTCAGGTCCTCGGTGATGGCGGGCCGGGTTGCAACGGACTCAACGGTGCGACCACACGCGTCCTCGCCGGTGGCAACCCCGGCCCCTTGGCCTTCACCGACAACGATGACGGCAACGACTTCTTCGGTTCGGGTGTCGACCTCAACGTCGGCGTCCGCGTCGAGGGTGAACTGCTCCAGCTGCGCGGCGGCTCCGGTGGCGGTGGTGGTGGTGACCTGGCCCCGAGTCTGACGACTGGCGGCTCGTTCATCACCGACGAGAAGGGCGGCGGCGGCGGCGGCGGCGGTGGAATCATCGTCGTCCAAGCGCTCGGTCGCATCACCGTTGGTCCGAACGGCCAGATCGTTGCCGATGGCGGCAACGGCGGAGGCGGTGAACAGGCCGGTGGCAACAACCGTGGAGGCGGTGGGGCGGCCGGCTCGGGCGGCATGATCGTTCTGATCAGCGCCGAGGGCATCGACCTCAGCATTCGCGAGTTCCCGACCGACACGGACGAGATCTACCTGCAGAGTGACTTCTTCTTCTCGCTCTCCGCGGACGGTGGCATCGGCACCCAGGGTGACTTCACCACCGAGATCTTCGCGAAGTATGGTCCGACTCGTCGTTCGGTCGGTAACGGCAGCTGGAACGACCAGCCGGCCGGAGCCTTCGGCGGCATGGGACTCATTCAGCTGCTGACCCCGCCAGGCGACGACGCAGACGGCACGGGTAACTCGCTCGACGACAACATTCGATTCCTTGAGACGGTCGACGGATCGTCGAGTGTGGTCACGAACGCCGCGCGGAAGATTGGGCTTCTCGGATGGCGCGGTTACCCGGGGCCGATGGGCACCCGCGTCGACGAGAACGGCATGGAAGTCCGTCTACCGAACTCGGCAGACTTCCCGGGTATCCCGGCCGGCCGTTCGAACGTTCCGGTCGGTGACAACACCGGGTGGGGTGACGTTCGGCCTTCCCCGGTCCTCCTGCCCGCTCCGTTCGGGCCGACTTCTCGTGCTCGTTCGCGCTGGATCGACGTTGGCTTCAACGGCCGCGTCCCCGTCACGACCGAGCCGCCGGTTGGGGAAGCACGCCGTGTCGTGATCCCGATGGGTGAGGAGTCCATCGTGTTCGGTGATCCGGACAACGGCTTCTCGAGCACCTCACTGGACCCGAGTTTCGAGGGCTACGGCGTCTTCGAGGCGTCGACTGGTGAGTTTGCTCCGCCGGTCGTGGACTTCGGTGGCACCGAGGACTTCGGCATCGCGGCGATCAACACCGAGGCGATGTTCGAAGGCACCCCGGCGACGTCGATCACGCTCGCGGGCATCACCCTTCCGGGCGAGAACCGCTTCACCGGCTACCGACTGGAAGTTGACGCGGGTGGTCCGAGTCTGGGGGACTTCTTCATTCTCGGGCACGGTACCGACACGGTCTTCGTGAGGGTCGAGGGAACGTTCCCGACCACCGCCACGACCGCTCGGATCGTGGCTCAGTTCTTCGGCGTCTCGGTCGACGGCACTCCGGGTCTGGGATCTACCTTCCCTGCTTCGGGTCAGCTGACCTCGCCGCAGTCGAACATCCGTGTCGGCTTCGCCTTCACTACCGATCCGCTGTCGACGGATCCGATGGACCGTTGGCCGTCCACGACGAACGTCAGTGACTTCGAGTTCGATCTCACGGACCCGATGTTCCGTCAGTGGGTGACCGACAACCGTCCGCAATTCGTTCGCTACGACGTGCTGTTCAACACGCAGTTCGACCCGACGCGCCCGTCCGAGGGCAACGTGCGTCCTGGTGGTCTCGTCTCGAGTGGCGGTGACATCGAGCTTCCCTCGCTCGAATACATCGTGTTGCCGTATCGATTCTGAGAGCTCGCCCAACAGGACAGACCCCCAACGAGACTCGTACCATGAGCAAGAGAACTCTCCTGGGCCTCGGCGCCTGGGCCCTGGCGACGACCGCAGTGGTCGTCGCGCCGGGCTGTAGCGGCGGAGCTGCCGGAACCAGTGGTCAGACCTCGACCCAACCAGGGTCGGGTGAGCTGGCCCTCGTTTCGGTCGAGGTCGGCCGTCTGGTCGACATCTTGGCCTACCGCATCGTCGATCCGGCCGGCAGCACCGACCGTCGCGCGACGCAGAACCGCCAGCCGGTCGTCATCGCGGAAGACGTCGTCGTCAACCCTACCCTGATGACGGACGAACTGTTCGACGTCACGGGTGCCGCCCGTGCCGATGCGAACTACCGTTTCCTTCCGTTCGACGTGACCGTCGGCCACGATCAACTACTGATCCTGTGGGACGACCAGTCCGAAACGGATCAGTTCGATTCGGCCCGCGCGCTCGCGGAAACCGGTCTGGTCAGTCTGTCTCCGGCCTTCCGCGGTCAGAACGTTCTGACGCAGCCGATCCCGGTCGCCCCGCGGAACGGAGCGTTCAAGCTGACGTTCACCAGCGGTCTCGAGGTCGATTCGGACTTCTTCCGCAACACGCCGTCCGCCGTCCAGGTCCTTCGTTTCGACGATGATCCTGACCTCGTCGGCCCGGTTCAGGCCTTTGTGCCGCAGGAAGTTCGGGTCATCGCGCAGGACAACGTCGTCATCCTCGATACGACGGTCCTCGGCAACGAGGCCGTCGCGGGGCTGAACCCCTCGGATGGCCTCGACGCGAGCCTCGACCAGATCACGGCGAACTACCGCATCGCGATCCCGGTCAACGGCATCGTGTCGGATCTGTTCAACGTCGAAACGGATTCGATCGGAGTGCAGAACCGGATCGACTTCCGCGGGGATTCTGCGGTCGTGCGAGACTTCCGTTCGGGCAACTCGATGGACGGCCCGCTTGGCGCACTGCCGGACATCTCGCCGCCGAACCTGATTTCCATTCGCGACATGGGCATCCTCGATGTCGACGTCTCGGAGCGGATCCTGACGATCAACCGTCGCGACCGACCGCTGGCCCTTCGTGGTCGCGTGCCGTTCGTCGACGGTCCGTTCGATCCGGATACCGGGTTGCCGGCCGGCGCTCAGGCGGTTCCGACCGCCGACTCGAACGGTCTGCCGTTCCCGCTTCCCTCGGGAGACTTCATCTCCCAGACCGTCGTTTCGCCGGGGGGAGAGCTGATCACCCTGCGCGCCGAGGTCGTCGAGAACCTCGACGTCAACAACGTGCTCGGCATGGGCGAGCCGGGTCTGACCGGTTCGGCAACCGATGGCGGTGAGCTCGCGACGGCGCGGGTCCGCGTGACCTCGGTTCAGGCCTTCGACTCGATGGGCAACCTGGTCCGATTCGAGGCTGCGCCGGGAGCTGGTGCTGCCTGTCAGGTCCAAGTCCGCTACTACGAGTCCGTTCCGTACCGTTCGGGTGCAGCCGTCGTCAGTGACTCCGGCCGTCGTTCGGAGTTCATGACGATCTCGCCCGAGCCGGTCGACGCGATGGGAGTGCTGATTCCGTCGGTGCAGCGCCTCGCTGGCCTGACGGACGTGGATCCGAACGCCGAGATCGGTGTGTTGTTCAGTGAGCCGGTCGATCTCGATCGCTTGGTGCCGACGGACAACTTTGTCATGACGACCGAAACGGTCGATGACGCGACGTTCCAGCAGGCCATGGGGGTTGCCAAGTCGGCGTCACTCAGCGTGCTGAACTCCGAGCTGATCGACCAACAACTGGATGGGGCCGATCTCCGACTTCGTCCACCGCTTGGTCTCGACCACGCCGCGTCGGGCACGGAGACCTACTACTTCCACATGGACCTGTCGAACCAGGCTGTTGTGGACCTCGCCGGCAACCCGCTGCAGTTGTTCGACTTCCGACCGCCGAGCCCGGGCAACCCGGGTGCCGGTGAGCCAGCGGTCCCGCTGCAGAACTTCTCGGTGCCGTTCGACCTCTCGAGCAACGCTCCGGAGCAGCGAATTGGCTCGCGCGTGTTCCGTTTCGCGGCGGCCGACGAAGACGGAACTCCGAACGGAGCGTTCGACTTCTTCGGTCAGTTTCAGCTCGCGGATGGCGTGCTCTCCGGCGCTCCCGTCACGCGTCAGTCGCTGACGGCGGACGGTGCGAACCTCGGTGCGATTACCCGCGCTTCGCGCGGTGAGTGCTACTTCCCGGGCAACGCGCAGGACCACCCGATTCCGCTGAACCCCGTGCCGTTGCACGGAACGCCGGGCATCGCGGGGACCGCGTCGCTCTACGGTGCCGGTGCGGACCCGGGCACGATCTTCCCGATGGGAACCGCGGCTCCGTCCGGCCTCCTCTACGAGACCCCGGACGCGACGTTCACGATCCAAAACCCGCCGGCCGTGTTCACGCCGCCGCAGATGCCGCAGATGTATGGCGGCATCGTGGAGCCGCACACGCCGTTCGGTGCACGTCTTCAGATGACCTACCGCGAGGACGACTTCGGCCTCAGCTACCGGTCGGCGAACGACATGAACATCGATGTCGAGCAGATGTACTGGGCCTCGTGGAACGAGCAGGTCATCCGCTTCGACGTTTTCGATCGCTACACGCTGCAGCTCGGTCACTCACGGAAGCGTCCGGACGTGAAGTTCGAGAAGTTCGATCCGGCCCCGGGGGTTCCGCCGCCGCCGCCGACGACCTGTGAGATCAACTGCCTGTCACTGGCGTCGGGTCTGAGCACGACGTTCAACGACAACCCGCTGCGCGGGGTGCTGACTCCGGTCGTCAGTGGCCAGGAATACGTGATCAACCCGGCCAACGCCTTCCGTTCCGTTTCCGGATTCGTCTACCACCAGTACCCGACCTTCCAGCAGACCTTCACGTGGCGTGACTCGCGCCTCGTCTCGGTCGATGAAAATGGGATGGTCGTCGGTCTCGGCGGTGCGATCGATCCGGCTTCGGCTCCGGCGGCAGACGGTGGTGGTGATGCGACGGCGAGCGTCGACTCGCCGTGGATTCCGAGCACTCCGCTCTTGGACTTCGCGGCGCCGATGATGCCCGACCCGACCTTCTTCTACCCGCAGTCGGGCGGCTTCCCGGTCGATGCCTATGTCGAAGACGCTGGTGACTTCGTGGGCGATGTGGCGACGGACCACGACCCGATCGCGCTTCCGTTGCTGATGGACATCTCGGTGTTCCCGGACACGACGGTGAGCCAGGCGTCCGGTGTCAACGAGTTCCACATGGCGTTCTTCGGGCCTGGTCCAGTCGACCAACCGGTGATCGGCCTGAACGGCTACTACAACTTCGGCAACCCGACCGGTGGTCGGGTGTCGACGACGATGCCGTTCCTGTGCACGAACCTCGATTGGCCCTCCAACCGGGTCTACAGCTTCGGTGGTCCGGATATCTCGTCTCCGGGTAGCTTCACCCGCGTGATCCCGGATCAGGCGTTGACGGCGACTGGGGGCACGGTCATCGACCGCGGTGTCGGTGCGTTCCTCGATCCGACCAACGGTCTCGGCAACGTCGGTCCGCGTGAAAGCCACGTCCCGTGGGCGCAGATCGATTTGGTCCGGAAAGTGTCGCTGGTGACCTTCGGGTTCTTCGACACCGAGATGCCGAACCAGCACGCGCTGGACCCGATGACGGTCAGCGCGCCGCTGCCGCCAGCGAACGGCATTCCGGATCTGTCCGGTCTGGCCGGCGTGGACGACATCGTCGCGGTCCTGGATCCGCCGGTTTCGCAGCAGCCGGGTGGAACCTCGATCACGCTCGAGTTCCGTGGGGCGGACATGATCCCGAACGCCGGGATCTACGATCCGCAGACGAACGACACGTTCGACACGCGCAGCAACCTGCTGAGTCCGAACTTCGCCTGTGAGGCCTACCGTTACGCGGCTGGGGACATCGTCGTCGACGATGCCAGTGGCGACGAAGGCCCGCAGACGCGTCCGGCGGCCGCCGGCCTCACGCCCTACGTGATCGAGGGTGAACTCGACACGCTGCGTGACCCGGTGACCGGGTTGCTGCCGCGATTCTTCAACACGCGTCTCGTGCTGGAGAACAACATCGACAACGACAGCGCTGCGGTGCCGTTCCTTCGTGGATTCGGCATCTCCTACCGGATGAACTGAGCCCTGTGGCTCGATCCCTCGATCTCGGCGCCGAGTCCAACTCAGCGTCGAACCGGCCCCTCTCTTCGCGTGCTCGCGCGATGAGAGGGGCGACGAAACCTCGCCTGTGTCGGCTCACGATGCTCGCGGGGTTTCTTTGTTTGATGACGGCCTGCGACGAGAAGGAGGCCACGCCGCTTCGAGTCGAGCAGGTCAGTCCGCCGATCGCACGTGGGACCGTGCTCCTGAATCAGTCGGTTCGCGTGCTGTTCTCCGCGGCGCTCGATCCGTCGACGATCGGTCGCCCGGCAGTTCGGATGATCGACTCCTCGGGGCGGGATGTCGGTGGGCGATTCGAGGTCGAGGGGCGAGAGCTCTACTTCCACCCACGCGTGCCTCGTCGTTCCGATCTCGGTGACGGCAGTCTGCGTCCCGGCGAGACCTTCAGGCTCGAGATCGCTGGCCTGCCGCGGAGCTACGCGGTGCGAGACCTCGAGGGCAACTCCCTGGCCGAGAGCCTTGGGTTCGAGTTCCAGGTTCCGCAGCGAAACGGCGCTGGGAACGAACTCTTCGTTGCGACGCATCTGCCCGGAGATCTGTTCGCGCTCCGCACGGCTCCGGATGGAACTCCGCCGACCCTCGCTGTCGGTGGTCGTGACCTGCTTCTGGACTTCACCCTACCGCCGCTCCCGTCATCGGTGACCAAGCGTGCGTTCGAGCTGACGCTGCTCTCGGAGGGCGAGATCGCATTCAAGGGCGCGCCGGAGTCCGTCGTCGTGTTGTCGGTCTGGCGACCGGGCGCTTCTGAACCGGGAACGGCCGTCCGCCTCACCCTCGCGGCGGCCTGCGAACCGAAGGACAGGGACAAGCTCTACTTGTCGTTCCCGCGGGGTGAGCATTCCGTTCTCAGGGACTTCTCCGGGGCTCCACTCCAGGTGCTCGGTCCCGGGAGCCGGCCGATCGATGCTCCGATCGAGATTCCGTCAGCGCGACTGGATTGGCGTTCGCTCGGCCTCGAGGACTACGGTCCGGGTCCGGGATTCGAGCTTTCCAGGAACGGAAAGCCGGTTCCGCGGCTTCGTCGTTCGTGCGGACGTGGGATCCGAGGGGACTTCGTCGGAGAGGCTGAGTCGCGTCTGGAGGCGAGTGGCAGCGTGCTGGAGTTCTCGAGCTTCGTGGTCCCTCGGGGAACGCAGACCACGATCGATCTGGAGGGTGAGCCGGCCGTGCTGCGATGCCTCGGCGAAGTCCGGATCGAGGGAGACCTCGTCCTCGAGAACGCACCCGAGCGGACCGGTTGGCGCGAGACGGGATCGATCGAGCGGGTTCTTCGCGACGCCGGGTTTGCAGTGGTCAGCTCGGGGCCGATCCGCATTCGCGGTTCGGTTCGTGGGGATGGTCCAAATGGTGAGGAGTCCAACAGTCCGTCGGTTGCCCTGATCGGGCAGGTTCGGATCGAGCTGACGGGGGATCTGCCCTACGGCTGCTTCATCGGCTACGAGCAGGGCGATCGGCCTGGCGACTTGCCTCGCGCGCAAGTCATCGGTGCAGCGCCGGGGAACGTCAGCGGTCAGTTCGAGCTGGAGCACGGAGCGCCAGAAGGGGCTCGAGGCACGGTTCGGGCTCGCACCCGCTGGACCTCGCTCCCAGAAGGCCGGGACGGGACCCTGGTCTTCAAGCTGGCGACCCCGGAGGGAGTCGAGGTGGCGCTCGAGCTCGACGGTGGTCGGGACCGGCCCAGACTGCCGTTCGTCGACGGACGGGTGGTCGTTCCACCGGGACCGGAGATCCGGTTCCGTCTGCTCCTGGCGGCCGACGCGTCCGAGGATCTGGATCCCGACGCCTTCGGCGGGCTCGCCGTCTCGTTCCGCTGATCCTGGACCTCCGAGGCGCCGCGACTTTGTGGACGTGACCTTCGGTGGGGGCTACGGTGCGCCCTGGCGGGATCTACGGGGGATCGGCTCACACGGCCGCTCTCGCGCTGGATCCGGGAGGCTCGATGTGGACAAGACCGGTCCGCAGGGGCTCGGCTTGTCATGACCGATCCGCTCACTCTGACCACCGCGATCTGCCTCGGGGCAATCCTGGGTTCGTTCCTCAACGTGGTGATCCACCGATTGCCGGAGCGCGACGTCCAGCGATCCCAAGGCACTCGGTCAGCGTGTCCGGCCTGCGGAGCACCGATTCCGATCTGGTGCAACATTCCGGTCCTCGCCTGGCTGTTCCTGCGGGGCAAGGCGCGCTGTTGCGGAGCCAAGATCAGCATCCGCTATCCGATCGTCGAGTTGCTGACGGCCTCGTTGGTGGTTGTTGCGGTCTTCGAGCCGCCGTTCAGCGCGGTGCCGCTCGACCTGTTGGAGCCGAGTTGGCGTGGCGTGTTCGGGTTCGTGTTGTTCGCCTACTTCACGGGCAACCTGATCGCGAACACGTTCATCGACCTCGAGTTCCGCCGTCTTCCGGACAGGCTCACGATCCCGTTGACTCTGGTCGGTCTGTGCTCGGCGCCGCTGTTGCCGGAGATGCACCAGCAGATCGATGCCCTGGCGGACAGTCAGCCGTGGGTGCGAGCTCTACTCGAGAGCCTCGCCGGATTCGTCGTCGGGCGAGGTCTCACCTGGTTGATCCACGCCGCCGCGCCGATTCTCTTCGGTAAGCCCGGCATGGGGCTCGGAGATGTCAAGCTGATGGGGGGGCTCGGAGCCTTCCTCGGTTGGCAGGGCGCGCTCCTGACCTTCTTCGTCGCTTCCTTGCTCGGAGCGGTCGGCGGCAGCCTGCGTCTGCTGTTCACTCGCGATCCCTACGTCGCGTTCGGGCCCGTCCTGGTCCTTGCCGCGTTCCTCACCGCGTTCTTCCGGCAGGACATGCTCGACTTCTGGTTCGAGACCCTGCCGACCTGGTCCCGCGAGAGCGAGTCCGCACCGATCGTCCTGATCGGCGCACTCGTCGTCTGCTCGCTGATGCTTCTCGTTCTCCGACGCCGCCGCCGGGGTGGTTCGGAGGTGTCCTGATCCTGTCCGGTCCCGTCATGAACCCGATTGCCAGAACCGCGCGTGTGCTGGTGCTGCTGATGGTCGCTCTGCCCATCACCGGCTGTGCGACGCGCTATCAAGAACTCCTCGAACAACGCGACGCCACGATCGACGATCTGGAGGGTCAGCTCGCACAGTGCCGTGCGGAGAACGAGCAGCTCCGACGCCAGAACTTCGACCCTTCGACGTCGACGCCGTCGCAAACCGATGAGTCTGAGCTGGACACGTTGCGGAGTCAGTTCACTGGTCCGATTGACGTGTCCTTGACGCCGTCGGGCCTCGTGTCTCTGTCGATCCAGGACGAGGTCACCTTCGACCAGGGCAGCATCGACCTGAAGCCCAGTGCGGCCTCAACGCTTCGTGAGGTTGCGAACGTCCTGAGGGGGCGCTTCGCCGGCAATCGGGTCTACGTCGCGGGGCACACCGATGGTGTCCCGATCACGAACCCGGAGAGCCGGTTCCGCAGCAACGTGCACCTCTCGGCTGAGCGGGCGGACGCGGTCCGGCGTTGGTTGATCCAGCAAGGTGGGGTCCCGGAGCGGAGACTGGTGATCGTCGGCTTCGGCCCGTTCCGCCCGAAGTCTCTGGGTAGTGGGGCTGCTGCCGACGCGGCCAACCGCCGGGTCGAGATCATCATCGGCGAAGACCTTTGAGTCTCCGGCGGCTGGGGGCGACGATGACCGCATGGTCCGCGCCCTCTACCCCGGCAGCTTCGATCCGGTGACTCGTGGTCACCTCGACCTGATCGAGCGCGCTCGCGGGATCTTCGATTCCGTGACGGTCGCGGTCGCGCGGAACAGCGCGAAGAGCCCGCTGTTCGACGTCGAAGAGCGCATGGCTCTGCTGCGGCACGAGCTCGACGACGACGTCGAGGTCGTTGGCTTCTCCGAGCTCGTGGTCGACTACTGCCAGCGTGAGGGCTACGGCGCGATCCTTCGTGGTCTGCGCAACATCGCCGACTTCGAGTCGGAGTATCAGATGGCTCTGACCAACCGGCACCTCGACGCTCGGATCGAAACCGTGTTCCTGGTGCCAAGCGAGAAGTTCAGTTTCGTGTCTTCGTCCCTGATCAAGGACATCGTTCGTCACCGTGGTGACGTCAGCCGATTCGTGACCCCTCACGTCGAGCAGCGAATGCTCGAGAAGCTCGCAGACCGTTGACCCGCTCGACCGCCCTCCCAGGACAGCAGGCCTTGAACCCCATCCAACTCGTTCATTCCGACGCCGCACCGGCTGCTATCGGTGCCTACAGCCAAGCGGTCGTTCACAACGGACTCGTCTACTGTTCCGGTCAGGTCGCTCTCGACCCGAAGTCCGGAGAGATGGTCGGCTCGACGGCCGCCACTCAGGCCGAGCAGGCACTGCAGAACCTCAGCGCCGTGCTGGGCGAGGCTGGGAGTTCGCTCGGCCGAACCTTGAAGGTCACGATCTTCCTGGTCGACATGGCCGACTTCGGCGCGGTCAACGAGGTCTACGCTCGCCACCTGGGTGACCATCGTCCCGCGCGGGCCTGTGTCGCCGCAGCTGCCCTGCCGAAGGGTGCGCTGGTCGAGGTGGACTGCATCGCTGCGGTCGGCGCTCCGTGACGCGGGCGGTCGGTCCGCGCGGCTACGGGCTGCCCGCGGATGTCGTTGGATTCGCGGGGCTCGCCGCGGTCCTGCTCGTCATCCTGCTTCCGGTTCTCGTCGCCGGAGCCTCGATCGATAGGCCCGCTACGGAGAGTGAGCGGGCTCTTGTCTCTTCGATCGGGGAGCAGCCGACCGAGGGCCTGCCCGGACCGTTTCGGTCGTTCGTCGAACTCTGGCTCGACCCGGTTGACGATCTTTCGAAGGTCGAGGGCGCCGTTACTCGGTCTCGCTTCGGTGCGCTCGGGTTGCTGCTGGTCACTTCGATCCTGACTTTCGCTTCGACGGCCCAGGCCTTGTCGAGGGGATTCGCCGCATTGGCCTGCCTGGCGCTCGCGCTGTCACCGGCGATTCAGGTGGAGGGAGCAACTCTGCGCCCGGAAGCTCTGGCACTGTTGTTTGCCCAGTTGGGTTGTGCGGTCCTCGTGTCCCTTCCGGCTCAGCAGCGGGCCAGTCGCCAGCGGGGCCCGTTGGGGGCGGTGCTCACGGCGATCTCGGCTGGGGCCTGCTACGCCCTCTGCGTCGCTTCGGTGCCGAGGCAGGCGGTGTCCTTCGGCGTGCCGGTGACCTGCGCCTTGTTCGCGGTGCTCCGGGCGTCGCGTGGATTCCTGCGCACGGCCACGAGGACCCGATTTCGGGTCCTGCCGTTCCGCTCGTTCCGTCGCCGGACCGGTCCGCTCGCGCTGGCGGCGGTGACGACCTTGGTCGCGGCCCTGGGCTTTCTCCGGGGAGAACCGCCGATCAGCCGGGGAGCGGGACTCTTCCCGTCCTACTTCGCGCTGGAGTTCCTCGGACGGGCTCTCCTGTTCGTCGGGCTTCTCGGTTGGCTGCCAGGTCTCCTGCGTCAGTGGTTGAGAAGCTCGTACTTCTCCGCGGCGCACATCCTCTTCGTGCACTCGGCGATTCTCGCTGCGACTTCCTGGTCGCTCCAAGACGGAGACGACCACAGTCTGGCGGCGCCGGGTGTCGGGATGTTCTCGGCGTATGGCGTCGGCGTTCTGATCTACCTCATCGGGCGCACGACGATCGGGCGCCCAGGAGAGTCGATCGCGGCCGACTCCGACTGAGCGCTTCAGAGTCGCTCGTCGAGGAGGCGTCGGAGGTCGGCTGCCCCGGCTTCGTCCTGCAGGTAGATGCGGGTGGTGACGATGCGTCCTTCGCCATCGATCAGGATGTAGAACGGCACCTGCTCGATCGCGTAGCGAAGCGCAACGTCTGTCTCCCAGCCGCGTCCGTCCCAGACCTGCGGCCAGGTCCGTCCCGAGGCCCGGGTCGACTCGCGTGCAGTCTTCTCGTCTTTCTCCAGTTGGACCGAGACGACCTGGAGCCCGCTCTCCGCGAACTGTTCACGGATCGCTCGCAGGCGACGGACCACGGCCTGGTCGGTTTCGTCGTGCTCCGACCAGAACTCGAGAAGAACGTGGCGTCCGGCCTGATCCGCGAGCCGGAAGGTCTCGCCGTCGAGCGTCGAGCTCTCGAACAGGATCGCTGGGTCGCCGGGCTGGAATCCGAGAGCACGAACGCGGTCCTTGGCGATGCCTCCCCAGTAGGTGTCCGGGTAGGTCTCGCCGAGTTCTTCGAGTGCGGTGTCGTACGAGCCCTCCGGGAGGTCTTCGCGCTCGCGGATTGCTGCGCAGCGGTAGTAGCGGACACGCGCACGTTCTTCATCGTCTCGCGCCTTCTCGAACTCGGACGTGAAGATCGCTTCGCCGCGGTCGATCTCAACGAGCACCGTCATCAGGTAGGTCGCGACGCGGGCCCGCTCTTCAAACGGCGCGGGGCGTTCGATTGCTTCGGTGATCCAGGCCTCGCGCTTGTCGTCGAGTCCGAGTCGCTCAGCCTGGCGAGCGGCGACCAAGAGCTCGAAGGGCGGGGTGCGCGCGACGTCGAGGTCAGTCAGCGTCGTCTCGGCCTCTTCGTCCTGGCCGAGGCGCTGGTAGATGGACACCAGGAGGAACCGACCGTTCGCGGCGTCGCCACCGTTCGGGCCCCGCTCCAGCCACTTCTCGATCCGATCCGCGTGGCGGCGGTCGAGTTCCTGGACCTTGGCCGGGGTCGGTCGCTCGGGCGAAGATCGCATCAGCTCCCGGCGTTCCGAGAGGACTTCGCGATAGAGATCGCTGAAACTGGTCTGGGCAGTCAGAGACAGGCCGAGACACAGGGCCGAGGCTGCAATGCGTAGCAGGAGCATGGACCGACCAACGTACCCGAACCGGCCGATCGATGGAGTCCTCCTGGACCCGGGCATCGGTTCGGAAGGCCGTGGAGGCCTGGGATGACCTCGAGGGGGCTCTTGAGTCTTCGGGGCTGCGAGCTGGTGGCGGGGCGGACCCCGATCGCCAAGATCGACTCCTTCGAGCTGCGCCGCGGCGAACTCTGTGTCATCCAGGGGGAATCGGGGGCGGGCAAGACCTCGTTCTTGCGGGCGCTGACCGGGGCTGATCCGTTCGCCGAGCTTCGTGGAGGGGAGTTCCGGCTCGACGCTCGGGATCCTCGCGAGCTGACCGAGCGCGAGGCTGCCCGGGCTCGCCGGGAGACGATCGGGTTCCTTCCGCAGATCGCGTCGTCGACCTTCGAGCCCATGCGACGTCTCGATCGTCAGTTTGGACTTCGGACCAGTGATCTCGGGACGCTCCGCACCTGGCTCGAGCGATTGGATGGAGAAGGTGGCGAGCAGGCTCGCTCGCTCCTCGGCCGGAGACCGTTCGCCGTGAGCGGCGGGCAGGCCCAGCGGATCGCGATGGCGTCCGTGCTCGCACGGGGTCGACGACTCCTGCTACTCGACGAGCCGACGGTCGGCCTCGATCGCGAACGTTGGACGCGGCTGCGCGACGTTCTGATCGAGCTCGCCTCCGGTGAGACCTACTCGGCCACCGTCCTCGCGACCCATGATCGGGAGTTGGTTGCCGATCTCGGAGCGGCGGCGTCCGTGCGCGTCCTGCATTTCGGTGATGGCGAGTTGCGACAGGGCGCAGCGCCTGCCATCGAGTTCCCGGAGGTTCGGCCTTGTCCGACGGACAGTCGTTGGTGCTTGAGAGCGACGGGTCTGCAGGTGCGACCCGGTCGCGGGGCGTCGCTGACCCCGGAGCTCGGTCTCGAACTACATCCGAGCCGGGTCACCGCGTTGCTTGGGAGTTCGGGGCTCGGCAAGACCACGGTCGCGCGATGTCTCGCCGGTCTGCTCGAACCAGCTCGCGGGAAGATCGACTTCGACGGAGTCGGAGCAACCGGAGCCTCGTCCGTGCACCTCGTCTCCCAAGACGCCCTCGCTTCGATGCCGGTCGGACGGACCGTTGGTTCGATCTTGACCGAGGTCGTGGAGCACGGTCCGGAGGGACGCATCGGAGAAGTCTCGGAGGTGTGTGGGTTTCTGCGGGAGCTCGAGCTTCCGAGCGAGGCTTGGAGCCAGCCAGCAGAGTCGTTGTCCGGAGGCGAGTTGCGACGGGTCGCCGTCGTGCGCGGGGTCGCGAGCGGCGCGAGAGTGCTCGTGGTTGACGAGCCGACGGCGGGACTCGACGCCCGACGCGCCGGGGTTTGCATCGCCTTTCTGCAGCGAATGGCAGAGACTCGGCGCATGGCGATGTTGTGGATCACGCACGATCGCGCGCTCGCGGAGCGATCCGCTCATGAGGTCATTCGCTGGGGGAATGCATGAACGGGCAAGCGCTTCGGCTTCTTGTTTCGACGCTCGGGATTTCACTCGCTCCGGCTGGCGTCGCGATCGCGCAGTCGCCCTGGGAGCCAACGTCTCGAGCGATCGAGATCGACGCGGGAGACCGGTTGTCGCTATGGCTGGCGGTTCCCTCGTCAACCGATGCCGACTTCGGAGTTCGCCTGTTAGAAACCGCTCTCTCCGAGTTCCTGTTGGGGACCTTGGGCGGCGAGGTCTCGACGGAGTTGTCGCATTCGGAGCGTGGGCTCCTCTGTGGGTTTACCGGGCGTTCGGAGCTCGTCCTCCAGGTGAACGCGCGTCTCGACCGTTGGGCGACTTCGCCCGAGGAGGATTTCTTTGGCGACACCGTCGAGCTTCTTCGCGATCGGACGTTGTTGCGAGCGGACGACGAGTCTTTCGTTCTTCCAGGCGAGCGTCTTCGATACCGGCTCGGTGGGCGTGCCTCTCTGACTCGCGACGACCTGTTGCGGCTACGCTCGATGGACACGTCGGAAGTGCTCGACGAACTAAGAGGCGCGCTCCGACGGGAACGAACTCAGAGAGTCGCAGTCGGGCGGGCAGAACTCCTTCCGTTCGCCGACCGATCGGGATCCGCCTTCCCCGGTGCTGACCGGTTCCGAGGATCAGACGACCAACGGACGGAGTCGTTCCCGCGGCTCAACGGGGTCTACCATCAGATCGCGTTCGACTGGTCCGCAGGGAACGAGCGGGAGCGCGCGATCGCGGCCTTGGCGATGGCGGCCCTATGGCACGGAGTGCTCACGACCTTCGTTCCGAGGGGGAGTGAGTACGATGCTGCTTTTCGCTCGCTCGAGCGACCCGTTCTCAGTGATCGTCTACTGATCGGGCGCCGCGGGGTCGACTCGGCGCCGGTGAGCGATGTCGTCGAGGAGCTCAATCGGTTCATTCAGGGCTTCCCCGACTCTCCGGAGTTCGAGATGGGTTTTGGGCTGTCCCGTGCGTCGACCCTCTCTCGATGGGCGCCTGAGGTTCCGGGAGTCGGGACCCGTTTCGGTCTGCACCAGCAAGCTCGGATCCTGGCCGAGTCCGAGATCCTCGGAGTCCCGCATCCGACTTCTGAGACTGTCGGCGAGATCGAGCGCGACGACGTTCGAGCCTTCCTCCGAGATCGTCTGAGCCGGCCGGTCGCACGCTGGTCGCTGATCCCGGAACCCCGCTGAGAAGGCCTGTTCCGACTGAAGCTGCCGGTGGATCCTGCCGATATCACCAAGACAGGACCGCCCATGGGTTTCATCAACCTCGCCGAACGCACGATCAACGCGAAGCTCGTCTACTACGGCTGTGGTATGGGTGGGAAGACCACCAGCCTCCGCGTCGTGCATGAGATCATGTGCCCGCGGAACGAGGTCGACCTCGTCTCCATCAACACCGAGCAGGATGCCACGCTCCTGTTCGACTTCCTGCCGATCGACCTCGGCGAAGTCGATGGCTTCAAGGTCATGATCCAGGGGTTCACGGTCCCTGGACAGCCGAAGTACAAGCGCATGCGGCAATACGTGCTGCAGGGCGCCGATGCGGTCGTTTTCGTCGTCGATAGTGAGCGCAGTCGACTCGAAGAAAACCTGCAGTCGTTCGAGAGTCTCTGCGAGAACCTGGAGGCGAACGGCCTCGATCCCAACGAGATCCCGATCGTCCTTCAGTACAACAAGCGGGACCTCAACGACGTGCTGACGGAGGCCGAGCTCGATTCGGCGTTCAAGTTCCGCGACGAGATCACGTCTTTTCCTTCGGTAGCGACGGACGGACGCGGCGTCTTCGAAGCCTTCGTGCACTCGGCCGGAGAGCTCGTGGAGGCGAAGGTCCGTCTCTACGGTCTCGGTCGTGGGAACGTGACGTCGGAGCGGGTTGCCGAGGGGGCGCGGAACAAGCTCTGGGAGATCTACGACGAGTCGGGCTACAACTTCGGAGTCCGACCTGACGTCGATCGTGTCGAGTTGACGTTCGAGGACGGGGTCCAGGTCGATCGGAAGGAGATCGAGGACGAGACCGCTCTCGATGCCCAGTTCGACACGATCGCCGAGACCGTGTCTCGCGAAGCGAACGAGACCCCGGATTCGAGCGAATCTGGCGAGGGCCTCTTCCCTCTCGACTTGCTCGAGGGCGGACTCGAGGCGCTCGACGACCCCGCGTCGACAGAGCCGGCCGAGAGGGCTGCTCCCCAGTCCCTGGTCGAGGAGCGGGGACCCGATCCGATCGATGACGAAGAGCCGCACGAAGAGCTTCTCGGTGCGACGATCGCGACCAACCTCGCACTCGCGGAGCGTCACGGCGAGCTCGAGCGTCGTTGCTCGATGCTCGAGCGTCGGAATCAGGAGTTGGTCGAACTGGCGCAGAACGCACTGCACGACCTCCGACGGCCGCTGACCGCAATGCGCCTGATCCTCGGGTCGATGCAGGGCGGTGTGACCGGTGAGCTGGGCGAACGCTCCATGGAGGCGTTGTCTCACGCGCTCCAGGCAGTCGACCAGATGGAACGGTTGTCGAACGATCTCGTCGATAGCACGCGCCTCGATTTCAACGGCGTTGACTTCGAGTTCGAGGATGTCGACCTCGACGAACTTCTTCAGGAAGTTGTTCGCGACTGCGCGACCGGTCTCGAGTCCGTGAACGCCGACGTTCAAGTCGCCGATCTCGGGCACGTGAAGGGCAACCGCTGGGCACTCCAACGAGCGTTGTCGAACCTTGTCGCGAACGCGGTCCAGTACGCGCATCCCGACCGCGATCTCGTCTTGTCGATCACATCACGCCGAGGGCCGGAGCGGACGGTTCTCGAGATCGGAGACAACGGCGTTGGAATCCCACCGGCCGATCGGGACCGCCTGTTCCGTCGTTTCGAGCGCGGCTCGAACACACAGGGGATCAGTGGATCGGGTCTCGGTCTCCACATCGTTCGCGAGGCGATCCTCGGTCACGGCGGTGCCGTCTGGCTCGAGAGCAAGTTGGACGTCGGAACGACGTTCTCGATCGGTCTGCCGCACGAGCCTGTGCAGCCTGAGCACGACATCGTGGCGGGTGTCTCCGAACGACCGTCGACATCGACGAGCGACTTCTGAGATTCGCCGGTCCGAGCGTCAGCGATTGCTGAGCCAGAGACACTGAGCGCGAGCCTCTGAACTCAGTGCGCCGCCGGAGCCCGCGCTCCTCAAGAGCGAAACCGGGACGAACGCCGAAGCGTCCGTCCCGGCCGCGTTGGTACCTCCACTTGGGCTCGAACCAAGGACCCACGGATTAAGAATCCGTTGCTCTACCGACTGAGCTATGGAGGCGCCCTTTCGGCGGCCGAGCAAGTTAGCCACTGGCTCGGATCCGATCAAGGCCATCGTCTCCCCTAAGCTGACCCCGGCCCGTGTTGGAACGCGATCCGATCACTTCACGCCGCCCGCGCCTCGGTCCACGGTTTCCCAACGGTCGACAGCGGGTATCCGCTTCGCCGCCCGAAGTCCTGTCGCCATGACAGGACCTGCCACGGTCGAAGCCGTCGGGGCAGCCAGCCGGCCAACTGCGCCGGGGTTTCGTCGTCCCGGTTGAACCGAGGCCGGACGAGGTTGCGGAAGGCGAGGAAGATC
>JBCBZB010000025.1:0-54326 GCA_039815565.1 Planctomycetota bacterium
AACAAATCGCGAGTAAAACCGCACGTCCTTCCTTTGCGATTGATCGCAACCGACCAGGAAGTGATGCGGCAGCAGGTACCGCTTCGGCATTAGCCTCCGCCCTGAGGGTGTCCCGCTGGGCGCTCGGACGGGTCCGGACTAGACTCCGATCCTCACCGTGCGACGGCGCCTGATCTTCATCTCCCTGCTTCTTGTCGGTGGCTACGCGTCGGTCGTCGCCCTCTTTGCCGTCTTCCAAGAGAGGCTGATTTTTCCGGGCGCTTTCCGCTCGAGTTCGGCGAGCCTGCCAGACCGTGCAGGCGTTACCTACGGAACCGTGCCGCTTCCCGGGGAGCAGGGCGAAGTCCGAATCGCGACCGCGGGCTCGGTCGATGCGCCGATGTTCTGTGTCGGGTTCCTGGGGAACAATGAGCATCTCGGAGCCGGCATGGCGATGGCCGTGGAGTTCGCGCGGTACGGGGTTCGTGCGACGTTCGTCGAGCCTCCGGGGTACGGGGAGAGTTCCGGCGAACCGTCGGTCGATTCGTTTCATGCCGCCGCGGTCGCAGTCACGCGCCGGGTCCGACAAGAAGCGCGAGGTCGACCTGTGCTGGCGTTCGGAGCTTCGCTCGGGACTTTTCCTGCGGTTCACTGTGCCGCGAGAGGTCTAGTGGACCGAGTGTTCCTGGCCTCACCTCCCGCGAGTCTGATCAGGGTCTCGAACGACCGATACCCTTGGTTGCGAGCTTCCTGGTTTCTCCGGCACCGCTTCGATTCCGAGAGTGTCGCACCGTTGATCGCTGTTCCGCTGCTCGTCATTCACGGCGATCGTGATCGCACCGTACCGTTCACCCACGGTCAGCTGCTCGTCGATCGTTGGGGTGGCCCTGCGAGACTGCTGCGAGCAGAAGATCGAGGCCACAACGACCTCGACCTACGGATCGATGGACCCTTCGGCAATCAAGTCGCAGAGTTCTTGGCGCGATGAGTTCGGCGCAGCGCGACCGCATCGGTTGGATCGCACTGTTCGCGGTGCTGTTCGTCGGTGTTGCGCTGAACCTTGTGCTGCGCACGCCGCTCGAGACTTCGGCGTTCACGGTCTACCGCGACGACGCCTACTACTACTTCGCGATGGTCGAGTCGCTCGCACGGGGTGAGCGACCGGAGGTCAGCGATCGGGTTCCGACCAACGGAGGGCAGTTCGGTTGGATGGTGATGCTGCTACCGACCACGCTGTTGGGAGACGAGGGCCCCGAGCGATCGGCGCGTTGGGTCGGGCTCGGTTGCCTGCTCTGGGCAGGGGTGGTTCTCGGGCGTCATCTGCGAGCCGTGACAGGTCGGCGAGAAGCCTTCGTCTTGGGGTTGCTCGGCCTGTGTGCGACCCCGTTGCTCTGGGTGGAAGCGCAGAACGGTCAGGAGACCGGTCTCGTCGTGTTGACGACGGTCTTCGTCTTCGTCAATCGGAAGGCGAGAGACCGGGTGTTTGTGACCGCGGGGGTGTGCGCGATCCTGGCGCGAGTCGATCTGATCTTCTTCGTCTACGCAATCGAGCTGGTGCGGTTGAGGCCGCAGGCGCGAAGTTGGCTGCACTGTCTGCTGCACGTTCCCCAGGCGACCTGTTACGGGCTCCTGGCTTGGACGACGCTCAACATCGCGATGGCGGATCTCCCGTGGTCGGATGCTGGCAGCCCGATGCCGTGGTTGTTCTGGAATCGTTTCCTGGCGACCGATCCGGATACCGCGGCCTGGCTTCATCACACTTGGTACCACGGTCGGCCCGCGTTGCTTGGAGGGCCATTCGTGACCTCGTTCGCGGCCTGGTCCGCGGCGCTCGTCGCAGCGGGGCGGTGGATTCCGACCCGGCGTTCGGCCCTCGTTTCGTTGTTCGCCCTCCTCGGTCTGGCCCTGGTCTTCGCCGATGACCTGGAGGTTCCGTTGCTCGTCGCGACGCTCGGGGTGGCTGGGATCGGTCTCACCGACCGCGGGTTCGAGGACTCGGACCCTTCCTCCGAGCGGGATTCGCACGAAGCGAAGGCGTTGTTGATCGCCGCGATCTTCCTCGTCGCGTTCCATGGGGCGCTGCGGCTGTACCCGCGAGACTACTACTGGGCTCCGATCGCGGTCTTCGGCGTCTGCTGGGCACTGTCGAAGTCGCGTTCGTTCGGTCCCGTGATCTTGGCGTCCGCGGTCGCGGTTTCGTTCTTCGTCGGCGATGGCTCACGATCGGCGTTGCAGGCACAACCGGGTCGTGCCTGGCAATCGGTCCAAGAGTTCGCGGCATCCCAGATGTCGCTCGTCGTGCCCAATGATCAGAAGATCGGCGCCTTCAACGCCGGGCTGATTCGCGCGCGCTCGGGTCGCGAAGTCGTGAACCTGGACGGTGTCGTGGACCAGAAGTCCTTCCATGCGCTCCGTCGTCACAGGCTCGGCGAGATGCTCTGGCTCCGCGGTGTCGACTGGATCCTCGATCACCCGGTCCAGCTCGATACGGATCCGACGATCCCACATGCGAACGGAGCCTGGTTCGGGGACCGTGGACCGGACGAGTTTCGACCTCGGATCCGGTTCCTGTGCCCGGGTGTCGACGCCGGACGGCCTGGGACCGAGGAGATCGTGCTTTGGCAGCGGCGGCGCTCGAGTGTCGATCGTTTCGCCACGCTCGGACGGGAGCTTAAAGGGCCGAGAGATCTCTTGGGCTTCCGATTCGAGGGGCGCGAGGGCGGTGACCTCTACCTGCGGCGACGAGGCGGATTCGAACGGATCGCCGAAGGCCGCGATGGCACTGCGATCGTCGTCGTGTTCGGCGGCGAGCTGTCCGAGTTCGCGCCTTCCGACCTCGAACTCTTCACCAGGGCGGCCGACGGCTCCATGATTCAGGTCCGCTGATCAACGTCTCGGTCTCTCACCGAATCACCTCCGATGTCCGAACACCTCACTCATCTCACTCTCGCCGACCAGTTCTTCCGCGGTCAGGCTGCCGCCGGTGCCTCTGGCGAACTCTCTACGATCCTGAACCGCGTGACCCTCGCCGGTCGGATGATTGCGAACACTGTGCTCCGCGCTGGCCTTCAGGGCCATCTCGGACTGACCGGAGAGGTCAACGTCCAGGGCGAAGAGGTGAAGCAGCTCGACGAGATCTCGGACGACATCTTCAAGGAGGTGTTCGAGCGCACCGCGGTCGTCGCAGGCATCGCGTCGGAGGAGCGTGAGGACGCGTTCTTCTACCCGGCCGACAAGCAGACCGGGAAATACGTGCTGCTGCACGACCCGCTTGACGGCTCGGGCAACGTCGACGTCAACGGATCGATGGGCACGATCTTCTCGATCCACCGTCGCAAGTCGATGGATGCGCCGTCGAGTCTCGAGGACTTCCTACGCAAGGGCTCCGAGCAGGTCGCTGCAGGCTACTTGCTCTACGGGCCGGCCACTCTCTTCGTCTACTCGACCGGCGGTTCGCTCCAGGGCTTCACGCTCGATCGCTCGGTTGGTGCGTTCTTCCACACCCACCCGGACATGAAGATCCCGGAAGGGACGGGGGCCTACTCGGTCAACGAAGCCAATGAGTCCAAGTGGGACGACAAGACCAAAGCGATGGTCGAGGCGTTCCGGACGGGTCAAGCTTCCTGCGGCAAGCGCTCGGCGCGCTACGTGGGCGCCCTCGTCGCAGACTTCCACCGCACGCTGATCCAGGGTGGCGTCTACATGTATCCCGGCGAAGTGAAGAAGCCGAACGGCAAGCTTCGATTGCTCTACGAGGCCGCACCGTTCGCCTTCCTGGCGAGGGCTGCCGGCGGCCTCGCCACCGACGGCAAGCAGGACATCCTCGATGTTCCGGCGACCGAGCTGCACCAGCGCACTCCGCTCTTCATCGGCTCGAAGGGCGATGTCGAGGCGGTGATGTCGATGCTGAACTGAGCGGTCCTCTCAGCGTTCGAAGCGCAGGCCGTAGGTGTCCTCGTTGCTGATCTCGGGATCGAGCTCCGCTCGCGTGAGGATGCCGCGTACTTGCCAGACCTCCGGGAACACTCGGTAGCGCAGCGCGGTCTCGTCCAGATAGTCGACGCCTGCCGAGCCGCCGGTGCCGACGCGTCGGCCGATCACGCGCTCGACCATGCGGGCGTGTCGCTGGCGGAAGATGACACTAGCCTGCTCACAGGCGACGAGGTTGTCGAGGATTTCGCCCGGCCAGGACAGCAGGGCGAGGTCACGGTTCGACTCGATGAACAGGAGCGCGGCCCGCAGGCGGCGCTGCAGTCGTCGATCGGCTTCGTCGTCGACGTCCTCGGCGCGGAGCCAGGCTGCGGATCCTTGGAGTTCCTGTTCGTAGCGGGCTTTCAGTCGCTCATGGTCCGAGGGCTCGAGGGCCTGGTGCTCAAGCACTTCGGCGATGCGCTGCTCTTGACCGCGGCGTTGAGAGTCGAGGAAGCGGTCGATATACTTCGCGACGACCTCGTCGTCGTTGTCGTCGCCGGGAACCGAGCCGTCGATTGGCGCGCGGGACAGCCAGCGGTAGACCGCGGACTTCAGCGTCTCGGGCTCGGCCAGGCGGCGCTTGACCTTCTGCAACGCGGTGCTGTCGCCGGTCGGTCCTTCGAGGGCGCGGAGGTGACTCTTCTCGCCGCCGAAGGGAATGCGCTGAGACTCCTCGAGCCCCATCAGGATCTCGAGCTCACGCATCTGCGCGCTTTGGAATCCACTCGCCGGGGAGAGCTTGTCGCGGAACTCGAGGTAGTCCCGCGTGCGCATCGTCTCCATCAGGCGGAAGTGGTCCGCCATCAGTTCGAACACGATCTGGATCCGTCGAAGGCCTTGGGCAGCGCTCGACAGCGCAGTCTCTGGGACGTGGTCACGCTTGAACAGATCGCGCGCGGATTCGAGTTCGCGCAGCGCGACCTTCATCCACAGCTCATCGATCTGGTGGATCGTGATGAACCGCAGCTCGTCGTTCGAGAGTTCGTTCTCGTCGCGTTCGAGCCCGCCCTGGAGGGCGAGCAGCGAGTCCAGTTGCAGGTAGTCCCAGTAGGTCGCAGGCATTCGTCAGTTCGGGCGGATCATTGGATCCGGAACACTTCGGTGTGTTCACTTTGCCCGAACTGCACGGTGAATTGGCGCTCCGTCTGACGGAGATCTGCGAGGTGGTTGAAGATTGCGGACGGGCCACCGCCAGTGCGCATGGCCTGCACCTGATACCGCCCCGGAGGGAGGCGCTTTGCGATCTGGTAGTTGCCTTCCGAGTCGGTGAACGCGATCGCAGTGAACATCGGCTGGTCCGTTGCGTCCGGAGCCTTGGTGATCGTGATCTTGACCTGGGCGGCTGGTTGGCCGTCGACGTAGGCCTGACCGGTGACCTGGGTGCCCGCGACGAGGCTGATACCGCCGAGCTCGGTCGGCTGCCCGTCGAACACCTCGATGTCCTGCACCGCCACCTGCGAGTAGTCAGGGTGGGTGATTTCGAGCTGGTAGACGCCCGGAGTGAGTCCTTCGAGCTCGACGACGCCGGTAGCAGACGAAGTCGTGGTTGCCCGCGTGATGTTCCACACCCGCAGCGCTTCGAGCCAGGGGACGGCTTCGAGGTTCTGGTGGTCGTTCGGAAGCGTGCGGACCGCGGCGCCACGGAGCGGCTGTCCGTCCGGTGTCAGGATCTGTGCGGTGAGGGACCCGCCGCGCATCATCCGGACGACAACCGACGGTTCCTGGCCTCCGCGCACGACTTCGAATGCGTCCGAGAACGTCATCGCGTAGCCCCGCGCGCGGACCTCGAGCTTGTATTGGCGGCCCGGATCGACGTCGCGGATTTGGTAGTAGCCGTCCTCAAGATCACGACCGCTGACGTTCGTCATCTGGTTCCCGATGCTCTGGCCGACCTGGTCCTGTGCTGGGTGGAAGGTCCGAACGAGGAACGAGAAGTCGGTGATGCGTCGGTTCGTCGAGCCGTCGACGACCTGCACCAGGACCGTGCCTTTCTGCTCCAGCTGGATCACTTCGTCGAGCGTGCCGGCTTCGACCGGCGGGAGTGCCTCTGGGCGAATGTAGCCAGGGGCGATGACGAGGAGGGTGTAGGGGCCTTCTTCGAGGCCTCGGAGCAGGAACTGTCCGTCTTCGCCGGTCAGGGTTTCGGCCTGCCCGCCACGGACGTTGGACAGAGCGATTGCCGTGACCTTGGCGTCCCGGATCGGCTCGCTGTTCGCGTTGACGACGAGGCCGCCGAGTTCCATGCCGGCTGACAGCTCGAAGCGGACCGAATCGGTCGATCCGTCGGCGAGGTTGACGTTCTGCTTCTCCTGTCGCGCGTAGGAGTCCGCGAACGCGACGAGTCGCGCGCCGCCGACCGGTGCGTTCTCGATCCGGAAGAAACCGTTGTTGTCGGTCAGAACCTCGAGGCCGCTGAGTGTGCTGCTGGTTTGCGTCTGCAGACGGTAGGAGGTTGTCAGCTGACGGCCGGGAACGGCTGCGGCCTGGAAGCCGACCGTCGGTGGAATGAGTTGGACCGTTGCACTCGGGATGGCCGAACCGGTTCGCTTGTCGACGACGACTCCCGAAACCGCGACGCCGATCTTGAGCTGCACCGGCTTCATCTCGAAGTACTGCCCGTTGTAGAGCAGGATGCCCTGACGCGAGAAGTCGGCGAAGTAGTCGGTCGTGATCCAGAGTTCGAAGCGCTTTTGAGCGGTGATCTCCCGCACGCCGAGCTTGAAGCGTCCGTTCTCGTCCGTCATCGCCTCGGCGACTGGGCGGCGAACCGCGCCGTTGTTCTGCGCGAACAGTTGGGCGGCGAGGTTCTGGCTGTTGTCCTCGAACAGGAACACACCAGCACCAACGACGATGTTGCCGCGCGGGTCGATGACCGTGCCTTCGAGACCCTGGCCGGGATCGAAGGTCTCGCTGGTCTGAGGTGTCTCGGTCCGGATTGGGCCTCGGGTCGGAGTCGTTCCCTGACCGTTGTCGACCGTGCGGATCGAGGCGGGGTCGATCTCGGGGTCGACCGGGCGCTCTCCGATCGTCGGTGGCGCGTTGTTCGGCACGTCGCCACCGTTGTCGTTGTCACCGGTGAGGAAGTAGACCCCGGCGATCGCGGCGAGGATCAGCAAGGCCGCGGACAGGAGTTTCGGACCAGAGTTCATGAGTCGGATTCGTCGCGTCGGATTCAGCTCGGTCGGGCCGCGCGGCCCGGCAGGAAGAAGTCAGCGGCGCGTTGAGATTTCGATCGGCAGTTCGAGGACGGGAACATTCGCGCGAATCTCGAGTGGTCTCTCGCTTGACCGATGGTCGAGGAGAACTCGGATCGCTGAGTCAGATTCGCGGGCGACAGACAGGTAGTAGTCTCCCGCACCCAATCGACGAGGCAAAACGAACCGTCCTTCCGCATCGGTTCGAGTTTCTGCCAGAACTCGGACTTCCGGGGGGACTCCATCGGTCCGACTGAAGATCCGGACCTCGGCTCGTGGGGCCCTCTCGCCATCGAATTCGACGGTTCCGCTGAGCTGGACGCCGCCTGACAGGCGGGCTGCGGGGATTTCCCCGGTCTCCCGATCGACGAGCTCGAAGGGCTCCGACAGCCAATCCGCGTGGTCGGGGTGGCTGATCCGGATCTCGTAGCGCCCCGGGGCGATTTGCGAGGCCTCATAACGACCCAGGTCGTCGGTGATCAGGTCCATCGAGGTCCCGCGAGGACCCAGGAGTTCCTCGGCCCATGCGAAGGGGATGCTCTCAGCCGGAGTCCGAGGCCGGGGTCGGATCGAGACCCTGGCTCCGTCGAGGGCCCGGCCTCGCTGATCGAGGACCGAGCCGGCGACGGTCGCACCCGGCTGGAGGCGGATCTCGACCTCGGCCTGCTCGGGCCACTCGGCAGGATCGAAGGGGTCCGAGTAGCTGCTCGCGAACCCAGCGACCCGGGCTTCCAGGACCGTTCGCCCCGGCCGCAGGGGGCCGAAGCGGAACCGACCGAACGACAGGTCGCCCTCGGTCACGGTGACGGGGCCGGGAAACGGTCTCGCGGCCAGCCATTCGGTTCCGCTGCCGAGGGTCTTCCAGGATCTCAGGTCGAAACCCCGCAGCCGTCGTCCGTCGGGAGCGAGAACGACGACCCAGACACGTGGATGCTCGGTCAGAGTGAACTCGAGGTTCTCCTGATCGATTGCGATCGGTTCGGTCGAAGTGAAGTCCTCGTAGCCCTGCGCCTCGGCGAGCAAGCGCACCGGACCCGAGGGCAGGTTCTCTAGCCGGAATCGGCCGTCCGAATCCGTGTAGCGCACCTCGGTGACCGGCGAGCGGAGTTGGTCCGAATCGGTCTCCGACGGTGTGACCACGACTCGGGCGGAGTCGATCGGCTCTCGGGCGCCATCGAGCACTTGTCCTGCGAGCACGTGCGGGGAGTCCAGCTCGATCTGCAGCCCTTCCAGTGGTGGGTTGGTCGCGAGATCGAGGCGCCGCAGGACGCCGGGGAACTCGGCGCTGCGGACCTCGAGTTCGACCCTGGCCCGAGGAACTGCTTCGAGCACGAACACGCCGTCGAATCCCGTTCGCGTCTGACGGAGTGGCTCGGGAGCCGGTGGATCGCCCGGTCGGATCATGCGGTGGACAGAGACCTCTGCGCCCCGAACTGGCAGGCCGTTGGCGCGCAGGCGAACCTGGCCTGACAGTCGAAGCCCCGACGTGAGCGTTAGCACGCCGACATCGATCAGGCCCTCATTCGGGCCGAGGTCGGCGAATCCACGGGCCGAGGCGTAGTCCGCCTGGCTCGCCAGCAACTGGAAGCGGTTCGAGCCCGCTCGGTCGACACCGAACCAGAACCGCCCTTCGTCGTCGGTGAGGGTCTCGGCGTCCGGTGGCCAGGCTGCACGCTGTGCTGTGCGTTCGATCGAGGCTCCTGCGACCCGGCGATACAGGCGGACACTCGCACCGCGGATCGGTCGATCCGCGGCATCGACGACCAAGCCGATCAGCCCTCGCTGCGGGAGCTCCCCATCGACGTCGGTCAAGTCGACCTCGGTTCGGCGAGCTCCGCTCGTGGCGTCCGCGTCGCGGCGGGTCGCGTCGTCTTCACCGTTCTCGGTCGCCGGCTGCCCCGAGTTGCCGTTGGCGCTCGGTGTCGACGGATCGGGAGTGGGGTCGTCACCGAACACGAAGTAACCGGCCGCCGCGAGGGCGAGGACGACGATCGCGCCCAGCAAGCCAGGTTTGCGGGAGCGTCTCGCTGTTTCTGGGTCGGTCGATGGTGAGAGGTCGGTCAACGATTGTCCTCGGCGTTCCTCACCGGGGCTTCTTCGATCCGGTCGGCGTCGGCTTCGTCATCGTGCACCAAGCGCAGTTCCGTGTGTCGTCCGGGCACGAGACGCACTGCGTGGACGGACGGAAATCGGTCGCTCAGCGGCGGTGGGATCAGGACGAGGACATAATCACCGGGTGCCACGAGGCCGGAGTCGAACGAGCCATCCGCGCGCTTCCTCAGCGGGACCGTCGGCAGCGAGCCGGCCTCGACCGGGCGAAGCTCGGGTAGACCCGGGTCGTGCTTCGTGTCGCCGAGGTCAAGAGTCACCGTTGCGGGTGGCGGGATCCGGATGCTCCCGAGGTCGATCGGGGTGTTGTCGTCGCCACGTTCGACGATGTCCGTGAAGATCGTCGGGCGGTCGTGGGTCTCGACACGGAGCCGCCCTCGTCCGGACTCGAGGTCGAAGTCGATCGCGAAGCTCGCGTTCCGACTGGTCTGATACTTCCTCGCGATGCGTCGAGTCGGTTGGGTTCCGTCAGCGTGCACCAACTCGACTCGGGCTCCGACGACCGGGTCGCCTTTTGCATCGATGATCCGGCCGAGGATGGTCGGCGCGATCCCGAGTCGGAACTCGATCGGGTTCCGGGTCTCGGGGTGGATCTCCAGCGCCTGGCTGACGTGCCCTGGGGCCTCCGCCCGGAGCCAAAGAGGGCCGACCGGATAGGCCTCGATCTCGAAGACGCCTGCTTCGAAGGACCGCCGTCCCCAGAACCCGCGACCGAGCTCGTCGAGACGGGCGTTCGCCAGCCGCAATCCGCCGCTGTCGACGATGGCCCCTCGGAGGATCTTCGGCGGGGGTAGTTGCAGGACGAGGACGCGACGCGTGTCGTCGAAACGCTGAGTGAGCGGTGCGGAGACGTGCCCACCGGCGACGGCGTCGAACGGCCCATTCGCGAGTCCGCGCAGTCGTAGAGCGCCGTCTTGGGTCGCGCTTGCGCTGCAGGTCGCACCGCCGTCCCGCGGCGTCGCGTAGACCCACCAGTACGGCAGTGGGTCACCATTCGAGTCGACGAGAATTGCGCGAAGACTCCGACCTGGAGACAAGCGGACGATCGGAGGTTCGTCGTTCCCGTGGTCGGCGGACTCCAGGTCGACTTCGACCGTTCGGTGGCCGAGAGATTCGACGCGAAGTCGTCCGGCGCAGTCCGGCAGTCCCCGGAGAACGGCATAGCCGTCCACACCCGATTCGGCGCGCCACTCGAGAGAGCCTGATTCCATCAGAGCGAGCTCGCTCCCGAGGCGTGAGTCGACCTGTTGGGGGCGCCACCGCACCTGGGCGCGCGGTACGCCACGCTCGGTGGTCGCGTCGACGATCCGAACACGAAGTCCCGGCCGACTCGTCAGGACGACTTGCTCCGGGCCGTGCGCCGAAGACGGGACCACGGCCGGGCTGAACTCCGGGTGCCGGATGATCAGGAACGTGGTGTCGTCGGTGGAGTAGGGGCGCGCCGCCGTCGCGTTCGTGTCGAGTCGCACCGGCTCCGGCGACTGGCCTTGCCGCAGCCACTCGATCCGAGCGTCGGGCAGTGGTTGTCCGAAGACGTCGACGACCTGC
The DNA here is from genome assembly GCA_039815565.1 of Planctomycetota bacterium. GTDB lineage: Bacteria > Planctomycetota > UBA1135 > UBA1135 > UBA2386 > JBCBZB01. The sequence goes on from JBCBZB010000025.1 coordinate 10,803, forward strand.
AGGTTGCGAGCCTCGGGCTCGCCGGCCGCTGGGTCGGTAGGGGGCGAGGTGAAGCGCTCCGCCGTGACCGGCGAGGCGGCCTCGCGTTTCGGCCCAGGACCGTCTTGCCGGCTCGGCGTGCGGGACGTCATGCCCAGGTCGAGGTTCCAGGCGATCACGAAGGTGGTCAGGAACAGCGCGACGAAGCCGAGTGCGAGGAGCAGGTGGCGGCTCGCGCCTCCGGACTCCGGATCCGTGCGACCGTTTGCGACTTCGTCCGCGAGGAAGGCCGCCAGTTCGAATCGGCAGGTCCCGCAGCCGGTCGCTGCTCCGGTCTCTTCGATCAGCTCCTCGAGCTCGGTGTGGCCCTCGGCGATCGCCGAACGGATCGTCGCCTCACGGACACGGCGGCAGTAGCAGAGCAACGGGGAGAGCTCATCTGGATCCTGGCTCTCCGGATCCCTCTCATCGGGATCGTGCGGTCGCTCTGGGCGTGGATCTGAGGTGTTCGGAGTCATCGTGGCGGCCCGGGGGGACCGCGACGCGGGCAGCGTAACAAACGAGCCGGGGCGTTCGGCGGCTCTGAGTCGGCGAGAACGGGGGCGTCTCTTGCTTTGCTTCTCGTTCCCTGTCTTCTTAGCGACCCCTCAGCTCCCCCGACCGAGGCCCTTCCGGCCCGATTCTCAGTTGAACGATCTCGAAATCGCCCGTTCCGTCCCACTTCGCCCGCTCGAAGACGCCGCTCGTGTTCTCGGTCTCGGCCAGGAGGACCTCGAGTACCACGGCGACACGATGGCGAAGGTCCGCCTCGACATCGTCGATCGTGAGCCGGTCCGCGACCGCGCCCGCTACGTCGTCGTCACCGCAGTCACTCCGACGCCGCTTGGCGAAGGCAAGACCGTCCACACGGTCGGGGTGTCGATGGCGCTCAACCGGCTCGGCAAGCGTGCGGTCTGCACGATCCGTCAGCCGTCGATGGGGCCGGTCTTCGGCATCAAGGGCGGGGCCGCCGGTGGTGGCTACAGCCAGGTCGTTCCGCCGGAGGACTTCAACCTTCACCTGACCGGTGACTTCCACGCGATCGCGGCGGCGAACAACCTCTGTTCGGCGTTTGCGGACACCTCGCTCCTGCTCGACAACCCGCTCGACTTCGACCCCGAGCGGATCACCTGGCGCCGCGTGGTCGACATCAACGACCGGGCGCTGCGCGACATCGAGGTGGGCCTCGGCGGCCCGAAGAACGGAGTGCCGCGTCGCACCGGTTTCGACATCACTCCGGCGTCCGAGATCATGGCGGTCATGGGGCTCGCGACGAGCCTCAAAGACCTGCGGGAGCGCCTCGGTCGCATGGTTGTCGGCTATTCGAAGTCCGGCAAGGCGATCACCGCCGAGGACCTTCAGGTCGCCGGTTCGATGGCCGCGATCCTCCGGCACGCCCTGAAGCCGACGCTGATGCAGACGCTCGAGGGCACCCCGGCGCTGATCCACACCGGTCCGTTCGCGAACATCGCGCACGGCAACTCGTCGATCATCGCGGACCAGGTCGCACTTCGTGGCGCAGACTTCGTCGTGACCGAGGCAGGTTTCGGTGCCGACATGGGTGCCGAGAAGTTCTTCAACATCAAGTGCCGCGCCTCGGGCCTGAAGCCTCACGCCGCGGTGCTCGTGGCGACGTGTCGCGCGCTCAAGGTTCACTCGGGTCGGTTTGAGATCAAAGCCGGCAAGCCGCTGCCCGAAGGTCTCGGGAAGGAGGACCTCGACGCGATCCGCGAAGGAGCTGGCAACCTGCAGAAGCAGATCGAGAACGTCCGGATGCACGGCGTTCCGGTCGTCGTCGCGATCAACAAGTTCCCGACGGACACGGCGAACGAGCTCGATCTGGTTCGAGAGCTGGCGCTCGAGGCCGGGGCTTTCGACGCCCAGATCTCGACGGTGTTCGGCGACGGTGGAGCCGGTGGTGAGGCGGTCGCCGAGGCGCTGATCCGGGCGGCGGACGAGCCCCAGGGCTTCAAGTTCCTCTACCCGAGCGACGCGACGCTCAAGGAGAAGATCGAGACCTTGGCCAGCAAGGTCTATGGCGCGGACGGCGTCGACTACTCGGAGTTGGCCGAGACCAAGCTCGCGCAGTTCGAGGAACTCGGATTCGGCCAGCTGCCGATCTGCATGGCGAAGACGCAGTACTCGATCAGCCACGATCCCAAGCTTCGCGGTCGCCCGTCCGGCTTCCGCTTCCCGATCCAGGACGTGCGCGCTTCGGTTGGCGCCGGATTCGTCTACCCGCTCGCGGGTTCGATCATGACGATGCCGGGACTCGGCCGGAACCCGAACGGCAAGCAGATCGACATCGACGAGAACGGCGAGATCCGCGGGTTGATGTGAGCTGGCGGTGCGCATCGCGCACCGCGCCCGTCAACTTCCGCCGGGGGCTGGGTCGGTCTTCTCGGCGTTCGCGCCGGACGGCATGGCTCCCGAGCGAGGCTGGGACTCGGTCGCGGTCCGAGCTGCTGCGGTGATCGGTCGACGAATTGATTCGGCGAACGACTGCAGTTCGTCGAAGAGCACCGCGATGTCGAGCGCGGTCGCGGTCTCCGGTTGGCGAAGGGTGAACGGCAGTTCGTCGATTCGGCGCCGCCCCGCCTCGCGAGCCTCGGCGACCGAGCCGAGGTGTTCGATGCCGTGGCCGAGGAAGCGTCGAGCGACGGAGTCGATTTTTCGCCAGGTCGTGTAGCCCGACTCGAGATCGGGCACGCGGTTGACGGCCAGCCGGGTCGGGGTCTGGGGCATACGACGGCTCGTGCACTTCACGACCGCGTAGGCGTCTGTCATCGCTGCGAGTTCGGGCAACGTGACCACGACGATCGCGTCGGCAATCGCGAGGGTGGCGGCCGTCGTCGAAGTGAGGCCGGCGCCGACGTCTAGGAAGACCAGGTCATACTGCGTCCGCCAAACGGCGATCGCGGAGCGAAGCCAATCGAGTCCGCCGTGTTGGATCCGGTTCGCCTCATCGATGCCATAGCCGCCGGCGACGAGGTCGACTCCGTGCGGAGTCTCGGTGATGACGTCGTTCGGACTGGTCCTACCATCGGCAACCGAGGGCCAGGTGACCTTCGGCGTGACCCCCAACATCAAGTGAGCGTCGGCGAGTCCGAAGTCGCAGTCGACCACCAGGACGCGGCGTTCTTCGAGAACGGCTGTCGTCGCGAGGTTGGTCGTGAGGAAGGTCTTGCCGGTGCCGCCCTTGCCAGAACACAAGGCGACGGTTGGTGCGAGCGGAGTCGACTCCCCTTGGGGTCGTCGTTGCTCACGCGTCTGGATCAGTCGGTCGGTCGGTCGAACCATCTCCGTTGCTCCGGTCGGCCGTTCCGGTCGTGGACTCGGTGCCCCCTGCCCCGAGATCTGTCGACGAGAGGGCGATTCCATCGCCGCATTCGCCTTCGACCGGCGGATGCTCCTGCGGATCGAGACTCGGGTCTCGGAGTCCGTAAAGCGCCCATGTCGTCGAATCGTCGCTATTCGGTCGAGCGAACGCAAGCCGCTCGAGACCGGGATCTTCCCGTCCGCGGGACTTCCCTAGGAGCTCGGATGGGCGTGTCTCGGCTGTCGACCGATCAGACGGTCGGGCTGGGACGCCGCGGAAACCGTTGGGGTCTTGGACGGCCGGGTCGAGCAGATCGCCTCAAGTTCAGACGCTCGGAGGCCGAGGAGAGGGGCGGAAGGCAACCTCTCCCATGGACAGTCTGGATACCGGCTACCCCGAGGATCTCGCGAACGAAGAAGCGCGATCGTTCGCCAACACGACCCGCAAGGCGGAGGACCGCCGTCGTCAGGAGCGATTCGAGGTCCGCTTGCCGGTCCGCTATCGCTACCCGGCCGTGAAGAACTCGAACTGGGTCCACGGCCTCGTTCTGAACCTCAGCGAGACCGGGGGGGCTTTCCTCGTCGACGGTGCTTGGCCGCACGCGGAGCGCGTGGACGGTGGGGACGGCTTCCGAATCGAGATCGAACTCGATGGCGTGCCGGGGAACGGTCGGCTGCATCTCGCGGGCGGCGTCGTCTGGGTCGATCCGGACGGAGGTGGTGCCGAAGGCATCGACCGCATCGGTGTGAAGTTCACCGACCCGACCGACGAGGAGATTGAGCGCCTTCGCGCTGCCCTCGCCGAAGCCGACAGCTGAAGCCGAGGGCCGGGACTCGCGGTCCCGGCGAGTGCCGGGGGCCTGCCTCTCCTGGCCGGGGATCTGCCAGGTTGCGGCCTGTGTCACACCGGCTTGATCGAGCTGGAGATCCAGGCGAGATACTGAGGAGCACCGCCGCGCGTGACCTGCCCGATCTTCAGGATCGCCTTGCGCGCCTTCTCAATGTCTGCCTCACTCGCACCCTTCTTTCGGAGCGAGTCGCGTTCGGCCGCGCGAGCGATCTGTGTCGCCATCACATCGATCGACTTGACTGCGGCACGCAGATCCCAGGAGACCTTGATTGAGCGTGCACGAGACTTGAGCGCGACCACGTTCGAGGTCGTTCGGTAGATCCCTCGGTCTGCGGCTTCTGCGTAGAGGCCGACCTGGTCTGGCGTCACGCCCGACACAGTGAACCAGCCGTAGTTCTGATTGAGTGGTCCCCACCGAACGATCACGCGTCCGCTCGGAATCCGCGTGCGTTCGACGGCCGCGCTGAAGTCGATGCCGCGTAGAGCGTTCTTGGTTGCCGACTTGCTGAAGCCGCACGACATCATGAAGTTCACCGCGGTGTGGACGCGCCTCTTCACCGACTCCCCATCTCGGTGCGACTTGCCTGCTGCCGGAAGCCAAGTTTCGTCGAGTTCCGCGAGCGTGGGCTTCTTCAGTTTCTCCAATGCGTCGGCCATTGGAGGTCGGATTCTACGCGTCGAAGTGAGGGGGTCGGCAACTCACGCGGAGTCTCCGACCCGAAGACTCCCACACGCCCGTTAGGCACGGCCTCAAGCTCCTCGAGCAGGAGGGTCTCGTCTTCGAACTGAGCGGCGAGCCCAGGCGCGACTCAGCCACCGGTCTCGAAGACCACCTCGCGCTGCTCGCTCCCGAAGCGCCAGCGCTCGAGGCGTCGCTGCTCGACCAGGACCAGGATCTCGTCGTTTGAAATCACTGCTTGCAGACGGACGTCTCGGCGATCGCTCGCCGTCGCTTGGACCGACTCTCCATCGAATCGGAGAAACCCGCTTGCCCCATTCGGTTCAAGAAAGCTTGCGATCAGATGTCCTCCCGGAGAATGGACCCAGGCGTAGTTTGCGGGGCTGATCCGGCTGATGCGGATCTCTTGCTCGAACGGGATCGCAGTCGCGCTGTCGGTATCGGGGTCATAGAGCACGATCGTTCTGTCGTCCTCCGTGAGCGCGATCACCCTTTGGTCGGCGGTGATCATCGCGAGTGAGAGTCGGTTGCCGAGTAGCAGTGGCGCGAACTCGTTCCTGTCGGGGTTCCACCGGGCCAATCGTGTGGCGAGCCGAGACCTGAGCTGGGCTGTCTGTGCGTCGGAGCCACCGGCGTCGTACTGGCGGACGACCCAGTCCCGACCTCGCACGAACACGACGTCCGCGATGGAGTCGTCCAGATGGACGTTGCGGCGTCGGTTCGGGTCGTAGACCGCTCGATCCGGAATGCGACTTCCCTCGAGCCACCTGAATCCGGCGCCGCAGCGCAAGAAGGGTTGATCTCCTTCGGGCCAACGCTCGGTCTGGGTTCCTCCGTCCGCGGCAACGAAGACGAGGTGATCTTGCATCACGCTGAGCCGAGATCCGTCAAGAAGAGGCATCCCGTTCCTGCGCCGTGCAATGTCCCTCAGTTGGTCGAAACCCAGGAATTCGCGGACAGCTTGAGGTGTCGCGGACGATCCTTCGAATCGCTGAATCTCAGTCCCATCTCTTCCATCGATCAGATGCCAGGACTGAGCCTCCCGACGATCGCCGCGCACACCGTCATGGCGCAGGACGTAGTCCATGGGGGTGAGGTTGTCGCCAAAGTACGAGCTACCCGTGAGTGTTGCTGCCGGCAAGTAGGCGCTCGCTAGACCTCCTGTTTGCTCCCAGGAACCCGACTCGAGATCCAGGACCAGGGTCGTCATCGGCGGCTCGAGGTCTCGATGCCACGCACGACTGACGGTGATGTAGAGCTTCTCACCGTCCGCACCGAGGCATGCGCCGAAGATCCGGGCGTCCGAGCTCGTGGGGTCGAAGACGAAGAGGTCCCAGGCTTTCATGCCCGTGATTCCCCAGATCGGCACGATCGCGAACAGAGAGGTTGCGAGCCCTCGCTTCGCGCTCATCCATCGACTCCCGAAGCGGAGTCCGTTGAACGATCTCCACGCGGCGAGCAGGCCGATAATCGAGCACCAACCGATCGCGCCCAGAACGGTTTCGGCCTCGATCGGTAGGCGATAGATCGAGATTGTGACTGCGGGCACGCCCGCGACGAGGCCGAAGACCAACGCGGTCGCCGGGATCGCTCCGCTGCCACGCCCAAACCAGCAAGAGCACGCGAATGCGAGCGGAGTACAGCCGAGCATCGCGAGCGCAGCCCAGGTGAGGACGACCAAGCCATCCGAGAGTGCTGGTGTTCCCGCACCCAAGGACCAAGTGATCTCGCCGAGGGCGAATCCGACACCCGCACAGGCGATGAGTCCGAACAGGAGTAGTGCCCACTTCGCGACGAACGACGTTCTCATCGCGCCTGGTGTTCGCCGCAGTAGGTCGAGTTGGCCACGGCGCGCTTCACCTGGAACCAGATCGCTGATCAATCCGACGAAAGCGAGCGTCACGCCGGCGACTGCAAACCAGGCCCCTAGGTCACGGGGCATCTCGTTCTTCGGCGCGATCCACAGCGTGAGCATGGAGCACACGACGAGCGCGATGGTGAACGCGAACAGCATCAGCCGGTGTTCGCGCCATTCCTTTTGCAAGTGCAGGATCAGCATCGGGAGACTTCCTTTCGGTCGGTGAGTTCGCTCTCTTTTTGCCGCAGTCGTTCCTTCAGGCGCTGCGGGGTCGCGGTGGGCTCGTCCGAACCGAACACGTCCGCGAGTGTTCCGTGTTCGACCAACCGGCCCGAGTCGAGGATGGCGACTCGGTCGGCTAGGCGAGCCGCGAGCTCGAGTTCGTGCGTGCAGCAGACGATCGTGTGGTCCTCGCTCTGGAGTGTCGTCAACACGACGGCGCAAACCTCATCTCGCGAGATCGGATCCAAGCCGCCGAACGGTTCGTCGAGCAACAGCAGCGGTGGGCGGTGGCCGTTCGCGAGAACGAGCATCGTCTTCATCGCCTGGCCCTTGGACATCGAGCCGATCTTGGTCGACCGCGGGACGTCGAACCGGTCCGCGAGTTCGTCGACGAGCCGCTGATCCCAGGTGCGGTAGTGCCCGCGCAGGAATCGGCAGAGGTCCTTGAACTTCATCCACGGCGGAGCGTCCGGTCGGTCCGGCACGTAGCCGACCTGTTGCCGGATCTCGTCCGCGTCGGTGATCGGGTCTCGCTCGAACACCTGGCTCGAACCGGCGCTCGGTCGGAGCATTCCCATCGCGCAGCGCAGGAGCGTCGACTTGCCCGAGCCGTTCGGCCCGAGCAGAACCGTGACTTGTCCACGGGCGATCTCCAGATCCACCTCGCGCAACGCCGTCGTGCGACCGAACCTCACACCGAGCTGCTCGGTGGTCCAGACCGGATCTTCGCTTGTTGTCATCGCTGTCCTCCCTTCTTCTTCATCGCCGCCATTGGCTGGTCCCACGAGTCCTCGATAGCCGCCTGCGGACTTGGCTTTTCCGTTTCCCGGCTCAGCTCTTTGAGTCGTTCGGTCAACGACTCGAGATCGTGGCCGGATCGAAGTGCCGCGAGCGCAGCCTCGTCGAATATCGATCGTGTGGTCGAGCGCCGCATGGTCCGTGCGATCTCGCGTCCCTCGTCGATGACGAAGACGCCCGAGCCACTGCGGGACCGGGTCACTCCGAGCCGTTCGAGCTCGAGGTAGGCCTTGCTCACGGTGTTCGGGTTCACGAGCACTGCGACTGCCAGCGATCGAACGCTCGGCAGCTTCGGGTCCTGGTCGAACCGACCGGCCGCGATGCCGTCGAGCAACGCGTCGACGATCTGCGCAGACGGTGCGCGCTCGGCGTTCGGATCAACTCGGAACCAGGTCACGAGTGTCCTATCGACCTAGGACGGTCGGACACTTCAGTGGTCGTTCAGGATCTCGAGGCGGCGAGCCACCAAGTGCCGATCGCAGCGCCGAATCCGGTTGCGGATCCGGCGGGTTCTCGTCAGCTCAGCATCGCGGAGATCTGGTCGGCGACCGCCTCGGGCGTGAACCCAAAGGCCGCGGCGAGCTCGTTCGCCGGACCGCTGCGGCCGAAGCGCTCGATCCCGATACAGTGCGCCGCATTGCCCGTGAACCGCGGCCAGAGCTGCGGCGTGCCGAGTTCGAGCGAGACCACCGGGAGGTCCGGGGGGAGGACTTGGTCGCGCCACTCCCGCGACTGCTGCTCGAAGACCTCGAGGCAGGGTGCGGACACGACGCGCAGGCTGAGTCCGCGATCCGCGAGAAGTGCGGCTGCTTCGAGTGCGAGCGAAACCTCCGAGCCACTCGCGATCAGAGTTGCGGTCGGTGCGTCACCGAAGCTCCCGCAGAGGTATGCGCCCTTGCGCGCGGCCTCTGGCGAACACTCGTCGGGGCGTTCGATCACCGGCAGTCCCTGGCGCGTGAGCAGGATCGCCGTCGGTCCGGTCTTGCGCTCGATCGCGTGGGTCCAAGCGGCAGCGACTTCGAGCCCGTCGGCTGGTCGGTAGACGTGCAGGCCGGGGATCAGCCGGAGTGCAGCCGCGTGTTCGATTGGTTGGTGGGTGGGACCGTCCTCACCGACCATCAGCGAGTCGTGGGTGAAGACGTAGGTCGTGCGCAGGCCCATCAGCGCAGCCAGTCGCATCGACGGGCGCATGTAGTCGCTGAACACCAGGAAGGTGCTGCCGAACGGGACGTGCCCGCCGTGGAGCGCGAGCCCATTCAAGATCGCGCCCATTCCGTGTTCGCGGATGCCGAAGTGCAGGTTGCGTCCGCGGAAGTCCTCGCCAGTCACGTCCGACGAGTTCTTCAGTGTCGTCTTGCACGAGGCTGCGAGGTCCGCCGATCCGCCGACCAGGCCAGGCACGCTTTCGGCGAGGCGGTTCAGGACGGTGCCACCAAGGGCGCGCGTCGCACCGTCCTCGCCCGCCACGGCTTCGCAAGCGAGTTCGAACAGGTTTTCCGGCAGCGTGCCGTCGCGGAACATCGCGAGACGGTGTGCACGGTCTTCATCGACGGCGCGCCAGGACTCCATGTCTTCGTGGAACCGGCGGGCCTCCTCGGCCTTCTTGGTCGCCGCGATGCGGAACAACGCGCGGACTTCGTCCGGGACGGCGAAGCTCTGTTCGGGGTCGAGGCCGAGGTTCGTCTTGGCGGCCTTCGCTTCCTCAGGGCCCAGCGGTGCTCCGTGGGAACCCGCGGTGTCCTGCTTGGTCGGTGCGCCGTAGCCGATGACCGATCGGCAGACGACCAGGGTCGGTCGGTTCGATTCCTGACCGAAGGTCTGCTGCAGCGCGGTTGCGACGGCCTCAGGGTCGTTGGCGTTCTCGCAACGGAGCACGCGCCAGCCGTAGGCTTCGAACCGCTTGCCGACGTCCTCGGTGAACGCGAGGTCCGTCCGTCCGTCGATCGTGATGCGGTTGTCGTCGTAGAATACGAACAGGTTCTCGAGACGAAGGTGGCCGGCGAGCGAAGCGGCTTCTGAGGCCACGCCTTCCATCAGGTCGCCGTCACTCACGAGCGCGATGACTCGATGGGTTGCGGCGAGCGGGCACTCGAATCGCTCGGCTTCGAGTTTGGCGCCGAGCGCCATGCCGATCGCGTTGCCGAGGCCCTGACCCAGTGGGCCGGTCGTCGTCTCGACTCCCTCGGTCTCACCGACCTCGGGGTGCCCCGGGGTCTTCGACCCGATTTGGCGGAATGCCCGCAAGTCGTCGGTCGAGACTCCGAATCCGGCCAGGTGGAGGAGTCCGTAGAGCAGCGCGGAGCCGTGGCCGGCCGACAGGATGAAGCGATCTCGTCCGTGCCAGCGCGGATCATTGACGTCGTACCGCAGCCACTCCAGCCAGAGTTGGGCTGACAGGTCCGCCATCCCCATCGGCAGTCCCGGATGCCCGCTGTTGGCAGCCTCGACGCAGTCGATCGCGAGGCCGCGCAGCGTGTTCGCGGCGAGGACGAGGTCTTCCTTGCGGTTCTGTGGGGGCATGGTTCGGCGAAACCGAGACGATAGGGGGCGGCGCCTTCCCGCGGAACGGGGATCGCCCGGAGATCTCGCCGAACCCGTCGCTGGGGATCAGAAGTCGCCCGGTTGGATGTAGGGCGTCGACCAGAGCGTGACCTGCAGGAGCACTGACTTGGTCCAGGCCGCGTGCATCTGCTCCAAATCCTCGGCGCTGTCCGCTCCCTCGGCGAGGAACGGCTTCAGGGTCGTCAGGATCGGCACGCAGAGTGGGATCAGGTTGCGGAAGGGGATGTGTTCGACGGCGTCGGCGTCGTCCGTCCGGTTCTTGCCGGTCCGGTGGTGCCGCCGCCCGATCTCAAGTTGCTGCCGGAGCCAGGATTCGTCGTAGTTCGCATCTGCGGTGGCCAGCACCCAGGCAGCGAACCGCTTGCGGACCGCGGCGAGATACTCCGGTAGGACTTCGCCATCGGGGGCGGAGAACGACGCCAGAAGGTGCGGCTTCGAAGCGACGAAGCCGTACCAGACGTCGAGGAGTTCGTCCAAGCGGGGTTCCAGGATGGGGCGAGAACGCTGGAGCGCTTGGATGTCCTCGGTGCCGAACAGCGCCGTGTCCTGCATCGTTCGGAACTCAGCGACTCGAAGCGCGGGCGGCTGCGGGGCTGAGGGGTTCCCAGCACAACCCGACGCGAGCACCGCGGACAGGCCGAGAATCGCGGTCGTCGTCTTGGGGTAGATCCTCACTGCTCGCCTCCCCGCACATCGTTCAGCGCGGCGCCGAAGTTGATGTGGAGGACGTTCTCGTCGAGGACCAGGGCGGGGACTGATCGGACGCCGAGCGACTCGGCTTCGTCGATCCGATCGCGCTTCTCACCTAGGTGGACGACTTCGACCTGGAAACGGGTGCGATCGAGGGAATCGAGGAGAGTGGATTCTGCGGAGACGCAGACCGGGCATCCGGCGTGGTAGAACGTTGCTTTCGTCATTCTGTGGGTATCCTAGAAAGGTGTCGAGTCGATACAAATCTAAGGCTGCTCTCCCGCCGTTCAAGTATCGAGTCGACACTTTGTGAATCAAGATCCTCTGTTTTCGATGATCGAACGGGTGCAGAACTTGTGGCGATCGGAAGAGCGCAGCGCAGGAGCGGAACACGGGCTCCTGCCTGTTCAGATCGAGGTGCTGGGCTACCTCGCTCGTTGCAACCGGTTCAGCGACACGCCGTCGGCTGTGACCCGTTACTTGGGGGTCACCAAGGGGACCGCGTCGCAGACGATCCAGCGGCTTCGCGAGCGTCAGCTCGTCGAGGCTGTTCCTGACGAGAGCGATCGCCGTGCGCTGCACCTGAGCCTGAGCAAGGACGGCCGTCAGGTCCTCCGTTCCCTACGCCCTCCCGAGACGATGGTGCGGGCCGTGGAGTCGCTCAGTCGATCACAGATCGAGGGGCTCACGGAGGGGCTCGACGCGTTGCTCCTCGAACTACAGCGTCAGCAGGAGCGGGCGGGTTTCGGAGTTTGTGAGACCTGCCGCTACCACCGGGTCGAGGGAGAGCGCCCGTTCTGCGGCTTGCTCGAGGAGCGACTTTCCAAGAGTGACGGGCTGAAGCTGTGCGCGGAGCACGAGCCTCCGAGCTGAGAGAACCGATCGGGCCGAGTGGGATCCGGCCGCGTTCGGCTGCACAATCCGCGCATGGCGTTTTGGTCCCGTCTGTTTTCCTCGAACAAGAAGTCCTCGATGTCTGATGCTGCGTCTGGTCCGAGCCCGGTAACCCATGTCGATCCGGCGGAGGCGGCCAACCGCCTCGGTGACGATCCTGAGATTCGGATTCTCGATGTACGAACCCCGGCCGAGTTCGAGGCGGGCGTCCGGGAGCTGGATGCTGCCAAGACCTGGTTGGTTCACTGCAAGGCCGGGGGGCGCAGCATGGGCGCGCTGCCGAAGCTCCAGGCTGCGGGCTTTGAGAGTCTGATCCACCTCGATGGTGGTTACGACAGCTGGGTCTCCGCCGGGATGGCCACGGTCAAGGACTGACGGGCAGCCGGGCTCGCGCCCAGAGCTCGGGGCATGGGCGCGAATCTGCTCTATCCGGGCATCCGTGCCCGAGGCCTTGGTCGTCCGGGTGCGCATCGACTACGGTTCCGGTCTGCGCCATTCCCCCACGAATGGCCCTGATCCTGCCGTTCGATTCGATGCTCCCCGCGATGCAACTCTGCTCTCGAACCTCGAGGCTTTTCCTCTCGCTCTCCGCACTGCTCTTCTCCTGCACGGCACCGACCGCCCAGGACACTCCGCCAGACGCCCCGCCGGCTGAAGAGGCGGTCGAGGAGCAGCCGACCGAGCCCGTCGAGCTGCCACGCCACGCTGCGATGGACTACGGGCCGATCCTCGGCGCGACGGTCCAAGGCTCGGGCGAACAAAACTTCGCCTACAAGGGTCGGATCGTGTTCCTGCCGATGGCGGACGGATCCACCTCGAGTCAGAGCGACTGCGGGGTGGTCTTCGACACCGAGCTCCTGCGCGTCGTCGGTGCCTACGGCAACGAGTCCATCGCGCTGCGCGGAACGACCTTCGACGGTGCGCACGGACCGGTCACCAAGATCCCGGAAGGCGGGATGACTCGGACCGTTCCCGAGGCCGGCATCCGCGGCCCGAAGGACAACTACGACGATCCGCGTGCGGTTCCCTACGGCCCGCTGCCCGAGGAGTGGGGGCGATACGTCGGTCACTGGATGCACAAGGATCGCATCGTGATCGGCTACACCGCGCTCGGGCGCGGTGTGCTCGAGACTTACGATGCGGTGCGTAACGAAGCCGGTGAGGTCACTGGCATCGTCCGCAGCTTCGAGATCGGTCCGGGCAGTGCGGATCTCCAGTTCACGCTCGTCTCGGTCGCTGACCCGCGGGAGTCCGGTGGCCTGCGCGTCGAGCTGATCGACGACCCCAACGCAGTCGGTGGTCCACCGGGCGGACGCCCGGGTGCGGGTGAACACGGTGGCGGTCGGCCGACCGGTCGCCCTGGCGGTGGTGAGCAGGGTGGTGGTCGACCTGGCGGCGGCGAGCAAGGCGGTGGCCGCCCGGGTGGCGGTCGCGGTCACGGCGGACAACTTCCGTCCGGAGCCAACCGATTCCCGTCGCGGCCGGAGCGCCCGCCGGTGCCGGCGAAGATCACGAGTCCGTTCGTGCAGTTCATCACGACTCTCGATCACGCCTACGGCGTTGCGATCGTGGGCGCGAAGGGGCAAGCCTCGCTCGAGAACACCGAGCCGGGCCGCATCCGTCTGAACATCCCGGGCACGCCCTTCGCTCAGAAGGTCTCGATCCTTCACCGTCACGCATCCACCCCGAGTGGTCTCCCGGTGACCCTCGACGAGACCGTCTTCCTGCCGAAGGACGTTGCCGAGTTCACCCGTCCGGGCGAGAACCCCTACCCCGAGGAGTTCGTCACGCAGGGCACGCTCGGCGCCGACAGCAGCCCGTTCGCGGTCGACACGATCACGATCCCGGAGTCGAACCCGTACAAGTCCTGGCTGCGGTTCGCGGCCTTCGACTTCATCGACGAAGACTCGGCCGCGCTGTCGACGTGGAGTGGTGATGTCTGGATCGTCCGTGGCCTCGCGGGTGACCTCCAGAACCTGACCTGGCGTCGCTTCTGCACCGGGCTCCACGACCCGCTCGGCCTGCTCGTGGTCGACGGCTTGATCCACGTCCACTGTCGTGACGGCATCTACATGCTGATCGACGACAACCGGGACGGGTGGTGCGACTTCGTCGAGGTGTTCAACAACGAGGTCTACGTCACCGAGGGCTTCCACGAGTTCTCGTTTGACCTTCAGACCGATGACGAAGGCAACTTCTACTTCTCGAAGGGTGGTCCGGTGAACCCGGGTGGGCGTGGGTTCATGACCCTGACGCCGCATTCCGGAACGATCCTCCGCTGCGACGAAGAAGGGCAGAACCTCGAGGTTCTCGCGACCGGTTGTCGTGCGCCGAACGGAATCTCGGTCCGAGGTGATGGGGTGTTCACGACCGGCGACAACGAAGGCACCTGGGTGCCGGCCTGTCGTCTGAGCATCTCGACGAACGGGGACTTCTTCGGCTGCGTCGATCTCGCGCACGCAGAGCCGGCGCCGCGTCGCTACGACCCGCCGATCTGCTTCTTCCCGATGTCCGTCGACAACTCGTGTGGCGGTCAGGTCTGGGTGCCGGAGGGGCACTGGGACGAGCTTGGCGGTGGGTTGCTCCACCAGAGCTACGGCCAGTGCTCGCTGTTCTACGTGCTGCAGCAGATGAGCTCGGGCGGAGTCACGCAGGGCGCGGTCTACCGTCTGCCCGTGCAGTTCCGATCGACGCCGATGCGCAGCCGCTTCGGTCAGGACGGTCACCTCTACCTCTGCGGTTTCCGCGGTTGGCAGACCAACGCTTCGCAGGAGACCGGTTTCCAGCGCGTGCGCCGCACCGAGAAGCCGCTGCAGATGCCGATCAGCTGGGAGGTCACGGCGGACGGCGTCCGACTCGAATTCACCGAGCCGCTCGACGCCGAGCTGGCGGCCGACGTCGAGAGCTACGAGCTCGAGATGTGGAACTACAAGTGGAGCGAGGCCTACGGCTCGCGAGAGTACTCGGTGCGTCAGCCGAGCCGTCCTTCGGAGGCCGGTGAGCAGAACCGCGACCCGGTCAAGGTCCTCGGTGCGATCGTCTCCGAGGATCGCAAGTCGGTGATGCTCGCCCTCGAGGACTTCCGCATCTGCATGCAGCTGCGGATCGGTTTCGACCTCGAGACGGAGAACGGAGACCCGGTGACCGGTGAGCTCCATGGCACCGTCAACTACTTTCAGCCGCGAGGTCAGAGCGGTCGGTGATTCGACGTCTTCGAGGGCTCTCGGGGGCGGTGCGATCGTCCGGACTCGGCTTGTTGGCGCTGCTGGGCAGCGTCCTCGCCGGGTCGATCGGAGAGGCGGTCCCGACCGAGCGCATCGAAGACCGGGCGATCCCCGCGGTCGCAGGCGATCGCAACGGCCTGATCCTGGAGCTCCAAGGGCGCCTCGACGGTGAAGCTGCGACGGACGCGCGATGGGGCCGAGTACCCGGTCTCGTAGTCAAACGAGGTGAGCCGATTTCGCCGTTCCTCGATCCGGGCATCTTCGTCGCGCATTGGCGCGGCGAGCTAGACGTCGACTCGCGGGACCGGTTCACGTTCCACGCGGTCGGCAGCGGTGATCTCACGATCCGCATCGACGGGGAGGAGTGGATCTCCGGGCGGATGAAGCCCGGATCGGATCTGAGCTCGGACTCCGGTCGACTCCGCAAAGGACGTCACCGTGTCGATATCGAGTTGAAGCCTCGTCTCGGCGGCCGAGCAAACTTCCGACTCGAGTGGGAGTCGCGGAAGTTTCGGCGTGAGCCCGTGCCCGCCAGTGCGTGGTTCATGCCCAACGCTGACAACCTCGCGGCGGATGCCGAGGGTGCCTATCGGGAACTCCGCTCGGGTAACCAGCGCCGTCGGGCTGGCTCCCTGCTCGTCGCCGCGCGTTGCGGTGAGTGCCACGCGGCTCCGGACGAATATCAGGCGGTGTTGGAGCCGGGGGCTCCGCTCCTCGCCGGTGCGGGTTTGAATCGGCCTTGGCTCGCACAGTGGATCCTCGACCCCAAGTCGCTGGATGACGAGACGTTCATGCCGCGCCTGCTGCAGGGCCCCTCGGCCGAGGCCGAGGCGCTCGACCTGGCGGCCTACCTGGCGGAGCTCGGCGCGGTCGAGACCGGGCTCGCGGGCGACGCCGAAGCTGGCGGGCGGTTGTACGCCGATCTCGGTTGCTTCAGTTGCCACGACTTCAGCGATCCTCGTGAGGCCGAGAACTGGGAAGGTCACAACATCCCGCTCGGACTCGCCTCGGCGAAGTACCAGCTGGGAGGGATTCAGCGGTTCGTGCAGGACCCGCGTCGCTACCGACCGGGAACGGCGATGCCGGACTTCCGGTTGAGTGAAGAAGAGGCGGCCGACCTCGAGGCGTTCGTGCGGCAGTACGCGACGCTCGAGCTCGAAGGGTCGTCCTCCGGAGATTCGGATCGCGGACGCGCCTTGTTCGAGTTGCGCAACTGCAGCTCGTGTCACGATGTCGAGGGCGTCGACGAGCCCGCGGGGGCGAGCTCTGATCTCGCCGCAGTGCTCGGGAAGATCGACTC
The DNA here is from genome assembly GCA_039815565.1 of Planctomycetota bacterium. Lineage (GTDB taxonomy): Bacteria > Planctomycetota > UBA1135 > UBA1135 > UBA2386 > JBCBZB01. Next base: position 27,216 of record JBCBZB010000025.1, read on the forward strand.
GGAGGACTCGTGCCTCATCGGAGCTCGCGGATCCGGTCGCCCGCAGTACGCGTTTACGAAGACTGAGGTCCAGGGATTCCAATTGCTCGCTCGGAGCGGTGGGCTCGCCGCCTTCGGTCGTCGGGTCCCCGAGGAGGAAGCGCAGCGACTGCTGATCCAGCGACGCTGCATCGCGTGTCATTCGATGGACGGCAAGCCGTCGCAGTGGAGTGCGAGAGTCGGTCGTCTCGAGGCTCTTGGGCTCAGCGAGCATCCTGAGCCAAGTGGCGAGGCGATCGATGAGGTCCTGCAGCTCCGACCAAACCTCAGTCGTATCGGAGAGAAGCTGCGTCAGGATTGGACGCGGTCGTTCCTCGACGAGGCGACTCCGATCGAGCCGGGTTCTGGAGTCGTGCGGACCTGGCTTCGCGCGCGAATGCCCAAGCTCCCGGCAGAGGAAGCCAACTACCTCGCGACCGGTCTCGCTCGAATGCACGGCTTCGAGGCGGATCCCGAGCCATTCGTGGTCGAGGACGCTCGGGTCGCGAACGGCCGAAAGCTGGTCTCGGCGGACGGTGGCTTTGCCTGCACTTCTTGCCACACGATCGGTGAGGACGGGCCGACGACTGCGTTCGAGGTGCTCGGCATCGCTCTCGAGCATTCAGCCGGACGGCTTCGGCCCGAGTGGTTCCAGTCGTGGATGCATGATCCGCTGCGGTATGAGCCTGCGTCCAAGATGCCGACGTACGCGTCGGAGGCCGGTACGACGGGGCTCACCGAGTACTACGGTGGCAACGCCGCTCAGCAGTTCGACGCGATCTGGCACTTCCTGCACGGAGCGCAGGAACTCCGGTGACCGACGAGCAGGGGACGAGTTCGCCGGCGACTCGCCGCGAGCGTCTGTCCTGGGCGCTGTTCGACTTCGGGAACAGCGCCTTCAACACCGTTGTCATCACCTTCGTCTACGCGATCTACTTCCGCGAACAGCTCTGCGGCGGGCTCGGTGACAACGGTGCTCGGGGTGACGAACTCTGGGCGCGGGGCCAGTCGATCTCCGCGATCTCCGTCGCGATCCTCGCGCCGCTCCTCGGTGCCTGGGTCGACCGCAAGCGCGGGCGCAAGAAGACCACGGCCGTTGTGCTGATGGCGTTGACCCTGCTCTGCACGATCGGGCTCTACTTCCCGACCGGGGCTGGTGAGGGAACCGTCTCACGGGCGTCCTCTGTCTGGGGCGCGCTCATACTGGTGGTGGTCGCGAACGCGTTCTTCGAGCTCCTGTTCGTGCTCTACAACGCGTTTTTGCCCGAACTCGGAGACGAGAAGACGGTCGGTCGGCTGTCCGGCCTCGGCTGGGGAATCGGCTACCTCGGCGGAGTGCTTTGCCTCGTCCTCGTGCTCTTCCTCTTCCTCGGCGACGACCCTCTGGTCTCGAGCGAGGGTGGGCAGAATCTGCGGGCGACCAATCTTCTCGTCGCGGCGTGGTTCCTGGTCTTCGCGATGCCCTTCGTTCTCTTCGTGAAAGATCGCGGTGGCCAGGCGGTGTCCGAGCGGCGGAAGGTCCGCGATGCAATCTCGGACCTGAAGCGCACCTTGATCGCGCTGCGGGCCTACCCGGACCTCCTCCGTCTCTTCCTGGGGCGTCTGCTCTACAACGACGCGATCCTCGCGTTGACCGGCCTGGCGGCGCTCTACATGAGCGGGACACTCGGCATGGACGCCGATGAGTCGGTGCTCGTGGCGATCTGGCTTTACGTAATCGCTGGCTTCGCGGCGTTCGGGTTCGGCTACTTCGACGATCGGGTGGGAAGCAAGCCGACGATCCTGATCAGCGTCGGATTCGTGTTCGTCGGTGCGGCACTCGCGATCTTGGTTCCGACCGCGAATGCGTTCTGGGTTGCTGTGACGCTCATCGGGGTCGGCATGGGACCGGCGCAGTCGGCGAGCCGCTCACTGCTCACCCGGTTCGTCGACAAGAACCAGAGCGCCGAGTTCTTCGGGCTGTTCGCGCTAACCGGCAAGGCGACGGCTTGGGTCGGACCGCTGCTGTTTTCGGTGATCGTCGAGGCGACGCAATCGCAGCGTTGGGCTCTCACTCCGACCGTGCTGATGCTCGGAGGGGGGATGTTGATCGTGTTCTCGATCGACGAAGAGCGTGGCAAGTCGCGGGTCGCACGAGGGAACAGCGGTGAGTGACGACACGTTGGTCGCGCTCTTCGCGCGCCTCCGTGATCGCTTGGAGGACGAGGTGTTCCTGCGGGCGCCGGGAGAAGAGCGAACCACAGGCCAGTCGGTCCGGTTCGCCGAGCATCTGGCCGCAGCCCTGCGTGCAAGCGGTGTCCTGAGCGGGGATCGGGTGGTTGTCCACCTGCCGCACGGGCCAGCGCAGGCGATGGCGGTCTTCGCGGTGGCGCTGTGCGGCGGCGTCGTCGTACTGGCGAACTCCCGCTCGAAGGCGGTTCAGCTCCGCGATCTCGTCGACGATTGCGATCCTCGCGTTGCGATCTCGCACCAGAGCTTCCGCTCGGTGTTCGATGCCGAAGCAGCGTTCGGTGGCACTTCGTTGCTCCGGCTCGACTGGAATGCGTCCGGAGAGCTGAGCCTGGAAGGTGAGGCAGTGTCCGATCCAGGACCTCGGAATCCAGTCGATGTCTCAGCGGACGACCTGGCGATCCTTCTCTACACGAGTGGTTCAACCGGCAAGCCGAAGGGGGTGATGCAAAGTCATCGGTCGCTCGTCGACGGAGCGCGGATCGTCGGTGGCTACCTCGGCCTGACGCGCGACGACCACCTGTACGGGTTGCTCCCGCTGAGTTTCGACTACGGCCTCAACCAGCTGCTCTCAGCCGTCTGGGTCGGGGCGTCGCTGACCCTGCGGCCGTTCCTCAGCGGCAAAGATCTGCACCAGGCACTGGTGGATTCCGGCGCGACCGTCTGTGCCGGGGTGCCCGAAGTGCACCTCGCGCTGGTAGACGCCGCAGCGGAACTCGGGGCCGGCGATCTGGCTCTCCGGATCGTCACGAACTCGGGGGGCGCGTTCCCACAGCGAGCGCTCGAGGCCTACGAGCGGCAGATGCCGTCGGTGTCGGTGTTCTCGATGTATGGGCTCACCGAGGCCTTCCGTTCGAGTTTCGTCCTTCCGGCCGAACTCCAGGCGCTGCGCAGGACCGTCGGTCGCGCGATGCCCGAAGTCGAGCTCTTGGTCGTCGACGAGCAGACCGGTCAGCCGCTCCCTGTGGATGAATCCGGGGAGTTGGTGCACTGCGGTGCCTGCGTCGCGCAGGGCTACTGGCGACGACCCGAGGAGACGGCCGCGCGGTTCCGGCCCGATCCACGTGGTGGAGACTCGGTCTGCGTCTTCTCCGGTGACCTGGCGACGATCGACGAGAGCGGGGTGGTCACCCTTCACGGTCGGCGCGACGCCCAGCTGAAGATCCATGGCCAGCGGGTCTCTCCGGACGAGGTGACCGCTGTGGTTCGTTCGGTGGACGGGATCGCCTCAGCTGCCGCAGTCGGTGTCCCCCGGGGCGAAGACCGCCAGACCGTGCTCGCCGTCGCGCTCACGCTCGAGTCCGGAGGGGAGGCGACGGGCTTGGATCGCGCGGTGCGTTCGGCATGCCGACGAGCACTGCCGCCGCACATGGTGCCCGGTGAGATCCACGTGCTCGACGAGCTGCCGTTGACGAGCAACCACAAAGTCGATCACGTGCGTCTACGCGCCGAGCTCGAACAGCGCGATCCACCGCCTCAGCGCGGTAGGTAGTCGCGCATGTCTTCGAGCGCGTAGCCGCGGCGGCGCAGCCGGTTCTGGATCCAATACTTGTGACCAGCCCCGAACGTGATCAGCACGCGCTTGCCGGGATGGCGCGCGACAGCCGCCTCGATCAGATCGGCGTGGGAGCGGTTGATGTTCGTCCAGCCACCGGGGCCGATGTGCTCGTTGAGGTAGGAGTCGTAGGGTCCGAGTCGAATCGCCATCGCCTGGTCGTACTCGTCCGTGTGGATCACGAACGGATCCTCGGTGTCGACGAGGGTCGTCTGCTCCTCGGCGATGCGCTCCGCCTCCTGATAGGCCGCTCGACGCTCGGCAAATTCCTCGGACTCGTTGAACTCCTTGATCCGCGCACGACGGAGGTTGTTCATCTCGGTCGTCCAAGCAGCGCAGGGCTCGATCTCGAATCCGAGCTCGACCTTCAGCGGCAGCAACACGTCGGTGTATTCGACGAAGGGTTGGATCCGTGGGTCTTCGTAGACGCCGCGGGACGCGTAGTCGCGCCAGATGCGGTGCCAGCGGTCGGGCGGGATCTCCGTGATCACCACGTCGGGGTTGAAGGCTCGGATCGCGGCCTCGAGTTGCTCGGTACCCCATACCTCGGAGGTCTTGTGACCTCGGTGGATCATTCCGAACACGCCGAGGGCGGAGGGGGGTGCATCGGGCGTAGTTCGCCGTTGGTTCTCGAACGGCAGATACCCTAGGTGTCGTCGGAGCGGTTCCCAAGGGATGTCGATGTCCGCCTCAAACATACAGATGTTGTTCGAGTCTTCGTGACTCACCCAGAGAGCATTCGGTTGACCTTCTTGCTGACGATTCTGAATCGCGAGGCAGATCGGGAGATCGTCGCACGGGTGTCGACTCAGCAGCGCTGGTCGGCCCCCGGGTTGTCTGGCGAGTGTCGGGGACAGCACGCCGATTTCATCGGAATCCGACAGGTTGACGTAGACCAGCTCCTGTCTCGGCTCGAAGACCAGCGAGAACGGACCTCCGGGCAAAGACGTTCGGTAGCGAACCCGACGTGAGGCGATATCTAGGCCGACGACTTCGTTCGATCCTCGACACGCGATCAGACACGTCGTTTCGAAGTCTGTCTCGTTCGGTAGGACCAACGCGCCGGTGGGCTGTGATCCGACGTCCACCGTAGCCACGACCACTTCGTTCCAAAGGTCGATCACGGTCACGGTGCTGTCGTCGTGATTCGGAACAAAAGCGAGCCGTCCATCACGAGTGAACCCCGGCGGAAACGGACGGTTACCGGTGGGGAACCTCGCCAAGACCTCGAAGCGCGAGGCGTCGAGCAAGACGCATTGGTTGGATCGCTCGCACGAGACCAGAAACCGGTCGAACGGTAGCGGTCCGGCGAGCAAGGATGGGCCCTCACCGAGCGTTAGGGACTCCACGATCTCTTGGTCGTGGATGAGCACGGCTGAGTCCTGTGCGAACTGCGTGGCGATCACGTCGCCGTCTTGTCGGAACTGTACGCCGAGCGGGGTTCCCTCCACGCGGATCGCCTCTCCGGCGTAGACCTGGTCAGATCCGGCAATCGCGAATGCCATCTGTCCCGTAGCTCTGTTGACGGCGATCTGGTGTGGCGCCTTGCCGAGATTGCCAAAGTCCAGACGACGCCGAAGTTGTCCCTTGAGTTCGAGTTGTTCGTAGGACGCGACCAGGTCGATCACTGCATGGGGAAAGCGCCCCAACAGCGGGTCGACGTACAGGCGGTCACGGGTTATGCGGATTCCGTCGAGCCGACGGTCCCGAAAGCACCCAGCCAGCAGCTGATGCGTGTCTCTCAGAGCGTTCGGGGCGATGCGACAGCCAACCAAGGTGTGCTTGAGTTCCAGCTGCTGAAGTTCGCGGACGCGCTGTTGCCATGTCGCGACCGAGACTTCATTCGGCGGCTTTGAGAATCCGTAGAGTGCGTCCTCTTGAGAGTTCGACGGCGCACTCACGGCGACGAAGTGCATCGGCAGGACAGCGGTCTCGCGTTCAATCACCTGCACCCAAGCGTGCGGTTCAAGGGCGAAGCCGAAGAGCGGTTCGACTCGCAGGGTCAGGTCGCCGAGGTCGAGCTCGTTTCCCTCGATGACGTGTTCTGGCAGCCGCTCGCCCGTACCCGGAGCTCTCTCGACGATCTGGTGACGGAAACCCGGTGCGACCCATTGCTCCAGTCCGCCGAACACGGAGCGGACTTCCGAAGAGACGGCGTCCGTCCAGATCACGTGTTCGATCGGAACGGGACTCGTACGGCTTGCGGCGTCAAGAATGGCTGCCGTGTGCCTTGACCAATCGGACGTTTGCCCGAAAGTCCGCTTCGGCTGAACGAGCGCTGCACGCTCGCTTCCGCAAACGAGTACCCCATCGGAGCTAGGGGAGTGGAGTGCGAGCTCGACGTCGTGGAGCAGAAAGACCCCGTCGAGGAACGGCCGAAACTCGAGACTCGGCGATTCCTGCGCAACGGCCAAGTCCACCAGCGCGGCGGTTGCGACGATCAGTCGCATCGCCTGTGGGAACCGACCACGACACTCTCCTAGACGCATGGCGCGACGCTACCACAGACCGCGCCCTTGGCCTCGTTCTGGTCTCCGGTGACACTGGGCCCACCATGCACCGCCGCGCCGTCCTGCAACTGATCGACCGCTGCGTCGCCACCTTCCCAGGCGACGCCGATCAGGCGGCGCGGATCCGCTCTCTGGTCGAAGCGCACGTCGACTGCTTCGAGCGGACCTGCATGCCGGGCCACATCACCGGGTCCGCCTGGATCACCTCCTACGACTTTTCCCAATGCCTGCTGACGCACCACAAGAAGCTTGGGAAGTGGCTGCAGCTGGGTGGGCACGCAGACGGGGAGCAGCACGTCGAGCGGGTGGCGTTCCAGGAGGCGGTCGAGGAATCGGGTCTGCAGTCTCTGGAACTCCTGTCGATCGGAGAGGAGCTGACGCCGCTCGATCTCGATGTTCACCTGATCCCGGCCCGGACCAAGTCGGACGGCACCGATGAGCCCGAGCACGAGCATCATGATTTGCGATTCCTGCTCCTCGCCGATCCCGCAGAGAGCCTGACGGTTAGTGAGGAGAGTCACGACCTGGCCTGGGTGCCGGCCGATCAGCTCGAGGACTACACGCGCGAGATTTCGGTGCTGCGTTTGCGCGACAAGGCCAGCGATCTGGCGAGCCGTCTGCGGCGCTGAGGCCGGGGTCCGCGTTGTGCGTGGCTGGCCGTGACCCGAGTCGGTCACGGGCCTAGACTGCGCGCGATGAAACTCCCGCGCGCTTCGGCGCTCTGTGCCGTCCTGACGACGGCGATTCTGATGACGCCGTCGCTGACGGCTCAAGACAGCCCACCGGTACTGCCGGAAGGCACCGAGTGGACCGCCCTTGAGAGCGGTCTTCGGTATGCCGTCTTGCAACCGGGCGAGGGTGAAGCGGTCGCAAAGCCTGGTGACCAGGTCGCCGCGCACTACACCGGTTGGCTGAAGTCCGACGGATCGAAGTTCGACTCGAGCTACGACCGCGGCGCTCCGTTCTCGTTCACCGTCGGTCGCGGCGTGATCGACGGCTGGAGCAAGATCATTCAGGAGATGCCGCTCGGTGCGAAGTGGCTGGTCGAGATCCCATCCGAGCTTGGCTACGGCGAGCGGGGTTCCCCGCCGCGCATCCCGGCCAACTCGACCCTGCTCTTCACGATCGAGTTCGTCGCGATGACCAACCCGCATCCGTGGGTCGCCGGCAACGCCGAGGCTGCGGAGACGATCGAGGAAGGTCTGACGATCGAAGTTCTCGAGCCGGGTGAAGGCGAGGCCTGCGGCACCGAGAACGTCCTGAGCTTCCACTTCTCGCTCTACCTGGGCGAGACGCGGATGGCGCAGAGCTCGAAGAGCAAGATCGATCCCGAGCGCATCTCGGTCGGTTCGGTCGATCACCCAGTCTTCTCGAAGGTGCTCCCACGTCTGAAGAAGGGCAGCCTCGTTCGCGTCGTTGCATCGCGCGACTTCGCGTTCGGCAACCAGCTCCCGCCGGACGTCGAAGGCACGGTTTGGTTCATCGAAGGTGTTTCGATCGAAGAGCCGATGCCGCTGCCGGAGTTCGAGACGCCGGCCGAAGGTGAGCGTCAGTCGAGTGACTCGGGCCTGATGTGGGTTACGCTTCGCGAAGGCGAGGGCGAGAGTCCTGGTCCTGCCGACCGCGTCACCGTGCACTACGTCGGTCGCTTGCTCGACGGCACGGTGTTCGACTCGAGCTTCAGCCGCGCCGAGCCGACGAGCTTCCCGCTCAACGGCGTGATCCGCGGTTGGACCGAAGGTGTTGGCATGATGAAGCCGGGTGAAGTCCGGGTCTTCGTGATCCCGAGCGATCTGGCCTACGGCGAGCGGGGTTCGCCGCCGACGATCGAGCCGAACAGCACGCTCGTGTTCTACATCGAGCTGCTGAGCGTCGACTCCTGACCAGCGCCTCGGAAGAAGGTGATGGAGCCGTGAATTCCGCGGCTCCGGTGCCCTAGACGCGTTCACTCTCGCTCGAACGCTCCATGACTCAACCTCCGCCCGTTCCCCGTCCTCGCTCCTCCGGAACCCGCGCTTCCCGTTCGGGAGGCCGTTCGCGCGGACGCTCGCGTGGCCGTCGCGACCGCTCCAAGACCGGCGCGAACGGCGGTGCGGTCGCTCAGGATTCGAACGATCGGCAGACCGGCATGCTCTGCCACCTCCTCGGGTTCGCCAACTACGTGATCCCGTTCGGTGGCATTCTTGCGCCGCTCATCGTCTGGAACATCAAGAAGGACGAGTCGCGGTACATCGACGAGCAGGGGCGAGAGTCCGTGAACTTTCAGATCACGATGGCGATTCTGGCGCTGCTGATGATCCCGCTCTGCTTCGTGATCATCGGCTTCTTCGGTCTCGCCGCGATCGGTCTCTACGGCTTCATCATGACGATCGTGGGCACCGTCCGGGCGTCCGATGGCAAGGACTTCCGTCACCCGCTCGCGCTGCGCCTGATCTGACCTGGGTCCGGCTCAGGTCTCGCGAGCGCTCCCGTGGGGGTGTGCTTGCTCGTAGACCGCCTGCAGCCGAGCCATCGAGACGTGGGTGTAGATCGCCGTCGTCTCGAGGTTCTGGTGACCGAGTAGTTCCTGGACCGTGCGCAAGTCCGCGCCGTGATCCAAGAGGTGGGTCGCGAAGCTGTGCCGCAACCCGTGCGGGGTAAGCCGACGTTGGATCCCTGCTCGCAGCGCATGGCGCTTCACGACTTCGAGGATCCAGCGCGGAGACAGCCCGGTTCCGAGGCGATTCAGGAGCAACGAGTTGTCCTGGGGCGCCTGCTTCTCGATCTGCCAGTCCTGGCGACGGGGTAGGTAATCGTCGATGGCCTCTCGGGCTTTGCGTCCGAGCATGCACAGGCGTTCCTTCCTGCGCTTGCCGAACACGCGGACGACACCGGACCGGAGGTCGAGGTCGCGCAGCTGGATCGCCGAGAGTTCCGAGACTCGGCAGCCGGTCGAGTACAGGGTCTCGAGGATCGCTCGGTCTCTGGCTCCGAAGAAGTCGTTTTCGAAGGACAGCGTGAGCAGCGCATCGATCTCCGATTCGCTGAGCACGGACGGAAGAGACTGTTCCTTGCGCGGTCCGCGAACCAGCTGGGTGGGATCCTTGATGCGGCGGCTTTCTTGTTCACGCAGGTAGCGGAAGAGAGCGCGAAGGCTCGCCAGCTTGCGTCGAACGCTCGATCCCTTCAGACCGTCGTCAGTCTTCGCGGCGAGATACCGACGAAGGGTCGAGCGGTCGGCCTTGCGTTGTCCCAGCCAGGTGACGAACTGGAGGCAGTCCGCGCGGTAGGCCTTCAAGGTGTGTGGGGACATGTTCCGCACGTCCCGGAGGTGCGCGCAGAATCGTTCGACGATGTCCTCGTCGAGCGCGGTCGTCGGGACCGGGGCGTCGAGGTCTCCTTCGCTGTCCGTCGACTTGTCCGCGCGCCGCACCACGCCTTCGATCGTCGCAGATCCGTCGGCCAGCGACGAGAGTCCGTCAGCGAGGCTCGTCTTCGGCCGGCGCTTCGAGATCGGGCAGCGGCAGTTCGATCTCCCAGACGAAGAGCGTCAGGTCCCGGGGGCCGATGTCATTACTCAGCCAGGCGATCTGTCGGCCGTAGCGACGGACCGCGCGGTCGAACTCACCCGATTCGTGGCGGTAGGGGGCCTGGGTGTGCTGGTTCGTGCCCTCGCGCGTGCCGAGGTCGTAAGCGTCGAGCTCTGGTTGCGAGATCACGACGAAGAGCTTCCGGTCTTCCTCGATGGCGGTCTCGGCCCAGTTGCGGAGGTACTGCTCACCGCCGCCCATCTCGCCATTCTCGCCGGACTCGTTGAACTTCCAGTCCGTCACTCCGTCCACGAGGTGGGTGCGTTTGAATGCCCGATTTCTGCCTGCCCAGAACACGTCCCGGTCGAGGTAGTACTCCATCGACGGTTGGTGGTGAGTCAGCACGATCGCGCGACCACCGCCCTCCGAGCGGACGATCTGCGCCGCCTCGCGCCAGCGAGGCCGGTCGCCATACTGCTGGGTGAAGTAGAGGGCGTCGTAGCTGAGGAACGACACGACCAGGATCGCGGGTAGGGCCCAGCGAGAGGCAAACGCTCGTCGCTCGCGACCGGGCATCAACCAGTGCAGGCGGAAGCAGAGCTTCGCAGCGACCAGGCAGATCGCGGGGGCGATGAAGAGTTCGAAGCGAGCGGTGGCCTTGATGAACAGCGCGCCGAGCACGAGGAGCAGGATCGTCGGAACGACGAGCCACGACATCAGGAAGCTGGTCTCGCGGTCCTGCCCCGGGGCCTTCGCCGACAAAATACCGGCGAGGCAAGCGATCACGAGGGCCGGCGTCGCGAACCAGACGATCGTCTGGACGAGATGAACGACCGACGCGTCGGGTTTCTCGTTGGCCGCGAAAAAGAAGGCCGGCACGAACCAGGCGGCGAGCCCGATCGACATGATCGAGAAGACCGCGATCGACGCCGGGCGGACGATGCGCTCGCGCAGCTCGGTGTCCCGATAGATCTCGAGTCCGGCGAACACCGCCATCGCCGGGAGCAGCAGGAAACCTGACGGGTGGGCCATTCCACTGATGCCGACGCACAGGATGCTGAGTGCGAGGAGACCGAGCGAGCGCCACCTCAGCGCCCGGTGTGCGAGGAAGGCTGCGCAGGTGGCAAAGAAGCAGGTGATTGCATAGCCGCGGACGTTCTGACTCCAGTAGATGTGCCAGGGATGCACAGCGAGGAACGCGGAGGCGAGCAGTGCGGGACGCGAGCCGACGACCGAGCGGCCGAAGAGCGCGACCGCAGGAATCGTCAGGATTCCGAAGAACGCGAACGGTAGGCGCAGCCATCCCTCGCCGGTCGACTGGAGGATGCCCCAGTCGAGCAGATTCCGGATCACGGTCGCGCTGACTGGATACTTGCTGACGTTCGTCTTCCAGAACGTCTCTTCCTCCATGGTCGCGTCACGGAGGGTGTGCACCTCGTCGACCCACAGCGACCACTCGCTGATCTTGAAGAGCCTCAGCAGGATCGCGACGAGCGTGATGCCGACCAACGCGAGAACCTCCGTCCGCTGAAATCCGGCGGTCGGTTCCGAAACGGTCGTGGCGCGAGCGGGTTGGCGCTCCGCCCGGGGAGGCTCGAGGGTCATCGTCACGGGCTCCCTCAGGGTAACCCGCGATGCCGGAGGACGGGGCGGAGAGTTGCCGTTCGGGAGCCCCTAGGCCCGCTTTGCACCAATCAGACAGGCGATCGATTGGGTCTGCCGGCGGATTTCGCCGGGTGTGAGCCCGCGTCGGTTCTGAGTCTGGAGGCCCGCGGCGAAGGTCCAGAGGGCTTCCGCGATCTCCGCTGGCGTCAGGTCGCTCCGGAGGGCCGAGGCGGCCTGGGCTCTTTCCGTGGCGCCCTTCAACAGCTCGAACAGGCACTTCCGATGCTCCGCGAGTCGCGCCCGGATCTCCTCGTCGTGGGGGCCGAGTTCCGCTCCGGTCTGCATGGCCATGCAGCCACGCGGGTGAGCGTCCGTTCGAAGGTCTCGGCTCAGGAAGTCGAGCCAGGAGTCGACGACGACTGCGTCGGGAGCCGACTCGAGCAGGCTGCGCATCTTCGACTCCACCCCTCGGCAGTAGCGATCGAGCGCTTTGTCGAACAGCGCGCGCTTATCACCGAAAGCGTTGTATAGGCTCCCCTTGGGGAGCCCGGTGGTCGCGATCAGATCCTGGAGGGAGGTTGCCTGGTAGCCCTGCGACCAGAACAGATCGACGACTCGGTCGAGGGTCTCGTCTTCGTCGAAGGTGCGGGGGCGGGCCATGGGTTGGGTGTGATTCGAGGGTCAGGAAAGGAAGTTCTAGACCGACTGGTAAAAAATTGCGAATGTTTTGGACCGATCGGTCGCAAACGTCCTAAGAGTGAGGGTCGCCGCCGGAGCGCGGGGCAGTTGCCGACGGTTTCTCGCCGGCCAGACTCATCGAACACAGCAACACCAACAGACATGAACCGACTCGAAGGCAAGAACATCGTGATCACCGGCGGCAACAGCGGCATCGGACGTGCCGCCGTGGACGCCCTGGTCGAACAGGGAGCACAGGTGCTCGTCGCCGGGCGTGATGCCGCGTCTCTCGAGGCCGTCGCGGAGGCACACCCAGGCCGCGTGCACTCGATCGTCGCTGATGTCTCCAAGATCGCGGACCTCGACCAGCTGGCCTCCGAGGCGAACTCCCTGTTCGGCGGGCGAGTGGATGCCCTGCTGGTCAACGCGGGGGTGGCGAAGCCGGCGGAGCTCTCGCAGACCTCCGAGGCCTTCTTCGACCTTCACTTCGATGTGAACGTGAAGGGGGCGCTGTTCACCGTGCAGAAGTTCCTGCCTCAGCTGGCCTCGGGCAGCTCTGTCGTCTTCACGAGCTCCGCGCTCGAAGAGACTGGGGCGCCAGGGATGGCGGTCTACGCGGCGACGAAGGCCGCGGTGCGTAACTTCGCGCGTTCCCTCGCTGCAGAGCTCGCTCCGCAGGGTGTCCGGGTGAACAGCATTGCCCCCGGGCCAATCGAGACGCCGATCTACGATCGGATGGGGCTTCCGCAGGAGGCGCAGGCAGGGTTTGCCGAAGAGGTCGGTGGAAAGGTCCCGCTCGGTCGGTTCGGACGCCCGGACGAGATCGCTCCGATCCTCGTCTACCTCGCTTCCGACGAGAGTTCCTACGTCACCGGAAGCTCGTTCAAGATCGACGGTGGCTTCGCCGCCGTCTGATGCCCGGGCTCAGACCGCGACCGGCTCGATCGCGGTCAGCAACGCGCGGAGGCGTTCGAGGGTGTGGTCGCCCATGTGGCCGACGCGGAAGGTCTGCTCCTTCAGATCGCCGTAACCCTTGCCGAGCGTGAACCCGGCCTGCTTCGCGCGCGCGATGATCCCGTTCAGGGCGTCCCCCTCGGCTCGCAGAGTCGAGACCGTCGTCGAGCGGAACGCCTCGGCGACGAAGGGTTCGAATCCGTGCTTCTGGGCCCAGGACACCGTCTCGTCGCGCATGGCCTGGTGGCGGGCCCAGCGGTTCTCGAGGCCCTCCTCGGCGATCCGGTCGAGCTGGCGTTCGAGCGCGAACAGAAGCGGGACGTTCGGGGTTGCCGGTGGGGCGCCCTTGGCGAAACGGCCCGGGCCGAGCGTGAAGTCGAGTAGGAAGCCGCGATCGTCGATCGTCGCAGCCTTCTCAATGGCGCGCTCGGAGACCGCATAGGTGACGAGGCCCGGCGGCAGGGCGAGGCACTTCTGCGTTCCGGCGAAGGCGACGTCGAGACCCCAGGCGTCGAACTCGAGCGGGGCGCCGCCGACGCTGGTCACGGCGTCGACGAGGATCAGCGCGTCCGGCAGTTCGCGGCGGACGACGGCTGCACACTCGGCGAGTGGGTTGAGCACGCCGGTCGACGTCTCGTTGTGCGTGAAGCAGACGGCTTCGATCGGATCGCCACCCTCGGCGGCGAGGGACTTCAGAGTCTCCTCGACCAGCTCGGGCGTGATCGCTGCACCCATCGGGAGCTCGATTGCGGACGGCTGCTTGCCGCAGGCTTTGCTCACCTTGATCCAGCGGCTGCCGAACGCGCCGGACGCGAAGTGCAGCGAACGACGGCTCACGACGTTGCGGATCGATGCTTCCATCAGAGCCGTTGCCGGGGCGTTCTCGAAGAACGCGTGCTGCTCGGTGCGGTAGAGCTGCTTCAGCTTCGACGCGAGCCGGATCGACAGCTCCTTGACCGCCGGATCCCGGTGCCCGAGGAGCGGCATCGCCATGATTTGGCGCAGTTCCTCGTCGACTTCGACGGGGCCGGGGATGAACAGGATCGGGTGGTCGGTCATCAGTCGAGGGCTCCGAATAGCGTTGCCGATCGGGGGTCCTTCGACAGGACCTCGAGCTCAGCTTCAGTCAGCAGGAACGGGAGTGCCGTCGCGAGACCCGGGCCCTCGGCGAGGAACGGCGTCCCTGCGACGATTGCTTCCCGGCGGACGACGCCGGTGAATCCGACGAAACGGTCGACGACCGTGCGAGTCTCGAGGTCGGTGACGCCATCTCCGACCAGAGCGGTCGGGGCTTCGGTGGCGGGGCGTCGGCGCAACAGGTCGGGCTTGCCGCCCGACCGCGCGAGCGGCGATTCCCGATCGAAGTCGTCGTAGGAGCCATCCTCTCGGAAGTTCAGGTCGACCGCGAACACGTCTTCGTCGGCAACGCCCAGGTGGCGTGCGAGGGCGAGGACCGGAGGGCGCAGGCCGCCACTGATCACGCCGATCGACTTGCCGAACGACCGGAGCGCGTCGAACACGGCGCCCGCATCGTCGACGACCGCATCGATGTAGCGCTGGCCCAAGGCCTCGCATTCGGATCGCGTCGGACCCAGCAGGCGCAGTCGTTCGGCGAACACTTCTTCGAGCGGCACTTCGCCGCCCATCGCGCGATTCGTCGCCTCGGCGACGCGTTGCCGCGTCTCGTCGTCGGCGCTCGCCCCGAGTTCGTCGATCCCCTCGATCCGAGCGAGGGTCGAGTCACAGTCGAACCAGATGCGTTCGAACGGTGTGGTCGGAGCGGTCATGACCGGACTTCAGCGGACCGCGCGTGCGATCGCCAGGGCCTCGTTGACGACGGGCAGATCGCGAACGGCGTTCACCTGCTCGTCGGTCATGTCCTCGGTCAGGTTCCAGATCGCCATCGCCGATTCGTTCAGATCCGGGTGGGCCAGCGACATGCGGTCGATGTTGACGCCGAGTTCACCGAGCTTCAGTCCGATCTGACCGAGCGTGCCCGGTTCGTCGACGTGGCTCGTGACCATCAGCGGCGGTTCCGGGATCAGGTCCATCATCGCGCCGTTCAGGTCGATCAGGCGGCCGTGCCGGTGACCAAAGACCGTGCAGCTCGCCTGGTGGCGCTCACCACCGACCGCGAGCTCGATACGCACCAGGTTCTGGAAGTCCTGCTTCATCGCAGCGGACTCGGTGTAGGTCCGGACGTCCATCTTCTCCGCCACGGCCATCGCGTTCACCGGCGTCAGCGGCACCTCGCTCGCGGCGGCCAGAGCACCTGAGACGGCGGCGGTGGTGACGGAGTCCGCGGCGCGGTCGAGCAGCTGTCCCTGAAGTGTGACGCGAATCGCTTCGATCCGCCCAGGAAACAACGAGGCGAGGAATCGGCTCACGTCCCGGGTCACGTCCAGGTAGGGGGCCACGAGGGCGGCAGTCGCCGGGTCGACGCGCGGAACGTTGATGCCGTTCAGCACGACGCCTCGCTTCAGACAGGTGACGATCTGGCTCGCCATGTCCCGTGAGACGTTCTCCTTGGCCTCCTTCGTCGACGCACCGATGTGCGGCGTCATGGTGACGTTCGGGAGCTTGCGGAGTCGGTGTTCCACATCCGGCGGCTCGACCTCGAAGACGTCGAGGGCCGCTTGGGCGAGGTGGCCAGACTCCAGCAGGTCACACAGCGCTTCGTCATCGACGATGCCTCCGCGCGCGGCGTGGATCAGACGGGCGCCCTTCTTCATCGACTCGAGGCGCGTTCGATCGAACAGGTGTCGCGTCGCATCGAGCAGCGGAACGTGGATCGAGACGAAGTCGGAGGTCTCGCAGAGTTCGTTCAGTGACACGACGCGGACGCCCTCGGGCGCCTGGTCCTGGGTCACGTAGGGGTCGTAGGCGATCACCTCCATGTGGAGGCCCACTCCGCGGCTCGCGACGACTCGGCCGATGTTGCCGAGGCCGACGACGCCGAAGGTCTTGCCGGTCAGCTCGACGCCAGTGAACTGCTTCTTGTCCCAGCGACCGGCTTTCAGGGCCTGGTCGGCGGCTGGGATGTGGCGCGCCATCGAGACCAGGAGCGCGATCGCCAGCTCTCCCGTCGTGACCGCGCCCGCGTGGGGCGTGTTCATCACGACGATCCCACGAGCGGTCGCGGCGTCGACGTCGATGTTGTCGATGCCGATACCGGCACGACCGATGACGGTCAGGCGGTCGGCGCCTTCGAGGGCGCCCGCGGTCACCTTGGTCGCGGAGCGGACGATCAATGCGTCCTTGCCGCGCAGGGCTTCCCGCAGGCCGGCCTCGTCGAGTCCGGTCTGCAGGGTGACTTCTCCGGCCTCGCTCAGCATGTCGAGGCCAGCTTGGCCGAGGTCGTCGGCGACGAGAATCTGGGGCGCAGTCATCGTGGGAACTGTGTTGGTCGCGGAGTCTCTCGCCGGGCTCCAACGAGCGCGAGGATCTTCGTCGCGACGTCGCTCAGCGGGCGCCCTTGCCGAACAAGATCACCCCGACCGTGCGGAGGATGATGTTCAGGTCGAAGAGCGGGTTCATGTTCTTGATGTAGTAGAGGTCGTAGCGGAGCTTCTCGGCCGCGTCCTCGACCGACGCCCCGTACGGATAGTTCACTTGCGCCCAACCGGTCAGGCCGGGCTTGGTGGTGTGGCGGAGCGGGTAGAACGGGATCTCCTCGCTGAGCTGCTCGACGAAGACCGGGCGCTCGGGCCGCGGGCCGACAAACGACATGTCGCCGCGCAGCACGTTGATCATCTGCGGGATCTCGTCGATCCGGCTGAGCCGCAGGAATCGGCCGATGCGCGTGATCCGCTTGTCGCCGGTTTTTGCCCAGACCGGGCCGTCCTTCTCCGCGTCGACGGTCATCGTGCGGAACTTCAGGATGTTGAAGCTCTCGCCGTCCTCGCCAACGCGTTCCTGGCTGAAGAACACCGGACCACGGCTGTCGAGCTTGATCAGACCGGCGGCAATCAGGCAGACCGGTGCGGAGATCAGCAGGCCGAGCACCGACGCGATCAGGTCGATCGTGCGCTTGCCGACCAGGACGACGCGGTTCTTCGAGAAGCCGCCGCCGTAGATCAGGTAGGAGGGGCGAAGGCTCTCGACGGCGATCTTGCCGGCGACGCGTTCGAACATCGCCTCCTTCTCCTCGATTCGAACGCCTTGCATGCGGGCATTCAGGAGGGCGGAGACGGGCAGCTTGCCGCGGCGTTCTTCGAGCGCGACGACGACGCGGGAGACGCGGAGGTCGTCGGCGAGATCGGCGAGATCATCTGCCTTGCCGACGACCCGTTGGCCCTGCGGAAGGGCGCGGTTCTCGTCTTCGCTCGGGACCGTGTCACGATCCGAGGCGACCAATCCGACTGGCTCGAAGCCGGAGATCGGATGGTCTTCGATCAGGCTCGCGATCATGCGGGCGCGCGGGCCGGCACCGAGCACGAGAACGCGTTCGCCGAAGTTCCACCGGTAGAAGAACCAATGGAAGCCGAGGCGCCAGGCGCCGACTGTCAGGAATCCGAGCGCGACCAGCACGCCGAGCTTCCAGGTCTCCTCGGACAGCTTGCCGATCGAGGGGAACTTCAGCAGGTCCTGGAAGACGAACGCGACGATCGCGAGCGCGATGATCGCGTAACCGGCTGCGTGGAGCAGGCGGTGTGGGAGTTCTCGACGGTTCTGCGAGACCTTCCAGTCGTAGAGATCGTTGATCGACAGCGCTGCCTGGCACATCAGCGCGACGAGCAGGCTCGACAGAACCTGGCGTCCCCAATCCGAGGCTTCGAGATCGAAGCTTCCATCCGCAAGCGGCACAATCGACGTCCCTACGAAGACGACGCTGCTCAGCAGGATGAACTCGGAAGCCAGGAGCAGCAGCTTCCGCTTGGGGATGATCTGTTCGGCAAGCGAAGGCATCGCTCGGCGTCAGGCAACGAAGCTCGGGTCCACGGTGAACGGTCGGGGGTCCGCGGACTCGAGCAGTGTCGGTCGGACGTCCCGATTGTCTCTTCGGACGCGATGGGGTCGGAGCTTCAGCGACAGAACGGGTTCGTGGGGAGAAGGTCGCTCGGATGCGGATCTACGGGGTATTACGTAGCCAGAATGGCAGGTAGCTCGACATGGTTCCAGCTGTGTCTCCATCCACATCCGGATTGACTTCGGGATGATGCTGCGGGGCTGCGGTCAGGGGAACCACCGAATGCCGGGGATGTGCAACAGGTCTCGCACTTCGCCCCGGGAGTCGAGGCGAACGGCGACGAGATCGATGCGCGAGTCCCGGGTTCGTCTTCGAAGCGAAGCGGGGACTTCTTTGAGTGCGGCCTGAATGCGATCGAGCTGGCTTGCGTGGAGGTCGTCCTCGGGCCGCTCGCTGCGCCGGGTCTTCACCTCGACGGCCACCAGCGTGCGTCGGTTCCGACACAGCAGGTCGATTTCGCCTGCTCGGGTGCGCAGCCGCTTCGCGAGGATTCGGTAGCGCTTCCCTCGCAGGTGCGAGCGGGCTGCCTCCTCGCCCAGCAGTCCGATGCGGCTCGCGGGCGGAGCGTCGGCGTTTTCGCCGCCGCTCGCGCCGGGTGTCGATCGGTCAGTCCGAATCCTTCGACTCAGCCGAGGTTCCTCCATCGAGGATCCTGCCGATGGCCGAACGATCGAAGGTCAGGCGCTGGTCGCCGTGGACCTTGAGCGTCACCGTGCCGTCGTCGATCGAGGCCACGGTGCCGTGCATGCCGCCCGTCGTGACGATCTTGCTGCCCTTGCCGAGCGTCGCCTGCATCTCCTTTCTGGCCTTCTCCTGCTTCTGCGCCGGTCGGATGACCAGGAAGTAGAGGATCAGAGGGAAACCGATCAGCAGTGGCAGATTGTCGGTCAGGCAGTCGGTCGGATTGCCCTGTTGCTGCTTGTTCGCGTCGCCATCCTGCTCGGTGCCGGCGTTCGAGTTGTCCGCCTCGCCATTCACCGACTCGCGCGTGACGGGCAGAGGCTCGCCGGAGCCACCCTGCGGGCTGCCGCCCTGCGCGCCCTCGGGGGCCGGGCCGTTCTGCGGTTCGGGGTTCGAAGGATCCTGCTCCCAACGAGGCGTGGCGTCGGTCGGCAGAACGAGAGTTGGGTGGGAATGGAGGCTCATCGCTCGGTCGAGCACCGAGGGATTCGGCGCTCAGGGGGGCGGGGAGTATAGTCCGCCGCCCTTCGAACCCGAGATGATCCTCACAGCGATGTCGGGCGGGGTCGATTCGTCGGTCGCCGCCCTCCTGCTCCAACGCGAAGGCCACGAGGTGGTCGGTGTGTTCATGCGCAACGGCGTGGCCGGCCACGACCTCGCACGGGAGAAATCCTGCTGCTCCGCTTCGGACGCCCGAGATGCCTCGACGGTCGCCGATCGGCTCGGTGTGCCGTTCTACGCGGTCGACTACGCCCAGGAGTTCGCTCGGATCATCGATCACTTCGCAGAGGAGTATCGGCTCGGCCGGACGCCGAACCCCTGTGTCCTGTGCAACCAGGACCTGAAGTTCGGCCACCTTTTTGAAATCGCCGACTCGATCGGAGCGGAGGCCGTCGCGACCGGGCACTACGCCCGGGTCGAAGACGGCAAGCTCTACCGCGCCGCTGACCAGGCGAAGGATCAGACCTACTACCTATTTGGAATCGAGCGCTCGGCGTTGCCGCGGGCCCGATTCCCGCTCGGTGCGATGACCAAGGCCGAGGTTCGTGAGGTCGCTCGAGAGCAGGACCTGGTGACTGCGGAGAAACCCGAGTCGATGGACATCTGCTTCGTCACGTCGGGGGACTATCGCGACATCGTGAGGACCCGTGGCGGGGTCGGTCGCGAAGGGAACTTCGTCTCGGTCGATGGCGAGGTCCTCGGTGAGCACGACGGTGTCGGCTCGTTCACGATCGGCCAGCGACGTGGCCTTCCGGCCCTCGGTGTCCCTCACTACGTCCGGGCGATTCGTCCAGCCGAGGGCGAAGTCGTTTTGTGCACGGCGGACGGGCTCCAGGACTCGACGGCGTTCGTGCGGAACTGCAACTGGCTGGTCGACGTGCCGAGCCAGGAGGGCATCGAAGTCCAGGCGATGGTCCGCGCCCGCATGCAGCCGGTGCCGGCCCGCTTGGAGGTCGATCCGGAGGGCGAGACGTCCGTGCGGCTAACCTTCGCGGACCCGGTTCGGGCGATCACCCCGGGTCAGGCGGCGGTGTTCTTCCAGGGCGACCTCTGCCTAGGCGGGGGCTGGATCGACTGAATCCGGGCCGCGGGGCGGTCTGCCGGCCGATTCCCGGTTCGCACGCTCCACCGAAAAAGGGCTGGCGAGGGGGGCGGACCTTCCTACACTCCGAGGGTCCCCTATCAGACGGCCAGAGCGGCGTTGTGCCGCCTCGCCGGAGGCGTCTCCCCATGAACAAGGCAGAACTCATCGAGTCGGTCCAGCAAGAGCTGGGTGCCGATTGCTCCCGCGCCCACGCCGAGAAGTGCGTGAACGCTGTCCTCGAAACCATCGGTCGCGGCCTGACCGAGGGCGGAACCGTCCAGCTGGTCGGCTTCGGCACCTTCCAGGTCAAGCAGCGCGCCGAGCGCACCGGCCGGAACCCGCGAACCAAGGAGCCGATCCTGATCCCGGCGAGCAAAACGGTCTCGTTCAAGACCGGCGCCAAACTCAAAGAGCGCGTCGCGACGACGCCGGTCTGATCCGGAGCCGGTCGCAACCGGCCTGGTTCTGCGGTCCTGATGCCAATGGAGGCAGGGCCGATTGGAGCCGGAGAAGAAAACTGTCGAGTTTCGGGACGAGACACCCTCAAGGGATCGCCCCGAAGCGCCGATGACACTGCGGGAGCGGCATGCCGCCGCCCCGGAGTCATCATCACGATGCAGACCAGCCTGCGCATTCTTCTCCCGATCGTGGTCCTGAGCGGTTGCTCGACCACATCCGAATCCACGTCCTCGACCCGTCTCGAAGACGAGTTCCTCCAGCCGAATGCGATCGTCCGTCAGGAGATCGACAAGCGCATTCGCGAGATCCCCTTCCAGCACCAGGACAACCTCCTCTCCAACCTGCTTTGGTTGAGCGAGCGAGGTGAGGTCGCGATCCCGCAGCTGCTGGGCTCGTTGAACGCGGAAGAGCCGAAAGTCCGTTCTTCGACTGCGTGGGTGCTCGGTCAGATCCGTGAGCGTCGCGTGGTTCCTCGACTGCGTCCTCTGCTCGAGGATGACAACGAGTCCGTGCGTCTCGAAGTCGCCCGCGTGCTGATGCAGCTCGGAGACTTCTCGGCTGCTCCGACCCTGATCGCGGGTCTCGACTCGGACTCGCCGGCTGCGCGCTACAAGTGCAGCGAGGGTCTGAAGCTCACGACCGGTCGCGACGTTGCATTCGACCACCTCACCGACGACCAGGCGGCTCGCGCCGAAGCGGTCCTGCGCTGGCGCGAGTGGTGGGCGAAGCAGTCGAACGATCCGTTCTTCCACGACAGCTACGCCGAGGCGCACGGTCTGCCGACCCTCGCCGACCAGGCGAGTCAGCGCCCGACCTCGATCGATCCGAGTGAGGTTCCGGCCCAGCCGGCGGGCGACCTGATGCAGCCTCAGTCCCAGGGCCAGAACCAGGGCGACTCGAACACGACCGAGGAGTCGGTCACTGCGCCGCAGACGAACGAGACTCCGCTGCCGGCGTTCGGCTTCGGCTCGGCCGGTTCGAGCACGGAGACGTCAGGCTCGGAGACTCCGGCCACCGAGGACCCGACGACCGAGGACCCGACGATCGAGACGCCGACCACGGAGGACCCGACCAGCACTCCGAGCGGCACCACCGAGAACAGCGGCACGACCCCGTCGTCGTCGCCGTTCGACTGGCTGCGCCGCCGCGCCGGGAGCGGCAGCGGCGAGAGCAGCGACAACTGAGTCGCTGAGCCCGATCCGCTCGCTCTGCCGGGCGGATCCGAGGTCCCGCGCCCACCTTCGTGCAGGCGAGGTGGTCGCTCGCGGGACTCACGCCGCCTTTGCGGGCGACTGGGGGTGTTCGTTTTCGCTCAGTGGGCGCTATCCTCGGGGGCTACCCCTCGAAGCGATCCCTCAAGAAGCGACATGCGCGCACGCACGAACCCCATCCACCGGAGCGCCGGTGCTGCCGACCAGGGCTTCACCTTGGTCGAACTGCTGGTCGTCATCGGCATCCTCTCGATGCTGATGGCCGTCCTGCTGCCTAACCTGTTCAGCTCGACCGAGGCGGCCAACCGCCTCGCGACGAAGAAGAACATGGACTGGCAGTGGCAGCAGCACGAGGTCTACTCGCAGCGCCACAACCGCCAGCTCGCGCCGAAGACCGGTCACCAGTTCGTGCTCTACCCCTGGGTCGAGAAGATCTGCCAGCGCAACGAGCAGAGCTTTGCGCGGTTCTGGGTCGAAGGTGCGAACGAGCCGCGCCGCGCAGAACTCTCGCAGCAGGCTCAGGACACGAGCTGGGAAGAGGTGTGGACCGACTTCTCGGAAGTCACCAGTGAGGATACGCACTTCGCCGGTCCCACCAAGCGTCAGCTTCGCAAGCTGACCCTCGCCGACGGCAACGAGCCGATGATGGCGACCGACAACGAGCTCGCGCCGATGTTTCCGAGCTTCGCGATCATCGTGATGATGGGAGACAAGAGCTTCGTCGAGTTGGAGTTCGATGAGCTGCGCGACAAGTACGGCTTCACTGGCAAAGACGAAGAGGCCGAGACCGGCTTCCCGGTCGGCGAGAGCTCGCCGTCGGAGATGCTGCAGAAGCTCGAATACTGAGGCGCGTCGCGGTCCTTCCGCTCGGCCGTTCTCGGTCTGAGCGGTTACGCACAGATCACGTCGCGCTATCGCGGTTCGAACGGGACGCTTCGTCCCGCGAGGATTCGAGATGCGTGACCGTCTGCTTCGCGTGCCGGGTAACCAGTCCGGCTTCACCCTTGTCGAGCTGCTCGTCGTCATCGGCATCCTGTCGATGTTGATGGCGGTGATGTTGCCGTCGATCGGACGCGGGCACGATGCATCTGGCCGCCTGGGGACGAAGGCCAACCTGAGTTGGCAGTGGCAGCAGCACGAGGTCTACTCGCAGCGCCACGACCGTCAGCTGATCGCGCGCACCGGGCATCAGTTCGTGCTCTCGCCGTGGGTCGAGAAGATCTGCCAGCGCAACGAGCAGAGTTTCGCGCGCTTCTGGGTCGAGGGCGCGAACGAGCCTCGTCGGGTCGAAATCGCGCAGCAGGCGTTGGAGACGAGCTGGGACGAGGTCTGGTCGGATTACTCGGCCGTGACGAGTGAGGACACGCACTTCGCGGGCCCGACGCGAGCACAGCTGAAGAGGTTGAGTCTCGCGGACGGCAACGAGCCGATGATGGCGACCGACAACGAGTTCGCGCCGTTGTTCTCGAGCTTTGCGGTCCTCGTGATGATGGCGGACAAGAGCGTCATCGAGTTGGAGTTCGATGAGCTGCGCGACAAATACGGCTTCACCGGCGAGGCGGATGAAGCGGACTCGGGCTTCGTGGTCGGCGAAGACTCACCGGCCGAGTTGCTGCGCAAGCTCACCTACTGAGCTGCACTTTTCGCACTCAGCGATCCGACCAGACCCCGAGCTCGTGGCCGTTCGGGTCGCGGAACTGGAACCGCCGTCCGCCGGGGAACTCGAAGATCGGCTTCGAGATCTCGCCGCCCGCGGATCGAACCGCGGCTTCCGATGCGGCCAGGTCGTCTGAGTACAAGATCACGAGCGCGCCGCCGGGCACGACCGGCGGGCCCTCATAGAGTCCGCCGATCTCACCGTCTCGTTCCGGGTCCGGATCCTGGATCCCGGCGTAGCCCGGCCCGTAGTCGGCGAAGGCCCACCCGAAGGCGCCGGCGTAGAACGCCTTGCTGGCGGCCATGTCGGTGACCGGGATCTCGATGTAGTCGATGCGGTGGTGGCGTGTCATGGAGGTTGAGGGCTGCAGGCTACTGCGCCCCCTCGCGTTCCCGGCCCCGAACCGTAGACTGCGCGGCCCGAAACCGATGAGCGACGCCCCGAAGTACCTGCTGCACAGCTACGGCTGCCAGATGAACAAGCTCGACTCCGAGCTGGTCGAGAGCAAGCTGAACGAGCGGGGCTACGTCCCGGCAGAGGGTGAGGCAGATGCGGACGTCGTCCTGCTCAACACCTGCTCGGTGCGCCAGCACGCTGAGGACCGGGTGTGGTCGCGGCTCGGTGTCTTGCGTAAGAGCAAGCGCGCGAACCCGGGTCTCGTCGTCGGCGTGATCGGCTGCATGGCCGAAGAGCACAAGCGCTACCTGCGCGCACGCATGCCGCATGTCGATCTGGTCGTCGGTCCTTCGGCCTTCGGCGACATCGACGACAAGGTCGAGGAACTGCGCGCGAAGAACCGTGCCCTGCTGAAGCCCGAAGTCGATCCGACACGCGGCCTTGGCGAAGAAGGTGTCGTGCTCTCCGGTCACGGCGTGTCCGGCGACACGATCAAGCGGAACGTCCGCGTGCGACCGCACCGTTCGCAGGCCTTCGTCTCGGTCATGCGCGGCTGCAACATGCCCTGCGCCTACTGCATCGTTCCGACGACTCGCGGTAAGGAGATTTCGCGACCGATCGCAGACATCGTCGAAGAGGCGCAGCGTCTGTGCGACGACGGCGTGACCGAGATTACGCTGCTCGGTCAGACCGTGAACGCCTACGGCCGTGACCTTGGCAAGGGTGTGACGCTCGCGGCACTCCTGCGTGCGCTGCACGAGATTCCGTCCTTGCGCCGACTCGCGTTCATCACGAGTCACCCGAACTTCCTGTCGCCCGAGCTGATCGACGCGCTCGCCGAGTTGCCGAAGATTGCGCGCTACCTGCACCTGCCGGCGCAGAGTGGAAGCGACGCGGTGCTCAAGCGCATGCGTCGCGGCTACACCTACGACCGCTACGTGCGTCGTGCCGAACAGCTCTGGGACAAGGCGCCCGACATCGAGTTGCAATCGGACTGGATCGTCGGCTTCCCCGGGGAGACCGACGAGGAGTTCCGGCGCACGATCGATCTGATGGAGCGGATCGAGTTCTCGCAGAGCTACGTCTTCAAGTACTCGCCGCGCCCCGCGACGCTGAGCGCCGACGAGATGGTCGACGACGTTCCGGATCCGGTGAAAGCCGAACGGAACCAGGTGCTTCTCGCGTTGCAGGAGAAGCACACGAAGAAGAAGCACGACGCCCTGCTCGGCTCCACCCAGGAGATCCTGGTGACGGGAGACAGCAAGGTCGCAGGTCGGATGAGTGGCCGGACCTGGCACCACCGGATCGTGCACTTCGATTCGACCGACCAGAGCCTGATCGGCCAGTATCTGCCGGTGCGCATCGACGAGGCGCTCGGGCATTCGCTCGTCGGCACCGTGCTCGCCTACGACGCAGCCGAGACGCCGGCCTGAGCGCATGACGAAGCTCGAGCGCGACCAGGATCTGGTGCGGCGGGCGATTGCGCTCGCGCTCCGCGGTCGTTCGCACGTCGAACCGAACCCCTGTGTCGGCGCCGTCGCCCTTCAAGGCGGCGACGTCGTTGGCGAGGGCTACCACCGAAGCTTTGGCGAGGCTCACGCCGAGCGTGATGCACTTCGCGATGCTCGTGAGCGCGGGGCTTCGCCCGACGAGATCATCGTGACGATGGAGCCGTGCTCCACGCAGAAGGGGGTCGCAGGCAAGAAGACCGACCCCTGCACCGATGCGATCCTCGGGTCCGGCATTCGGCGCGTGGTGATCGGCGGCGGCGATCCCGACCCGCGACATGACGGTCCCGGCACCCGGCTCTTGCGACAGCGAGGGATCGAGGTGGTCACCGGTGTCCTCGAGAACGAATGCCGAGCGATCAACCGGCGGTTCGAGCGGTTCCTCCAGAGCGATCGGCCGTGGACGATCCTGAAAACCGCGCAGACTCTCGATGGCAAGATCGCGACGCGCACCGGTGACTCACGATGGATCAGCGGAGAGTTCTCAAGACTCGAGGTCCACGAGCTCCGCGCACGCTGTGACGCGGTGATCGTCGGCTACCGCACCGCGAAGGCCGACGATCCGCAACTCAACGTGCGGCTGCCGGAGGGGCACCGGCTCGCTGCGGAGCAGCCGCTGCGCGTCGTGATCGATCCGTTGGCCGACTTGCCGACATCGTTGAAGGTGATCCAGACGGCCGGCGAGCACGCGACGCTGTTCGTCGTGCGTGACGACGCGAGCCCCGGACGATTGAAGGCACTCGAATCCTTCGGTGCCGAGCTGCTCCGGGTGTCGCCGGGCGAATCGGAGCGGGGGCTCGATCTCGGGGAGGCCTGGTCCGCGTTGGGCGCGCGCGGGCTGCGGCGAGTTCTGCTCGAGGGAGGGGGCGGACTCGCTGCCGGATGCCTCGACCGGGAGCTGATCGATCAGTGGCGGATCTACGTCGCGCCCAAGATCGTCGGCGGGCTCGATGCTCCGTCGGCGATCGGCGGAGTCGGCTGCGAGCGGCTGAGTGACGCGGCGGCGTTCGCGGACCTCGTGAGTCGGACCTGCGGCGAAGATCTGGTGATCGATGCGTTCGCGGTCTGACCTGGGCGCTCAGGCGTTGCTGCGCGTCGGTTGAGGAGCGACTTTGGTCGGCCCGTCCGGGGCTTCCGACCGCGCTTGCGGCGTGAGC
Organism: Planctomycetota bacterium; assembly: GCA_039815565.1. GTDB lineage: Bacteria > Planctomycetota > UBA1135 > UBA1135 > UBA2386 > JBCBZB01. Next base: position 53,897 of record JBCBZB010000025.1, read on the forward strand.
ACGACGTCTCTCGGCGGCGGCTCGATCGTGACGGTCGGGATCGTTTCCGGCCAACCGAGTCGTTGTTCGAGGAAGTCCACGAACCGCTCGCGGTCTGCGATGACCGTCCGGGCATCGACCACGAGCAACGGCTTGTGGCCGGCGATCGTGCGCCACTCGGCGACATGGCGTGACTCGACGGTCCCGCCGGAGACCCAAACGAGCGCCTGCTCGTCGTGCAGGGACTCGAAGAGATGCTCCCAGACCGCGGTCATCGGGTCGTTGGTCGGCTCTCTCGACTCCGGGATGGCGGCTGCGAGTAGGTCGAGATGCTCGATCAGCAGGGGGACCGCGAGGAATCGGGCTCGCGGTCCGTCAGGGACCACTCCATGGGCTCTTCGGCACCCTTGCGTCGGACCTGAAGCAAACGCGCCTGAATCCTCGGCAGGAC
>JBCBZB010000098.1:0-14956 GCA_039815565.1 Planctomycetota bacterium
CGGGTCGACCCAGGACGAGATTGGACCGGCCTGGAGGACCATGCGGTCGATCTGGAAGTTCACCAGGACGCCGCGTGCGCCGATGTTGCGCAGGCGGATCCGTGACTCGTCGATCGCGTCCTCGCGAAGATCATCCGCTGCCTTGTCGAGGCCCGCGCGCTTCAGCCGCTTGATCTCGTAGTCGTAGAGGAGGAACAGCGTGTCGAGGAACTCGGCTTCGAGCTCGCTGTCGAGCTCGGACTCGAGTCGCTTGCACAGGGCGAGTGCCTTCTCGGACTCTCCGGTGTTGATCAGCAGGCGGACCTCGGAGAGCGAGGCTCCGGTTCCCTTTGGGTCGCCGATCCAGCGATCGGCCAGGTTGCGCAGAGTCTGGCGGTCCGCACGCGAGGTGGCGATCAGCGACGCCGCGAGTTGCCGGGCGAGGAGTTCCGTCAGTCTCGGGGTCGCGAGGCCGACCGCCTGGACCTCCGGGCGGCGGAAGCGACTCAGCAGTGCGGAATCGAGCGTCGGGGTTGCGCCTGTCGTCTCGAGTGCCCGCAGGGCCTCCTCGTACGGCTCCGGCATCAGCGGTTGATCGTCGATCAACGACAGGAGCGCGGAGTAGCCGGCCGCGGGCTGTCCGAAGTTCGTCAGAGCGCGAGCGTGGAGCAAGCGGGCGAACGCATGGGCGCCGTCCTGGACCGGGTCCTCTCCCGTCGGGGCAGAGACCTCGAGCAGGGCCCTCGTGCTGACCACGCCCTCGCGACCGAAGTGCTCGGTGTCGAGGAACAACAGGCAGCGGAGCAGCTCGTCGGGATGACGCCGGGCGAGTCGGACCGCAGGGCTGCCCGGGGCGCCGAGTTCGACCTCTGCGATGAGCGCCTGCAGCGCCATCAGGCCCGGGTCGAGGGGGGCGGACTGGCGTGCGAGCCGCACCCAGCTGATCGCTGCGTCTTCCGCGCGGAGAGCCCTGGGCGGAACGGTACCCTCTTCGTTGCCGACACGGAATCGGCGGGCCACCGCCGCTGCGTGGGCCGCTGTCGGCAGATCTACGACCTCGTGTTCGGTCCAGGTTCGGATCGCGTTCTCGGGCTCTTCGCGCCCCCAGTACAGGAGAGCCAGGTCTCGCTGGCCCTCGAGGTCCGTCTCCGGGAACGTCATCGCCTGACGGAAGTGGTCGACGGCCCGGTCGAAGTTGGCGTTCCGCAAGGCGATCCGGCCGCCGAGCAGGAAGTGCTCGCCGTTGCGGGCCTCACGGTGGATGTTCAGGTCGAGGACCGGTTGGATCGCGAGGTAAGCGAGAATCGGGCGGTTGAATCCCAGTAGCTCGGTGGCGAGCTGCACCAGGACATCGGTGTTCTCGTAGTTCGCCTGGAGGCAGAGCCCGAGGTCCTTCTGGAGATCGTCCGTTGGGCGCCTCAGCTCGGCCGAGGCCAACACGAGTTCGACCAACGATTCCTGGTAGGCCGAGCTGTCGGCAAGTGTGGCGACTTCGAGCGCGCGACCGAACAGGTCGGCCGCCGTCTGGAGGTTTCCAGCATCCTTCTCGACCCGGCCCAGCATCAACAACGCGCGCGCGTCGTCCGCCTGTCGGGTCGCGAGGCCGCGGGCCACATGGTGGGCGAGCTCCTGGTCCTCACGAGCAATCGCGAGTTCGAGCAAACGCTCACCGATGGCCGGATCGGTCTGCCCGGCGACCAACAGATCGCGCACGAGGTCGTCGATCGGGATGCCCGCTGTGCGACGGAGGTTGCGCAGCATCTCGAGTGCGTCGTCGTCGTCCGCGCGAACGGCGAGCACCTCACGAATTCGTCGGTTCGCGCTCTCCCGTTCACCGAGCAGGATGTCGGCACGCGCGGCGATCTCACGCGGCCAGAGCCAGAAGGCATCGGTTGCCGCGGCCTGGTCGGCGAGTTTCCGGGCAACGCGGAACGAGCGGCGTTCGAGAGCCAGTTCGGCGGCGAGAGGAAGAATCTCCACCGGAGTCGCCGGTGGGACACCGCCCAGTTCGACGGCGCGACGGTAGGCACGTTCCGCGCCGCCCGCACCGTTTCGGATGCTGCGTTCGTTGATGATGTCGGCGAGGAGTCGCTTCGCCTGTTCGTTCGTGTTCTCGAGTCGGGTCGCGCGTTGCACTTCTCTCAGTGCCCCCGAGATGTCGTTCTCCGAGACTCGGCGTTCGCTGCTCCGCAGTAGGGGCGTCGGATCCTCCGGTTGAAGGGAGACCAACAAGGTCGTGAAGTTGCTGACGGCTTCGATGGCCCAGTCCTTCTCGACTGCGACGTCGAGGTTCAGCGCAGTGATCGCGATCAGTTGGTCGCGGACCTTCGGCGTCTGGTTCATCAGGCGCAGACCGCGGCGCGCGTTGGACAGCGCCGGACCGAGTCCGCTGCCGCGCTCGTTCGCGAGAATCTCCATCGCGACAATCCAGTCGTAGTAAGGACCGAGATCGACGTTCGCTTCGCTGACCAGTCGCGTGCAGAGGTCGAGTTGTCGGGTCAGGCCTTCCTTGTCGCCGATTTCGAAGCGAGCGCGCGCGCTGGCGATCAGAAGGTCGGGTAGCCGCGCACTGAAACCGTCGTCCAACGCGCGTTGTACCGGATCCGTGTCTCCGAGGAATCGCTGCTCGACGGCGAGCACGGCCCGCAGTCGTCCGGAATCGAAGTACAGCTCGGCGAGATCCGCCGCCGCGTCCGTCGTGAATTCGTGGTCGTAGCGGCGGAGATAGGCTTCAGCGTGCCACTCGAGGTCGTCATGGCGTCCCGCTTCTCGCAGCGCGTAGGCGAGTCCCTGGTAAGCAGCAACCGGATCGCCGCCGGCTTCGAGCGAGCGGCGGTAGAGCAGCTGAGCTTCGTCGATCAGGACTCGCACGCTCCGCGCGGTCTCCTGCCACTCGGAATTGTAGAACTGCCTCTTCGCCTTGTCTTCGAGCAAGGCGGCGAGCTGTCGACGACCGGCCGCGGCCGACAGTGACCCCTCCGGGCTGTAGAGCCACGCGCGCAGTGCCGCGAACGCGTTCGGTCGGACGATCCGTGGTAGCTGGTCGTTGAGCCGATTGATGAGATCGGAGATCCGGTCTTGGTAGAGGAGTTGCGCTGCTTCGCCGGTCAGCTCTAGGAGCGCTGGGTTGTCCGGGTCGTCGGCGAGCAGCGTCTTCGCTCGCGAGTAGCCGGCCTCGGTCTCGCCGATAATCAGGGTCCAGCGCAGTTCGTCGACTGCGAGGTCTTGGCGATCAGGTTCGAGCTGCCGTTGCTTCTGGATATCGAGCAGTACCAGTTGGGCGTTGGCGGTCAGCTCGTGTGCCTGACGGCGCGTCGCGAGGACGGCACGGCGCAGCGCCGGATCGGAGTTCGGTCCGAGCGCATCCCAGGCTCGATCCGCCAATTGGAGGGCGCGAACGGGTCGGCTCTCCTTGAGGGCCTGCTGCGCTTCGGCGAGTGTCGACTCGGGTCCGGAAAGCCCAATCAGCGCGTAGCCGAGGACCATCGCGAGCACCGCGAACGAAACAGTCAAGAAGGCGACGAGCGACCGGCGGAACATCTCGGAATGGGGTCTTGAGGCACTCGATCAGTCGATGCCTAGCTTGCGCATCTTGTGGAACAGAGTGCTGCGATTGATGCCCAGGCTCTCCGCGGTCCGCGTCCGGTTGCCGTCGAAGTGCCGCAGCGCTCGCTCGATCAGCAGGCGCTCGGGTTCTTCGAGGGCTTCCCTCAGCGGCAGGAGATGAGCGTCGTTTGGGAGCATGCCGCCCGGCGCGGGTTCGGTCGAGCCCAGGGCAGGGTGGTTCAGATCGGGTGGTAGGTCCTCGATCCCGACCTGGGGACGGGAACACAGGACCACGGCCCGCTCGATTACGTGTTCGAGCTGTCGGATGTTGCCCGGCCAGGGGGCTTCCTCCAGCACGCGGATCGCGTCCTCCGTCAGCCCCTCGACCGGTTTTCCGCTCGAGCGAGCGGCTCGCCCGAGGAAGTGATCGGCCAGCAGGCGGACGTCTCCACGCCGCTCGCGGAGGGCGGGCATCTGGAGGGCGACGACGTGGATCCGGTAGTAGAGGTCCTCGCGGAAGTTCCCGGCGCGGACCTCTTCGGCCAGGTCGAGGTTGGTCGCGAGTACGACGCGTACGTCGACTTCCCGGGTCTTCTGCTCTCCGACCCGCTCGAGCAGGCGGTCCTGCAGCACACGAAGCAGTCGGATCTGGAGACCCTTCGAGGCCGTGCCGATCTCGTCCAGGAAGATCGTTCCGCCGGAAGCGGCCTCGAACTTGCCCGCCCGGTCCTTCACCGCGCCGGTGAATGCGCCCTTCACGTGGCCGAACAGCTCGCTTTCGAGCAGGTTCTCCGGCAGCGCGCCGCAGTTCACCTCGACAAACGGGCCGTTGCGGCGGTCCGACGCGCGGTGGAGAGCTCGCGCGAGCAGGGTCTTACCCGTGCCGGACTCACCGGTGATCAGGACCGTGGTGCGTGTCGGTGCGACCGCATCGACGGTCTTGAAGACCTGCTGCATTCGCGGATCGGACGAGATCACGTTGTCCAATCGCAGTCGGTCGTCCAGGGCCTGCTTGAGGTCCTTGTTCTCACGCAGAAGCGACCCGTGCTGGAGGGCGCGCTGAATCGCGACCCGGATCTGGCTCGGGGTCAGCGGCTGGCACAGGAAGTCCGTCGCCCCGGCCTGCATCGCCGTGACCGCATCCTCGACGGTGCCGAAGGCGGCAGTGACCAGAACCCGCGGTGCGTCGGGGCGACCGAGGATCGTCCGGGTCGCTTCGACCCCCGGCAGGCCCGGTAGGTGGTCGGCGACGAACACGAGGTCGAGGTCCGGTCCCAGCCGATCGAGCAGCTCCTCCGCGCGCTCGACCTGGACGACCTGGTGACCCTCTTCCTCGGCGATCCGCGCGATCGTGTCGGCGGTCTGCAGGTCGGGATCAGCGATGAGGACGCGGGCCATGGTGCGGACGAAGAGTCTTCGAACGCATCGGCGCGGTGAGAGCGCGGAGTTGAGGACGGTTCCCACCCTGCCTCGATACCGGACCGACCGCTCCAGGGGCGTTTCCGGCCGTTTCTGGCCCGGTGTCAGTCGGCGGGCGGGGACGGTGCCTGAGAGGCTCGTGGCCAGCCTGTGGTGAGCACCAACACGTCGCCGTCGCCGCGCAGCTCGAACCGGCCACCGTGGCGACGGATCGCGAGGTCGAGGACCGAGAGACGGAGAGCCGCCGGGGTTCCTCTCAGTGCCCCACGGGTCAGGACCGCGCGGGCCAGCTCCGGCTGGGAGCCGGCACGGAGGCGGGCGCTCTGGAGGCGGAACTCCAGGAGCCCGTGGCGCTCGTCCTGCTGGAGGCTCAGGTCGACCTTCGTGTCCGGATCCGCCAGATCGGCCGTGAGATGGAGCAGCCGCCGCAGTGACTCCACGCAGAGACGTCGGTCGACCTCAACGCCGACACCGGCGTCGGTCGGGAGAGGCCCTAGTCGTTGGCGCACGGGCTCGTCGCTGCGTCGGTGTGCCTCTTCGAGCGCCTCGCTGAGGGGGTGCGACGAGGTGAGGTCGGGCCTCGGGTGTGCGTCGGAGGCGAATCGTAGGGTGTCCAGGCAACGTGCGATGCGGGCGATACCCTGCCTCGCGGCGTCGAGGAGGTCCTGCTCGTCTTGCTCCAGACCTCCCTCGCGTCGGACTTCGAGCAGGGCGAGGTGCCCGTCGATGAAGAGCAGAGGGTTGTTCACTTCGTCCGACAGGCTGCGGCAGAGTTCGTAGAACAGCCGTTCGGCTTCGTCCCGGGAGTCCGCGCTCTCGGGTTCTTCACCGATCAACGCACGCAGCAGCGAGGGGTCGTCGATCGGCGTCGTGCAGACCTCGGCTCCGATCCGTTCGCAGAGGGCCCGACACTGTCGGAACGACTCCTGGTCGACGGCGACGAGGATTCTCAGCCCCTCGTCGCGCTCTCGGAGCAGACGAAGCAGGCCGAACAGCTCGAACTCGGGTGGAGAACCGACGACGAGGCAGAGTTCGGGGGCGAATTGCTGCAGCTGGTCGAACTGGACGAACGGGTCGGCGAAGCGGCGGAACTCGCAGCCTGAGAGCAGCTCCCGGCTCCGCGCTCCCAGACCGCCCTGATCGCGGCCGAGGATTGCGATGCGAGAGGGAGGAGCCATGTCGAAGCGTAGCCGCCTTCGGCGGGGCGGGATGCGGACCGCCGCGACCGATCCTCTCAGGCCGGTTCCTGGATTCGCAGCAAGTTCCGACGGCGTCTTGCCGATGAATCCAAGGTGAGCAAGCGGTCTCGGAGCGAGAGGAACTGGGCGTCGATGAGCGCCACCACAGGCCCCCTGGTCCGCGCGCGTTCGGTTGCAGTCGCCGTTCCGCCGATGGCACCGATTTTCGCTGGCCCGGGCTCGGACCGGCGTCGGGTCTCGATCCGAGTGCGGCGTGCGCTGAAGCGGGTCTTCGTGTTGTTCGCCGGTCCCGGCGTCTGAGCGGGAGGGCTCTGCTTGGGGCAGCGGGGCAAATCGCGTTCACACAGCCTGCGTCCCAACGGCGGACGCTGCTATGGTTCTGATCGAGCGATGGCCGAGAGCGACGCCGAGACCTCGGTCGAGCGACCGAGCCGACCCGAGATCAGTGTGATCGTCCCCCTCTACAACGAGGTGGAGAACGTCGTCGCACTGCACCGTTCGCTGAGCTACGCGATGCGTGGCATGCGGCGGAGCTACGAATTGGTTCTCGTCGATGACGGCAGCACGGACGGTACCGCCGACACCCTGCGTCGGTTGGTCGAGGACGACCCTCATCTGCGGGTCGCATTCTTTCGCCGCAACTACGGTCAGACCGCCGCGATGTCAGCCGGATTCGACCTGGCCCGCGGCTCGATCGTCGTTTCGATGGACGGCGACCTGCAGAACGACCCCGCCGACATCCCTCGCCTGATCGAGGAACTCGAGCGCGGTTACGACATCGTCTGTGGTTGGCGGCGCCATCGTCGCGACGCCTGGGCGACTCGTCTGCTGCCTTCGATGATCGCGAACCTGCTGATCCGCTGGACCACCGGCGTGCCGATCCACGACACCGGCTGCTCGCTGAAGGCCTACCGCGCCTGGGTCGTTCGGAGCCTCACGCTCTACTCTGACATGCACCGCTTCATCGCGGCGCTCGGAGCTGGTCTCGGTGCGCGGATCTCCGAGGTCACCGTGCGTCACCACGCGCGAAGGTTCGGCCAGTCGAAGTACGGTCTCAGCCGCATCTTCCGAGTCGTGATCGACCTCGTCGTCATCAAGATGCTGATCCAGTTCGCAGCGCATCCGATTCGCTGGTTCGGGATCCTCGCCCTGCCACTCTTCGTCCTCTCGGTGACCCTGTTCATGATCGGGTTCATCAAGTGGGAGGAGGATGTCGATTGGTTCACGATTCCGGACCGCTACGACATTCCCTATCTGTCCGGCGCCGCGGTCGCGATCCTCTGCGCCTTCGGAGTGTTCATGCTCGGACTGCTCGCCGAACTCCAGATCAAGGCTTCGCGCTTCTTCCGTCGTCGGACGACGGTCACCGCGCAGGAGGCCGCCCGATGACCAGCGAAGCTTTCGTCACCGTCGTCATCCCGGTCACCAACCCGGGACTCGAGACTCGTCCGCTGATCGAGGGTTACACCGGTCCTCTCGAGTCGGCTGGCTACCCATTCGAGATCGTGTTCGTCCTCGATGGCGTGCACGGCCGTGTTCCACGCGAGATCGCCGAATGCGAGGATCCGCGGGTCCGCTCCGTGCGGCTGCAGGGTGACGGGCTCGGAGAGTCGATCGCGCTGTCGGCCGGAGCTGCCCGGGCCAAGGGCGGGTTCGTCGTCCAGGTTCCGCAATACCTGCAGATCGAGCCGGAGGACATCGTCAAGGTCGTCCAGGCGTTGGAGAGTGGTGCCGACTTCGTCGCGACCTGGCGCCACCCGCGCGTCGACCCCTGGTTCAACCGCGTTCAGTCTGCGCTGTTCAACTGGCTCCTGCGGGTCGTGATGGGCATCCGCTTCCACGACCTGAACTCGAGCGTCCGCGGCATGCGCCGCCACATACTCGATGAGGTCAACGTCTACGGCGAGCTCTTCCGGTTCTTGCCGGTCCTCGCTCAGCGCCAGGGATTCCAGGTTGTCGAGATCAAAGTTCGACACCTGTCGGAGCAGGGTGGCTTCGGGTTCTACGGCGTCGGTGTCTATATACGCCGACTACTCGACATCCTCGCGATCACGTTCCTCACGAGGTTCACGCAGAAGCCGCTGCGCTTCTTCGGGATCGCTGGGGCGTTGGTCATCCTCTTCGGAATCGCCCTCAGCATCGGCCCCTTGTGGGACCGGTTCTTCGAGGCCGGATCGCTGACCGACCGGCCGCGATTCGTCCTGGGCTCGATCCTGGTGGCCTTTGGCTTCCAGATGATCGGATTGGGACTGATCGGAGAGATCATTATCTTCACTCAGGCCTCGCAACTGCGCGATTACAAGATCGACGAGTTGCTCGATGGCGGCTCGGGGGAAGTAAGTGAAGTGCACCCGATCGTCGAAGAGAACGAAGACGCAGAGGGGCTGGCTCCGGTCGGCCGCGTCCGGGAGTTGTTGCCTGGGGAAGACGCGCGATGGGACAGCTTCGTGCGCGAGCATCCGGACGGTTCGTTCTTCCACCTGACAGGGTGGCGACGCGCGGTCCACGAGACCTTCGGCCACGAGCCGCACTACCTCGTTCACGAGAGTGGGCGTGCTTGGCAGGGTGTGCTTCCTTTGCACTGGGTGAAGAGCCCGTTCATCGGGCGCCACCTGATCTCGGTGCCGTACGCGGTCTACGGCGGTGTGCTTTCGCGTCGCGAAGACGTCCAGGAAGCCCTCGTCCAGGCGGCGTCCCAGCAGGGTCGCCGATTGAAGGCCGGGTATCTCGAACTCCGCCACGACCGTGCCCGGGAGACTGAGGGGGGGACACCTCACGAGCTCTACGTCACGTTCCGAAAGCGGCTGCCCGACGCGCCGGAGGAAGTGTTGCCGTCGATCCCGAAGAAGGCTCGCGCCGAAGTGCGTCGCGCCCGCGATCGCCACGGCATGACCTTCGAGCAGAGCGAGGACGTCAACCTGTTCTTCAACCTGTTCTCGGAGGAAAAGCGCCGGCTCGGGACGCCGTCGTTGCCGCTGCGCTGGTTCCAGTCGCTGATGGACGAGTTCGGCCGACAGGTCGTGATTCACGTCGTTCGGGATAGCGAAGGAACGGCTCAGTGCGCAGTGATGAGCTTCCTCTTCCGCGACACGGTCTACGCCTACTACTCGGGATCACGGACCTCCGCGCGAGGGACCGGTGTCAGCGACTTCGTCTACTGCAAGATCCAAGAGTGGTCGGTCGAGAACGGGTTCCGCGTGTTCGACTTCGGTCGCAGCCGTCGCGACACCGGTGCGGCGAAGTTCAAGAAGAACATGGGCTTCGAAGCCGATCCGCTGCACTACGAGTTCGTCCTGCTGAAGGACGACGCGAAGGTGCCGGAGTTCCACCCGTCGAACCCGAAGCTCGAGACCCCGCGCAAGCTGTGGTCCAAGCTCCCGCCCTTCGTGGCGAACACGGTCGGCGGTCGGCTTTCCCGCTACCTGCCCTGATCGGGTCCGGTGAAGGGGGCGAAGCTCCCTTCGCTGGACGAGGTCCGGAAAACGGGGAAACAGGTCGTTCCGTGTTACGTTGTCGACGAGGCGCCGTGGATCTCCGCGGGCTTCGATGACCAACGACCGCGCTCAGGCCTTGGAAGAGAACTTCGACACCGGCGACCCGCGTTCCGAATTCACCCCGGCTCTCCTCGGGTTCTACGCAACTTCGACCGGCGTCGGGGTCTTTGCGGCCATCGCGGCCGTTGCGTTCGTGGTGCTGCCAGAGTTTGAGGCCGCTGCGGACGCTGCCGATGCGATCGGCTGGGTGTTCTCGGTTCTGACTGTCGTGACCGGAGTCGCCGCTTGGATCCTGCTCAAGCGGGTGCGCCAGCAAGCACCGGACGACACGCTCGGATCTGGGCCCCAGTCCTAGAGCCCCAGTCCTAGAGTCCCGGGCCCGGAGTCGCAGTCCCAGAGTCCCACTCCGTGCGGAGTCGCCTCAGGCCTGGGATCGTTCGTCTCGACGAGCGAGCCAGTAGGCCGTGGCGTCTCGTAGATCGTCGCAAACCGCCATCGGTTCGATGCCGACCGCGGCCAATCGGTCCTGCTGCGTCTCGATCGGCTTGCCCGTTCGCACCAGGATTCCCGGGATGCCGAGTGCCGCGCCCGACTCGATGTCGCGTGCCGAGTCGCCGATCATGACGGACTTCGAGAGGTCGAGGTCGAGCAGGGCCGCGGCACGATGGATCAGGCCCGGCGCCGGCTTGCGACAATCACAGCTACGTCGGTAGCCCGTGACCGAGCCGTCCTTTGGTTCGGCGTCGGGGTGGTGTGGGCAGTGAAACAAGCCGTCGAACCGCAGGCCGCACAGAACCTGCAGTCGCTCGTGGAGCCGGGCGAGGCGTGCCTGGTCCAGGTAGCCGCGGGCGATGCCAGACTGATTCGTCACGACCACGAGAGAGTGACCGGCCTCGCGAAGTCGCAGCAGTGCGTCCCGGGCCCCGGGGAGGAGCTCGAGCCCCTCGGGATCGCGGACAAAGTGGCGCTCCTCGTTGATCGTGCCGTCGCGGTCCAGGAAGACCGCGGGCCTCACGGCTGTCGGCCTGCTGGGCCCGATGCTGAGTCGTTGCTCAGCGCCTCATCGAACTCGTCCGCGGTCGACTCGTCCCGGGCCGAACCGACCGGCGCTTCGCCGATCGGGTAGAGCACAACGTGGAGGTCGCGCGGGACGTAGGTGTACTTGAAGTCGAACGGGAAGAAGAAGTCTCCGAGGTTCCACCACAAGGGCGTCGAGTAGACGCGGTAGTCGGTGCCGTCGGTCCAACGACGCACTTCCGTCGTGCTGCGCTGCGTCAGAACGCGGCGTTCGGGCTCGTGCCCCTCGAGCTGGAGCTCGACGAGCTTGTCCGAGCCGCCGTAGCCGTCGAGTTCGAGGATCGACGGCGTGAACTGCCCGGTCTTCTGGCCGTCGACGAGGATCTCGGCGCCCATCGGCTCGCTGGTGACCTGCACCTGCGAGTGGCCGGAGACCCAGATGCAGCCGGTCGCCATCGTCGAGAGGGCGGCGAGGCATGCGCTCATCAGAACTTTGCGGCCTAGAGCCATACCCCGATGTTATCGGCAATCCGGCCGCCGGTGCTGTGCAAGAACTCCAGAACCGGTGAGGGAAGATCCTCGGATCCGGGCTGGTGACGGGGCCGAGGCCCCGCGTTAGCATTCTTGGCGGACTCAGAGCCCCTACCGGTGGTCAGACCGTAGTGGGGGTGTGGCCAGCGCCCCGTGGTCAGCGGGTGCGTCGCAATCAATCAGGGAGAACCGATGTCAGTCTCGCAAGGCGCGTTCCCGCGCTCTCGTTTCGATGCGAAGCCGTTCCGGGCCGTGTCGTTCGCTCTCGCCGTGGCGCTTGGCGCCCTGCCGGTCGTCACTGCGCAGGAAGACCCGGAGGCTGAGAAGCAACCGGCGGTGGTCGGCCCGCAGGGGCCGGGCGGGGAGACCCCGGAGGCCGGCGCGGCCACGGAATCTCCGGTCGCCGAGGCGTCCACGCCTTCGACGGGCACTCCGTCCGAGGCCGCGCAACTCGCCAGTTTCCTCACGGTCCGACGTCCGGCTCTGCCGCTCCGGGGCCGTCCGCTCGAAGCCGTTCCGGGATTCCCGGGCGAGCTTGCGGTGGGTGACATCGTCTGGGCCGATGGCCCGGTCGACAACGACTTCCAGCCCGTCCGGATCCCGGGCGGCGTGATGGGCTACGTGCACAGTCGATTCGTCGAGCTGCAGCCGGACGGTCGGGTTCGCGTCGACGACAGCGGAGTTCCGCTGCGTCACCAGCCGAAGGGTGGCATCGCGCCGATCGTGACGCTTACCCGGGGCGCTGAGCTGTGGATCGTCGGTGACGAGGAAGGTGGTTGGCTGAAGGTCCGCGAGCCGGGACGACGGGTCTACCTGCCAGCGGATGCGGTCAGCCCGGCGCCGACTGACGCGACCAGCAAGGCCGTCGTCGATGACGCCAAGGCCCGTGCCGAGGGGCTGACGCAGGCCTACCTCGATCACCTCGCGAACCTGACGGCGTTGGCCGAGGCGCGAGAGATGCGTCAGAAGCAGGCAGCGGAGATCCGGCGAGAGTTCAATTCCGTGATTCTGGCCGATCCGAGTTCCGAGGATTGGGCCCCGCTCAAGGCGGATCTCCGGGAATGGCTGGCCGCCGCCTCGCCTGAGGAGCCGGACTACCGGGGCCTCGAGAACCTTCGGGATCGCATCCTGGACCAGGAACGGGTTCAGAAGCGCATCGAGAAGCTCGAGGTCGAGCAGATCGAGTGGGAGCGCGACCTGGACGACGCGCTCGAAGTCGTCGACATCGGTCGCCCCAAGCCAAGCCCGATGTCGGACTACGAGCAGGGCTACCTGCGCGCAGATCGTTCGATCTTCAGTGGAGTTCGCTACTGGCTCGAGCGTGGCGGCAAGGAGATCTGCGTCGTGACCTGTGACAACGGTCGCTACTCGCTCGAAGACTTCGTCGACCATCACGTCGCGGTGAACACCATGGGCCGCGAGAACCCGGCCGACGAGTCGATCTCGATCGACGTCGCCAGGCATCGCGCGATCTACGTCCTCGGCCGCTGAACGGGCTCGGTCGAGCCGGGGCCTGTCAGTCGGGTTCCGGTCTATCGGGTTCCCGTCGACCGAGGTCCTCGTGACGGACCGGGGCTCTCTGGCCCCGGTGTCAAGTCGGCCAGATCCTCCGGTCTGAGTGGGGGACTCGACGCGCGTTCGGTTCCGCGTCGTCGATCCCAGCGCTCGTTCCAGGCCGAACTGAGGGGAACGCCCTAGGTGGGTTGCACGCACCGTCTCGTTCGCTGCGGTAGACTTGCTGCGTGCGCGAGCGAGTGACGCAATCCCGAGCCCTCCATCCGGCGAAAGCCCGATGGACACGCGTCCTTGGCGCAGGGCTGGCCGCGTGGCTCCTCTCCCTCAGCCCCGCGCTCGCGCAGGATCCGACCCCGATCGGGCTCTCGATCTCGGCGCCGACCGAGACTCTTCCGGCTTCGGGCGAAGCCGACGAGCTCCGCATCACGGTCGCCGAGGCCCTGCGCCACGGTCGACTCCGCGAGGCGCGAGATGCGGTTCGCAAGCTCCGCGAAGTCGCCTCCGACGATCCGGAGACCCTCTGGCTCTCGGGCCAGGTCCATCTCGCTCGCGGCGCGGTTCGTTCGGCTCTGCGGGACGCGATTCGTCTTCGCCTCGACGAGCCGGGAGATCAGCGGGGGTCGGCTCTACTGCTCCGTGTTCATCTTCGCCTTGGGTCGGACGACGAGGCAGCGGCCATCGCCGAGGGCTTCGACGAGGCCGCAGTCTCCTGCGCACCGCTCGCCGCGGCGATCGGTGCCTACTGGTTCAAGGCCGGGGACCCGGAGCGATCGGCCGAATTCTATCGGCACGCTCTGCGCTACGACCCGTTCGAACAGGATGCCTTGCTTCGACTCGGCTCTGGACTCGGAGCCTTCCACGAGGCGCCGTCGATGGTGTCGATCGAGAACGCGGTCCAGGCCTTGGCCCGCGACGACCTCAAGACGGCTTCGACGCAGCTCGCGATCGCCCGTGGAGTCGATCCGGAGCACCCGACGGTCCTGCGTCTTCTCGGTGAGGTCGAGGAGCGCCGCAGGAGCTTCGGTATCGCCGAGCAGTTCGGTGAACCTGCCAACGAGCTTCTCGAGATCCGCTATGGCGAGTTCGAAACGCGACACGTGGATGTGTTGGTTCCGGATCTCGCCTCGCTCGAACCTCGCCGTCGGAACATCGCGGAGCGTGCGCTCTCGGCCTTCGGCTCGCGACTGGGCGGCCTCAAGGCTCGGCGTGCACGGCACGACCTCCTGGATCTCGACGAGCGGACGACTGCCGCAATCGAGCGCCGTTCGCTGAGTGGCCGCCGCACCTTCGATGGCCGACTCTGGGACGACGTGCGGGGACTCGGTGGATTGCGCGCAGCCACCGGAGTCGAGGCGCTCGACGACGCAGCGTTGTTCGGCTTTGACACCTTCGCTCACGAAGTCGCCCACCAGGTGCACTTCTTTGCGTTCCCCCACAGCGTGCGACGGCAGATCGACGAACTCTACGCACGAGCTCTCGAAGAGGAGTGCTGCCTTGATGGCTACGCCGCGAGCTCAGCGGCCGAGTACTTCGCTCAGGGTGTCGAAGCGTTCTTGTCGTTGGCGAAGCGTCCGATGTCGGTCGTGACCCATGGCCACACGCGGTTCGAGCTTCACCGAGTCGACCGTCGACTCCACGATCTCGTCATGTCGTTGGTCGACCACGATCCGCTCGCTCCGCGCCAGGAAGGCCGTGATCGACTGCTCGAGGTCTCGATCGAGGCTCTGGCCTCGGCAGGCAAGATCGATGACGCCGAGACTGCGGCTTCTTGGATTGAAGATCCGTTGCGCCGTGCGCTCGCGGAGGCGCGTTGCGGTAGCGCGCGCCTCGATCTTGAACGTCTCTGACCTCCGGAGCTGACCCCGGCCGGTGTTGTGACGCGATCCCATCGCCTCACGCCGCACGCGCCTCGGTCCACGGTTTCCCAAGGACTGACAGTGGGTATCCGCTTCGCCGCCCGAAGTCCTGTCGCCACGACAGGACCTGCCACGGTCGGAGCCGTCGGGGCAACCAGCCGGCCAACTGCGCCGGGGATTCTTCGTCCCGGTTGAACCGCGGCCGGACGAGGTTGCGGAAGGCGAGGAAGATCTGGAGGTGGGAGTTCAGGTACCAGCGCCGTTTGCTGACCAGCCACGACTCCCTTCGGAGTCGGCCGGTGAGGTCTCGGAGAACAGCCTCGGTGTGGTT
Source organism: Planctomycetota bacterium (assembly GCA_039815565.1). Taxonomy (GTDB): domain Bacteria; phylum Planctomycetota; class UBA1135; order UBA1135; family UBA2386; genus JBCBZB01. The sequence goes on from JBCBZB010000098.1 coordinate 14,888, forward strand.
GATCGGGAACAGCGGGTTCCAGGTCTTCCTCGGCAGCTTGCTCGAGGTCTGGAGGTGGATCAGTCGGTC